>CAZKRM010000014.1:0-80270 GCA_964555285.1 uncultured Nitrospiraceae bacterium
AGCCTCTATCTTGTCAGGTCTATGGGCATGGTGGGCGTGGCTTGGGGTGCACTGATTTCCTCGGTGGTGATGAACGTGGTCTTTCAGGTCCACGCCTTGCGGATACTCAACATTCCCCTCGCACGCTTCTTTATGCAGGCCATCGTCCCTGCTGGGATCGCGTTGGTGCCGTTCGCCGTTGTGCTGGTAACGCTCTTTGCGTCCTACACCCCCCCGAACCTCTTGGTGTATTTTGTGTGCGTGGGGATCGCCGTCGCGTGCATGGCGTTGTGTGTACCGTGGCTGGGTTTGACGCGCGACGAACGCGATACAGTATGGCGTTGCATTACCGGGTGGATGCAACAGGCTGGGTTGTCGGCATGTAAATCCTGATGCACGCGGTGGACCTGTGATGACGACAGAACCCCTTGTGAGTTGATTGGACAGTAGCCATGTGTGGAATTGTTGGTATCCATAGCCTTCGAGCCGGGATCGACAAGGCAAAATTGGAAGTTGCCTGTTCCCTCATTCGCCATCGTGGCCCCGACGCATCCAACGTGTATTGTGGGCAGGGCATTGGGTTGGGGCATCAGCGTCTGAGCATCATCGACCTGACAGACGCAGCAAACCAGCCGATGAGCGATCCCACAGGACAGGTGGTCCTGGTCTTCAATGGGGAGATCTATAACTACCGCGACCTTCGGTCGAATCTTCTGGCCCATGGGCACGCACTGCGCACGAACAGCGACACGGAAGTGCTTCTGCATATGTATCTGGAGTACGGGCCTAAATGCTTGTCGTATCTCGACGGGATGTTTGCCTTTGCCATATGGGACGCACGCGAGAGGACGCTCTTCATCGCCCGCGATCGGCTGGGGATCAAGCCGCTGTATTATCGGATCAAAGACGGCACCATCGTGTTTGCGTCGGAGATAAAGGCACTGTTGGCACTGGATAAGACGCCCCCGCGTATCGATCGACAGGCGCTGCACGATTACCTGACGTTTCGATACACGATTGCACCGCATACCATGTTCGACGGGGTTGAGAAGCTGGCTCCCGCTCACAGCCTCTTATTTTCAGAAAAGGGCGTGACCATCGAGCGGTACTGGACCGCCGATTACAGGAAGACAGAGGTCATGACCGATGACGAGTGGATTGTCTCGTTGAGGCGCCGTCTAACCGAAGCCGTCGGGAGCCATTTAGTGAGCGATGTGCCGGTGGGTGTGCTGCTGAGCGGTGGTCTGGACTCGTCGATCATGGCCGCCGTGATGCAAGCAGGATTGAGCCAGCCCATCAAGACATTCTCCGTCGCATTTTCGGAGGGAGGTTTGTACGACGAACGGCCGTTTGCCCGCAAGGTTGCTCAGCACCTGGGAACGGATCATCACGAAATCTGTATCTCCGTGAAAGAGTTCATCGATGCGCTTCCGGCATTCATTTGGCACATGGATGAACCGGTCGCCGATCCAGCGTCGATTCCTCTGTACTATGTTGCCCAGTTGGCCAGCCGCCATGTGAAGGTGGTTCTGTCCGGGGAAGGAAGTGACGAATTGCTGGGAGGCTACGCCTTCTGGTCTCAGTTCAAGGGATATGAACGCCTGAAGCATTTCAAGAAACTCCCGGCGTTCGTCCGTGACACGATGCTCGACGGGCTGAATACACGCTGGCTCCGATCGGACAAACTGGCCGGCTACTTGGCAATGAGTAGGCACCCGCTGTCCTCCTACGGAGCCCTGAGGCCGGAATTTCAAGACAATGTGCTGACTGAGGAGGAAAAACGCAGTCTCTATCGAGCTGGTTGGAACGCGGCCTCGGCGTTGCCGGATTCCGTCGACAAGGTTCGGGCCGCCTATCGCGAAGCAGAGCGGTTCGAGTTTCTTGATCAAATGCTGTATGTGTCGATGACGCAATGGCTTCCCGAGGACTTACTGACAAAAGCCGACAAGATGACGATGGCACACTCAATAGAGTTGCGGGTGCCGTTCTTGGATCACAAGTTGGCCGAGTTTATCGCGCGCATGCCGACGAGTCTCAAAATTCGGAAAATCGGAAACAGGTATTCGGTCAAATACGCGCTCAAACAAGCGTTCGCCGACAGCATTCCGCGCGAAATCATAGAGCGTGAAAAGCTGGGATTTCCGGTTCCCTATGCGACGTGGTTCAAGACCGAGATGCGCGATATGCTTCATGATGTCCTGCTCTCTCGGTCCGCCCGCGAATGTGGAGTCTTTCGTCCTGCTGAGGTCGAACAGTTGTTGACGGCAGCTCTTTTGCCGGCGGAGAAGCAGGGGAACGAGAGCTGGGATCCACGCGCAAAGAAAGTATGGAGTCTGTTTGTGTTCGAGTTGTGGCGCCAGCGGTTTAAGGCAGCTGCCTAGCCCGACACACTGTGCATCGCTGAATCAGGAGAGGTTTCCGGATCATGAATATCTTGCTGGTGAATCCATTTGCCCTCTCCTCAACTGGAGGGGTCGTGACAGCGGTGAAGATGCTGTGTCAGGAATTCATCGAGAAAGGACATCAGGTCACTCTATTGGTTCCGGGCGAAACAAACCGAGTGCAATCTGTAGGGACGATGAATGGCGTTTCAGTATACGGCGGCTATTTCCGTGTCCCGTTTATCAGGGAGTCTCTCCTGCGCGGACTCGTCACCTTTTGCTTGTTTTTCCCCTTTACGCTTCTTGAGATATACCGGTTCACGGCACAAAAACAGATTCATGCCGTCAACATCCAGTACCCGTGGCCATGGATGTTCTATTTCGCTGTCCTGCGAAAGTTCTGTCGGTGGAAATTGGTGGTGACCTTGCAAGGGAATGATGTTCATGACCTCCCAATCGTCGGCTGGGATCACCGGTTGTTCGTCAGGTGGTTATTGAAGAGTGCAGACTGTGTGATCGGAGTCTCACAAAGTCTATTGGACAAAGCCTTGAGTATGTTTCCCGGACTGTCGTTGCATACCCGTGTGGTGCCCAATGGTGCTCCCATTGGCATGAGCGTCAACGGAAAACCGGCTGTATCGATGAGAGGCGTGCCTCGCGACTATATCCTGACAGTAGGTCATATTATTCACCGAAAAGGCATGGACCTTCTTATTCAAGCGCTGAAGGTGGCCCAAGAACGTGGGAGCCTCCTCAATCTAGTCATTGTCGGAGAGGGGCCCGAGCAAGCGAACCTCTCGGCACTCGCTGAAAAGCTGGGAGTCTCTGGCAGAGTATACTTTGTCGGCAACCAGCCACACGAGAGGACGTTGGAGTTCTATAGGGGATGTTCGTTCTTTGTCCTGGCCTCTCGGGCGGAAGGGTTGCCATTGGTTATTGTTGAAGCAATGGCCAACAACAAGGCAGTCGTCGCAACCAAGGTGGATGGTGTTCCGGAAATTGTCCAAGATGGATCAACCGGCTTGTTGGTAGAGCCCGAAGATCCACAATCGTTAGCAGATGCCATGGTGATACTGTTTAAAGATCGGGAGCTTCGCGGGAGATTCGCACAACGAGGGCGTGAGCAGGCGTTGAAAAACTTTACTTGGGAAGTGATTGCAACCCGGTATCTGAGCATCTTTGGCGCGGCGTCGGCCGTCACTTCCGGTAAGAGCGACCAGGTCGATCTGAAGCGAACAGTGAGTCGTGTCACGTAAGCGTCACCTCGCCAAGTCCTGACGGCCTCTCATACCCCAGCACCATACAGTCCCTTTAATGGAGAGCAGCCACATGTTGAAGGGCGATGAACAAGTGAAACATAAACGACCCTGTATCCTTGTGCTAGGCGGTGCGGGGTATATCGGCTCTCACGTCAACATTGCCCTCGCAGAGCGCGGCTACAACACCGTGGTCTTAGACAACCTCGTCTATGGCCACCGGGAGTCTGTCGTATGCGGGGAATTGGTCGTGGGAGATATGGCCGACTCCCATCTGGTGGATCATCTGTTTTCACGCTTTCAATTTGATGCGGTGATGCATTTTGCCGCCTACGCCTACGTCGGCGAATCCGTCACAGACCCGGGCAAGTACTACATGAACAATGTCGCCAATACCTTGGCATTGTTGGAGGTGATGAGACGGCATGCCACCCGTGCAATCGTATTTTCTTCGACCTGCGCAACCTACGGGGTCCCCTCCGTGATTCCAATTCCAGAAGATCATCCTCAACATCCCATCAACCCGTATGGGGCCGGCAAGGCGATGGTTGAACGGATATTAAAGGACTATGTGACGGCCTACGGATTTCACCATGCCATCTTGCGATATTTCAACGCGGCTGGTGCCGATCTCGCCGGGCGAATCGGGGAATGGCACGACCCTGAAACCCACCTTATTCCTCTCGTCCTCCGTGCCGGGCTTGGGCAGGCGGGCCCGGTCACGATTTTGGGAACCGACTATGAGACGCCGGACGGAACGTGTGTCAGGGATTATATTCACGTATCCGATTTGGCAGATGCCCACATCTTGGCTATGGAGAAAATCCTCAACGATCGCCGGTCCGTGACCTATAACCTTGGAACCGGTACTGGAACGTCAGTTCGGGACATCGTGAACGTCGCGGAAACGGTGACGGGACGTCCTGTGCCGGTGGTGGTGGGCGACCGAAGAAAGGGCGATCCACCCGTGTTAGTCGGAGATCCCCGGCGGGCTATGCAACAACTGGGATGGAAGCCCCGCGTCAGTGATATCCAGACGATCCTATCGAGCGCGTGGAATTGGGAGTTACGGTACGCTCGAACTACAAAGCAGTCCCTCATCGCATAAACGATTATCTCTCCTCCTCTCCCCCCCCGTCGTACTCCCTCCGGTACTCGCTCCAGAGAACCCAACCTACACTGCCCTCGACCGCACAGACTGAGTACAGACTGAGTTGCCAATTCGCAGGTGGCACGACCGGGCGCCACAGGCCAGAGGTCTGCGCCACCTCCTATCTTTTTCTCACGTGGTCACGAATGGAATCCGTACTATTGGCTGAGGGTCATCACCATTGTGCACTTCGTCTCTTCGAGGAGGATAGGGAGTTTATCGGGGCTTCCCACGTGCGTTGTGTCATGGCCGATCCCTCTTCCGTGGCTCAGCTATGGCGGTGGCTCAGTTCGGATGGCTAAGGCTTGGTGGGAGCTAATACAGCTCGGCCATGGTGATGGGATGGGACACTGAATTGTTCAGAACCAACCGGTTTTCCATCGCGATACTGAACGAGTACATAGTTCTGGGGCTCACCGAGCTTGACCCAGGGATCACGGTACGAGCTTCCGATGACCTTGGTGTAATACGATCCGTTCTTATAGAGATAGTATTCACTCCCAGTCTCAGCATTAATCGAAATGTTGATGGCCGCACGCTCCTCATCGGTCTTTTCAAGGTTCGCTGCCGTGATCGCTTTGAGATTCTGAGGAGCGGCAGGAACAGAAGTGTCAGCACCAGGCACGCCGATATACGATTTGGAGATGATGAAGTTGTCGATCAGGCGATAGCTGTTCCGATTCTGTGCGGGCACTAAGTCGTCTCCGAAAGGATTGTACCAAGAGCCCTCAAAAAAGATTTCGTGGAGCGCGTAGCAACTTCCCTCGTTGACGCCAAAGTTGCCGCAGGTCTCGAGATCGGTGTCGTTATAGATCTTGACGCCATTCACCCATGTCTCAATGACTCCATCCCGCTGCCCGGGAGAACTGAGTTTGTACCGGAACTCCAGCGTATACCAGAGGCCCGTCTTCATACGAAACAACGTTCCGGGATCTGGATTGCCGGAGGGCGGATTGCCATTCGCGACGGAGACCGTGCGGTCTCCTTTTGTTCCGTTTGGAGTCCCCGTCCCATCACAATATTCTGTGTGCTGTGGACTCGTGACCGCATTCAGATAGGCTGGATAGAACTTAAAGTTGTCAGAATTCGTGCCGACTCGAAACGACACCGCGTCGTTATATGCTACCCCTCCAATACCGGGATTGCATCTGCCGCCACTATTGAAGTAGAGCCCTGCATCCACGTTCGCACTGTCTTTCGCAGAGTACTGGTTCGGGTAAAGAAACAACACCTTATTGTCTATCGCCTGCGGCCAGTACCATTCCGGATCTACTCCACCTACGCCATCTCCATCAATGCCTCCACCGGCATTGTAAATCTGGAGACGGAAGTGCAGATCGCTTGTCGCCGCACTGCCATTCGGGTAGACAGCAGGAGTGTCCCCCGTGGTGCGGTCGCAGTCACCTAAGATACATCCATCATAGGACGCTGCTGCCGCGTCCAATGCAGGGCGAGCGCGGTACAAATTTCCTGCACCAGTCGGGTTGTCGAGCGTCCGCGGAAAACCCGATGCGGCGGGAAAATCCGCCGCGTAGCAGAATTGGAAATCTATCTGCCGACCATCAGTGGTGAGGCCGGGATTGTGCCACACCTGGAAGTAGTTCGCGTTATCAGGCATCAGGGCGCACACGAAATTCTGTCGATAGTTGAAATCCTCACAAAAGATAATGTTCTGGTCGGTATTGCATCGTGCCTCGGCGTAGGGTTGGCCTCCTGGAGGGCACGACAACCCCTGCAAGGTGCACCATGCCTCATCGCGCTGGGGCGCTGCGGCCGATGCGGGTAGCGGCGCAGCCAGTGCAAATAGTCCTAACATCAGCAGAGGCAGCACGACTTTGACCTTCACATGCTGTCCTCCCATTGATAATGCGGAGTCAATTTAAGTCGCGGTTGAGGATTCCTATCGACACACACTGGCCCGGCTATATGCTGGGCCAGGTAATGAAACCTTCACGTCTTTACTTCAATCCGCTCGACGCCCGTCCAGGCTCCGCCGGTATACTCGCGGACCTCATAATGAAGCACCTGCCCATCTTCTACAGCGCGGTCGATGTAGCTGGTGGTCGGGAGGATGGTCTCATGTCGTCCGTTTTTGAAGAGTACATAGGTTTTCGTCGGATCGAGATCGAAATCAAGACGGACTTGCGGGGTCCTAGCCGGTGATTCTTCGGGTTTCGGCTCAACCGAGACAGCTTTGCTTACGTGAATACCGGCCGGTACATTAGGAGGAGTCGTATCCGTGCTGCTGCTAGGCACGCCGATGTAGGATTTCGAGATGATGAAATTGTCGATCAGCCGGAAACCGCCTGCGGCCTGCGCAGCTGCCACATCGCCGTAGAGCGGGTTGAACCAGGATCCTTCGAAGAAGATTTCATGGATCGCGTAGCAGTCGCCGTTACTCGCGCCATAGTTTCCGCACGTCTCCAAGTCGTTCGCGTCATAGACCTGCACGCCGTCGATCCATGCCGTGATAGACCCGTTTTTCACTCCAGGGTCACTCAACGCGTACTTGAACTCGATGGTGTACCACTGGCCCTTGTCGATACGGGCCAGCTTCCCAGGCGTGATCGTTCCAAGCGGAGCCGCAGGGCAGTACTCGAGATGGGTCCCCCCGCTCAGGTGTGCCGGGAACCATTTGAACGAGCCAGAGTTGGACCCGACGCGAAATGAGAGGGCATCGGGATACGCCTGCGGTGAACCGTTGCAGCGACCGCTGGCGTTGAAATAAAGGCCCGCGTCGACGTTCGCGTCCGTCTTGCCGACGTAGCGGTTGGGGTAGAGGAAAAGCACCTTGTTATCGAGCCCATAGGATGTGCTCGGCCAATACCAGTTCGACGAGTTGAATATCTGGAAACGGAAATAGAGCACCTTCGTCGCCGCGCTTCCATTCTTATACGTCTGCGGCATATCGCCCGTGTTCCTGTCGCAGTCGCCCAGAATGCACCCATCGTAAGACGCGGAGGCCGCTCCCTTTTTCATATCGGCGCGATAGACGCCGCCACTCACCCCTGGCGCGGTCGGTAATCCAGCCGCCGCGACGTTGGGGAAGTCTGCAGAACTGCAGTATTGATTAGCAAACGGCCCGCCGTTGGACAAGCCAGGGTTAACCCACGTCTGGTTGTTGCCCTGGCTGCCGGTCCCGCCGGCGCAGATGAAGTTCTGCGGGTAGTCGAAGTCTTCGCAAAAGATGATGTTGGGATCGGTGTTGCATTTCGCCTCGGCGTACGGCTGTCCGTTCCGTTGCGGGGCGGCAGCGTGTGTGTCTGTGGCGATGCCGATATTCAGATGCAGAGAACACACCACTGAGAGACTCAAAAAGGCCATCATTCTCTTCATCGTACTCGCTCCTTATTGGCTGAGAGCCATCTTCAACTGTAGCACTCTCATTATGGATGCTGCCGGACTTCCCCCCACTAGAAAATGCTCTTACTGACTTCCGCAGAGAAGGCACTTTCATTTCCGGCGTTATCGTAGGCGGTAATCACCCAGTAGTACGTGGTTCCCACCTGAAGTCCGGTGGATACATAGCTAGTCGTCCCTGCGGGGACGGTCGCGATTGGGGCTCCGTAGACTCCGGAAGTGGTCGAGCGGTAGATCTTATAGCCAGCCAGGTCCGGGTCAGTATTCGCAGCCCACGCGAGGGATGCAGACTGGGTTGCCGGTGCAGAGACAGTCAGAGTAACTGGAACCGTCCGAGGGGTGTTCGTTGCTCCTGTAGCCGTGACTGTGACAGTTGCGTTGTATGTACCTGTGGCAAGCCCTGCTGTGTTTACGCTCGCGCTGACCGACCCGATTCCTGATCCCGAGGCCGGACTGAGTGTCAACCAGGCTGCGTTGTCAGTTGCCGTCCATGTGAGTGTTCCGCTCCCAGTATTCGTGATGCTCACAGCCTGGGAGGCGGGATTTGCTGCTCCTTGCGTCGCCGTGAACGACAAGGTCGTTGGATTCAGACCGATCGTGGGATTTGCCGAAACAGTTAACGATACTGGTATGGTCTGCGGCGTATTGGTGGCACCGGAAGCGGTAATCGTCATGGTGGCGTTGTAGGTGCCTGCCGTGAGCCCCGTGAGGTTCACGCTCGCGGTGACCGTTCCATTACCGGTCCCTGAGGCTGGACTGAGTGTCAACCACGAGGCATTGTCGCTTGCGCTCCAAGTGAGCGTACCAGCGCCGGTATTGGTGATCGTCACGCTCTGTGAGCTTGGGTTGGTTCCTCCCTGCACTCCGGTGAAGGAGAGGCTCGACGTACCGAGACCAATGGTTGGAGTCGGTGTCGAGGTCAACGTCATCGTCACAGGGATGGTCTGCGGCGTATTGGTCGCACCGGAGGCGGTAATCGTCATGGTGGCGTTATAGGTGCCCGCCGTGAGTCCCGTGAGGTTCACGCTCGCGGTGAGGGTCCCGTTGCCAGAGCCTGAGGCGGGGCTGAGAGTGAGCCAAGCTGCGTTGTCGCTCGCGCTCCAGTTGAGCGCGCCCGCACCTGGGTTGCTGATCGTCACGGTCTGCGAACTGGGGTTGGTCCCTCCCGGTACCCCACTGAAGGAGAGACTCGTCACCCCGAGGCCGATAGTCGGAGTTGCGGCCGTCACGGCAAGAGTCACCGGGATAGTCTGCGGCGTATTGGTTGCCCCGGAGGCCGTGATGGTCATAGTGGCGTTATAGGTGCCGGCGGTGAGTCCCGTGAGATTCACACTCGCGGTGACCGTTCCATTGCCGGTGCCCGACGCCGGACTGAGCGTCAACCAGGCCGCGTTGTCGCTTGCGCTCCATGTGAGCGTGCCCGTACCTGTGTTACTGATGCTCACCGTCTGACTAGATGGATTCGCGCCATTCATCACCGCAGAGAACGATAGGCTCGTTGGAGTATGTCCGATCGCAGGCGATGGCCCAGGAGTCGGAACGGGGTCTGGCACGATGCTTGGTGATGAGGGCGGCGAAAGGATTTGAGCCAGTCCAGGTATCTGGTCCATGAGTCGTTGCATGCTGCGTCCTGGCGATCCACTTGACCCTCCGCCCGTTCCGGCTGCACCACTGGCCGCAGCAGTAGAAGAGAGCGCACCCATAGAAGCGGATGCCGCCGTTGCACCCGGTGATTGCACGGAGCCGGTCGTGGAAGACACCGCTCCTCCTAATGAGAAATTCGCTACCCCGGAATTCGCACCCTTGAGAGAGGTCGCAGTGCTCTTGGTGGTCGGGAGGGAAGCTGCTGACCCCCCATGTGAGGCCGTGAGGCCGTCCTGAGGAGAATGTGTGACGTCGGGAGACAAAGGCTTGACCTGGGCGGTCGCGGGTCGGCGGATCAACCTGTGGGCACGGTTTGGCGCACCACCAACTGCCGGTTGTTCCTTCCCGGCCCCTGGTGCCACTCTCGCTTCTTTCTTCCTGGATAGAGTTGATTGGCTGACCGAAGTGGAAGTACTTGAAGTATTTATGGTCGAATCCGCTGCCAAGACGCCCGTGACGTTCCAGATGGGCCAGCTCCCCAGTGGTGCCAAGCCAATTAATACAGCGGTCATCGATGCACAGCGTACCCAATTTGCTCGGTACAAGTCGTTCGAGTTCTTGCTCTCTGTTGAATGGCGCATGGTCTTCATCCTCCGTGTTACATAATTCCGACCATCGCTTTGACGATCGGAGTGTCCCTCTTTCGTCTTAGGGGGCACAATCCCCGGTGGGGATCAGGATTCGGTTCACGCTCGATACTGGAATGAGCAAGACCGATGCCCCTGCGGTTTGGTTAATCCCCCAGAAGCTGAGTGCCAAAACAACGCTTTCAAAGTAATGACTTAGAAACCATCTGGAAATTGGAGGAAGGATGACCCCGATGAAAATGTACAGAATACGCCTTTCTTCGGCAGTGCTTCAGAAGCTCTTGATTTATTGGAGCGGGAAATGCGCGATCCCTTTTTGCGTAGTAGAAGGTCTTGGTTTTATTGACTTCTTTCCATGTAGGCGTTTCCATTCGACTGATTACCGTTAGGCTGGATGCCATCTGGGTTCCGACTGGCCTCAGGCCAGACGCATGTGTGAGTCTCAGAAAACCGGGAAAGGCTTTCGCAAACTCAACTTGCTTGTCCCGCTCGCGATTTCATCTTGCCATCTCTGATATCGCAATCGGAAAGGGTCTACGCTCGCCGCACACATGAAATCTGTTCAAATCATTGACTCATGATGGGTCCTCTGCCATGCTCTTGCTACCAATCACATTGGAGAACAGCGATGGAAAAGAAGCAGAAGCGAAAGGTTGCGGTGGTCGGGCTTGGATATGTCGGACTACCAATCGCCGTGGCGTTTGGGAAACAGACCGAGGTCATCGGCTTTGACATCAACAAACCAAAGATCGATGAACTGCGTAGGGGAGTCGATCGAACCGGAGAAGTGTCGGCAGAGGACCTGAAACGAGCGAAGGTGATGTACACCGATCAGGCAACAGATTTGAAGGCGGCCGACTTTCTCATCGTCGCGGTGCCGACGCCTATCAATGAGGCGCTACAGCCGGACCTGACGGCTATGAGAAAGGCCTCTGAGTTGATCGGAACCAATCTTTCTCCAGGCTCAATTGTGGTGTACGAATCAACCGTCTACCCCGGAGCCACAGAAGAGGTGTGCCAGCCGATCTTGGAGCGCACATCGGGGATGAAATGTGGCGTTGACTTTCAGTTGGGATATTCTCCCGAGCGGATCAATCCGGGAGACAAGGACCACACACTTGAACGAATCGTCAAAGTCGTATCGGCCCAGGACGAGGAAACACTCGAGATCGTGGCGAATACGTACGAGATGGTGGTGAAGGCCGGCGTCCATCGTGCTCCGAGCATTAAAGTCGCTGAAGCAGCCAAGGTCATCGAGAATACTCAGCGCGACCTGAATATCGCTTTGATGAACGAGTTGGCTCTCATCTTCCACCGTCTGAACATCGACACCAAGGCCATCCTGGAGGCAGCCGGGACGAAGTGGAATTTCTTGAAATTCATGCCTGGGCTTGTCGGCGGACATTGCATAGGCGTGGACCCTTATTATTTGACCTCAAAGGCAGAGTCGGTCGGCTACCACCCGCAGGTCATCCTAGCCGGCAGGAGGATCAACAATGGGATGGGCAAGTTTGTGGCCGAGCAAACTATTAAACTGCTCAGTCAACTTGAACGTCCTATGAAAAACCTCAAGGTTGCGGTTCTGGGTCTTACGTTCAAGGAAAACGTTCCGGATTTGCGGAATAGCAAAGTTCCGGACATCATTACTGAACTCCGGGAATACGGGGTGGGGGTTGTGGTTCATGACCCCATGGCAGAATCTGAGGAGGCCGTTGCGGAATACGGAATTCATACGGTTCCCTGGGAACAGGTGAAGGATGTTGACGGTATCATTTTGGCCGTGGTCCATCGTGCCTATACTCAAATGAGTATCAGCCAATTGCTTAGTCCGCTCCATCAACAGCGTGGTGGCGTTTTCGTCGACGTGAAGAGTGCCTTAGATCCCACAGCTTTGCCACAGGACCTCCGGTATTGGAGACTGTGAAGACGACTGACAAGCTCAACACGCCGGCTTCGAGGCCCTGTTTCCAGAGCCAGGGTGAGTGGAATCCCTATCCGATTTGGGAAGTTCGCATCTCTCTCCCGCAAGCTTCCCTTCGAATTGCTCCATAAAGAACAGAGCGAGCAGCGATTCCGGCCAGGACGCCTCGATCTCCATTCGTCAGAATTGTAGTCTGGTACAGACAGGCAGGAACCCTCGACCCCCTGTATATCGAAAACGGGAAATAATTTGTCATGATATTGAGTTTGATATAGAAAAGACTCTGGCATCACACTTCCATTTTTCCCGGTCGTTCTCCAGGATGCTTGCATGAGGACCAATCGTAACAGGGACGCTCTTTCATCTCGCCGTCAGGGTGTGAGCGCGTTCTTCCTCTCCGTTCCATTTCTCCTCAGCTGCTTTACGCCGCTTTTTCTGAGTGGCTGCATGTTGCTGGTTTCCTCCGGCGCGAAACGTGGCGACCAGCATCTTGCTGCTGGTAATTGGGAAGAAGCGTCACTGGCTTACAAACAAGCGCTCAAGGACGATCCGTTCGATCCAGGTCTCCAGAGCAAGTACACGCTGGCCCGCGAGCGCGCGGCGGCTGCTCATGAGGAGCGGGGGCGAGCCCTGCTGAAGGATCGGCAACTTGAGTCGGCCATCGAGGAATTTAAGCGAGCCCTGGCGATCGAACCGTCCAGTGCACAGCATCAATCAGGGCTTGCAGAGGTGCTCCGACTCAAGGATGCGCATGATCAGGCCAAGGAAGCCGACAAACTTGTGCAGTTGGGTCGATCGACGGATGCCCTTCACACATACGAGAGGGCTGCGGAACTCGACCCTACGCTGAGTCAGGCGTTGGAAGGCATTGCAAAGCTCACTGAAGAGCAGCAAGCGCAGGCGAGAGATGATCGTCAGGGACAACCGGTGACGCTGCGCTTTCGGAATGCCGGCCTTAAAGAGATTCTGGAGGGGCTTGCGAAAGCGGGCGGCATCAACGTCATTTTCGACAAGGACGTTCGGAACGATCCGATCAGCATTTCCGTTCAAGACACGCCCTTCGAGGAAGCGTTCAGCTTGATCCTGAATACCAACAATCTGTTCTCTCGAAAACTCTCTCCCGAGATGATCCTCGTCAGTCCCAACACGAAACAGAAACAGGAGCAGTATCAGGACCTGATGGTCCGAACCTTTTACCTGTCTAGTGCGAAGGCAAAGGACATGCTCGTGCTTCTCAAGAGCATGTTGGACAGCAAGCGCGTGCATGCCAACGAACAATTGAATACGATCGTCATCCGGGACCAGCCGGAAAAATTGCAGATGGCAGAGAAGATTATCCTGGCCAACGATCGCCCGGAGTCGGAAGTCCTCTTCGACGTCGAAGTTCTGGAAGTGGATCGAACGGTGAGCCAGCAATATGGCCTGTCTTATCCGAAGCAAGTCGCCGGCGCCCTCGTGCCTCCGGGGTTCACCGGGACGATTGCAGGAGACGTCGCCCCGCAGTTCACGCGCGGCCAACTCACCGACCTTGGAGGAAACAGCTATCTCTTTAAGCTTCCGACCAACATCCAATTGGATTTCTTTAAGCAGACCACCGACGCGAAAACGCTGGCCGCTCCCAAGGTGCGCGTGGTCAATAACAAGAAAGCGGAGATCAACATCGGCGACAAACAGCCGATCTTGCTCTCGACAACCAACGTCCTGCCGGGTCAAGCCGCAACAGGCGCAGTCCCGACAACCTCGACGGTGACGTCGATCGAATTCCGTGACACCGGGGTCAAACTCACGGTCGAGCCTTCCATCTATCTGGGTAATGAACTCGCCCTTAAGATGAAGATCGAAGTCATCCGTGTCGGTGAGCAGGTCACGTTACAGGCGAATCCGCCTATCACTCAGTTCAAGTTCGGCAACCGGTCGGCAGAAACCATGCTCAATGTGAGAGACGGCGAAACCATCGTCTTGGGGGGATTAATCCAGGAGGAAGATCGCCGAACTCGACAGACCATTCCATGGATAGGAGATCTTCCTGTCATCGGCAATCTGCTCAGTTCCTTCAGAACTGAACGAGTCACGACGGAAGTCATTCTGACGATCACGCCCCACATCGTGCAAGGCATGACACCGACGAGTCTGGGGAACCAGGCCTTTTGGTCGGGCACGGAGTTTCTGTATGGTACGACGCCCATGTTCTCTTCGCCGGCACGAAAGACTTCCGGCCCGGCTGGGCCACTGCGGACCGAGGCCCTCGTCCCGATTCGAACAGGGCGGGAGAACACGGCAGGCAACGAGAGTTCCGTCGCCATGCAGGCGAGGCCGACGAGGGAATCGCCCCGGTTCTCAATCCGGCCGACTGATTTCGCCACGGAATCGGGCAAGGAATTCTCGATTGAGTTGACCGTGGCGCAGTTGCAGAGTCTCCGGGACGGAACGCTGAGGCTGGACTATGATCCGCAAATTCTCGAATTTCGCAAGGTGACGGAAGGGCAGCTCTTGAGACAGGGTGATCCCGCTGCCTCGCTGACCGCCACCCCAAGTTCGACCGCGGGCGTGGTCGAGTTGAAAATGCAGCGCCGAGACAGCCCGATGGGCGGGAACGGCGAGCTGGCCCGCGTCATCTTTTCCGCCAAGGCGCCCGGCGTCTCTCCCCTGCGCGTGGAGCTGTCGGACCAGCCGGTCTCAGGGCGATTCTACGACCCCCCACGGGCCGGCACGGCGGTCGTGAGAGTGCGGTGAAGCAAGACGGTGTCACGTTACTCGAACTTCTCGTCACTCTGACCATTGTGATGATTCTGGCTTCGATCGCGATGCCGCTGAGTCGAGTCTCTTCGACACGCGCACATGAATTGGAATTACGCCAGCATCTTCGCACCGTGCGAGCTGCCATCGACACATTCAAAGTTGAGTGGAACCGCGATGGCGATATCCTGATCGGTCCCGCATGCCTGAAGAACAAACTCATCTGCAAGGACGTGACAGGCATCTACGGATATCCCAAGTCGCTGAGCGTGCTACTGGAAGTCAAGTTGACCGGGCAAGAGGCGACCCTTCGCGGCACGACGATCAAACGATATCTGCGATCCATCCCCAGCGACCCCCTGACCGGCAAGCCCGACTGGGTGTTGCGTTGTTATAAGGATCCACCGAATACCTCGAGTTGGTGCGGAGAGGATGTCTACGATCTCTCGACCAAGAGCCAGGACGTTGCGTTGGATGGAACCAAATACCGGAATTGGTGAGTCATGCCGTTACGCGCGGAATGGCTTCACCCTGATCGAACTGATGATCGTGGTCTCCATCGTCGGCATCCTGGCCACGCTCGCAGCGCCGTCCTACCACAGCTCCGTCGTCAAGGCGAAGGAAACGGCCCTTCGTCACGACCTGTTCACCATGCGAGATATCCTGGATCAGCATCGGGCCGACCATGGACGGTATCCGGCCACGGTGCAAGCCTTAGCCGGCGCAGGCTATCTGCGCAAGATTCCCACGGATCCCTTTACGGGATCGAGCACGAGCTGGCAGGAAATCGTCGAGCCGTCGGAAGGCGGCATCTTTGATGTCTACTCCGGCTCGGATCTCGTCGGGACGAATGGAGTTCCCTACAACCAATGGTGAGATCGGTGCATCGACTTCAGCGACAGCGTGACAGGCGGAGACCCGTCGGTGGGCGTGTTGTCAAACGTCTCGGTGTCGCAGCCTCGCTCGTTGTGCTCATGCCGCTGCTGACCTTCCTTGGATGCGCCCCGCTGGAGCCACTGGCCGAGCCGGAGGTCTCCGATCTGCAATTGACCGTCGAGACGATGAAGACGGCGGTGCGCGACGCCCAACGAACCGTGACCGAATTACGTGCCGAGCTTGAGGCGCGTCGAAAAGAACTTGCAGAATCGCAAATCGCCAGGGCGCAGCTCGAAGGGCGGGTCCGCGAGGCGGAGCGCCGTGTCGTCGAAGCGCGGCAAGTCGTCGAGCTGCAGCGCGACGAACTGGCAGCGGCCCGGAACGAGCGGGAGCGCATCGCTAGGGCCGGTCGGCAACTACAGGG
Source organism: uncultured Nitrospiraceae bacterium (assembly GCA_964555285.1). GTDB lineage: Bacteria > Nitrospirota > Nitrospiria > Nitrospirales > Nitrospiraceae > JBBIQV01. The sequence continues at coordinate 16,315 of CAZKRM010000014.1, forward strand.
CCGGCCCAAACAACTTCAGAAACAACGGACCGACACGAGCAAGCTCCAACAGGGTCAGGCCGATGCCACACCTGCTTCGATGCCGTTACGCTCCTCCGCCAACGTATCGGCGAACACTGCGCGAATGAAGAACGCACCGGAATCAGACGCGGTCGAGCCTTCAGCCGAGCAGGCGAGCCTCTCCCAGACAGAAGCGCTGTCGTCTCAGTTGCGGACTATCTCGGTTCGGTCAGGCGACACGCTGTGGAGCATTGCCCAACGCTACCAGGTCGATCTGAGCGAGTTGCGGGTCTTGAACGAGCTGGCCGATACCCGCATCCTGCCGGGCCAAGCCCTGTGGCTTCCAGCACCGCGCTCCGCTGTCCGTCCAGCGACGGCGATGGGGATCACGTCAGGCCGGTAGCCGCAGCGTCACAGGTGAGCCTCGATCAACCCAGGGTGTACACAACGCCGTGGCGATGTATGTCTATAGAGTGGCGCGCTCCGATGGGACGGTCCTCGATGGCCAACTCGAAGGGGAGGATGAGACCGCCATCCGTGCGAAGCTCGAAGGTCGGGGCCTGCTGGTCTTCAAGCTGCGACGCCGCGGTTCGTTCGGAACCGTTTCCTCCGGCAGCATCCGAGGAGCCAGGGGTACACTGCCGCTCCAGGAATTTTTGGTTTTCAACCAAGAACTGCTCGCCCTGGTGAGAGCCGGTTTGCCGGTCCTGCGTGTGTGGGAACTCCTCATCGAACGGACTCGCCACTCGGCGTTTCAGGAAGCGTTGCGGACGGTTCGGCAAGACATCCGGGGAGGAGCGTCGGCTTCAGAGGCGCTGACCAAGCACCCGCAGTATTTCTCCGATCTCTACCTCGCCACCCTTCGGGCGGGAGAACAGTCCGGAAACCTTGCCGAAGTCCTCCAACGCTACGTCAGTTACCTGAAGTTGATGATCGGCCTTCGCCAGAAAGTCATGAAGGCCTTGGCCTATCCCGCCTTTCTGGTTATCGTGGGGGTAGGGGTGGTGGCATTCTTGCTCGCCTATGTGATGCCGACATTTGTGTCAGTCTATAGCGAATCGGCCAAGACCTTGCCGGTCGCGACGCAGGCCTTGATCGATATCGTCCGGGTGCTCCAGGCGCAGCTTATCCCCTGCGTCATCGGCCTGGTGGTCGGTAGCATCGTCTTTCGCCTGTGGCAGCGCACGCCGGCGGGACATCTCGCAGTCGATCGCCTGCTGCTTCGGTTTCCGGCACTCGGTCAGGTGCTCGTCAAACACTACACCATCCAATTGACCCGGACCTTGGCGACCGTCCTGTCCGGAGGAACACCATTGGTCGATGCGCTCCAGATCGCACGTGGAGCGGTGTCCAACCAATACGTGTCGGCAGGTCTCGCGACGGCGGTGGAAGACATTCGCGAGGGGGGCACACTCGCGGCGGCGCTGGACCGTCCGAAGATTCTCCCCAAATTGGCGATCGAAATGCTGTCGGTCGGAGAGGAGACCGGATCCTTAGAACCGATGCTCCGTGACGTGGCAGAGTTCTATGAAGGGGACCTCGATACCCAGCTTGCCCAGCTCACGACCTGGATCGAACCGGTGCTCTTGCTCGTGATGGGCGTTCTCGTCGGAGGGATTGTGATCGTCATGTATCTGCCCGTCTTCCAAATGGCAGGGAGTATCCAGTGACGCCCCTTGAAGGATCGAGGTGCCCAGGAAGCAACGGCCGAGGCACGAACTCGATCGATCTCGTGGCGTCGCGACGGACCGAATCATGCCGTCAAAGCTGACACGACCCGCTCTGGAAGAGATCTTGGTCATGCAGGGCGTTATTCCACGACCGGCGCTCGACCACGTCATGGCTCGTTTGGGCGGCGCCACCGCCACGCTCGGGCAGACGTTGGTCGGGGAAGGCCTTCTCTCGGAGGAACAACTCGCCCGGGCGCTCTCGATCCAGTATGACATCCCCTATGATCCGCTGGCCGAGTTCCGTGTCCCACAGCAGTTCTTCGGGACCATCTCCGTCAAATTGATGCAGCGGTATCCGTTCGTACCGATTCAGGAACACGAAGGATCGCTGACCATCGCCGTGCCCGACCCGCAGAACCTCCTCGCGTTGGATGAACTCGAATTGCTGTTGAACTGCCCGCTCCAGCTTGTCGTCAGTTCTCGATCCGCCATCCTGGCGGCGCTCGAACGGAGCGAGGGGTCGAGTCAGGCGCTCAGAGAGCTTGAAGCGGAATATCGGTCGGTGTTGGTCAAGGAGGACGACCGTGGAGAAGAGGTCCTCTCCATCGACCACGTCGGCGAGGACCAAAGTCCTGTGGTCAAGCTCGTCGATACGATTCTGCTCAGCGCGATGCAGCGCCGGGCGAGCGATATCCACATCGAAGCCGCCGACCGTGCCACGCACGTGAAGTTCCGCGTCGACGGCATCATCGTCCCGGCGTTGGAGCCGTTGGATATTAAGCTGCACGCGCCGCTGGTGTCCCGCTTGAAAGTCATGTCCGATCTGGACATTGCCGAACGCCGCGTGCCGCAAGACGGCAGCTTCCGCATGCGGCTCGACCGGAAGACTGTCGACTTCCGCGTGTCCATTCTGCCCAGCGTCTTCGGCGAATCCGTGGTCATCCGGATTCTGGACCGGGAATCGATCACGGCTGGCGTGTCCGCCCTTCGCCTGGAACGGTTGGGCTTCAATCCGGAAGACCTGAAACGCTTTCGACGGGCCATCACGAGGCCCTACGGGATGGTGTTGGTCACGGGGCCGACCGGCAGCGGCAAGACCACCACGCTCTATGCAGCCATCGGCGAGATGAATACAGCCGAGGACAAATTGATCACCATCGAGGATCCTGTCGAGTACCAACTATCGGGCGTCGTACAGATTCCCGTGAACGAAAAAAAAGGCCTGAGCTTCGCGCGGGGATTGCGGTCGATCCTGCGCCACGACCCGGACAAGATCATGGTCGGCGAAATCCGGGACCCCGAAACCGCACAAATCGCCATTCAATCGGCACTCACCGGCCACCTCGTGCTCACCACCGTCCACGCGAACAACGTCTTCGATGTCATCGGCCGGTTCGCTTCGATGGGCATCGAGTCCTACAACTTTCTGGCCGCGCTGAATTGCGTGCTGGCCCAGCGCCTGGTTCGAATCATCTGCCCCTCCTGTCGCGAGCCGGTGGCGCCGGACAAAGCCCTGATCGAGGAGTCCGGACTCAACTACGAGCAACACAAGAACACACCGTTCGTGCAAGGTCGAGGATGCGCCGAGTGTCATCACACCGGCTACCGGGGCCGGAAATGTATCACCGAGTTTCTGGATCTGACGGATGAGATCAAGGAAATGATCCTGGCCGATCGGCCGCTCTCTGAAATCCGATATCGCGCAGTGACCGACGGCATGATCACGCTGCGCCAGTCGGCCTTGAAAAAGGCCCTGAACGGCGAAACCACGCTCCGCGAAATCAACCGCGTGACGTTTAGCGAGGAAGGATGACCATGTGGGGATGGGCAGCCGGCCGGCCTCGGCACTGTTTGACAATCGGCTCGTCCGGCATCTCGTGGGCGCAGGTACGCCGCGACTGGCGAGGACGCCCCCACGTGCGGTCCTCGGCCGCGTCACTTCCGGCCGGCCTCGTGCGCCCCTCACCGGTGGAGCTGAACCTGACGGATACGGCGGCGCTCCAGCGGTGCGTGCGGTCGCTCGTCGGCCAGGCTCCCGAACTGAAGCTGGGCAGGCATCTGATCGTCCGTGACATCCCGCGTCCCGTCGTCCTGTTGCTGCCGGACCTCTCGGTGAGAACCGTTCTGCTCCAATTCGATCAACTCCCTGCGCGCCGGGTAGAACGAGAGGCCTTGATCCGATGGAAGTTGGGACAAGAGCAGCTGTTCCCGCTCACGGGCATGAGAGTCGTGTCGAACATGTTGCCGAGTGAGGCTCTGGAGAAGACCGGTTCCGTCTCGGTCCTCGCGGTCGCTGTGCAGGAGGCCATTTTGGCGCAATACGAATCGCTCTGTGACGACCTGCACCTTGTTCCTCTCGAAGTCGACACCGTGAGCGTTCGTCTGTTCAATCTCTGGTTGTGCACGGCAGCGAACGGCGGTCTGCCTGCCGAGGACTTCGCCTGGGTCAACGTCGCGGACGGGGGGCTCACCGTGCTGATCTTTCAGCAAGGCGCGCTCGTATTTCTGAGAACTAAACTGCACGCCGTGACGAACGCCGCCGATAGGCACAAGACCGTGGCCGAATGCACCGCCTCGATCCAGGCCTGCCGCCAACGGCGTCCCTCCTTAGCCGTCAAACGAGTGGTGCTTGTGACGGAAGAATCGAGCCCGGGGTTACGCGACGTGATGGAAGAACAGGCGGGGCTCGTGGTTGAGGAGTGGGACTGGAGCCACCAGTCTGCAGCCCGTTGGAGGCAGCGGTTCGGTGCCCCGCATCGAGCCATGCTCCCGGCTGTTGCGGGATTGGTGTAATCCATGCGACTCGTACATTTCCGGTCTGTGATTCAGCGCGGCATCGGATCGGTCCGGCTGGGCCGGCCAACTGGGCAGCGTCTGTTCCAGACCAATCTCAGTAGCCGGTACCGCTGGTACCTGCTCCCTGTTCGCCGGGGTCTGGTGATCCTGTGCGGCGTTCTTGGCCTCGCCATCCTCTGGGATCTTGGCCGGAGCCTGGCCACGTCTGTCGACACGAAGGAAGTCCAAACGGCGCTCCAGCGCGTGCAGGACCAGGACGAGCGCGTCTTATCTGAGGCGCGCCGGCAAGGAATCGACTTGTCCGACGCCGGGCTGCAGCGGTTGCCGGGGGAAGTCGCCTTGGCGAATCAGCTGATCGAAAAACGCAGCTTCTCCTGGACGCACTTCCTGACGGAACTGGAACGGGCGATTCCTCCTCGCATGGCGATCAACAGCATCCGTCTGGCACCGAACAATGCACTCATTCATCTGACGGGCTCCGCGGTGAGCCTGGAAGATATCACCGCCTTCACCGTCACCGTGCAGAACCATCCGGCCTTCAGCGACCCGGTTCTGGGCCAGCACCGTGACGCCGGAAATGGAATGGTCGAGTTCGACGTGACCGTGCAGTACCGTCGCCAAACGAAATGACGCCATGACGACCAACGCGGTTGCCCGCTATCTGCACCGGCCATACGGCATCCTGATTTCCTGGATCGGGGTGACCGGTCTGCTCGCGATCTTGCTCTCGGTCATTCATCTCGGCCTCCGCCACTCCGTCGAGGAAAACCGGGCACGCATGGAAACGGAATGGACCGCGGCTCGTCAACGACTCGCGCATCACAGGGAAGCGAAGAAGGCACGACAAGATCTGGCACGGGTCTTCGCCTTGCTTCCGTCGGAGCGAGACTTTGCCCCGTTGGCCTTGGGCGTCACGGAAGAAGCGAAACAGGATCGGGTCACCTTGCCGTCCCTCTCTTACACGACCGAGAAAACGACCGTGGCCAATACAACGAAAGCGGTGCTGCAAGGATCGATCGGTGGCCGCTACGAGGATCTCCGCAAATTTATTTACGATCTCGAGAGCGCGGAAGAGTTGCTGCTGATCGAAGATCTGGACCTGGTCCGCACGGCTCACACGCAGGACCAGAGCTTGACGTTCAATATCAAGATCGCCACGTACCTGCGCGGCGACGAGGGGCAACCGGTCTCCCCATAGGCTCGGCATGACGACGAAGCAGCAAGTCTTGCTCCTCCTGGTCATCGGCGCGATGTGGGCAGGCGCGCTCGGCTGGCGGCTCATGGATGCAGCCGATCAGGTCCACGTCCCGCTTGCCAACGTCTCGGGGCCGGCCGCCGGCGCCGCTGCAAGGCCTGGCGCGTCGCGCGAAGGCCTGCGCGTCAATCTGGAACTGCTCGCCGCGTCGAGGACCGAACGGGAGACCACGTTTACGGCCCCGCGGAACATCTTTGCTCCCCCACAAACGGATCAAGGCGGAGCAAGGGACCTCTCGGCTCACGATGCATCCAACAGCATCGGTGCAGATGAGGTCCTCACACAGCAAGCGGCCGCGGCGGAGTTGGGACAGTTCCGCTATCTGGGCTACCTGCAAGTAGGGGACACACCGAACAAACGCACACCCACGGCGCTCCTCATGAAGAACGAAGACCTGCACATGGTGCGCACCGGCGAGACCATTGAAGATCATGTCCTCGTGAAAACGATCACTCCGGACGGCATTACCCTCCAAGAGACCGCATCGCGGGTCGAGCAAACCGTCCCGCTCGATCAAGAAGCCGTCACGCAATAATATGCCAGGCGCAAAGGCAGGGTGGGTCGAAGATTCCAGAGGCGTCACCTACCTCTTTCTCATGTTTATCATCGTCGTCATGGGAATCGCGCTCACGACGGCGGTGAAACAATGGAAGCTGGTCGTTCAGCGGGAACAAGAAGCCGATCTGCTCGCGAAAGGCATTGAAATTCAGAATGCGCTGGCCCTCTATTCGGCCACCATCAAGGCGGGCCGCGTGAGTCCTGGAGAAGTCTATCCGCAGTCTCTGGCGGAGTTGACCAGACCGCCGAAGCCGTTTCTGCGCAACGTGTACTTCGACCCGATCAATAAGGGAGAGTGGGACTACGTGCGTGCGCCGACCGGCGGGATTATGGGAGTTCGCAGCAAGAGCAAGGCGAAGCCGATCAGGAAAAAGAATTTTCCACTGGAGGTTCGCCATTTCGAGGGACGACCAACCTATCACGATTGGATTTTTCAACACCCCAATCCCTCGGGGGCCGCTTCAGCTCCCACACCCAACCCTTGACCCCTGTCGAGACCGCACGGTATTCTTCCTGCGCAGTCATCGGCCGAAGTTCATCCCGGTCACCACACCAACAACGGAAACTGAATCTGATGCCAGACACGACCGTAAACCCGGATACCGCTTCCAGCGACTCTCTTCCTGACCACACGCCCACTGCCAAACCGACCGGCGAGTATGTGCAGGATCTCGTGACACAGGCGCGCGCCGCCGCCGGCCGTCTGGCCATGTTGTCGACCGCCGTCAAGAACCAAGCTCTCCTGGCGATGGCGGAAGGGTTGGAGCAGCGACAGGAGGAAGTGCTCGCGGCGAACGAGAAGGACATCGAGTCTTTCGGGACGGATCCCGGCAAGAACGCGATGGCAGACCGCCTCCGGCTCACGCCGGAACGCATCGGCGACATGGCGTCCGGCATTCGCGAAATCGTCACGCTGCCCGATCCGCTCGGCGTTATGTCCAAGATGTGGACGAGGCCGAACGGGTTACAGGTCGGCCGGGTGCGCGTGCCCATCGGCGTCATCGGTATCATCTACGAATCCCGACCGAACGTGACGGCCGATTCAGCAGCGTTGTGCCTGAAGTCGGGGAACGCCTGTGTGCTGCGTGGCGGCTCCGAAGCCATTCATTCCAACCGGGCCATCGCCGCGATTCTCGCTGAGTCGGCGGAAAAGGCCGGGGTGCCGGCCGGCGCGATCACGTTTGTGGATCGCCCCGAGCGGGACGTCGTGAAGGCCCTGCTGACCCAGGACCAATACATTGATCTGATCATTCCCCGGGGCGGGGAGTCGCTGATGAAAACGGTGACGGAGCTTTCGACGATCCCGGTGATCAAACACGACAAGGGCGTCTGCCACATTTACGTGGATGCCGAAGCGGACTCCGCCATGGCGGAGAAGATTTGTCTCAATGCGAAAGTGCAGCGCCCCGCTACGTGTAACTCGATGGAAACGCTGCTGGTGCATCAGACGATCGCCCGCACGTTTCTCCCGAAGCTGATCCAGAAATTGATTGCCGCCAAGGTGGAAGTCCGGGGCTGCCCGAAAACCTGCCAACTCAGTCCGGAAGCCAAACCGGCGAGCGACCACGATTACGGCACCGAGTTCCTCGACCTCATCCTGGCTGTGAAAGTCGTTAAGAGCATGGACGAGGCGATGGAGCACATCGCCCGCTACGGGTCCCGTCATACCGAAGCCATCCTGACGGCAGACTACGGGAAGGCCATGCGGTTTCTGCGTGAAGTGGATGCGAGCGCCGTCCTCGTGAACGCCTCCACCAGGCTGAACGATGGATACCAGTTCGGGCTGGGCGCGGAGATCGGGATCAGCACCTCGCGTATCCATGCGCGGGGGCCGATGGGGCTCGAAGAGCTGACCTGCACCAAATTCATTGCGCTGGGAAGCGGGCAAGTTCGAGAATAAATGCCCGGCGAGCTTTCGATGCAGTCCGTCCTCGCCTCACCGGGGACGCTGGTGTTTCCCTCCAATCTTCCGTATCGCGACGACCTCTTCCGTGCCGGCGGCACAGTCGTCCGACAATCCAGCGGCCATCTGATTGTCTACAATCGCGACAACCGGCGCATTCTTGCGACGGATCCTGACGGCCATCCTCTCCACGAATGCGAATGGACCACGAGCGCTTCCGGGGTGGTCTGCCTGAAATGGGCCCGCATCCGGCTGGATTGGGGCCAGTGGGTCGGCATCAAGCCGGCCGGGCTCGTGAACGCCACGACCCTCGATCTGTCTCGCAAGCCGGGTTGGCAGCGGGTCCGGCCGGACGATCTGCGCCGGATGGCGGCGCAAGCGCTCCGCGTCCCTCTCGACGAAGTGCGGTTCTTCTACAGTGACGACGATCTCACGATTGCCCCGAGCGGCATCGCAAGCATTCGCCACAAGAAGGACACGTTTCATGTATTAGACGACGGCACCTTCGCACAGTCCCGGTTTATGGCCTGTATGGGCGCCATGCATTGGGAACGGATCGACTTCCTGCCCGTGGTGGAACTGTTCCAATCTCTCTTGCCCGGTACCGGCTCGGCCGCGCTCGAACTGATCCGCGGGTTGTACGACGATCAGAATCATGGCCGGTCTTCGCCGCGTGCCCTCCGCTATCGAGGCATCCCGACCTATCCATCGGAGGCCGCCTATCGACTCTTCGGCGCGTTCTTTACTCCTCACGCGCCCGGCGGGGTCGATCCCTTTCCCTTGTTCATGGATCCCTCGCGTTCCCATCAGGTCACGTGGCTCCCGAGCCAAGACCCGCCGCGCCGGTATTTTCTCGGCGCTGAAAAGATAGGTGTGACGGTGACGAGGCAGATGGTACAGAAGGCCACCGTCGCCGATGACGGAACCGGCCTCTCTTACGTTCAGAGCGTGCCGACCCGTCCCGCACCATGCGAGCGGACCGTGTGCGTGGACGGGGAGCGGCTGATTCTGGCCGATCGCGAGCAGCAGCGGCTTGTGCTGGTCAGCCGGCAATGGGGTGTGGCGAGCCGGCGACCCAGCCCGACACCGGCACCGGCAGTGGTCGGTTGGCGATCGCTGTTCGATGGCGGCCCGCCATCGGTCGAACCCGTTCAAGCGTTTTCCGCCGTGCTCCTGTATCCGGATGATGAGCAGGAAATTTCTGAAGCCTCTTCTCAGCCCTTTGTCAGCGAGTACCTGCAAGACCTCATCGAGCAAGCACCGGATCTTGTCGATCGGCTGCGCCGGTCCACCCGCATCCTGATCGATCGACTCGACAGCGCCATCGCGAGCTGCGTGGGCCTGGATCAGCCGAGAACCTACACCATCCTGTTTCAGACGCCCGCACTCGCTCAAAAACAGGCCCAGCTTCTTTGGAACCAGTTTGCAGGTACGCGACATCTGGAGTGGCTCAGCCACGTGCGCCTGATGCCGGCGGTCGCACACCGGCAGACCGTCTATGCACAGCGCTACGATGTTCTGTATGTGTGGATTCCATTCGCCTTCTTTCAATCCACGGAAGTCCTGCAACAAGCGGCAACCGAAATCGTGGCCGCCCTCGCGGACCAGGGGATCGCCTTTGTCGTTGGCCCGGCGACGTTCGCCCAAGTCCTTCAGACACAGCGCTGCCGCATCGCGCGGCAAGAGGCCGTCGAGACGCTTCCCACGTTCCAGATGCACCGGACCATCCTCCCCAACGCGCAGCTCAAAGCCGGACTGACCCTCTTCCAGATCACGCGCTAGCCTGCCCCAGATCCCTTGCCTCACTGCTCATCACCGCCATTCAAGTTCTGCATACACCGACCGATAGTCATCATGATTCAGTGTGTCCGAATCGCAGCGGGACAAGTTGATCCGGTTTTGACACGTTCCGCCAACTGAACGAAAGGCACCGCATCCATGAAAAAAGTCCTGTTCGTCGACGACACACCGGCGGTGCTGGAAACCCTTCGCCGAACCCTTGCGCCGCTCGATCAGGAATGGCACATGTCTTTTGTCGGGAGTGGGAAGGACGCCTTAGCGACTCTCCAGCAAGAGCCCTTCGATGTCCTTGTGACCGACATGGTGATGCCCGGGATGGACGGCATGAAACTTCTGGGCGAAGTCACCACACAGTACCCGGAGATGGTGCGGATCGCCTACTCCGGCGACACGAGCATGGGGGTACGGTCGGCGGCAGTCGCGCATCAGTACCTCGCCACACCCTTCGAGATGGGTCTCTTACGGAGCACGGTGGGACGGGCCTGCGCGTTGCGGGAATTGCTAGGAAGCGAGTCCCTCCGAAAGTTGGTGTCCGGCATCAAGAACTTGCCGAGTGTCCCGTCCCTCTATCGCGAGTTGATGAACGAGATGCACTCGCAGGACGCCTCGCTCAAGAAGGCGGCGAAGATCGTCTCGAAGGACATGGCGATGGTCACCAAGATCCTTCAGCTCGTGAACTCCGCCTTCTTCGGCCTCCGGACCACGATCTCGAATGCGGAACAGGCCGTGGCCCTGTTGGGGCTGGACACGATCAAGTCGCTGGTCCTTTCCATGCAGGCCTTCGCCCAATTCGATTCGTCCACTATCGCATTCTTCTCGATCGACGCGCTCTGGCGGCACGGGCTCACGACCAGCAACTACGCACGGACCATCGCGAAACAACAGGGCGCCTCTCAAGGCACTATCGATGACGCGTTCACGGCCGGCTTGCTCCATGACATCGGCGTGCTCGTCCTCGCCGCAAATCTTCCCGATCAGTACACGAACGCGGTCGCGCGTATGCAGGAGCGCAGCATCCCGGACTGGCAGGCGGAGAAAGAAGTCCTGGGTGCATCGCATGCGGAAGTGGGGGCCTACCTGTTGGGAATCTGGGGGCTCAGCGACAGCATCGTCGAAGCCGTGGCGTTTCATCATGAACCCACCGGCAGTGTCGGTCAGGCGTTCAGCCCCTTAACTGCCGTCCACGTCGCCAACGCCTTCGAGGAAGAAGACCGAGCCATCGGAGTCGGGGAGCAGGCTCTTCCTCCGGACGGAGGATATCTCGCTCAAGGAGGCTGGACCGATCAGCTCCCCCTCTGGCGCTCCGCCTGCCAACCGGGCACACGCGGTTGAACGAGCCCTCCCGACGGAGCGAAAGCCTTCCGTCGCTCGTCTCTCCTCGTTCGCGAGCGACGCGTCACGCCTCCCCAAACTCAGAACTCCAAACTCAGAACTCCTAACTCCTAACTCAGAACTCCTAACTCAGAACTCAGAACTTCTGTTGCCCTCCTCACTCCTAAGGCCTCACGCTTCTCTCAGCCATACGCCATCAGCTCTTGTCCCTCAAGGCGGGGTGATTTCGCGCGGTGAAAGGGGTATTCTTGGCGCCCATGCCGACCCCCGAAGACAAAGCGCGAGAGCACATTGACCAGGCGTTGGAGAAGTGCGGCTGGAAGGTCCAGGATTTCAGGGCTGCTAATCTCTCGGCAGCCCGTGGGGTGGTTCTCCGAAACTTCCCCTTACGCACAGGGTGTGGCTTTGCAGATTACCTGCTCTACGTGGACGGTAAAGCTGCCGGTGTGATCGAAGCCAAAAGGGAAGGCACGACGCTGACCGGGGTCGAAATCCAATCTGCCAAGTATAGTGAGGGCCTGCCTCAGCAATTGCCCGCGCATGTCAGACCACTTCCGTTCCTGTATGAGAGCACCGGTGTCGAATCGCGGTTTACCAATGGGCTCGATCCAGATCCGAGGAGCAGGTCTGTCTTCAGCTTTCATCGTCCGGACACGCTGGCAGATTGGATTGCCGGTGCCGGCATCGTCGAGGAGCCGGTCATACACCAAGCCGCAGCATATCGCGGACCGCAGTACCGCACGGCATCGACGCTGCGCAGCCGGCTCAAGCAGCTGCCGCCCCTCATCACAGCGGGTCTCTGGCCCGCGCAAATTACCGCCATCAACAATCTCGAAAAGTCGCTGGCCCAGGATCGTCCTCGCGCCCTGATCCAAATGGCCACCGGCAGCGGCAAGACCTTCACCGCCATCAACTTCATCTACCGGCTTATCAAGTTCGGCGGCGCGCGCCGCGTGCTCTTCCTCGTCGATCGCGGCAATCTCGGCGACCAGACGCTCAAGGAATTCCAGCAGTACGTCTCGCCGTATAACAACTTCAAGTTCACCGAAGAGTTCATCGTCCAGCGGCTGGCGGGCAACCGCCTCGACCACACGGCAAGGGTCTGTATCAGCACCATCCAGCGCATGTACTCCATGCTCAAGGGGAGGGAGCTGTCGGACGAGGACGAAGAAGCCTCCGTCTCCGGCCTCGAACGGCTCTTCAAACAACCAGAGCCCATTGACTACAATCCGGCCATTCCGATTGAAACCTTCGACATCATCGTCACCGACGAATGCCACCGGTCCATCTACAACCTCTGGGCGCAGGTGCTGGAATACTTCGATGCCCACCTCATCGGCCTCACCGCCACGCCCAACAAACAGACCTTTGGCTTCTTCAATCAGAACCTGGTCATGGAATACTCACACGAGCAGGCCGTGGCCGACGGCGTCAACGTCAACTACGACGTGTACCGCATCCGCACCGCCATCACGCAGGCGGGCTCGACGGTCGATGCCGGGTATAGCGTGCAGGTGATGAATCGGGAAACGCGCGCAAAACGTTGGGAGCGGCTGGACGACGAATTCGCCTACGATCCCGACCAGCTCGACCGCGACGTGGTCGCCCCAGACCAGATCCGCACCATCGTCAAAGCCTTCAAGGAGAAGCTCTTCACCGAGATTTTTCCCGGCCGCACCGAGGTGCCCAAGACCCTCATTTTCGCGAAGGACGACGCCCACGCAGAGAACCTTGTCGAACTCCTCCGCGAGGAGTTCGGCAAGGGCAACGAGTTCGCTCAGAAGATCACCTATCGTACCACCGGGGTGAATCCCAAGGACCTCATCAAGACCTTTCGCAACAGCTACCATCCCCGCATCGCCGTCACGGTGGACATGATCGCCACCGGCACCGACATCAAGCCGGTCGAGATCGTCGTCTTCATGCGCGCGGTGAAATCCCGCACCTTCTTCGAGCAGATGAAGGGCCGGGGCGTCCGCGTCATCAAGCCGGATGATCTGAAGGCCGTCACGCCCGACGCCACGACCAAAGACCACTTCGTCATCGTCGATACCGTTGGCGTCTGCGAGCAAGACAAGACTGACGCCAGACCGATGGAGAAAAAGCCCAGCGTCGCCTTTGAAAAACTGCTCCAAGCCGTCGCACTTGGAAATACAGAAGAAGATGTGCTCACTAGCATCGCCGGACGGCTCGCCCGCATGGAGCATCGCATCACGAAGGAAGATGAACAGGCCATCAGCAAAGCCAGCCTGTCTGCGTCCGCGCCGAAGGCAGGCGGACAGGCAGGCGGGGGCCTGACTCTTCGAGACCTCAGTCGAGGTCTTGTGGAAGCGGTAAATCCAGATCGGCATCTGGAACTTGCAAGGCAATTGTACAAGACAGAGTCACCGACCGATGAACAGGTCCAAGCAGCAGCGACCAAGCTCATCAAAGACGCCGTCACCCCGCTCCACGATCCGAAGCTGCGCGAACTCCTGATCGAGATCAAAAAGAAGAACGAACTCACCATCGACCACGTCAGCCAGGACCAGGTCATCGAAGCAGGCTTCAGCGCCGACGCTCTGGCGCGCGCCCGCACCATCGTGCAGTCCTTCGAACAGTTCATCACACAGCACAAAGACGAGATCACCGCCCTGCAAGTCCTCTACAGCAAACCCTACAAGCAGCGATTGAAGTTCGAGGACATTAAAGATCTCGCCAACGCCATCGAAAAGCCGCCCTACCTCTGGAACGAATCCCAACTCTGGCAAGCCTACGCCGCGCTGGAGAAGTCGAAAGTCAAAGGGGCGAGCGGGAAGCGCATCCTGACGGACCTTGTTTCCCTCGTCCGCTTCGCCACGCATCAGGACAACGAGTTGGTGCCATTTCCTGAAAAGGTCAACGCCAATTTTAAGGTCTGGTTAGGGGAGCAGGAAAAAAGAAGGAAATTCACGGACGAGCAGCGTCATTGGCTGGAGATGATCCGTGACCATGTCGCCGCAAATCTTGTGGTTGAGCCGGATGACTTCGAGTATGCGCCCTTTGCGCAAGAAGGTGGGCTCGGGAAGGTGCATCAGCTGTTTGGGGTCGAGCTGAACAAGATGATTGAAGAACTGAACGGGGCGTTGGCAGCGTGAGTTCCTGTCGGTCGGCTTAGGGGCTCAGGCTGATGATGCCGATAGGGCTTCCTTTTCCAATCGAAAGAACCTAAAATTCAGCCATGATCGAATCAATTCAGTTTCCGAATGCGCCCATTACTGAAGCTCTTCTCGATATTCTGGTAAAACTTCCTGTGCAAACCGACCTGAAGACGTTAGCCACCTTCCAAGATGCCATCAAGCAAAGGTATCCGCTGAGACAAGAACGGTTGGCGTGGCGCGGTCAGATAGAAATCAAGTCGACTCCTGTTACGCATGTGTCGCAATCGGCTGCCGGTGGACCGGACGGGTATTTATTTACTTCAAATGACGGCAGGCAAGTTGTCCAGGCGCGACTCGATGGTTTTACGTTTAGTAGGCTTAAGCCTTATGACAAATGGGAATCCCTTCGGGATGAAGCCCGAGAGCTTTGGCAGCATTATGTTCAGATCGCTTCCCCCGAAGGCGTCTCCCGGATAGCCCTACGTTACATCAATCGCATAGAAATCCCTATCCCGATGAAAGACTATAAAGAATATATTCTCACAACCCCGGAGATAGCCCCTGATCTTCCTCAGGGACTAGAGAGTTTTTTTATGAGGTTGGTCATCCCGGATCCAAAAGGTCAAGCGGTTGCGATTGTGACCGAGACCGTGGAACCTATTGATGAGTCAAGCAAGCGGCTTCCGCTGATTTTCGATATTGACGTGTTTCATATTGCCGCTTTCAACGTTCAGGATAACTCAATGTGGGAGATGTTCGAATCCCTGCGCGATCTCAAGAACGAAATCTTCTCTAAGAGTATTACATCGAAGGCAAAGGAGTTGTTCCAATGAGCATGGCAACGGTTCGTGCTCCGCAAGCACTGGGGTATCTCTCCGTTGTTGGCATGAGTCGAGACTCCCGAGTGGTAACGGGTCAATGGCTAGAATCAGAGGAGCACTACTGGCTTCCGGTCACTCGAAGGCCACAAGGAGACGCTGAAAAATTTCTGGCGCTCGCTGAAGCGTGGCGTCGGGATGTGCAATTTGTGTCCTCCGTTACTGAAATGGTGCTTCATCCGGCCTATCAACGCATTATCGGCATGGGTGCCGTAGTTGTTCCCCACCTGCTTCGTGAGCTTGAGCGCAGACCAGATCACTGGTTTTGGGCATTGCACGCGATCACTGGGGCTGACCCCGTCAAACCCGAAGACCGAGGCAAGCTGAAGAAGATGGCCGAGGCTTGGATCAAGTGGGGGAAGGAGCAAGGGTTGGCTTGGTGAGTAAAGATCTCGAAAGCGTGTTTCCCCATCTTATCGGTTCTTCTTACGCGATCACTAGCCCTTCTACCCCTGAGTACAATTGCATTGCCTGGGCAGCTGGCGATTCTGAGAGATGGTGGTGGCCAGTTGCCGGGTCTTTCGCTTACTGGCCGCCAAATATTCCATTGCAGGAATCCCTCGACGCCTTCATCAAAGCGTTCGGTTCGATCGGATTCACTCCATGCGGAAATGCGAATATTGAGCAAGGCTACGAGAAAATCGCGCTGTACGTGGATAGTAACGGAAAGCCAACCCACGCAGCCCGCCAACTTCCTAACGGCCGATGGACCAGCAAGCTGGGAAAAATCGAAGATATCGAGCATGAACTTGAGGGAGTGACTGGTTCAGTCTATGGCTCAGTGGCGCAATTTCTGAAGCGACCGATCAACGAATAATTCCCTGCGAATACCCTTGGCGCGCCGGCAGCGACGCTGAGCAAACTCATTGAAGAATCGAACGGAGCGTTAGCAGCGTAGCTATGCTGGACGACACCACGGCTAGTTGGCCGCTGAAGCCATTGTCTGAAATCGTGGACCTCAATCCACGCCTGGATAAGTCCGGCTATCAAGACGACCTCAATGTATCGTTCGTGCCGATGGCCGCAGTCGAAGCAGGCAGTGGACGGATAGAAGTGAGCCAGACAAGACACTTCTCTACGGTCAAGAAGGGGTATACACCGTTTCGTGAGGGTGATGTCCTGTTCGCCAAAATCACGCCCTGCATGGAGAACGGGAAAATGGCGGTTGTGCCGAAGTTGACGAATGGTGTGGGGTTTGGCTCCACTGAGTTTCACGTTTTGCGCCCACGTCCTGGCATCGAGCCCAGGTACGTTTATCACTTCGTCTCCAACATGAGCTTTCGTCGAGAGGCAGCGCACCACATGACTGGTGCGGTCGGCCAAAAGCGCGTGCCAACATCTTTCCTTGAAGATGCAGCAATTCCAGTTCCACCCTTCGATCAGCAACAGCGCCTCGTCGCCGAAATCGAAAAACAATTCTCCCGCCTTGACGAAGCCGTCGCCAATCTCAAGCGCGTCAAGGCCAACCTCAAGCGCTACAAGGCTTCTGTTCTTAAAGCCGCCGTCGAAGGCAGGCTGACTGAAGACTGGCGCAAGCAGCATCCGAACGCCGAACCAGCCAGCAAACTCCTCGAACGAATCCTCGCCGAACGGCGCAAGAAGTGGAATGGCAGAGGGAAATATAAGGAGCCTGTCGGGCCTGAAGCCAGCAACCTGCCACTGCTTCCGAAAGGGTGGACGTGGGCGGTAGTTGAACAGCTCGGAGTTGTGCAGCTTGGACGACAGAGATCCCCTAAGAATCGATCCAAGGATTACGCCGTCCGGTATATACGAGCCGCCAATATCACGGAGACGGGGCTTGACCTATCTGACCTCCTCGATATGGAGTTCTCGCCACAGGAACAGGAGAGATATCGATTGATGAAAGGGGATCTTGTGCTATCCGAGGCGTCTGGAAGTCCAAGACAAGTTGGAAAACCTGCCGTGTGGCGAGATCAGCTACCCCTGTGCTGTTTTCAGAATACGGTGATTCGTCTACGCCCGACAATGGATCTTTCGCCATACTTGCTCAAGTGCTTCCAGAGTTACTTTGTAAATGGTGTATTCGCGAAGATTGCGGGCGGGGTAGGCATCAACCATCTCAGTGCAGAAAAGTTCTCTAAGATAACGATACCTCTAGCACCCGTTCCCGAACAGCAGCAGATTCTCGCCGAAGTCGATCGCCGCCTGTCCGTCGTCGCTAAACTCGAAGCCACCGTCGAAGCCAATCTCACCCGCGCCGACCGCCTGAGGCAGTCAATTCTTTCACAGGCGTTTAATGGGAAGCTCCTATCTAATGGAGCGCATGGGTAACTATGCCTGAACGGTTACCCTCTCATTTCATTGATCTGGTCCATGATGCACTGCTGAAATCGTTTTGGAGGAAGAATGCCCTTCTAAACTTTCTCCGGCGTCACAAGATTGCAGAAAGTTTTCTTGCAACATGGCAAGAAACTGAAACCAAGCGTGTGTTTGTAGGGCGATTGTTCCCAAAGCTAGAATCGGACAGCAAGGGTGCTCAGCTTATTAAGCAGATGGGTGCGTCGCTCTCCGATCAAGTGAAGTTTCCCGACCTCGAAGGCTGGGAGGATGCGCCCGCAAAGATTCAATCGGCTAGAGAGGCAATAGTGGCACTTCGTCACTATTTGAATACGCAGAAGCAAAACGCAGACGATGCCAAAACGAGGGAAGAGACCAGAAAGGTCGCTCATCAGCGAATGCAAGAGACGATTAAGAAGCGACAATCTCTGGAAACCCTCGCCGAGAAATTAAAGGAACTTTCGAGGCGGATCGGTACTGCGGAGGCTGGTTACGAGTTCCAAGATTGGTTTTTTGATGTGGTCGATTTCTTCGAGATGACTAATCGGCGTCCATATTCTTCAGGCGGACGGCAGATTGATGGGTCTGTAACGGTTGAGGGTACGACCTATTTAATCGAGCTGAAGTTCACGAGAGAACAAGCGGGTGCCCCAAATGTTGATACATTCTTGGCTAAAGTGAACGACAAGGCAGACAATACGATGGGGATCATGGTTTCTATGTCAGGTTATTCCTCGACAGCAGTTGAACAAGCGTCTGGACGGAAAACGCCTATCATTCTGTTGGACCATGGCCACGTCTACCTCGTGCTAAACGGGAGCTGGACATTGAAAGAAGTAGTTTCACGCGTGAGGCGACATGCGTCACAAACCGCACGCGCATTTCTTCCGGCTTCAGAGTTTGGCGGATAACTACTGCCTTGAGTCCAAATCCCCCAAAAGTACAAACAAGAAGCTAATCTATCGAAGGTCGGTGTGTAACACAGAACCACACGTCCTAATGGGGAGGGCATGAAAGGGGGCTACCCCGCTGTTCTTTTGGTTGCCAAAGGGCTAAAATATTTTCACTTTTCTGTAAAACTAGGTCTAAGCCCATGAGCGACAATTCAAAAATTGAATGGACTGACGCAACCTGGAACCCTGTTCGGGGGTGTTCCAAGGTTAGCCCAGGTTGCATGAACTGCTACGCCGAGACTTTTGCTGAACGGTTTCGCGGTGTACCAGGTCACCCTTTTGAGCAGGGGTTTGATTTGCGATTGGTCCCAGAGAAGCTTGCTGAACCGTTGCGGTGGCGAACCCCTAAAATGATTTTCGTCAATTCGATGAGTGACTTGTTCCATGAACAGGTTCCTGATGAATATATTGTCAACGTTGCCCGTGTCATGCGATTGGCCAACTGGCACACGTATCAGGTGTTGACTAAACGCTCGGAGCGGATGCTGGATTTGCTTAACGGGAAGCTGCGATTCGCCTCAAGCCAGAAAAACATTTGGTGGGGAGTCAGCGTCGAAAATAGGAAACACGGGCTGCCGCGCCTTGAACACCTACGCGAGGCTCCAGCGCAAGTCCGGTTCCTGTCGATCGAGCCGTTGCTTGAAGACCTTGGAACTTTCAGCCTCAAGGGTATTAGTTGGGTCATTGTTGGTGGAGAAAGTGGCCCGGGCGCAAGGGTTATGGCCAAAGAGTGGGTGCTTTCGATCCGTGATCTGTGCAGGCGAGCTCAGGTTCCTTTCTTCTTCAAGCAATGGGGTGGGGTCCGGAAGAGTGAGACTGGGCGAACTCTCAATGGCAAAACCTACAGTGAATTTCCTGCTCGCAGCATCGCGCCTGTCCCTTCTGCCGCAGAACTGCTGACAATCCGAGAAGAACTTGAACTTGCGTAGAGCTCATGTCGCCTGACGACTTTCACGATAAGCCGTTCGACGAAGGCACGCTCACAAAGCTTCATATATTTGAGCTATATGCTCGCGAATGGTTTCCGGTGTTCTTATCGCCGGAAAGGCCCTTGCGTGAGGCCATTCATGTGTTCGACTTTTTCGCTGGACCTGGAACCGACTGCGACAATGTTCCAGGGAGCCCTTTGCGGCTATTGCGGCAGCTTCAGGAGTATCAGGGGACCCAGGGGTGGGGAAAAGTTCGGATCCACGCGCATTTCTATGACGAGGATTCGGACAAGATTGCTCAGCTTAAAGAGAACATTGCCAACCATGAGCTCCAGCTCCCCAACGTAACCTACGATCTCCAGGCTCTGCGTTTTGATGACGCATTTCGGGAATCCGCAGTGACATTGGCCGATCCGCAAGCGGCTAAGCTAGTGCTCATTGACCAGATGGGTGTTGCCCAGGTCACCCCTGAGGTATTCCGCAAGTTAGTTAATTCACCAACATGTGACTTTCTGTTCTTCCTCTCTTCTTCGACGCTACACAGGTTTCGCGATCATCCCGCCATCAAGCAGAAGATTGTTCGCCCCAACGACTACTACCACGTCCATCGCGCAGCTCTGGAGTATTACCGGAGCCTGCTTCCCCAAGGCCGCGAGTATTATCTTGCGCCATTTTCAATTAAGAAGGCGGCGAATATTTACGGCATCATCTTTGGCTCTGCTCATCCTCGCGGGATCGACAAATTTCTTGAGGTGGCATGGCGAAAGGATGAATTCACTGGCGAAGCCGACTTTTCTATCGATCGTGAGAATATCCGGCCCGAGCAGCTACTGTTGCCAATGAGCGAAGTTCAGCCAAGTAAGATCACGGCTTTTGAAAGTGAGATGGCAGACTTGCTACGGGGTGGGCACCTTTCAAATGAAGCTGATGTCATGCAAGTGTGTTTCGAATACGGTGTAAAGAGACAACATGCTAGAGCTGTTCTCGCGCAAATGAAAAAGGAGGGCGTCATCGACATTGAGTTCCAAGTTCCTGACGTGCAACGGATTCGTTCTCCACGACCCATTCGCATGAGGAAGTAGACGGATGTCTCCCACTTCCCAAATCGTTCAAAAGCTCTGGAACTACTGCAACGTTCTCCGCGACGACCTGTCTGCGTGCCTCGCACAGGCAGGCGGGATGAGCTACGGCGACCACCCTTCGGCGAAGCTCGGGACAGGTGTCGCGCAGTTGAGTTGGTCGATGTTGTCATCAGCTGGGGATGTGGGGCATGTCTGTGATACGGTTGCAATGACGAGTTGGTTCCAGTAGATGATGAAATATGATTGAGCCAGGGAGGTGAATCGTGAGACAGGTGATTATTTACCGTGGAGAGGATGGCTATTGGGTGGCCGAGTGCCCAAGCCTGCCAGGTTGTCTCAGCCAGGGGAAGACCAAAGAAGAAGCGGTGGTCAATATCCGCGAGGCCATTCGTGGCTACATTTCAGCGCTGGAGGAGGACAAGCTTGCTGTGCCTGAAGAGCGTTTCGATGCGGTCTTGATGGCCGTATGAGTAAGTTGCCGAGTATCTCCGGGAGAGCATGTATTAAAGCCCTCGAGCGAGCGGGTTTTGTGGTGCGGCGACAGGAAGGCAGCCATGTGATTCTTCGGCGCGCGCAACCCTTCGGCCAACTGGTTGTTCCCGATCACAAGGAGCTGGACCGCGGCACGCTCCGCGCGATCATTCGCCAGGCGGATCTCACGGTGGAGGAGTTTCTTCGGTTGCTGTAGAAACCACGACTTCAATCAGGGTTTTTGCTTCTCACTCATGTCCGATATGCATACATGATGACTCCTTTTTGAACCATGGCCAGATGAGTCCCTCCGCCATCCTCCAAAAGCTCTGGAACTACTGCAACGTTCTTCCTGCCTACGCCAATCAAGGTGCGGCAAGCAGGTGCGATGACGGGATGAGTTCTGGCGATCGCGGCGATGAGTATGCGTCCCTCGACGAATCCGACCTGGTGATTTTGATGCTGGCACATCGGTTCGGGGAGGTAGGGAACGCGGACATTCAGCCCTATTGTCCGGACCACCCCCGCGATATCGGCGTTCGGTTACGGCGCTTTGTTGCAAAAAGATGGTTGGGTAAGACCGGACATACGCGGGGAACTCGATATCGCCTACCGGCAAGTGCTTCACTCGATCTCTTTGCAGGTGGTAGCGATGTTGACTTAAGCTCCGGACATTCTGCTGCCAGCTCCGGACATTCTGGGGTAGCCACCGGACATTCCGAGGCGCCCCACGATACTGCCATTGAGGCGGAGCATGGCGTCTTACGGCATCTTGCCGCGC
Source organism: uncultured Nitrospiraceae bacterium (assembly GCA_964555285.1). Taxonomy (GTDB): domain Bacteria; phylum Nitrospirota; class Nitrospiria; order Nitrospirales; family Nitrospiraceae; genus JBBIQV01. Next base: position 38,140 of record CAZKRM010000014.1, read on the forward strand.
CTGTTCGGGACAAAGGTCGCGCTCCAAAAGAGATGGTAGAACAGACCATTACATCACTTTGTCGAGCCCGCTGGCTCACGCTTCGCGAACTCGCTGAATTGCTCGGGCGCGATTCAGAGGCCCTTCGGAAACACTATATTACTCGCTTGCTGAGACAGGGGCGTCTGCTGCCTCGATATCCTCATCACCCGAATCACCCTGAGCAAGCTTATCAGGCATCAGAAAGTGCCAGCGTATGACCTCTTCTGCCATCGTTCAAAAACTCTGGAACTACTGCAACGTCCTTCGTGATGACGGCATGAGCTATGGCGACTATGTCGAGCAGTTGACGTACTTGCTATTCCTCAAGATGGCCGACGAACGGACGAAGCCGCCGTACAGCCAGCCCAGCCAGATTCCCGACAAGTACAGTTGGCCCAGCCTGCTCAAGAAGGACGGTGATGACCTGTTCGATCATTACCGCCATCTCTTGGAAGAGCTTGGCAAGGGGAAGGGCATGCTCGGCCTGATTTTCACGAAGGCCCAGAATAAGTTTCAGGACCCGGTTAAGCTTCGGCGGCTAATTGTGGATCTGATCGACAAAGAAGACTGGTCCACGATGAGCGCCGATGTGAAAGGGGATGCCTACGAAGGCTTGCTCGAAAAGAACGCGCAGGACACCAAGTCCGGCGCGGGCCAGTACTTCACCCCACGGCCGCTGATTGCGGCGATGGTGGAGGCCATCACCCCGCAGTCCGGCGAGACCATCTGCGACCCGGCCTGCGGGACCGGCGGATTTTTCCTGGCCGCACATGACTACATCGTAAAGCACTATCCCAACCTCACCAAGGACGAAAAGCGACAGCTCAAGCAAGGCACGTTCAAAGGATGGGAATTGGTCCAAAGCACGGCACGGCTCTGCGCTATGAATATGATGCTCCACGGGATCGGGAGCGACAAAGACCTCCCCATCGTCGTGGCCGACTCCTTGGCCGCTGATCCTGGGGATCGGTTCGACATCGTGATGACGAATCCACCGTTTGGGAAGAAGAGCAGCACAACCATCGTCGGCGAAGAAGGCCAAGTCTCCAAGGAACGGGACATCGTTGAGCGTGACGACTTCTGGGCGACGACCTCCAACAAGCAACTCAACTTCGTCCAGCACGTCAAAACCCTGCTAAAGCAAAATGGCCTCGCCGCAGTCGTGGTGCCGGACAACGTCCTCTTCGAAGGTGGTGCAGGAGAAACCGTCCGCCGCAAGCTCCTGCACGAGTGCGACGTACACACTCTATTGCGTCTGCCGACTGGCCTCTTCTATGCGCAGGGTGTAAAAGCCAATGTGCTCTTCTTCGACAAAAAACCCGCGAGCGAGACCCCCTGGACCAAGAAGCTCTGGATCTACGACCTCCGCACCAACCAACACTTCACGCTCAAAACCGATCCACTCAAGCGCGAAGATCTTGACGAGTTTGTGAAATGCTACAACCCGTCAAATAGACACACCCGCAAAACCACCTGGTCTGACAAGAAACCCGATGGCCGCTGGCGTGCCTACGACTATGACGAGCTGATCGCCCGCGACAAAGCCAGCCTGGACATCTTCTGGCTCAAAGACGAATCCCTCGAAGCCTCCGACAACCTCCCCGATCCCGACGTCATCGCCCAAGAGATCGTTGACGACCTCGAAGCCACCCTCGAACAATTTCGCCTGATCGCGACCGACCTTGGTAGTGAACCACAAGAAAAGGTGCCCTGAGGAACGATGAGGCTCACAGCTCCCCCGAACTTGACAGGGTTTCGATGACTCGATAAGATGCCATTGCCTTTAACGCTCATCCCGTGAGGTGAGCAAGGAGCGGCATATCATATGTGGAACGGCGAACGGTGCCGTCCGACTCATGTGGGCCTTCTCATCGGAACCGATGGGAAGGTTTTTTTATGCCCAGCGGCAGACGTGAAACGTGAGGCGTGAAGCGCATGAGCGATTTTTCATGAGAACGAAACGGCCATGATGACCGGTGAGAAAACGGAACGACAGGAAGAAAAACTGGTGATGGACGCCGGCGATATTGCGCGGGCGTTGACGCGGATCGCTCACGAAATCATCGAGCGCAACAAAGGCACCAAAGAGCTGGCGCTGGTCGGGATTCGCACGGGAGGCGTTCACCTGGCCCACCGGCTGGCGCGACGGATTCTGGATATCGAGGGGACGCAGGTCCCGATCGGCGACCTGGATATTACCCTCTATCGGGACGACTTGAGCTTGCGCAAGGATCAACCGGTGCTGAAGAAGACCATGGTGCCGTTCAACATCTCCGACCTCAAGGTCGTGCTTGTGGACGATGTGTTGTTTACCGGTCGGACGATCCGCGCGGCGATGGATGGCCTGATCGACCTGGGACGGCCGGCGGAGATTCAACTGGCGGTCCTTGTGGATCGCGGTCACCGGCAGCTGCCGATCAAGGCCACCTATATCGGAAAAAATATTCCCACTTCGCGAGAGGAAAATATTCAGGTTCACCTCGAAGAGGAAGGGGAAGACGATCGGGTCGTCATCCTGAAGGCATGAAGCGGAAAGAAACCGTGAGCCTCAAACGGAAAGATCTCTTGAGCCTCGCCACGCTTTCGGAGGATGAAATCACGCTCATCCTCGAGACGTCGGATTCGTTCAAAGAGGTCACCGGCCGCGAGATCAAGAAGGTCCCGGCCTTGCGAGGCAAGACCGTCGTGAACCTGTTCTTCGAGCCCAGCACCAGAACCCGCACCTCCTTCGAACTGGCGGCGAAACGGCTCAGCGCAGACGTGATCAACTTCTCTCCCTCGTCGAGCAGCATCGTCAAGGGCGAGACGCTGCTCGATACGGCCCGCAACATCGAAGCCATGCAAGCCGACATTATCGTGCTCCGCCATCCGACAGCCGGCGCGGCGGAAACGTTGGCGCGGGGTGTGAAGTCCTCGGTCATCAACGCGGGGGACGGGTGGCACGAACATCCGACTCAGGCGCTGCTCGATCTCTACACGCTGCGCGAGCGGGGCCTGCAGTTTCAGGGGTTGCGCGTCGCCATCGTGGGGGATGTGGCGCATAGCCGCGTGGCCCGCTCGAACATCTATGCCTTGACGAAGCTCGGCGCTGAGGTGCGGCTCGCGGGGCCTGCCACGATGATGCCCCTGGGCATCGAACGGCTGGGGGTCAAGGTCTTCCACGATCTGGATGAAGCCCTGCGCGGCGTGCAGGCCATCATGATGCTACGGCTCCAACTGGAACGGCAGGGGCGGGCCCTGTTCCCGACGATTCGCGAATATTCCCGCCTCTACGGCCTGACTGTGGAGCGCGTGAAGCTCGCAGACCCCGGCGCCATCGTGATGCACCCAGGCCCGATCAATCGCGGCGTTGAGATCGCGCCCGAGGTGGCGGACAGCCTCTCTTCGGTGATCCTCGATCAAGTCGCGAACGGCGTGGCGGTCCGCATGGGCATCCTCTATCTCATGTCAGGAGCGAATTGAAACATTGGGTCATTGTTTCAATGAATCAATGAGCAAATGAGTCAATCAGCGAAACGGAGTGAAGCGTGACACTTGTTATACGAGGCGGTCAGGTCATCGATCCCGGTCGGGTCAACGGCCAAGCCGATGTGTTGATCGAGAATGGGAAGATCGCCGCAGTCGGCCGCAATCTGTCGGCGCCTGCGTCTGCGACCGTGATTCAGGCCAAGGGGTGGTTGGTGGCACCAGGATTCGTCGATCTCCACGTCCACTTCCGGGAACCGGGGTTCGAGTACAAGGAGACGATTGAGTCGGGGACGGCGGCGGCCGCCGCGGGCGGTTTCACTTCCGTCTGCTGCATGCCCAACACGAACCCGGTGAACGACAACCAATCCATCACGGAGTTCATTCTGGATCGGGCCAAAGCCGCCGGGCACGCCCACGTATTCCCCATCGGCGCGATCACAAAGGGATCGGAAGGCAAAGAGCTGGCCGAGATCGGCGATCTCCGGCGCGCCGGCTGTGTAGCGATTTCCGATGACGGCAAGCCGGTGATGAACAGCCTGGTGATGCGCCGTGCGATGGAATACGCCCTGGCCTTCGACGTGCCGGTCGTAGACCACTGCGAGGACTTGCATCTTGCTGAAGGCGGCTGCATGAACGAGGGGATCGTCTCGACCGAGTTGGGATTGCCCGGCATTCCCGCCGCGGCTGAGGATGTGATGGTTGCGCGGAACATCGCCCTGGCGGAACTCACGGGCGCGCGGTTGCATCTGGCCCACATCAGCACGGTCGGGTCTGTCCGCATGGTGCGGGAAGCCAAGTCGCGCGGCATCAAGGTGACGGCGGAGGCGTGCCCGCATCACTTCTCCATCACGGAAGAAGTGTGCCGCGGCTACAACACGCACGCGAAGATGAACCCGCCGCTCCGCACCTGGCAGGACGTGCATGCGATCAAGGAAGGGCTCCGGGACGGAACCATCGACGTGATTGCCACCGACCACGCACCGCATGCCACCCAGGAAAAGCAGCAGGAGTTTGCAGAGGCGCCGTTCGGCATTGTCGGCCTCGAAACGGCGCTTCCTCTCACATTCGCGCTGGTCGAGGAAGGTATCTTGACGGTGGAAACGGCCGTGGCGAAACTCACCACGGAGCCGGCGAAGGCGTTCGGACTCACGAAGGGCACATTGAAGCCGGGTGCGGATGCCGATGTGGTGGTCGTCGATCCTCACGAATCCTGGGAGGTGGACCCGACGAAGTTCCGCTCGAAGAGCCGGAACACACCTTTTGCTGGATGGAAAGTCAAAAGTCGGGTAAAAATGACCATTGTTTCCGGTAGAGTCGTCTTCCAATCCAGCTAACCTGCATGGGTCTATGGATGACGCAGGCGCACAGCGGGCGTGGAGGGGAGCGACGCTGGGTTATACGGTGGAGTTGCTCGGGTTGTCGGTGTGGGTCGGAGGGCTGATCGCGATCCTCGTGACGGTCATCCCCGAAGTCTTTAGTATCGGCCTGGAACCGGGGGGGCGCTTACTGACCCGCGTGTTCGGACGGTACAACATGCTCGTGTTCGGTGCGATGGGGCTTCTACTCGTTGTTTCAATCTACCGTCTGTGGCTCAATCTCGGTAAGGGATTCGATGCGGCCGCCGTGCCCCGCGCGGAGTGGGTGATCTTGGGTCTGATGTCGGTGATCCACCTGCTGCTCGTGCTGGTTCTCGTGCCCGATTCGGTCACCCTTCAAGAGCAGGCCTTCACGACACAGGGGGAAGCCGCCCGCAAAGCCGCCCACGAAGCCTTCTTCCGTAGCCATAAGCTTGTGCGGTATCTGTATATCGCGAATCTCGGACTTGGCATCGGGCTGATGTCGGTGAAGGTCCGAGGGTGGGTGCATCCACGGAGCGCGTCGATATGAAAAAAGCGGTTCTCGCACTGGCCGACGGCACGGTCTTCGAAGGCCGAGCGCTGGGGTATGACGGTGAGACCCTGGGCGAAGTCGTCTTCAATACCGCCATGACCGGCTACCAAGAAATCCTCACCGATCCGTCCTATAAGGGGCAGATCATCACGATGACCTGCCCACACATCGGCAACTACGGCGTGACGCCGGAGGATATCGAGTCGCGGCGCATTTGGGCTGAAGGCTTTGTCCTCAAGGAAGCCAGCGTGCGCGCCAGCAACTGGCGGAGTCAACAGACGCTCCATGAGTATCTTCGCGAGGCGCGTGTGGTCGCCATCGAGGGACTGGACACGCGCAAACTGACCCGGCATCTGCGAGAACATGGGGCGCAGCAAGGCCTCATTTCCCATGTGGACCTGGATCCTCAGCGGGCGGTCGAAAAAGCGCGAGGCGCGCCGAGCATTATCGGGCGGGACCTCGCCGCGGAAGTGACCTGCGACACATCCTACCAGTGGGCCACAGGGTCGGGAGCGTGGGTGCCTCGCCTCGATGGGAAGGCTGCTTCCATCCACCGGGGGGAAGCCGACAGGAAAACCCGGCGGGTCGTCGCGTACGATTTCGGGGTCAAGCAGAATATCTTGCGTCGATTGATCGACGTGGGCTGCGAGGTTACCGTCGTGCCGGCATCCACGACTGCCGAGCGCGTCCTTGCCATGAAGCCGGACGGAGTGTTCCTGTCGAACGGCCCCGGTGACCCGGAGGGCGTACCCTACGCGATGGAAGCTGTGCGTCAGTTGATCGGCCGTCGTCCGATTTTTGGAATCTGCCTCGGCCACCAGATTCTCGGACTCGCGCTGGGCCTCAGCACGTACAAATTGAAGTTCGGCCACCATGGAGCCAATCACCCCGTGATGGACCTCCGAACGAGGAAGGTGGAGATCACCTCCCAAAACCATAACTTCGCGGTCCGCGCCCCGCTGCCGGGCGACGGCGTTCCTGCGACCCCGCCCGTGGTGGACACACCATTCGGCCGCGTGGCCATCACGCACCTGAGTTTGAACGATAAGTCGATCGAAGGCATGGCCTGCTTGGATCAGCCGGTGTTTTCGGTACAATATCACCCGGAAGCTTCCCCGGGGCCTCACGACTCAGCCTATCTGTTCGAAGAATTCGTGCAGATGATGGAGACGCATCATGGGTAACCTGTGCCGCGCCTTTCCGGCCTTCTGGACCGTCGTTGTGGCCGCTCTTCAATTCGGCTGCATCACGATCAACCTCCCTCCTCCACCGGGCCCTCTGGAAGAAGTCCAGCTCAGCGGGACCGGAGACGGGAAAGTCCTGTTGATCGATTTGTCCGGCGTCATCAGTTCCCAGGAAACCGACGGCTTCATCTCGAAACCCAGCATGGTCGCCACGCTGAAGGAAGAGCTGACGCGTGCGGCCAAGGATGAGAAGCTGAAAGCGCTCGTCATCCGCATCAACAGCCCCGGCGGCACGGTCACGGCCTCGGACATCCTCTATCACGAGCTGCTCACGTTCAAGAACCAGCGAAAGATTCCTGTGGTGGCGTCGATCATGGACTTGGGTGCATCGGGCGGCTACTATATCGCGGCCGCCGCGGACTCGATCCTAGCCCATCCGTCGTCGGTGACCGGCAGCATCGGCGTCATCATGCTCACCGTCAACGCGCGCGGGCTCTTGGAAAAAGTCGGTGTCGAGGCCAACGCGGTGACCTCCGGGCCTCGTAAGGATATGGGCTCGCCGTTCCGTCCCATGTTGCCGGAAGAACGCGCGATTTTCCAAGGCGTTATCGATTCCTTCTATCATCGGTTCCTCCAAGTCGTGCAGGCGGGACGTCCTGGCTTGCCGGCCGAGCAGATCAAGAAGCTCGCCGATGGACGCATCTTTTCGGGAGACCAGGCCAAGGCGGCCGGGCTGGTGGACGACATCGGATATTTGGAAGAAGCCATCGAGGCGGCCAAGAAAAAGGCCGACCTCACCGAGGCCCGCGTCGTGACCTATCGCCGGCCCGGCGACTACCAGAACAACATCTATTCGCGTCTATTCGGGACAGGGACGGGGCTCGCCGGCATGGCCAACTTGGACTTGCTCTCGTTGGTGCGAGGGGGCACGCCGCAGTTCATGTATCTGTGGATGCCGTGACGGAAGAATTGCGGCATTGGAACATTGACTCAATGAATCATTGAAGCGGACCTCGAATGACTCAGTCTCACAATGACACAATGAATAAATTCTTCACGATGCCCATCAGTCGGCGTGCGGCGCTCTATTGGGGTGCGCGTGGTGTCACCGGTCTCAGTGCTGCGTTGAAAACCGGTGTGACGGCGGGATTGCTCCAGACACTGGCCGGCTGCGTGCGAGCGCCGGGCACCGCGCGGGACCAGCTTATTTTCTTTTCGGAGGAGAAAGAAATCGCCATGGGTGTGAGCGCATTCCACGAAGTGCTCCGGCAAGCTCCGCTGAGCCCGAATCCGGAGGTCAACGAGTTGGTGCACAATGTCGGCGAGCGCATTGCCAAGGCCGCCAACAAGCCCGAGTATCATTGGGAGTTCGCGGTCATCCAGGACGACCGGACCATTAACGCCTTCTGCCTGCCCGGCGGAAAGGTCGCAGTGTTCACCGGCATCTTGAAGGTCACCAAGAACGAAGCGGGGCTTGCCACCGTGATGGGGCACGAGGTCGCTCACGCATTGCAACGTCACGGGAACGAACGTATGAGCCGAGGCATTCTGGAGCAAATTGCGCAGGTGGGCGCACTGGCCGGTGCCGCCACTGGAGCGGTCAATCCAGCGGCCCTTCAGGGCCTCCTGGGGGCCTATGGGGTGGGGGTTTCCTTGCCCTTCAATCGTACGCAGGAGTCGGAAGCCGATTTCATCGGCCTTCGCCTGATGGCGCAGGCCGGATACGATCCGCGCGAAGCCGTCCAGTTCTGGGAACGGATGAGCGGCTGCCCGCGCAACATGATCGGGAAGCTCTGTTTCCGGTCACAACAAGCGATTCCGGAATTTCTCTCGACCCACCCCTCGGATGTGACCCGAATCAACCAGATAGAAGCGTGGGTTCCGGACGCCTTGCATCTCTATCGCCACGACGGCGGTCCCGCTCTCGATCAACCGATCCGTCCCTATCGTCCGACGATCGGTCCCATGCCGCAGACCGGCTCCATCGCCACACTCAGAGGTCCGAATGCCTAAGCGTCACGACATCCGCACGATCCTCCTCATCGGCTCGGGCCCGATCGTCATCGGGCAGGCGTGCGAGTTCGATTACTCCGGTACCCAGGCCTGTAAGGCGCTCAAAGAAGAAGGCTATCGTGTCGTGCTGATTAACAGCAATCCTGCCACCATCATGACCGATCCGGAGCTCGCTGACCGGACCTATGTCGAACCGATCACGCTGGACGTCGTCGAAAAAGTGATCGAGCGGGAACGGCCGGACGCCTTGTTGCCGACGATGGGCGGCCAGACGGCGTTGAACACGGCCGTTGGATTGGTCAAACGGGGCACGCTCGACAAGTATGGCGTCAAGTTGATCGGCGCGTCGGCCGAGGCCATCCATAAAGCTGAAGATCGCGACGCGTTCAAGCAGGCCATGCAGCGGATCGGGCTGAAGGTGCCCAGAAGCGGGACCGCGCAGACACGCGAGGAGGCCCTGCGTGTGTTGGAGCAGGTCGGATTCCCTGCGATCGTCCGTCCGTCCTTCACGATGGGCGGAACCGGCGGGAATATCGCCTATAACCGCGAGGAGTTCGATCGATATATCGACTGGGGTCTTGCCATGAGCCCGGTCAGCCAGGTGTTGATCGAGCAGTCGGTCATCGGCTGGAAAGAGTTCGAACTCGAGGTGATGCGCGACCTCAAGGACAACGTCGTGATTGTGTGTCCGATCGAGAACCTCGACCCGATGGGCATCCACACGGGCGACAGCATCACCGTGGCGCCGGCCATGACGCTGACCGACAAAGAGTATCAAGTCATGCGCGATGCGGCGGTGCGAATCATCCGCGAGATCGGCGTGGATACCGGCGGCTCCAACATCCAATTCGGCGTCGATCCGGCGACCGGCGACATGGTGGTCATCGAGATGAATCCCAGAGTGTCGCGCAGTTCGGCGCTCGCGTCGAAGGCCACCGGCTTCCCCATCGCCAAAATCGCCGCCAAGCTGGCCGTGGGCTATACCCTCGACGAGATCACCAACGATATCACCGGCGTGACGAAGGCCTCGTTCGAGCCGACCATCGATTACGTCGTGGTGAAGATTCCGCGGTTCGCGTTTCAAAAATTCCCCGGCGCCGACCCGACGCTGACGATCCAGATGAAGTCGGTCGGGGAGGCGATGGCGATCGGACGCACCTTCACGGAGTCGTTCCAGAAAGCGATCCGCTCGTTGGAGTTGGACCAGTACGGTCTCAGTTCCCGGCTCGGTCTCGACCGCGGCGTGCCTGCCGACGTCGATCGAGTGGAGGCGTTGGAGCGAATCCGTTTGGCGGTCCGCACCCCGCAACCGGACCGGCTCTGGCGGTTGGCTGATGGGATACGCCTGGGCATGACGAACGACGAACTCTACGCATTGACGAAGATCGACCCCTGGTTCCTGGAACAGATTCGAGGGATCATCACCTTCGAGGGCACGCTGGCGGCACAAGCCGGCCATGCCGCAACGAGCGGCCTGCCGCATGACCTGCTATGGCAGGCGAAGGAGCTCGGATTCTCAGACGAACGCATCGCGCAACTGACGGGGACCGATCAAGCCACCGTTCGCCAATGGCGGACGAGGGCACGTGAGGCCTCGTCGACCGCTCGACAGGTCACCTACAAACGGGTCGATACCTGTGCCGCTGAATTCGAAGCGCACACCCCCTATCTCTATTCCACGTACGGGCAAGAGTGTGAGGCGCGCCCGACAAACCGTCGGAAGGTCGTGATCCTCGGCGGCGGTCCCAACCGGATCGGGCAGGGGATCGAGTTTGATTACTGCTGTGTGCATGCCGCCATGGCTCTGCGGGACGAAGGCGTGGAAACCATCATGGTCAATTGCAACCCGGAAACGGTCAGCACGGATTACGACACCTCCGACCGGCTGTACTTCGAGCCGCTCACCGAAGAGGACGTGTTGAATATCCTCCACTGCGAGCAACCGCTTGGGGTCGTGCTCCAGTTCGGAGGACAGACGCCGTTGAAGCTGGCATTGCCGCTCGCGAGGGCCGGTGTGAAGATCTTGGGCACCAGCCCGGATGCGATCGACCGTGCGGAAGATCGCGAGCGCTTCAGAGACTTGCTGGACAAGCTGGGGCTGAAACAGGCTGAGAGCGGCATGGCCCGGTCGGTGGAGGAAGCAGTCCGGATTGCGGCACGGATCAGTTACCCGGTCATGGTGCGCCCCTCGTACGTGCTGGGTGGGCGCTCGATGCAGATCGTCTATGATGAAGCCGGGTTGCTGGGCTATATGGGATCGGCGGTCAAAGCCTCGCCGAAGCACCCGGTGCTGATCGATAAGTATCTGCAGGACGCCATCGAGGTCGATGCGGACGCGATCTCGGACGGCAGGACCGTGGTCGTTGCCGGCATCATGGAGCACATTGAAGAAGCCGGGGTTCATTCAGGGGACTCGGCCTGCTCCCTTCCGCCGTACTCCTTGGATAAGAAGATCGTGATGGAGATTGAACGGCAGATGAAGGCGTTGGCGCTCGAACTGGGCGTGATCGGGCTGATGAACGCGCAGTTTGCCGTCAGGAACGGAACCATCTACGTCCTGGAGGTCAACCCGCGAGGTTCCCGCACCGTCCCATTTGTCAGCAAAGCCATCGGTGTCCCGTTGGCCAAACTCGCGATGAAGGTGATGATCGGCAAGACCTTGCAGGATCTCCGTTTCACCGAAGCTCCTCTGCCACGCCATCTCTCCGTCAAAGAAGCCGTCTTTCCCTTCATGAAGTTCGCGGGGGTTGATGTGTTGCTGGGCCCCGAGATGAAATCGACGGGCGAGGTGATGGGGATCGACAGCGATTTCGGCTGGGCGTTCGCCAAATCTCAGGCTGGAGCCGGCGCGATCCTGCCGACGGCAGGCACCGCGTTCATCAGCGTGAAAGAACAAGACCGGCCCTTCGCGTTGGACGTTGCCCGGCGTTTACGCCAGATGAATTTCCGGATCAAAGCAACCGACGGGACGGCCGGCTATCTCCGCGAACAGGGCCTCGAGGTCGAGGTCGTCAACAAAGTCAAAGAAGGACGTCCCCACATCGTGGATCACATCAAAAACGGCGACATTTGTCTGGTCGTGAACACGGTTCGTACCGCCTCATCGCACCAGGATTCGCTGTCCATCCGGAGGGAGGCGCTGCACAAAACCGTGCCGTACTACACCACCATGCGCGGCGCGCTGGCGGCCGTGATGGGCATCGAAGCCATTCTGAAGAAAGGGTTGTCGATTCGTTCGTTGCAGGAGTATCACAATCCCTGAGGCAAGGGGCGAGAGGCTTGCAGGGCCGACGCGATAAGGAAGGGCACATGCCGACACCCATTACAAGAAAAGGCTACAACGCGTTGCAGGCTGAACTGGATCGCCTTCGCAAGGTAGAGCGGCCCAAAGTCATCGAGGCCATCGCCGAGGCGCGGGCGCACGGCGATCTGAGCGAGAACGCGGAATATGATGCGGCGAAGGAACGCCAGGGGTTCATCGAGGCGCGGCTCGCCGAGCTGGAAACCAAGCTCGCGGACGCGCGGATCATCGACACGGCCGGACGCATCAGCAACACGGTCGTCTTCGGCGCGACGGTAGTGCTCATCGAACAGGCATCCCAGTCGAAGAAGCAATACACGCTGGTCGGGCAGGATGAGGCCGATCTCAAGTTCAACCGCATCTCAGTGCAATCGCCTGTGGGCCGCGCGCTGATCGGAAAGCGCGTCGGAGATCTGGTAGAAGTGACGACGCCGACGAAGCTGGTCGAGTACGAACTCGTCGAAATCCGCTTCGAGGAGCTGTGAGGTGCCCCGGGCGCTGTCCGTCGTGACGCTGCTCACCGATTTCGGCGACCGCGACTACTTCGTGGCGAGCATGAAGGGCGTCATCCTCAACATCAACCCGCAGGCGCGGATCGTCGATCTCTCCCATCAGGTGACGCCGCACCAGATTGACCAGGCCGCCTACCTCCTGAAATCCTGTTACCGCTATTTCCCCGAGGGAACCGTGCACCTCGCGGTCGTCGACCCCGGGGTCGGCAGCCGGCGGCGGCCACTTCTCGTCAACAGCTCACGCTACTTCTTCGTGGCACCGGACAACGGCCTCTTGACCCACGTTTTCGAGGAGGAGACGGACGTCGAGGTCCGGCAGATCGAGAACAAGCAGTACCGGCTGGACTCCGAAGGCGCCACCTTCGATGGCCGGGACCTCTTTGCGCCCGCAGCGGCCTGGCTTACAAAGGGACAGCCGGTGGGCTCATACGGCCGGCTGATCCGTGACTATGTCCGCTTGCCGATCACGGAGCCTCGTTGGGAGCAACACGCGATGGTCGGACAGATCGTATACGTGGATCATTTCGGCAATCTCATTTCCAATCTCACCCCGAGTCACCTCACCGAAGTGCGTGGCGTCACGAAACGTTCCACGCCGTACATCCGCCTCGGTGGTCTCACCATCGAGGGTGTGGTGAACAACTACAACGATGGTTCCTCAGAGACCCCCCGCGCACTCATCAACAGCAACGGCCAGCTTGAAATCTTTCTCAAAGAAGGCCGAGCGGCTGAACGGCTGGGGATTGCGCAAGGAGAGCGGGTCGAAGTCTCCTAGACCGTCGCCCCTGGGACGACCGGCTACACCCATACCTTTCCTTCAGGAGCCAACAAACAGGTTGACGGCTGGGGCTGCATGCTGTATGGTGAACGCACGTCATCATCGTAGTGGTCCGGCGGTGGTGATGGTTAACCAACAACGGATCTCGCGATCGCATCGCGACCAGGTCCTGTTCGGAGCGGACTCTCCCCCTTCCTGATTCTGTCTCCCCTCGGTTCTCTGATCCTCGTGACAATGCGATCAAACTGAAAGGATAGCGTAGTGTATACGACTGCTCACACGAGTTTTCACGCTCTTGGTTTATCCGAGGCTCTCTTACAGAACCTCACCAAAGCAGGTTTTACTGAACCCACGCCCATTCAAGCGCAGGCCATTCCTCACGCCCTCACGGGACGCGATGTGTTGGGCTGTGCGCAGACCGGCACAGGCAAGACGGCCGCCTTTGTGATTCCATTGATCGAGCGGCTGGTGGTAAAGCCGCAAGGTCACCCTCGTGGCGTGATTCTAATTCCGACCAGGGAACTGGCGATTCAGATTCAGAACACGATCGACCAGCTCGCCCGACACACCTACGTCTTTGCGACGACGATTATCGGTGGAGCCGACATGCAGGCGCAGGTCAGAGGACTTCGTCAACATCCCGATATTCTCGTCGCGACGCCGGGCCGGCTCCTGGACCATATGTGGAACGGCACGGTCAATTTGGCGCAGGTGGAAATCCTGGTGCTGGATGAGGCGGACCGCATGCTCGACATGGGGTTTGCTCCCCAAATCAATCAGATCCTCGATGCGTTGCCGGAGGAGCGGCAAACGCTCCTTTTTTCAGCGACCATGCCGGATGATCTTACCCGCCTGGCTCAGGCGAGTGTGAAGAACCCGGTGCGCGTCATGGTGGCCCGTTCGGCGACCACGGCCGTCGGGGTCACGCAGGCGTTGCACCACACCACCCACGATGGCAAGACCGATCTCTTGGTCTCCCTCCTGCGGAAGGAACAGGACACGGTGCTCGTCTTTACGAGGACGAAACATCGGGCCGATCGGCTGGGCCGTGTCCTGGGGAGTGCCGGGCACAAAGTCGCCGTGCTGCACGGTGACCGGACCCTCTCGCAGAGGAGGACGGCGTTGGATGGGTTTAGGCGAGGCGCGTTTCGCGTGCTGGTCGCGACGGACGTTGCAGCCCGCGGCATCGATGTCGCGAACATCGGCCATGTGGTGAACTACGACTTGCCGAATTGCCCGGAGGACTACGTGCATCGGATCGGGCGAACGGCCCGCATGCATGCGACCGGGCGGGCTACTAGTTTCGTCACCGCCGAAGATCACGTGCAACTGCGCGCGATCGAACAGCTGCTCGGTCAGTCTGTTCCACTTGCAGCAGGAAGCCCGGCTCCTGCGTCTCCCACGCGCCGCGCTGAGAGGCCGGCGTATACTCGATCCGCACATGGGCGGCCGGCGAGACCATCGGGGGTCAGACCGAGAAGCCTGTCAATGGCTTCAACGTCATAACTTTCCTCTCTAGCCACTGGGGTGGACATCTATCTCAGTGGCCTCGCGCGTGCGCCATCCTGCCCGGTGATCTTTAAGTCAGAGAGAGAGCATAGCCCGGCCTGTCACCGGACACAGCCCACGTTGTACTCGTGATGTGGTTATGCGTCGGCGCGTGGAGCGGTGTGTAACGATGTCGCGAGGCCAAGTTTCGAAAGGCTGAAGATCAGCCACTTCGAGGGATCGAAGTTGTACCAGCGAGGGCCGTTGCGGTAGTCGCTCTGATGAGTGTGGTGGTAATTGTGATAGCCCTCGCCAAAAGTTATCAGGGACACCCACCAGCTATCGCGGCTCGAATCGGACTGGCCGTGCGGCTGACTCCCCCAGAGATGGCAGATGGAATTGATGCAAAACGTCGAATTGAGCACGGCAAAAGTTCGGCCCACACCCGCCAGTAGGAAGCACCCCACTCCGCCACTCCAGCCGTTGTAGAGAAATCCCACCAGAAAGGGGAGGGCCAGACCAGAGAGCACGATAGGCACATAGTACCGGTGTTGCCACACCACGACCGGATCCTGCCGCAAGCGCGAGGCGTATTTCTCGTCCTTGTAGGGATCCGTGTAGAAGAGCCAGCCACAGTGGCTATACCAAAACCCACGCTGGGCGTTGTACGGGTCCGCGTCTCGGTCACACTGGGCATGGTGACGGATATGGTCCGCAGCCCACTTGAGCGCTGAGTTTTCGAGCGCCCACCCGCCGGCAATCAACAGCCCCGCCTTGACCCAATTGGGACAATCGAAGCTCCGATGCGCCATCAAGCGATGATAGCCCACCGTGATGCCCAATCCGGTGATGACGTAAAGGAGCCCAAACATGGTCCAATCCACCCAGGTGTACCCATAGAAGTATGCGAAGGTAGGAACTACGATCAGGGCGCCAAGGGTGATGAGGCTAAAGAGAAGAACCGTGACATAATTCGGGCAGGCCCTGGTCAGCGGCATCGATGAACGTGCGGTCTTCATCATTATGGCGATAGTCCTCGATGTGTGGGGAGGGGGCCCCTCAGTGAAGGGCCCCCTCTGCTCACCGTGCTTCTCGGGGAGAGCCCTTAGAAGCGGCTGCGACTGCGATTATCGCTGGTGCGACCGCCACCGCCGCCGCCAAACCGGCTCCCGCCGGTACGCGGCTCCTGAGGCTTCGCCTCATTGACCGTCAACGTGCGACCATCCATCTGAGTGCCGTTCAGCGCCGCGATCGCGGCATTGGCTTCCTCAGGCGAGGACATCTCGACGAAGCCGAAGCCTCGTGATTGTCCCGTGAACTTGTCCGTGATCACGCGAGCTGATTCAACGGTGCCATGCGCGGCGAACGTATCGTTCAACTGCGACTCGGTCGTTGAATACGGCAATCCACCAACATACAACTTCGAACCCATGGGGTTCCTCCTTGTGAATAGTGACATTGTCTTAGACGCGAGAAAGAAGACACGACAGGAAGGAACGGGCCGAAGACGCAAACAGTGAGGCGACTTAGGTCTGGCTTCCGATCAGATTCCCGGATAAAACAACATCGGTGATGGGCCTTACATTCTGATGCTTCAGCACGAGGCCCTGCGTGATGAAGTACGTTCAACTTATCAGATCACAGACCGAAAAGCAATCTGAATACGTGCGCACTCCGAGTCCTTATCGAGTGGTACCCGCGCGGACTTCGCCGAACAGTCCCGGCAGATTTGGAAGAGCGAGTTAGTGGCCCGCTCTGGACTTGAGGCCGAGACCGGACTCCCTGATCGAAGGGGAGCCCTGTCGGCAGCATGTCTTGGCAACGGATCTCTTCCATAGGGACGGTCAGTTGCTTCTGTGCAGCCAGCCCCAGGCGTTCCAGATCAGGCTGGGGCTCATCTTGAATTGTTCAGCGAACCGTGCACGACAGACCGGTACTTCTCCGCCTGCTTGTGCGAGAGGTTTGCTGCCATTGCCAACGTAACAAACAGGATAGTCTTCTTCGTCCCCTCTTGCTCGATCACACGGGTTCTCGATCGACAGGGCATCTCCGTGTGAGCGAGTCGGGGCGCTAGGCCGATTGTTTGAGGAGTTGTTTGACCGGGGGGCATTCATCGCGTACTATTGCCCCATAGCGTGTTGAACTACGCTGACTGTCCTATCCCTCGCGCCTCGTCAGTCCTCTTCGCGCGATTGATTCTCCAGTCTTCGCCGTTCCTCCCGTAGAGGGTCTCCGACACGCTGCATGCTATCCGTTTCACTGAGTGGCCAGTCGTTGCATAAACATCGGACTATGTGAGGGAGGTATCACTGTGATCATTGACACGAAACCAGGGCATCATGTGGAGACGAAGAAAAGTTGGGTGAGAATTCCTGATGGGACGATGGTTCGCCATCGTTCTGAGGGGCATCAAGGGTACATCGATGGGTTGACGGAAATCGTCAACGGGCCGCACCGGAATCCCGACGGCCGAACTCAGTATCGGGTGAAAGTGGGAGACGCCGATCGGAAACTGGCGATCGAAGAGGATCTGCTGATCATCACGGATGCAGACGGGCTCGTCGTGATGCTCAAACAGAAGGCGGAGTACCGTTCTTTCGTCAGCGATCAGCTCCACGGGGTGTTCGCGGCCGATCGCTTTGTGAAGTCGGCGTGACATTCGAACGCGTGGCTCGATCGGAGAAGACCTGTGTGCAGATGGACTACTAGAAGAGCGGAGGTTGTGGGCCCCATCGCATGCCGGCGAGGTCGGGATCTTCCCCCTCGCCTGGCGGGCGGTGTTCAGGCTTCTCTGCCTTGCGCTGGGCGCGCCGTGCTTCTTTGTCTTGCCGCTTCATCTGTAGGGCTCGTTCGCGATTGCGCTTCGTGAGCGTTGTTTTTCCTGGTCTGGCGATGATGCCCTCCTTGGCGTGAGATCACGCCTTATGCAAGAGTAGTCGAAATCCCACGAGGGACCTCTATGCTCGTTACTCCGTGGCTCCTCGACGGCGTTTGCGGCCTGCCTCCGCGTGATGGTTGGTGCCGGCGACCGATGCGCTGGGTGTGGCCTGGCGCGATCGGGTCCCTTGTCCCAATCCCCGGCTGGACAGCATCACGACTTGCCGTCTGATCTCATCCATCGAAACCGCCGAATTCGCATCGGCTGGGTCCGTCAGGCCCAATTGTTGCCAGTGGATCTTCGGCTTGTGTTTGAGGCGTTTCTCTTTCCTGGTTTTCTGGTTGCCGCGCCAACTCATAGAGATCTTCATACGGTTATACTCCTTCAGTCAGTCGGTCATTTCTCTCGAACCCTCGTCAGTGCGCACAGTGCTCGCGCCGGATCATGTGTGAGGAGAGGGTCCTTTCCAGATCAGATACGGGGGTTTTTTCATACCGGGTGCGGTACCTGGGTAAAGGCGCTGGGCATAGCTGTACGCGATCTCCTGGGCTTCGAGACAAGTGGACGCTTCCATCCGATTGGACACGACTTGAAACACGTATCCCGATTCATGGCCACGTCTGGCCGTGAAGAGATCGCAGACAAAACGCCCTCCGTCGGACTGTTGTGTGCTGACGAGCAGCTGCGACCCATCGGTAAATGTGGTAATGGGGTCTACATTTGGAGCGACCATGCAAAATCCTTCTTTGTCGAACCATCCCTCCACCCAGTGCCATGTTTAGGCAAAGAGCGACAGGGTCGTATGAGCAGCGATATTCGCTCGCCGATCGCGCGAAAGATACTAATGACCCCGGCAGAAGCGCGAGAGGTAGGATAGCGACCGTGACTCGTACCGTATTGCAGAGTATCATGCCGCCTGTGTCGAGGTCAAATTGAGTGGTTCGTGAAAGGAATCGCTTACTTTCGTTATCGAAGAAGTTGTCGCGCGCCGGCTACATTGCTTTGCCGAGGCGGTTCCCCTACAATTTTGTCCGCGTTGACCTGTGTCGCCGGAAGGGTTGTCGTGCGTGGCCGGCCCAACGAGGAGAGTGAGGCGCTGCTCAATGCTGGGATGGCTCGGGAAAAAGTGTTTCGACGCCGTCAATTATGTCTGGTCTTTGTGGGAGCTCGTCACACAGGCGGTGTGGGATCTCTTCAGGCCGACGGAGCGGGGGAGGCAGGAGACCCTGCGGGTGGTTGCCCGACAGATCCTGTTCACCGGCGTCGATGCGCTGCCGGTCACGAGCGTCATTGCGCTGATGCTGGGGATCATTGTCATTACCCAGGCGGGGTCGCAGCTCCCGAAAATCGGGGCCGGTGGATTGGTCGGCAGCGTGATTGTGGTCGCGATCATTCGTGAATTGGGGCCGCTGATCACCGCCGTGATCGTGGTCGGGCGATCCGGCACAGCCATCACCACCGAGTTGGGAAACATGTCGGTCGGACGCGAGGTGGTGGCGTTGCAGTCGATGGGGATTCCCATCAGCCGGTTCATCGTGATGCCGAGGCTCGTCGGGATGGTCATCTCCATGTTCTGCCTGACGTTGTATTTCGATGTGGTGGCGGTGCTGGGCGGGTTCCTTGTAGCCAAGACGCAACTGACCATTCCACTGGACACATTCCTCGATGAGGTCACCCGTGCACTGTCGTTCTCGGACGTGGCGCTGACTGGGTTGAAGCCGCTCCTCTTCGGGATGGCGGTGGCAGCCGTCTGTTGCTATCATGGCCTGTCCGTTCGCTCCTCTTATACGGAAGTTCCTCAACAGACGACCAAAGCGATGATCAATGCCGTGACGATCTGCCTGCTCTTGGACATCGTCATGACGATCACAACCTATCTCTCATGACGAACGCAATCGAGTTGTCGGGTGTCGTCGTCGCGTTACAGGGGCAAGAGTGCGCGAGCGATGTGACCCTTGCGGTAGAGGAGGGTGAGTGTCTGGTCCTCATGGGCCCCAGCCGGTCCGGAAAAAGTCTCATTCTTGAACTCTGCGCCGGACTGGTCGTCTCTCAGCAAGGGACCGTGCGGGTGTTGGGGCAGGACTGGGCTGGGCTGGAGGCCGAGGCTGAAATAGATCTCCGGCTGCGCATCGGGACGGTCCTTCAACAACCTGGACTCCTGGGCAATATGACGTTGTACGATAATGTGGCGCTGCCGCTGCGGTATCACGGCGTTCGCCTTGGAGCGCGCGAAATCGACCGGCTTGTGATGAGCCGGCTTCGATCGATAGGATTGGAAGCGTTGGGGGATCGGTTCCCGGCCCAATTAAGCCCGGGGGAAGCGCGCTGTGCAGCCATCGCGCGTGCCTTGGTGTTGGAGCCGGAGTTGCTGCTGCTGGACGATCCGGTCGGCGGGTTGGATACCGACATGGTGGAGCGGCTTAGACGGCATCTCGCCACGACGAGGCAAAGCCGTCGGATGACGGTGGTGCTGACGCTGCGGATCCCGTCGCCGCTTATGGACCTTGCCGACCGCGTGGCTGAGGTGCGGGCAGGGCGTATCCATGCCATCAAGAAAAAGAACGATTACGCGGGAGCGCGAAGCGGCAGAAGCGGTTCAGCCTGAACGATTTCCGCAGATGTTCTGAAGAGGCAGCAGTCACTTGAGGTGTCGAATGAAGATGCATTACTCGCATCGCTTATCCAGTAGCCGGATTGCGCAGATCGTCGGCTTGTTCGTCTTGCTGCCCCTCGTTGGATTGGTGGTCGTGGGCTGGTTTATGGCGAAGGCCGAACACCTGTTCGAGCGGAAGTATCATCTGCGGGCAAGCCTCAGCAAATCCTATGGTCTGGAACCCGGTGCGCCGGTCATGATGTCCGGATTCCAGATCGGTCGAGTGCAGCAAGTGGATCTGAACGATCGCGGCACGGTGGACGTGTCACTGCAGATGCTGAGCAAATATCAGCGCATGGTCCGTGAGGATTCAGAAGCCTCGGTGATCAAGAGCGGTGTGGTCGTGGGGCAGACGCAGGTGGACGTCGCGATGGGGACTCCTCAACAGCCGGTGCTCGGCGATGGCGCGACGATCAGGGTCGAGGAGCCGAAGGACCTCGGTGATCTCATGGGCGAAGTGCAGCCGGTGTTGGCCGCGGTCAAGACCACGCTGCTCCGCGTCGAAGAAATCACCAAGGATCTCCAAACCACGGTGCAAACAGGCGGACGGGCGCTCGGCCAGGTCGAACAGGCTGCACAGGAATTGCCCGCGATGGTGTCCACCATTCAGCGCACGGTCGCGTCGGTGGAACGCACGGCGGCGACCCTGCCGGAGATCACGGCGACGGTGAAGAAAAGCCTGGTGCTGGTGAATCAGATCGCCGGCGATGTGAAAATGACCACAGGCCAATTGCCCTCCATCATCGAATCCACACAGGACACGGTCGCGAGCGTGAAGACGCTCACCGAGTCCGTCAACCGAGTCAGTCAGGAGCTGACGCCGCTCCTCCACACCGCCCAGACGACCATGGATGACGTGCATACTATTGTGCGAGGGGCCAAGAATACGTTCCCCATCAGCCGCTTCGTCCAGAATGCCGCTCCTGATCAATCCGGGGCGTCGAGTCAAGGCTTCGTCAGTCTTCGTGGAGATGAGCTCGGCCAGTGACCTCGGTATCCTGCCACGCCCGTCTCATCCTGTTGCTCGTGGTGTCGGTGAGTCTTGCCGGATGCGCCGGGGATACACCCACGGTCGCAACAGGCCCCCTCGCGGCCAGGATCGATCGACTGCACGAACAAGGCCGACGCTGGCTTGGCGAGGGACATACCGATCGGGCCAAGCAGGCGTTTGACCAGTCGCGCCGGTTGGCCGAAGGGCTTGACGATGTCCGTCGTGTGATCGGTGCGCTCAACGATCTTGGGTCGGCCGCGATGGCTGAAGGGGCAGTGGAGCAGGCTGTGCACCTACATCGGCAAGCGCTCACCCTCGCGGAACGACTCGGCGAGTCACCGGTCATGTTGGAAACCCTCGGCACCCTCGGGACCGCCCTCCATCGATCGGGTCACCGCGACGAAGCCGCCTCGACGTATAGGCGTGGCCTTCTCGTGGCCGGTCACGTTCAGGACCAGCGTGCCGACGCGGTGCTCCGGAACAACCTTGGGTTGGTGTGGCAGGAACAGGGACGGCTCGATGAAGCGGAGCAGGCCTTTCGTCGCGCGCTGGAGATCAATCGTGTCATCGACCGGGTGGACGCGGCGGCGGCAAACCATGCGAATCTAGGGCTGCTGCACGAGCAACGGCAGCAATGGATGGAGGCGCATCGGGAATTTGAACTCGCGCTGGAGTTGGACAAGCGGGGCGAACGGCAGGCGGCCATTGCGGCCGATTTGTCGCGCCTGGCTCGCCTCGCGGCCAAGCAGGGCTTGACGGAGCAGGCGATGGTCTATGCCGAACGGGCTGCGCGGAGCTATCGCGCGCAGGGCGATTCGAATCGGGCTCGAGCCGAATTACAGCGGGCGCGAGAGTTCGCACAAGAGCTCCATGCGGGTGAAGAGGTCCGCCGGTTGGACAAGGAGCTTCGGACGTTGAGCGGGGAGCCGGCGCGGTGACACAGTGGCTTCTGTCGTGGAGAAGCCGGGATGCCGCTGAACTGAAGTTGGGTCAGGGCCGACGGCAGGCGGCCGGGCGCGCTACTTAATGGCGACCGCCTTGACTTGTTTGTAGGTGGTGAGACCCTGCAGCACCTTCTCGATACCATCCTGGACCAGGGTGGACATGCCTTCCTCGATCGCCGCATTCACCATTTCCTCGGTCTTGGCCTTGTTCTGAATCATCCGCTTCATCCGGTCGGTGCCGAGCAGCAACTCATGGAGCGCGATCCGTCCCTTGTGGCCGGAGTGATTGCAGGCTTCGCAGCCTTTTCCCCGGAAGAGCTTAAAGTGGTCGTCGTAATGGATGCCACGCTTGTCCCACATCTCGGGGCCATAGCCCTGGCGCAGCTCGTCGAACTCTTCCTGCGGCGGATGGTAGGATTCTTTGCAATCTTTGCAGATGCGTTTGGCTAACCGCTGGGCCATCACACCCAACATGGCATCGGCGAAGCTGAAGGAATCGCAGCCCATGTCCAACAGCCGGGTGATGGTCTCGACCGAGCTATTGGTGTGCAAGGTGCTCAAGACCAAATGACCGGTGAGCGACGCCTCAATGCCGATCTCCGCCGTTTCCTTATCCCGCATTTCGCCGACCATGATGACGTCCGGGTCGGCCCGGAGGAAGGCGCGCATGGCGGCGGCGAACGTGAAGCCGATCTTCGCCTGAACCTGCACCTGGCGCAGGCCATACTGGGTGATTTCGACGGGGTCCTCGGCGGTCCAGATTTTCCGCTCGGGCCGGTTGATGTGGCCCAACGTGGAGTGGAGCGTGGTGGTCTTGCCGGATCCGGTGGGTCCGACACAGAGGATGATGCCATAGGGTTTTTCGGCGATCTTCTTGAGCTCGCGGAGGTTCCGTTCGGAAAAGCCCATCTTATCGATGGGCAGCGGTTCGCTCGCGGCGAGCAGACGCATGACGATGTCTTCGTTGTACCCGGCCGTAGGGACGGTGGCGACGCGGAGTTCGATCTCTTTGTTCTCTCCCAGTTTGAATTTAATCTTGCCGTCTTGCGGTTTGCGGCGCTCGGCGATATCGAGGCACGCCATGATCTTCAAGCGGGAGACGATGGCGCGCCGGTAGCTCGGGGGGATCTTCATATACTCAAAACAACTGCCGTCTACCCGGAACCGGACCAGCGTTTCGCGTTTCTCTCCGTAGGGCTCGATGTGAATGTCCGACACGCCCTGTCGATAGGCGTCCGCGATGATCTGGTTGGCTAACCGCACGATGGCGCTGTCGTTCTCATCCAGGCCGGCAGCGGCTGCGTCTTCCGTCGCCTCCAGTTGGGCTTCCGTGACCAACTCGCCCAGAATGTCCGAAACGTTCTCATTGAGTTTGGAGGTGTCGTCGGCCGGGGCTGTGGAGATGCCGAGGAATTGCGCGATGTCGCGGCGAAGGCTGACGGCAAACCGGATGTTGAGTCCTGGGAACGTGCGCTTGATGTCCTGGACGCGATCCAGGTCGCCCGGGTCGTCGGTGAGGATTTCGATCGCGCTCTTGTCGCGCTTGAGCGGCATCCAGTAGTTCTTCTTGAGATAGTCGATGTTCAGATTCTTGAGCAGTTCCACATCGACAATCGTGCGCTCGCTGTATTCGATATAGGGGCACTTGTGGAACTGCGCGAGGGACTTGCCGATGTCCCCTTTGGGGACTCTGTATTTCTCGATCAGGAGCGTTTCCATGTCCGTCTGGCCTTTGCGGGACTCGGCAATGGCGGCTTCCAACTCGTTCTGGGCAATCCTGTTGTTCGCCACGAGGTAATCGAATTTGGTGGGCGTCTTCTTGGAAAGCTTGCGGAGGTTGTAGAAGGCGATGCCGAGCGCTTTCGCAATCTCGGCGACGGATTCCTCGTCCTTGCGGGTAAAGCACCCTCCGCTCTTCTTGTTCAACAGCTGCAAGACGCCCATCAAGTACTTGTTGTCGGCGACGATCGGATAGGTCAGCACCTGTTTCGTCCTGAACCCCGTTTTTTTATCGAAGGAGTGGTTATGGACAAGCGACGTATGGATGCCCGACAGCTCGGCCTGGTTGTAGGCGTCGGCGATGTTGACCGGCCGCAGGTATTTGGCGCTGAAACCGGCGAGACTTTCTTCACTGATGGGAACGCGAATGACTTGAATGGTGTCGATATCGGGAGTTTTCGAGTAGATCTCTTTCTTGTCCGGGTCCACGGCGTAGATCGTCATTTCTTCTGCGTCGAATAGACTGAGCATGTCATGGTGTAAATCGAGCAAGATGTGATCGATGTCGCTGGCTGCATGGATTTGGTTGGTGATGCGTTTGACGTGTTCGGCGTACTCGACCTTCTGTTGGAGTTCGTGCAGGTTGTGAGGGCTGGCTTTGACTTGCATCAGAAGAGCCGTTCCGGATGAGTCGGGTCGTTCCACCTCGATGTGCGTCGCCGAGATGAAGACCGTCAGTTCGGAATCGCCGAGTGGAACAATCGTGGTTCAGTGTAGCTCAATGTCCTGCGAAGGCAAGGGAAACGCGCTTTCGTACTGGGCGAGCGGGGCTTCCAGATGGGTGGTGGAAGAGAACGGGTGCTGAGGCCTTAGGCCTGTTTGGCGGCTTGGCCGACGACGTTGGCGATGTGCGTCGCAACCTGATCCGGTGTGAGACGTGTAACGGCTCCGTTCCGTCTCGTTTTGAGTTCGACTGATCCCTGCGCGAGCGCCTTTTCCCCAAGCACGAGCTGAAAGGGTACGCCGATCAGGTCTGCGTCGTTGAATTTCACCCCGGCCCGCTCGTCGCGGTCGTCCCAAAGAACTTCGAGACCCCCTGCCGTCAATGAGTCATAGAGAGACTGGGCGAGTTCAATCACCTTGGCCGATCCGCCGAGCGGCAAGAGATGCACATGAAACGGCGCGATCGGTAAGGGCCAGATAATGCCTTTGGCATCGTGGTTCTGCTCGATGGCCGATGCCGCGGTGCGTCCGACGCCGATCCCGTAACAGCCCATCACTGCCGATTGTTCCTGGCCCTGAGGATCCAAGAAGGTCGCATTCATGGCCGTGCTGTACTTGGTGCCGAGCATGAACACATGGCCGACTTCGATGCCTTTGGCGACTTTCAGCGTTCCATCCTGGCGCGGGGATGGGTCTCCCGCACGGGCATTGCGAAGATCGGCGAATTGCTCGACGGTGAAATCGCGATCCCAATTCGCGTTACGATAGTGGGTGTCGGCTTTGTTCCCTCCGACCACGAAATTCCGCATGGCCTTGATGGTGTGGTCAGCCAAAATCCTGGTTCTTTGTAACCCGATCGGGCCGGCGAATCCGACCGGCGCGCCGGTGATCGTCTGAACGGTCTCAGGACCGGCGAGTTCGATGTCGGTCGCACCGAGCAGCCGTTTCAGTTTGATCTCGTTCGCGTCATGGTCGCCGCGGATCAGGACGGCGACCGTTTCTTTCGCAGTCGAATAGAGCAGGGTCTTGACCAGGCGCTTGGGGCCGATCTTGAGGAACGACGTCACCTCTTCCACGGTCCGGCAGTTCGGAGTCGAGACGTGCTGCAGTGGCTGCGGCGGGTAGTCGTCAACACTGGTGGGAGGCAACACCTCAGCCCGCTCGACATTGGCCGCATAGGTCCCCTCGCTACTATAGACGATGGTTTCTTCCCCGGTGTCGGCCAGCACCATGAACTCATGCGAGGAGGTGCCGCCGATCAACCCGGTGTCGGCCTCGACGGCGCGAAAGGTCAGTCCGCAACGAGTGAAAATCCTGTGATAGGCGTCGTACATGCTCTGGTAGTTGAGCCGCGCGCCTGCCTCGTCCCTGTCGAAGCTATAGGCGTCTTTCATGATGAACTCGCGGCCGCGCATCAGGCCGAAGCGGGGACGGATTTCATCCCGGAACTTGGTTTGGATCTGGTAGAAGTTGAGCGGGAGCTGACGATACGATCGGACTTCACGCCGGAAGAGGTCGGTAATGATTTCCTCGTGTGTGGGTCCCAGGCAAAAATCGCGCTCGTGGCGGTCTTTGAATCTGAAAAGCTCCTTCCCGTAATAGTCCCACCGCCCGGTTTCTCGCCACAGCTCCGCCGGGGAGGCGATCGGCATGAGCAGTTCCTGGGCGCCTGCCCGATTCATTTCTTCCCGGATGATCTGTTCGATCTTCCGAATGACCCGGAGTCCCAGCGGAAGATAGGTATAGATGCCGGCCGCGACCTTCCGAATGAGGCCCGCGCGGAGCATGAGCCGGTGGCCGACCGTTTCGGCTTCGCCTGGATCTTCACGCAAAGTGGGAATCAGGAGCTGGGAGGTACGCATGTCGGGCTAGCGGATGAAGAGGCGTTCCAGATCGTTCCAAAAGGCAAAGATCATAATGCCGACGAGCAGGAGCAAGCCGACTTGCTGCGCCAATTCTCGTTGCCGTTCACCAAGCGGTTTGCGGAGAATACCCTCGATGGCGAAAAACAGCAAATGTCCTCCATCCAGAATGGGGATGGGAAGGAGGTTTAAGACACCGAGGTTGATGCTGAGAATGGCGATAAGGAAGATGACGCTGGAGGCACCTTGTTCCGCAGCCTCACCGGAAATCT
This sequence comes from uncultured Nitrospiraceae bacterium, assembly GCA_964555285.1. Lineage (GTDB taxonomy): Bacteria > Nitrospirota > Nitrospiria > Nitrospirales > Nitrospiraceae > JBBIQV01. The sequence goes on from CAZKRM010000014.1 coordinate 64,837, forward strand.
TGGCAATGGTCAACGGCCCGCCGATGTTCTTGCTGGAGATGTCGCCCACCACCATCTTGTAGATGCCGACGACGGTCAGTTCAGTCCACCCCCACGTCGCTTGAAGACCCAGCAGGGGGGCCAGCAGCGGATTCGAGGTCTGGATGATCGAACGGCTCTGGGCCGACACCCCGATTTTCCCGATCTCGCCCGGTTTGCCGTCGATCGTCACTTTTTCGGCAGCGGGGGTCACTGACAGGGAGACGACCTGTCCCCCACGCTGCACCTCAACGTGCAACGGTTGGTTGGGGTGGTCCCGCACAATCCCGGTCATCTGGGACCATGTGCGGATGTCGTGCCCGTCGATGCGGACGACCCGGTCGCCTTCTTTAACCCCGGCTTCCATCGCCCGAGAGCCTGCCATGACGGCGGTGATCACGGGCGCGCGCTCCTCAATACCCAGGCGGTAGACGGGCTTGCCATTCTCCGGATTTTGGGTCGCCGTGGGAGTGACGAGCAGCGTTTTGATTTGTTCTTCACGGCGAAGATCTAGTGTGAGTTGCTTACCGTTGCTCTTCTCGATCAGGTCGAGCAATTCCGTGTTGGTGGAGATATCCCGGTCGTTGATGCGTATGATGCGGTCCCCCGGTTTAACGCCTGCAAGATCTGCCGGCGACCCAGGAAGGACGGCTTCGACCTCGGAGACGATGTCTTTCACGGTCGGGACCGGCAAGGCCAGTCCCACTGCGAGGCATGTGGTGTAGATGAGGTATGTCAGAAGGAAATTGAATCCAGGCCCGGCTGCGACCACGAGCATTTTGCTGAGGAGGGGCTTGTGGGCGAAAGACCGCTGGCGGTCCTCTGCCGTGATCGCATCGGCCTCCTCTTCTCCGAACAGCTTGACATACCCCCCCAGCGGAACTGCCGAGACGAGGTATTCCGTCTCGCCCACTTGTCGTCCAAACAGTTTCGGGCCGAAACCGAGGGAGAACTTGAGCACTTTGACACCGACCCAGCGCGCGGCCAGAAAATGGCCGAGTTCGTGGAAGGCGACCAACACACCGAGCACCACGAGAAACCACCATGCCTTCTGGAGGATGAGCCACACGGTGTCAGGCGACCATGTCAAAGCGGAGAACACGAGATGTACTCCTCGAAATGAAAGGATGCGGTTCAGGTCAAGATTGAGTCGGAACTGTACTGAGCCTCAACCTTAGCCTTTGGACAATTCTACCTCGTGAGCGCATGCACGAGCGATTCGGCTTTCTCTCGCGCCCACCGGTCGGCTTCAAGGGCGTCCTCGATAGACTCGACCGGTTGCACCTGGTGGGCATCCATGGTGCTGCGGATGATCTCGGGGATGTCGGTGAACCGAATCCCTTCCTGAAGATAGGCCTCCACGGCGATCTCGTTGGCGGCATTCATGACGGCGGGCATGGTGCCGCCGATGCGCAGCGAATCATAGCCCAACCGCAGGCACGGAAAGCGGCTGTGGTCCGGTTGAAAGAACGTCAGCGTTCCCACAGCGACCAGATCCAGCGACGGCAAATCCAAGGGCATCCGTTCGGGGTAGCGCATGGCGTATGAAATAGGCGTCCGCATGTCCGGCAGTCCGAGTTGCGCGATGACCGACCGATCTTCATATTCTACCAGAGAATGGATGATGCTCTCGCGATGCACCAGCACGTGAATGCGCGTCTCGGGAATGTCGAAGAGCCAGCGAGCTTCCACGACTTCCAGCCCCTTGTTCATCATGGTCGCCGAGTCGATCGTGATCTTGGCTCCCATCTTCCAATTCGGATGTTGCAGAGCCCGCTCGGGTGTTACGTCGGGAAGGGCCTCGCGGGTGAATTCCCATAGCGGGCCGCCGGAGGCCGTGAGGATGAGCCTGCGGACGTCTTCGTGCCGATGCCCTTCCAATGACTGGAAGATCGCGCTGTGCTCGCTGTCCACCGGGAAGATCCGCACGCCGTACTTCCTGGCCTCCTCCTGCATCAGCTGACCGGCCATGACCATCGGTTCTTTGTTCGCAAGTGCGATGTGTTTGCCGGACTCGATCGCAGCCAGCGTCGGCAGCAACCCTGCACCTCCGACGATTGCGGAGATGACCAGTGAGGCTTCCGCCGCTCGTGCGACCTGGGCGACGCCTTCCGGGCCGGAGAAAATCTCGACCGGCAAGCCGGCGCACCGTGTGCGGAGCCGAGCGGCAGCGGCCTCGTTGGAGAGGGCTGCGGAGGCCGGCTTATACTTGCGAACCTGCGCTTCAAGTTTCTCGTCGTTCGAGCCGGCCGTGAGGCCGACGACCCGGAACTCGCCGGGACATCGGTCGACGATGTCCAGCGTGTTGGTGCCGATCGAGCCGGTGGAGCCGAGGATCACGATGTTCTTCATGGGATCTCCCGTCGATTTCGTCCGGTGCAAGGAGACAGGTCTTCCGCCTCACCCCTTACGCCTTCACCAGCGTGACATAGTAGTAGAAGGCCGGTCCTGTAAACAAGAGACTGTCGAGCCGGTCCAGCATTCCTCCATGGCCGGGAATCAGTCCGCCGGAGTCCTTGACCCCTGCGCTGCGTTTCAGAAGAGACTCCGCCAGGTCTCCCATCACGCCCGCGGTTGTTAACAGGAGACCGAGTATCCAACAATCGATCGGGCTGAACGTGGGGACGAACCACGCTCTAGCCACGTGCGCCAGGATCACGGACAGGATGAGTCCACCGATGAGGCCTTCAACGGTTTTGTTGGGACTAATGCGTGGGGCGAGCCGATGTCGGCCCAACAGGGTCCCGGCATAATAGGCGCCGGTATCTCCGGCCCATGTAATCAAGACCAGGAAGAAAATCAAGAACGTGCCGTCTGCGAGCGATCGTGTGAGTGGGAGATAGCTCAACGTCAGGCCGATGTACAGGACGCCGAATACCAGGATGGCGCTATCCATCAAGCACCGGCGGATGTCGGCTTGAAAAGCCAGGGGAGTCAGGAGCGCGAAAAAAAGTGCCGTCAGGACAGAGACTCGTTCCGACAGCATGTCAGGCCATTGTGCGCTGACCAGCAGCAGGCTCAGCGCGACGAATCCTCCCACGGTGGCAGGCACGAGATTCTTATCCTGAAAGTGCAGTCGGTAGAACTCGCCTAATGCCAGGATACCAGCCGCGAGCACGAGCGAGAAGAAGGCGACGGGCGGGAGGTACCGCACGAGTCCATAAAACAACGGGATGAAGAAGACGGCAGCATAGACGCGTTGCGCGTCAAAGCGTCGCCCCCCTGCCGGCAATGCGCCGGCAGATGTTTGATGATCCGTTCCGCACTCAAGTGTTCGAGGTTTCACAGAAAGGTGTTAGGAGGACATACTGCTGAGGACTCTGCCAAATCGCCGGTCGCGCCGCTGGTACTCCAGCAGGGCAAGCAGCGCTTCGCGGCGGCGAAAATCGGGCCACAGAGTAGTGGTGAAGTACAGTTCGGTATAGGCCAACTGCCAGAGTAGAAAATTGCTGATGCGGGTTTCGCCGCTGGTGCGAATCAAGAGGTCAGGGTCGGGCAGCCCACGGGTCATCAGGTAATTGGCGAACAGTGGTTCGTCGATGTCATCGGCAGGCAAGGCACCTTGCCGGACGGCATCCGCAATCCGGCGAACGGCCTCGACGATCTCGGAACGGCCACCATAGCTGAGGGCAACCGTCAAGGTGAGCTTCTCAAGATGCGAGGTCTCCTGCTCGGTTGCCCGCACCCATCGGAGTGCAGATGCCGGCAAGGCGTCGAGCCGCCCGATTGTACGGAAGCGGACACCCTGTTCAATCAGACTCGTACGTTCGGTGGACAAGTAATGTTCCAGCAGGCTCATCAGGGCATTGATTTCCTGCGCTGGACGGTTCCAATTTTCCTGAGAAAAGGCATAGATGGTGAGCGCCGGTATGCCGAGTTCAAGGCAGAGCGCGATCAGCTCGCGGACGGATTTAATGCCTTCCCGATGTCCGGCAATGCGTGGAAGGCTACGCAGCTCAGCCCACCGTCCATTGCCGTCCATGATCACCGCGACATGTTTCGGCAGGAGGTCTGGGTCCAGTTTCGCGAGCAGGTCGGTTTCTGAAAGGTGGTCTGTGCTTGAAGTCGGGCTATTGGCCATAGAGGAGCGTGGTGGTCCTTTCCATTTCGATCTGTTTCGTGTGGCAGGTAGGGTCAGTCTACCGGCGGGACAGCGGAAAGTCAAACGCAATCTCAAAAAAACTCCTGCAAAAGCAGAAGGTTCCAGCGTATCGTTCCATTGCGCCGGCAGAAATGAATCAGCTATACTTCACCGCCACTCAGGAGGAAGGGGGGCAGTTGATGGCTTCAGAACAAGCGGTAGACCTGTCTCGCTTCGGGATTTCAGAGGTCGAAGTCTGTCACGCCTTAGGATGTGTGAAGGTCAGGGACGTCGACTACGCAGACCTGTACTTCGAGTCCAGGCAGGCGGAGTCCGTCTCCATGGAGGAGGGGATCGTCAAGCGGGCCGCGAAGAGCATTTCGCAAGGGGTGGGAGTACGAGCGACGGCCGGCGAGAAGACCGGCTTTGCCTATTCCGATGAACTCACGAAGAAGGATCTGGAAATCGCGGCCGATACGGCACGGTACATTGCTAACTCGCCTCGAGGAGCAGATTCTCTGCCGGTCACCCACCATGAAAAGCCAAAGCGGAATCTATACCCGTTGGAACGGGCCAGGGCGGAAGTCGCGACGGCGGATCGCGTCGCATTGCTGAATGAGATCGATGCGGAAGCCAGGCGCTACGACGCTCGTGTCAAGAACGTCATGGCCTCCTTCAATACAGAATATAAGATCGTTGTGATTGCCACCTCAGACGGTCGCCTCGTTGGGGACCTGCAGCCGCTGTCCCGCTTGCAAGTGACCTGCATCGCCGAGGAAAACGGGAACCGGCAAATCGGAACGTATGGCGGTGGGGGGCGGATCGGGTTCGAGTTCTATAAGGAAGACAATCGCTATCGGCACTATGCTAGGGAGGCAGCCCGGCAAGCCATCCTCAATCTCAGCGCCGTCGATGCGCCGGCGGGCGTGATGCCGGTTGTGTTAGCTGGAGGCTGGCCGGGGATCCTGCTCCATGAGGCGATCGGGCATGGGCTGGAAGCGGACTTTAATCGTAAGAAAACCTCGGCCTTTTCCAGTCTGATGGGTCAGCGGGTGGCGTCGGAGTCGTGCACGATTGTGGACGACGGCACCCTGCCCTCCCGGCGAGGGTCGCTCAATATGGACGATGAGGGAACGCCGACCAGCCGCACCGTGTTGATCGACCGAGGCATTCTGACAGGCTACATCACCGATTCGCTCAATGCACGGTTGATGGGCATCCCCCTCACGGGCAACGGTCGGCGGGAAAGCTACCAGAGTGTCGTCCTGCCGCGCATGACGAACACCTTTATGCTGGCCGGTCAGGAAGACCCGCAGGACATCATCAAGTCCGTCAAGCGCGGGCTCTATGCGGTCTCGTTCGGTGGAGGCCAGGTCGATATCACCAATGGAAAATTCGTGTTCTCGGCCAGCGAAGCCTATCTGATTGAGGAGGGGCAGGTGACCAAGCCGGTGAAAGGGGCGACGTTGATCGGCAGCGGCCCGGACATCCTGACGAAGGTTTCTATGGTCGGGCATGATCTCACGCTCGACGAAGGGATCGGGACCTGTGGCAAGGAAGGGCAGTCGGTGCCGGTGGGTGTGGGGTTGCCGACGATCAAGATCGACGAAATCACGGTTGGAGGGACGCAGGGGTGAGGAGGGGCCGGCGAGGACTGCCTCCACTGCGCGCGTCCACCGAGCACTTCTGAGTGCGGGGTGCGCGAGCACCGAGGCAGTCCTCGCCGGCCCCTCCTTAATAAGAAGAATGGGGGAAGATGGAGGATATGATAGCGGGAGAACGCAATTGGGCTGAACTTGCGGCTGATCTCCTTAGCCGTGCGAAGCGTTGTGGTGCGACTGATGCCGATGTGATCGTCGCCGACGGGGAAACGCTGTCCGTTCAGGTGCGGATCGGGGCAGTGGATCGGTTGACGAAGGCAAAAGAGAAGCGGCTGGGCTTGCGCGTGTTCTTCGGGACACGCTCGGCCAGCGCGTCGACATCCGACTGTTCTTCGGGCTCCTTAGACCAATTCGTGGCCGATACCTGCAGTCTGGCGAACGCGGTCGTCGAGGATGGGATGTCCGGATTACCGGCGCCGGACCTGATGGCGACGACTGTCCCCGATCTGGACTTGTACGATTCGACGACGTTACCGACGGATCGGTACATCGAATTGGCGCGTCGCGCTGAGGCGGCGGCCTTTTCTCTCGATCGGCGGATTACCAATTCCGAGGGAGCGGAATTCGATGCGTCTTCCGGTCGAGTCGTCTTGGGAAACAGTCATGGGTTTATCGGCGAGTATCGCAGCTCCAGCTATTCCTTGTCGGTATCGCCGGTGGCGGTCTCGTCGGAAGGTGGATCGATGCAGCGGGACTCCTGGTACGGTGTCCAGCGGAAATTCGCCAAGCTGGAGAGCCCGGAAGCGATCGGGGAAGAGGCGGCGAGGCGGACCGTTCGCCGCCTGGGAGCGAGAAAAGTCTCGACGCGTCGCGCTCCTGTCATTTTCGATCAGGAGACAGCAGGCAGCTTGCTGGGCAACCTGTGCTCGGCGGTCTCAGGCTATTCCCTGTACAAAGGCGCGTCGTTCCTCGTCGGACGGTTGGACAAGCCGCTTGCGCCGGACTTCGTGACGATTTACGACGATGGCCGCATGGTCGGCGGGCTCGGCTCACGCCCGTTCGACGGCGAGGGTCTCGCGACTCGGAAGACAGCGGTGGTTGAGCGGGGCGTGCTGCGCAGTTATCTGCTGGATACTTATTCCGGGCGCAAGCTCGGTCTTGCGTCAACCGGCAGTGCTTCTCGCAGTGTCGGGGAAAGCCCGTCCGTCGGCCCCACAAATTTTTACCTGGTTCCTGGGACCACCAAACCGGAGGATATGATCGGCTCGGTGAAGGAAGGACTCTACGTCACCGAATTGATCGGCTTCGGCATCAATATGGTGACGGGCGATTATTCACGCGGCGCCTGCGGGTTCTGGATCGAGAACGGCGAACTGGCCTACCCGGTTGAAGAAATCACCATTGCCGGCAACCTCGCACAGATGTATGCGGGTATCGAGACGATCGGCAGTGATCTCGTCTTCCGCGGGCGCATCGCCAGTCCGACCATCAAGATTTCAGAGATGATGATTGCCGGCAGTTAGTCGGCGCTCTTGGCGCCGACTAACTGCCGTTCTGAGTGCTGAGTTGCTTCGGACAATTCAGAACTCAGAACTCCGATGCTGTGCGCGTCGTGCGCGGGAGGTCGTCGTGGCAGAGTCAATGAAAGACGTGATGGTGCAATATCCCGGCGAGGGCGTGACTGTCCGGGCTTATGTGGTGGGGCCGCAGACGAGAGAGAAGCGGCCGGCAGTCATCGTGGTGCAGGAATGGTGGGGGCTGAACGAGCATGTCAAAGACATTGCCCGGCGGTATGCGAAGGAGGGCTATGTCACGATCGCTCCTGATCTGTATTCGCGCCTGGGGAACAAGGTTACGAAGGATCCGAACGAGGCCGGTCGGTTGATGAACCAGCTCAAGCAGGAGGACGGCTTGAAAGATCTGAGCGCGACGGTCGCCTACCTCAAGGCCCTTCCAGGTGTGGATGCAGGGCGGGTCGGCGTGACGGGTTTTTGTATGGGCGGATCCTATGCCCTGATGTTCCCTTGCACCAATGCCGTCATCAAAGCAGCGGTCTCCTTCTATGGCCAAGTGCCGAACCCCGACACGCCGATCCAGCGGCTTGCTTGTCCGGTCCTGTACATCTATGGGGAAGACGACGGGTGGATTACCAAAGCTGATGTGCAGCGGTTGGGGGCGGCGCTGAAGAAATACGGCAAGACCGGCGAGATCAAGACCTATCCCGGAGCGCCGCACGCGTTCTTCAACGATACGCGGACAGATGTCTACAAGCCGGTGGAGGCGAAGGATGCGTGGGAGCGCACGCTGGCGTTCTTCAAGAAGCATCTTGCATAGAAATGGAGTGAGATGGCTGGGATGATCCCATTGCTCTCGGAGCCCCCACCTCAGAAGGTGGTCGCTCGACGGCCGCAGTGGGGATCGTCCCAGCCATCTCCAGAAGGCGCAGGACCGACCACGCAGTGACTCGTTCATCCGATAGAAAGAGAGAAAAAAGACAATGGCTCTGAATGCTGAAGATGGGAAGCGGATGCTGCAGTTGATCACATCGCGGTACGACGATCGGCATTGGCGGAAGAAGATCGAGAAGACGTTGAGCTTGCCGCAATCAGGTGTCGGCGATGAGTTGCAGCAACAGATCTTCATCTACCTGAAGCTGGGGCTGAAGGCCTACAAGTCTCGACGCGCGGACCTCGATTCGTGGATTGTCGGTGGGTATGCGACCAAAGAGGCGATCGACCGGGCGAAGTTTCAGCCCCATCTCGTCGGTCCATCCGTGACGAAGGACGACGTCGCCTACCTCGGCGTCGATCCCGGTCCCGAGGTAGACGAAGCCTGGTGGGACGAGATGCTGGTGTCCTGGTTCGAAGAGCCGGAAGAAGAAGCGGAAGAACAGGAGTCGGACGAAGCGGCTACCGGCACACATGACGACGAGAACGCTATCCCCGCTCCGAAGAAGGATCGGGCCATGAAGTAAGGATCGGGCTATGCGGTGGTTTGACCGGAATTGGTGGGGGGATCTCAGGGTCCAGCATAAGGTCTGGGCCATCCTGCTTCTCCTGTTGATTCCGCTCCTGTCCGCCATGACCGCGCACCTCTATCTCATTCAACAACTGCTGACAATCGAACGGCAGCGCCACCAAGCCATCCTGGCTCGCGAGCAAACCCACATTCTTCGCAGACTCTCGATTGATATTGAAGACGCCTTCCGTGGCTACTTGCTCACACGACAATCAGCATTCTTAGCGCCTCTGGAAGAAGCGGCAACAAAACTGCAGCCGGCCATCGACCGAATGACGGAACTCGCGCAAAAGGTCCCAGGGCTCCAAGACGATATTCAGGGAATTGAACATCGGCTCAAGGAGTTGCTCAGCTCCAAACAGATGCTGCTCCAACAGTTCCAGAGCGGCGAGGAGGAGCTTGTTCTGAGGTATGTCCGGTCTGGGCAAGGTCTATCCTTCTCCGATACACTGCGACATGACTTGCGAGCCATTGAGGATCGGCTTGGGCGTGAGTTGAATCGATCCGAGGAGCGCACTGATGAGCTATCTCGATCGGCGTTCTGGGGGCTCTTGTTCGTGGTGATGGGTGGGATTGTGCTGGGATTGACCGGCATCCGGTTGCTGACCCGCTCGATCACCCACCCGTTGGAGGTTTTGCGCGCCTCAGTGACCACGTTTGGACAGGAGGCGGAATCGAGGCAGGCCCTCGACTCCATCTCCATTCAGTCATCTGATGAACTCGGCCAGCTTGCGCGTTCCTATGAGGAAATGGCTTTTCGGATCAGAGGTTATATCCATGAATTGGAAACGATCAATGCGATCGGCCATGAAATCAATACCATTGGTCCGGACGGACTCGATGGTGCCCTGAAGCGGATTACCGACCGTGCCGTTGACCTTATCAAGGCCGATACGTGTCTGGTTATGCAGCGGAACGACAGAATGGGATGCTGGATTATTGAGGCCGCATCCGGCGAGTGGAACGATCGGCTGCGTAAGACGGTCATGTTATGGGAAGAGCTGCCCGTGTGTGTGCAGGCCTTTGAGCGCTGCCATCCCGCGATCGGTAAGGATCTCCGCAGCGACTCGCGGTCTGAAGTCGCGCGACGCAATCTGATCGGCGACAGCATGCTCTCCATCCCGTTGCGCGCGCAAGGCAAGCCGTTCGGTGTGCTGGCTCTACTCCGAGAGAGTAAGGTGGCGCACCAAGATTGGAACCTACGCCTGGCCACCGGCTTGGCCGAAGAGGCTGCGCTCGCGATCTCAAACGTTCGCCTCTATGAAGCGTCTCACGAGAAGGAGAAGGGTTTGGCTGCACGACTGCGACAGCTCGAATATCTGGCCGAGACCTTAGCCCATGATCTGAAAGGGCCGGGGCAGCGCATGGAGGGGTTGGCCTCTATCCTGCTCAAGGAGTACCATGGGCATCTGGATGAACGGGCGGCGAAATGGCTGCGTCTGATCGAGCAGAACGGGCAGGAGTTGGTTGAGCGAGTTGAAAACATTCTGGCTGTGGCGCGAGTGGGGGCTCGGCAGGGCGCGGTCGTCGCCGTCGATGCCTCCGTGGTTATCGGCGACGTGTTGAAAGCGCGAGCGGGTGAACTTGAGCAATGTCAGGCACGGATTCATGTGGCGCGGGAGTTCCCTTTGGTAGCTTGCCACCGGGACTATCTGCGACAGGTGTTCGATAACCTGATTTCTAATGCGCTGAAGTTTTCCGGTGAAGGGGCACCTCCTCACATCACGATTTCCATGACGCGCAACGACAAGATGGTTTGCTTTGAGGTGAGCGATTGTGGAATCGGCATTCCGGCCCAGCAGCACGAGAGGGTGTTTGAACCCTTCGTGAGATTACAGCTGAATGAGTCGACGGGAAGCGGAATTGGGCTGACGATCGTGAAGCGGATTGTTGAACTCTATGGAGGGAGAGTGTGGATTGAATCGAATATCGGCACCGGCTGCACCGTGAAGTTTACGCTGCCGGCGCTCAGTGACTTTGGGCCACCGTCATCCTTTCCCGATGTGTTGCCGGTAGACGTCACCTCGCCTGATCTCTTCAGTGGGGCTCCGGCCGATCCGCACCCTGTCCGCCCGAGTGTAGACGAGAAAGGAGCCGTATGACGAGCAGCATGGTTGATGTGCAAGCCGGTTCCCGACGGACGCGCGCGCCGTTCACGGTACTGGTGGTAGAGGATAGTGCCTCGGATGTGGAGTTGATGCTGCACGCGCTCGAAGAAGCCGAGCTAAAAAGCCTCGAGGGAGAACTAGAGCTTGAAGTGAGGGCCACGGCGGAAGGAGCCCTCGATCTCTTGAAGACCCGATCTGTCGACCTCGTGTTGACCGATCTTATGTTGCCTTGCATGGACGGGTTGGGGCTTGTGAGCCGTCTTAGGGATATGGACCGTAATCTCCCGGTTCTGGTGGTAACACGGATGAATGATGTGCCCATGGCTGTCGAGGCCATGCGGCGCGGCGCCTATGATTACCTGGTGAAGCCGGTTAATGCATTGGATTTAGGGGCCCGGCTGCATCGCGCCATCCGAATCTCAGAGATTCTTCGCCGGAATTCCGCCTATGAACGCATGGCTCAGCAGGAGGCACAAGGGGGACGGTTAGTCGGAGCGAGCCGAGCCTTTGAAACTGTGATGCGGCGCGTCCGAGAAGCGGCGCAGGTTCGCTCGACTGTCTTGATTACGGGAGAAACCGGCACAGGGAAAGGGCTGATTGCCCGTGCGATCCATGAAGAGAGCCGCGAGCGCGACAAACCCTTTCAGGTCATTGACTGTACCACGGTGCCGGAAGGGATGATGGAAAGCGAACTGTTCGGTCATGTGCGTGGCGCATTCACTGGTGCCATTGCAGATAAGCCAGGGCTGATCGAACTTGCCAATGGAGGGAGCGTTTTCCTGGATGAAATCGGCGATCTCCCGTTACTGTTGCAAACCAAGCTGTTGAGGGTGTTGGAGGAGAGCGAAGTTCGACCGGTTGGAGGGACAAGAGTTAAGCGGGTTGATACGCGGTTTATTGCCGCCACAAATCAAGGTCTTGAAGAAAAAGTGAAGAACGGCACGTTTCGAAAGGATCTCTATTACCGATTGGCCGTGGTAGCCATCCCAGTTCCTCCGCTTAGAGAACGTCCTGACGACATTCCCGTGATTGCCCGTCACCTATTGGCTCAGCTTGGAGCAGAAATGGGGAAACCCTGTTGCCGATTTGACTCGGCGGCGATCGACGCCTTGATGGCGTATCTATGGCCGGGCAATGTGCGGGAGTTGAGGAATGTCGTGGAACGCACCCTGATGTTGGCCACCGATGAAACCATCACGGATCGCGAGGTGAGAGCCTTACTGCCCTCTGAGCCCCAGTCGCTGCCGGCAGACGGCGCCGGCCCGTATGTCATGTTGCCTTACATGGAAGCGAAGGAGAAAGCATTGGGTGATTTTACCCGCGCCTACCTGAAGTCCAAGTTGGCGATCCACCGGGGCGTCATTACGAAAGCGGCAGAAAGTAGTCAAATTCCACGACAACATTTCTCGCTTCTGATGAAACGCTACTTGGATTCACAGGACACCGACGAGACTTAAAATCCCTGCGCGAGCCCATCGTTACCTTACTCGGTCACTTCGGTGGCGCTCTCTCCTCCATTCGTTCGGACCTCCCGTATCGATCCCGCGCACGTAGCTTCCTGGTAACAATCTCATTGCCTGTACCACTACTCCGCAGGCAGTTCGCTCGCGAAAGCTGTTGAGGTAGCGTGGCGAATACGCCGTTATGCGGCTGAAAATGTTTGCGTAAACAGTAAGTTCTAGTCACTCATCGATCATGCGCATATCCGCATAGTCGCTCTCGATAGCACGCGCCCGCTCGACTGATTCACCACGCACGTCACATCGTCAAAAAACGTTCGTGTTTTCAAAGAGAACTGGAATAGCCAGAAAGAGACCCCCGGCCACACGTGATTGGCAACACCCTTGCTTATGGCTCTCGCCTAGAGAAGGTGGGTTCATGTGACACGAAGGGATCGCGTGCCGGTTTCTCGATGTCAGGAAAGGAGGTGGTGATTCGAACGAACGTGAGGAAGGGTGTTCAGTGTTTTAGTCATTCAAGACAGGGAGGTGTGCACGATGTTTTTGTCACGCAGGCAGTTTTTAAAAGTCTCCGTGGGGACGGTGGCGGCGGTCGCCGTCGCGGACAAGGTGTTGGCCCTCACCGCGCTGCAGCCGGTGATCGAGGTGGGCAACCCCCTTGGCGAGTACCCCGACCGGTCGTGGGAGCGCGTCTACCACGATCAATATCGGTACGATACCTCGTTTACCTGGTGCTGCTCGCCGAACGACACGCACGGGTGCCGCGTCCGGGCCTTTGTCCGGAACGGTGTCGTGATGCGCGTCGAGCAGAACTACGACCACCAGACCTATGAAGATCTCTACGGCAACCGCGGGACGTTTGCGCACAACCCACGGATGTGCCTGAAGGGGTTCACGTTCCACCGGCGCGTGTACGGGCCCTACCGCTTAAAGGGCCCGCTGATGCGCAAGGGGTGGAAGGAATGGATGGACGCGGGTTCGCCCGAGCTCACGCCCGAAACGAAGCGCAAATACAAATTTGATGCGCGCTTCCTGGACGACATGCTGCGCGTCTCGTGGGATACGGCGTTCACGTATGTGTCTAAGGCGATGATCGTCATCGGCACGCGGTACAGCGGGGAAGCGGGCGCGCGTCGTCTGCGCGAGCAGGGCTATGCGCCGGAGATGATCGAGATGACGAAGGGCGCAGGCGTGCGGTGCTTCAAGCATCGCGCGGGCATGCCGGTATTGGGCATTGTCGGCAAGATGGGCAACACCCGGATGAACGGCGGGATCAATGCGTTGCTGGACACTTGGATTCGGAAAGTCGGTCCGGCACAGGCGCAGGGCGGCCGGTATTGGTCGAACTACACTTGGCACGGCGACCAGAATCCATCGAACCCGTTCTGGTGCGGCGCGCAGGCCTCCGACATCGACCTCAACGATATGCGTTTCTCCAAGCTGAACACCAGCTGGGGCAAGAACTTCGTTGAGAACAAGATGCCGGAAGCGCACTGGAAGTTGGAATGTATCGAGCGTGGGGGCCGCGTGGTCGTGATCACGCCGGAGTACAATCCGACCGCCTACCGGTCCGATTACTGGATCCCGCTCAGGCCGAACTCGGATGCGGCGATCTTTCTCGGGGCCATGAAGATTATTATCGATGAGAATATGCACGACGTCGACTTCCTCAAGCAGTTCACCGACAGTCCGTTGCTCGTGCGGACGGATACGCTCCAGTATCTGGACCCGCGGGACGTGATCGCAGACTACAAGTTTCCGAACTTTTCCAAGAGTTACTCCGGTCGGATCCAGTCGCTCCAACCGGAGCAGGTCGAACGGCTCGGCGGCATGATGGTGTGGGATGCCGCCAAGAACCAAGCGGTGCCCCTCCATCGGGAACAGGTCGGCCTCCATATGGTGAACAGCGGCATCGATCCAGCGTTGACCGGTACCTACCGGGTGAAGCTGCTCAATGGCCGCGAAGTCGACGTGATGCCGATTTGGCAGATGTATCTGGTGCATTTCCAGGACTTCGACCTGGACACGGTGCATCAGATTACCCGGTCTCCCAAGGATCTTCTCGTACGGTGGGCTCGCGATAGCGGGACGGTCAAACCCGCGGCGATCCATAACGGCGAGGGGACGAACCACTACTTCCATATGACGGCCGGCTCCCGGGCGGCGGCGATGGTGCTCATCATTACCGGGAACGTCGGCAAGTTCGGGACCGGGCAACACACCTGGGCCGGGAATTACAAAGCCGGGGCTTGGAACGCGACGCCGTGGTCCGGCGCCGGGTTGGCCGTGCATACCGGGGAGGATCCGTTCAACATCACGCTGGATCCGAACACGCACGGCAAGGAAATCAAGACGAAGTCCTACTACTACGGCGAAGAGGTCGCCTATTGGAACCACGGGGACACGGCCCTGATCGTCAACACGCCGAAGTATGGACGCAAGGTGTTCACGGGCAAGACCCACATGCCGAGCCCCAGCAAGGTGCGCTGGGTCACCAACGTGAACGTGCTCAACAACGCCAAGCACCACTACGACATGGTGAAGAACGTCGATCCGAGCATCGAGATGATCGTCACGCAAGACATCGAGATGACCTCGGACACCAACCATGCCGATGTGGCCTTTGCCTGCAACTCCTGGATGGAGTTCACCTATCCGGAAATGACCATCACGGTGTCCAATCCGTGGATTCAGATCTGGAAGGGCGGCATTCGGCCCTTGTACGACACGCGCAACGACCTCGATACGTTTGCCGGTGTGGCTGCGAAGCTGAGCGACATCACCGGGGACAAACGGATGCGCGATTACTTCCACTTTGTGTATACGAACCGCGTGGATGTGTATGCGCAGCGCATGCTGGATGCCAGCGCGACCTGCTACGGGTATAGCGCGGACGCCATGCTGAAGTCGGAAAAGGGCTGGATGATGATGACCCGGACCTATCCCCGACATCCGTTCTGGGAAGAGGTGAATGAGAGCAAGCCGATGTGGACGCGCTCGGGTCGGTTTGAGAATTATCGAATCGAGCCGGAAGCGATCGAGTACGGCGAAAACTTCGTCGTGCACCGTGAGGGGCCCGAAGCCACGCCCTATCTGCCGAACGCCATCATGTCGTCGAATCCCTACATTCGGCCTGATGACTACGGCA
>CAZKRM010000015.1:0-74608 GCA_964555285.1 uncultured Nitrospiraceae bacterium
CCCCCCCCCCCCCCCGCCTGAGGTGAGCGATGGCGACAGGTAAGCCCCACACCATGAAACCGGTCGCACTCGTCACCGGCGCCGCGGGCCTCGTCGGGCATTACGTGGTCCGAACCGCCCCTCGTTGGGCGCCGGAGTGGGAGGTGCATGGATTGACGCGCCGGGAACTCGACCTCACTGATCCGTTTCGAGTGGCCGAAGTCTTTGGGAAGCTCAAACCCCGCCTGGTCATCCATTGCGCAGCACTCAGCCGGACAAAAGACTGCCAGCAGAATCCTGCGTTGGCCCGCCGGATCAACGTGGACGTCACCGCCGGATTGGCCGAACTGGCCCGCGACATTCCCTTCGTCTTTCTGTCCAGCGGCGAAGTCTTCGATGGCGCGCGAGGCTGGTATGCCGAAACGGATGACGTCAACCCCGTCAATGTCTACGGCAAGACCAAGGTGGAAGCGGAACGGGCGGTCCTCGCGAACCCACAGCATACAGTGGTCCGCATTGTCCTGACCGCCGGCACTTCCCTGAACGGCGATCGGGGTTTTGTCGAAGAGATGCGCCGAATTGCGAGGTCGGGTGGCCGCGTGACTCTCTTCGCGGACGAATATCGCTGCCCGCTGCCGGCCGGCGCGATCGCGCGGGTGCTCTGGGAACTCGTCGGTCGCGAACGGCCGGGGCTCTATCATCTTGCCGGGCGGGATCGGTTGTCACGATGGGAGATCGGAGAGGCTCTCGTACCCTGGTATCCAGAACTCGCCGGTCATCTTCAATCAGGGTCCGCCGGCGGATACACCGGCTCGCCGCGACCGACCGATCTGTCGCTGCGGTGTGACAAGCTGCAAACCCTGTTATCCTTCCGGCTGCCGGGTTTTCGCGAATGGCTCGCAGGCCGCACGGAGGCCGGCGCCGATCTCTGGGATTACGCCGACTCGTGAGGCGTGAAGCGCGAGACCGGGTCGATCGGACGAGGCCATGGCGGCGCCTGATCCTCTTTCGCTGGTTCTCATCTCCTATCTCGTGATGGCCGGCGTCATGCTGGCGTTGTGGGCGATCCAGCTTCGGTATCGGAACGCCTCGCTCGCCGATGTGGGCTGGTGCGCCGGACTGGGCGTCGTGGTTGCCTGGTGTGCGTGGCAGGCCTCTGGAGAGATCGAACGCAAGCTGCTGCTCGCAGGGATGGCCGCGGTCTATGCCCTCCGCCTCGGTCTCTCTATCCTGTTCAATCGAGTGATCGGCAAAGAGGAGGATGCGCGCTATCGGCACCTCCGCCGTCGGTGGGGATCGTCCGAGCCGATCATGATGTTCGGCTATTTCCAGTTGCAGGCCGTGGCCGTCGCGCTCTTCTCGCTTCCCTTTCTCGTGGTCATGCAGAATCCGCGTCCGACGTTCAGCCTGTGGGAATTGGTGGGTGTACTGGTGTGGGTGACGGCGGTCGTCGGCGAAGCGATGGCGGACCGGCAATTGGCGACGTTTCGGAGCAAGACGTGGAATCGGGATCGGGTGTACCGCGATGGTCTGTGGCGCTACTCACGCCATCCGAATTATTTCTTCGAGTGGTTGCACTGGTGGGCCTACGTGGTGATGGGGATCAGCACGCCCGGTTGGTTGGTGACGTGGATCGGGCCGATCGTCATGGGTTGGACTTTACTCAAAATGACCGGCATTCCGTTCGCTGAAGCCCAGGCGCTGGCGAGCCGGGGCGAGGAGTATCGGGCATACCAGCGGACGACGAGTGCCTTCATTCCCTGGTTTCCGAAGTCCCGCTGAGTTCACCGGCTCTGCGCCGGCCGCTTTGTTCGAGGACAATCTACAGCCCCAGGAGCTTGGCCAGCGTGTTTCCAGAGTGGCGAGGACCATGACGGGCTTGGTACGAGCGGCCGCGGAGCTTGTCCCAGTCAAGGACGACGCGCCCGCCCGAACCTTCGTGCATCTTCTTCCACGACGTCAGCAGATCGAGACAGGCATGGTCGATATGGCGGAGCGAGTCGAAATCAACATGGATTTCCGCGAGGCGCGGGACCGTCTCCAGCGCCGCCGCAAGTCGCGGAAGACCGACCACACCGATCCGGGCAGCGACGTGATGGCTGGTCGAGGCATCGCCGTCATCCACCAATCCTTTCCAGATTGCGGAGGGCAATGTGAGGAGGTTGGCGAGTCCGCTGCTTTGAGGCGCGTCGTCGATCATGATGTGGAACTGGCCGGCGAAGATCAGCACGCCGATGCCGGCGAGCATGCCGTGCACCACCGCAGGCGACACAGCGCGAAACCACTGGCCCAATTGCAACCAGGCCGAGATCATCTGGATGATGCCGGCCATGAGGATGACGATGGCCAGCTTCTCCATCCCATGCGTTTGGATGAGGTCCCACACGATCACGGTCAAGCCGGCGGCCGGCCCGCTGACTTGCAGTGGACAGCCGGCCAGCGCCCCTGCCGCGAGCCCGCCGATGATGCCCGTGATGATTCCGGTGGCGGGGGGCGCACCGGAGGCGACCGCGATACCCATGCACAGCGGCAGCGCGACGAGGAAGACGACGACCGAGGCGAAGAGATCGTCTTTGAATATGGCGAGGCGAGAGACGG
The DNA here is from genome assembly GCA_964555285.1 of uncultured Nitrospiraceae bacterium. GTDB lineage: Bacteria > Nitrospirota > Nitrospiria > Nitrospirales > Nitrospiraceae > JBBIQV01. The sequence continues at coordinate 2,578 of CAZKRM010000015.1, forward strand.
AGGTATCAGCTTTCATAAGCGACGACGTCTGAGGCCGAGATGAGGTGGTCGCTGTGGGAACAGTTGGGAGTACATCGAAAAAGGTACCTGAAAGAGGAGAGGGCACGAAATGAAATCGGGAAACCCGACAGGCGCGCGCCGATCGAAGTGACACGTCGCCTTCCGTCGGCACCGATCAGCGGCGTTTCTGCGGAGAGACGTCGATCCCATAGCGAGGCGCGGTGATCGCTTCGCTGCGGCATCGCGGGCAGCGGCTCGGCCTGGTCAGGCGGGACCGGTCTTTGAACACAAAGCCGCAGTCTTGGCAGGTCGAAGGATCGAGCACAAAACGACGCGATCGGTCGCGCGCGATGGATTTCACAACGTGGGAGAGATGATCCTCGACCTGTCGCTCGGGAATACCGAGCATCTGCGCCAACTGGTGCGAAGAGAGAAGGGTTCCGGTCATCAACTCGACGATTCGCTGGCGGGGTGTCCGCTCGGGCGGAAACATGACCGTCTATCGTAGGCGATTGCGGGTGGAAAACCAAGCGCGCTGAGCGAGGACGTCACGCACCGGTTGAACGCGGCCGGTGCGTCTGGCAGGATGGACGGACGATGCCCACTCCAAACTGGGATGAACTCGCGGAACTGGCGCTGAAACGCGTGACACGATCGGGCGCGGAGTACGGCGACATCCGTATCGTGGACAGCACCACCCAAACGATCCAAGGCGAAGATCGACGGATCGCCGCCATGCGGGACAGCCAGGACCGCGGATTCGGGGTGCGCGTCCTGTATCATGGGGCCTGGGGGTTTGCGGCCAGCTCGATCTCGTCGCTTGAAGAAGTCCCGCGAGTGGCGGAGTTGGCCATCGAGATCGCGAAGGGCTCTTCGTCGATCGCCGTCGAGAAAGTGAAGCTGGCAGAAGAGCCCGTTCATCGCGACACCGTCACGACGAAGCGCACGATCGACCCCTTGACGGTCCCCGTCGAGGAAAAGGCCGAGCTCCTGCTGGAGACGATGGACTCTGTCCAGCGGCAATCGGGCGTGGTGCGCAGCAGCGCAAGCCTGTGGGCCCGGCGCGATCTCAAGCTGTTCGTCTCGACCGAGGGTTCCCATCTCGAGTTCGATCTCCTGGCCGTGCAGGGAGAGTTCAGCGCGACGGCGGTCCACGACGGACGGTTCGCCTCACGCACCTTCAACACGCCACACCTCCGGAAGGGCTACGAGCTGATCCGGGACGCCGATTTGTCGGCCGAGGCGCCACGCATCGCGGCGCAGGCGGTCGAGAAGGTGAAGGCTCCGCCGGTCGAGGCAGGCCAGTACGACCTCGTGCTCGATCCCGAGCACCTGGCGCTGACGATTCATGAATCCTGCGGCCATCCCAGCGAACTGGACCGGGCGTTGGGCTACGAAGCGAATTATGCCGGCACCAGCTTTCTTACGACGGAGAAGAAGGGCTACTTCCAATACGGCTCACCCCACGTCAACCTGGTTGCCGACAACACCGAACCGGACACCCTCGCTGCCACCGGCTATGACGACGATGGCGTGGCCTGCCAGAAGTGGGACATCGTTCGCGAAGGCGTGTTTGTCGGCTACTGCACCAATCGCGAAGTCGCGCCCAAGATCAATGAGACGCGGTCGCGCGGATCGAATCGGGCCGACAGTTGGGACAGCGTGCCGATCGTGCGCATCGCGAACATCGGCCTACAGCCGGGCGGGGCGACGTTGGAGCAGCTCATCGCCGGCGTGAAGCGGGGCATCTACATCGAAGGCCACGGGTCGTACAGCATCGACCAGCGCCGGTACAACTTCCAGTTCGGCGGCGACGCGTTTTGGCTGATCGAGAACGGAAAACGCAAACACATGCTGCGCGATGTGATCTATCACGGGATCACGCCGGAGTTCTGGGGGAGCTGCGACGGCATTGCAGACCGGTCCCATCGCCGGCACTACGGCTTTATCACGTGCGGCAAGGGGCAACCGGGCCAATCCGGTTGGATGACGCACGCGGCCGCGCATGCCCGCTTCCGCAACGTGGCGGTCATCACAGGGCAGGGGGGAACGTGACGACACCCAACGCCAAACCCTGGCCCGCCTTGACGAGCAGGGAGGAGTATCGCTTCCTGACCGATCTTGTGCTGAAACACTCGACCGGTGATCACACTCTCGTCAGCCTGCATGACCGGCACGGTGGGACGACCCGGTTTGCCAACAACCAGATCGTGCAGAATGTGAACAGCCGGCGTGGGACATTCACAGTGACGGTGGCGTTCGGGCAACGGCAGGGGACGGCCAGTACCACCGATTTCACCGCCGGGTCGGTGCAGGAGACCTTGAAGCGGGCGGAGCGGCTCGCGATGGTCGCGCCGGAAGATCCGGAGTACTTGCCGCCGGTGGGGCCTCAATCCTATCTCTCGGTGCCGGCCGCTCGACAGGAAACGACTGCTGCCGGGCCGGCGCGCCGACTGGACTACGCGCGCGAGGCGATCGGGCAGTGCCGGATGGAGAACATGCGGGCCGCGGGCATCGTGTCGTCGTCGTCGAGCGTGGTCGGAGTCGCGGCAAGTTCCGGCATGGTTGCGTACGAGACCAGGACGGACGCGCAGTTCAGCCTCACCGTTCAGGCTGGAGACGCGACCGGCTGGGCCGCGGCGGCGCACCGCTCGATCGATCACTTGAAAGTCCAGGAGCGGACATTGGTCGCGATCGACAAAGCCAAGCGCGCCGCCGATCCCAGAGCCATTCCAGCCGGCCGGTATCGCGTGATCCTGGAGCCGGCGGCCGTCGCGGGACTCGTGACGTGGCTGATTGGCATGTTGGATGCCAAAGCCTATGATAAGGGCACCAGCCCGTTCAGCAAGAAGCTCGACCAGCGGATCGTCGATGCACGCCTCACGCTCCAGAATCACCCGAACCATCCGGACCTGCTCGGATACGGTTTCACGAGCGAGGGACTGCCGAGCCGCGAATCGACCTGGATCGACGCCGGTGTGCTGACCCAACTGTCCTACGACCGTTTTACAGCCCAACAACGCGGTCTTGAACAGATTCCCACGCTGGAGTCGCCTGTCTTGACTGGAGGGGGGGCTGTAGGAGGGAGGGTTGAAGACCTCGTGCGGACCACCGAGCGGGGGATCCTCGTCACCAATTTTTGGTATATCCGAACCGTGAACCCAACCGACCTGACCCTCACCGGGATGACGCGCGACGGCACCTTCCTTGTCGAGGACGGGCAGGTCACAGCGGCTCTGCGGAATTTCCGTTTCCACGACAGCCCCCTCCGCGCCTTCAACCAGCTTGAGGCCTGTACCGCGCCGATAGAAGCCGTCACCTCCGAAACCGGCAAGATGCTCGTCCCCGCCATGAAGATCCGGGACTTCAACTTTTCAAGCGCGACCCGGTTCTGAAGGACTCTCCCTGGTACTCAAAAGGAGGCATTGACTCTACTCCTCCGGCAGGAGTAAACCAATGGCAGGATTTCTATCATCTGAGCCACGTAGCAGAGAATCCCATGTCACGTGCAGGCAGCCTCCATGGAGTCTCTCCCAAGCCGGAGCTGACCTGCCGGCTTGACCGGGCCGCGGGGCTCGCGACAGATGTTTCCTCCTCAGCTCTACGATCCCCACGACACTCGTCGCTGCAGTACCGACTTGCCTGGTCGATGAGGCCGCCGGCTCGATGTATGATTCGCTCATCGCAGCCGGTAGACAGAAACGCGTTCCCTCAGTCAGCACCGGCGAGTCGATGGTCTTCTTTCACATTCATTGCTTCAAGGGCCCATGCGCGTCTCGATTGCATGCATCACGTTTTGGAGAGGAGGCGGTACCATGCCACACAGATATAACGAGGAGCCCGTGAATCTCATTCAAATTCTACCCTCGAAGGAAAAGAATTCCATGCCGAATCCCCTGATTCCCTCCGTCACTCGCTTACTGCTCGAAGCGACAGCCGCCGGCGTACGAGGACTTGCCGAGCTGGTCGCGCGGGGCGGTAAACGAATACAGATCGCCGTCGCTGATGTGATGCGCAGCACCCGCGAGCTCACGGAGAAGGGCAACCAGTGGGTCGGACGGGCGATGTTACGGTCGAGACGCATCCGTCATGGGCTTGCGCGAGGCGGGGCGAAGATGAAGCAGGCGATGGCAGCGGCGTGGGTGACGGCATGCGCGCAAATCAGCCAGGCTCTCCATGACATGACGGAACCGGGGCCTCAGCACCAGCAGCCGGTCGCAGCGATGCAGCATGAGCCCCAGGACGAGGTCGCACACCTCCGGGCACAACTCCTGGCCCAGCAGCAGGAGCTGGCGCAAGTCACCTCGCAGATGATGGAATTGAAAGCCTTGACGATGTCGCAGGAACAGGTCCTCCTCTATCTGGGCAAAGAATTGGACGCGATGCAGATGCCTGTTGCACAGGTGGAACCGGTTGCACCGAAGAAAACCTCGACCCGAGCCAAGAAGAGCATGAAGGCCACGAAGGTCACGAAGGTCAAGCGCGTTGCTCCGTCACGCACCAATCAAAAACCTTCGATCAGCCTCTAGCAGAAGACGAGGAGGTCGGGCAGATCGTTCGTTCTCGCAAGATCTTCCGCCTTCTTCGCCCCGTCGCGCGATAACCGGCAGTTGAGCGATCCAGCCGCCGGCCCTTACCATTCAGGCCTTTCCCTTTCTTGTAGCAAAAGAAGCTAAGCGGCGTCTCAATCGAGCCAGGCGAGCGTCGCGTCCTTCCCACTGACTCGCGCCTTCTCGACAAGCCTGCCCCGGCTGGTCCCTCGCCGTAGCCTGTCCGATCACATCAAGCAAGTCATCGCTCAAATTCATCTGAATGGCCCCAGGGCGCATGCCCCAGAATCTCTACTTCCGAGAAGGGGATCAGCCATGAAAAAGCTTGCGCGAGGGGAGTGCCTGGAACGTCTCTCCGCTGAGGGTTTCCCCCAGCGATGACGAAGATTGGCACCTGTTTCAGACGAAAAACGGTAGCGTCTGAAATTGCCTCCCTCCGAAAGTCGGGGAAGCCCTACCTCGCAACCATTTGTTTTTTCACGCCTGAACACTCTTGTTCGCCCTCCCCGCTCGGCACAGAACATGATCTATCGCCCAGTGTCGATTCGTAGATTCGGTTCTCAGCCAGACGGTCAGCATGTATCGGAGGACATATGAGCAATCAGGCGACTCCATACAGACAAGACGAGAGGATCCGCAAGTATATAGAACGAGGCGTCTGCGTCTCGTTGGTGCTGGGGGCGATCGGGCTCTTGCCACCGGCCGCGACGAGCGAAATGTACCAATATAATATTCACCGGGACAGCACGGTCGGCGTCACACACGTGACAACCGACCAGCGGTATCGGCCTGTCCGGTCGCGCGGGACGCTACTCACTCCGCAGCTCTCGAAGAAGGAACTGGATCAAGCCATCGCCTGGTATGCCAAGCAGCATCGGCTGTCTCCCGCCCTGCTGCGCGCCGTCATCAAGGCGGAGTCGGGGTTTGATCCCTCTGCCGTCTCCCGGACGGGAGCGAAGGGTCTGATGCAGCTCATGCCGCGGACGGCGGCTTCATTGAAAGTGCGCGATCCGTTCAACCCGATCGAGAACATCGGCGGAGGTGCCAAACACTTGCGATACCTGCTGGACCGCTTTCACGGCAACCTCCCCATGGCGATCGCCGCCTACAACGCCGGCGAATACCGGGTGAAGCGCTGGCAGCAAATCCCTCCCATTCAGGAGACCCAGTTCTACGTGAAGAAGGTCCTCAGCTACTACCACGACTTTCGCGCAGGCAAACTATAACCCTCTCTCTGCGAGCCCCATTTCCTCAACGGTTTTCCCGGTCTGTCAGGACGTCGCCTACGCGTGAGCTGCCTCACACCCAGGCATCCAAGCCGAAGCGATTCCCGTAGAGAAGGGTGGAGGGCTCGTGACGCCGCCGCATTCGTGCTTGGTCGTCATCCAAGCCGAAGCAACTCCCGTAGAGAAGGATGGAGGGGGTCGGAAACGTGCCGTATCCCTCGGTTACCACGCTCGGCTGGGATGTAAGCAGATGCCGCCTTGCACGACTGAATGAGTGAGAGAGGGAGGGCTACACGATGAACACCGTACGATTGCTTGGATACATGTTCGGGGCAACGATGTTCTTGGCGGCAGGGTTAACTGCACGGTCAACGGGCCACGCAGCGGACAGCCCACTCGCCAAAGCTACCTTTGCCGGCGGTTGCTTCTGGTGCATGGAGGAGGTATTTGAGAAGGTCGAGGGGGTCGTGTCGGCGACATCGGGTTACAGTGGTGGCCAAGTGGCCAATCCGAGTTACGAGGAAGTCTCGGCCGGCCGGACCGGCCATGCGGAGTCGGTGGAAGTGCTCTATGACCAGGCCAAGGTGAGCTACATACAACTGCTCGATGCCTTCTGGAAAAACGTGGACCCCATCACTCCGAATGCGCAGTTCTGCGACCACGGCACCCAGTACCGCTCCGCGATCTTCTATCACAACGACGAACAGAAACGGCTCGCGGAGGAGTCGAAGCAGGCGATCGAGCAATCCAAGCGATTCGAGGGGCTGATCGTGACTCAGATTGTGCCGACGTCGCAGTTCTATCCAGCCGAGGAGTATCACCAAGATTTCTACAAAAAGAATCCCATCCGCTACAAGTTCTACAAATACAACTGCGGCCGGGCGCAGCGGTTGGAAGAGCTGTGGGGGAAGTCATCACGTTCTTCTTGAATCCCTTCCAACGAACCTGTTATAGCAGCGCTCACGTCTCAACCGGCAAGCGTCGCATCGTGCGTTGACCATGCGAGCGGCCGAGAGACGACGACGGCGTTGGAGAAGGAATAATGTCGCGTGACGGCAATCAACGGATGGCAGGCTTGGCCCAGTCCGAGATCCGGGCGATGACCCAAGCCTGTGCGCGGGTGAAGGGCATCAACATGGCCCAGGGCGTCTGCGACACGCCATCGCCGGCTGTCGTGCTCAAGGGAGCGGTGGCCGCCATCGACCGAGGCCTAAACACCTACACGCGCTTCGACGGTCTAGCAGAACTGCGTCAGGCCTTGGCGCGCAAGCTGGCAGACTACAACGGCATCGCAGCAGACCCCGAGACCGAGGTGACGATCAGTTGCGGCGCCACCGGCTCCTTCCACTGCGCCTGCCTGGCGTTACTCAACCCCGGCGATGAAGTGATCGTGTTCGAGCCGTACTATGGCTATCACATCAGCGCATTGGTGGCGGTGGAGGCGGTGCCTCGCATGGTGCGGATGCAGGCGCCTGATTGGGCCTTTTCGTTGAGCGATGTCGAACGAGCGGTCACGAGCAAGACGAAAGCCATTGTCGTCAACACGCCGGGTAATCCGTCCGGCAAGATCTACAGTCGGCAGGAACTGGAAGGGATCGCCGAGCTTGCCCGCCGCTATGACCTCTTCGTGTTCACCGACGAGATCTACGAATACTTCCTCTACGATGGCCGGCGACACGTGAGTCCGGCAACGCTCCCCGGGATGGCGGAACGGACGATTACCATCGGCGGCTACTCGAAAACCTTCAGCATCACCGGTTGGCGGATCGGCTACAGCGTCGCGCATGAGCGGTGGGCGCAATTGATCGGCGCCATGAACGATCTCCTCTATGTCTGCGCGCCGGCCCCGCTTCAATATGGCGTTGCTGTGGGTATTCAGGAGCTGAAGCCGTCATTCTATCGAGAACTGGCCGGCGAGTATCAGGCCAAGCGCGATCAGTTCTGCCGCGCGCTGACGAAGGCCGGCTTGCCGCCGTCAATTCCACAAGGCGCGTACTACGTGCTGGCGGATGTGTCTCGGTTACCCGGCACGAGTGGCAAGGAGCGAGCGCTGCATCTGCTCGAGAAGACCGGAGTGGCAGGTGTCCCCGGCGAGGCGTTCTTTTCAGGCCCCGAGGGCCATCGCTTCATCCGCTTCTGCTTCGCCAAGACCGATCCCGATCTGGACGAAGCCTGCCGCCGGATTGAACGGCTGGACTAGGACTAGGATGTGGCTGAGGTGGGGCGACCCTGCCGGAACAGCAACCTCACGCGCTCCTGAGCGCCGGGGCCGGACGCCATCAGCCCATGGAAGACCGGCGTCGGTCGATTGAAGCGGAGTTCGTTGCCCGAACCGTCACGCACAAGACCGCCGGCTTCCTCCACCAGGAGAGCCCCCGCTGCGAGGTCCCATTCGTTCTCACGCTCGTAGGTCACAGTGGCGTCCACCCGGCCGGCGGCGACGAGCGCGAGGGCATAGGCGATCGAGCCCATGGGTTGACACTCGACCTCGGCAGCCATATGTGCCAGCCTGCCACTGTTGAGCTCGGACGGATTCACCAAAATGAGCGGGCGGGACGAAGCGGTCTGTTTGACTTGGATGGGCTTGTCGCTCAAGCGCGCTCCATGCCCGCGTATGGCGGTGAAGAGTTCGTCGGTCGAAGGATTATAGATCGCTCCCAGGACCGGCCGGCCTTCCTCAACCAACCCAACCGAAATGCAGAACTGGGGAAGCCGCTTGATGAAGGCCTTGGTGCCATCGATCGGATCGATAATCCAGACGCGTTTCTTGTGGAGGCGTTCGGGATTGTCGGGCAGTTCCTCCGAGAGCCATCCATCGTCTGGAAACCGCCGGCTCACCCGTTCGTGAACGAGGCGATTCACTTCCAAATCGGCCGAGGTCACCGGCGACCGATCCTTCTTGATGTGCGTCTCAAACCCGTCAGCCGCAAGCTGCATCGCGCGCGCTCCAGCCTGTCGCAGGGCTTCGCAGAGCACGGATAATTCTTCATTCATGCCGATCTCCTCACTCGTTCCGCCTCGAAAGGCGTTCGTGACCAGCGTAGCAGGTCATAGCCGAAGTTCAAAGCACGACGCGCTCTTCGGTCGGTGGAGAAAGCAGGGGTTTTTCAAACGGAAGAAGTGGCTCTGAGGAAAGACAGAAGGCGAGACGTTACTCGCCGACCTCTACCCGATCGACGAAGTAGGTCGTCTCGCCGAAGCAGGTGCCGGGGAGGTAGCGAAACTCCTTGTAGTGCAACACGACCCGTTTCCCCATCACGCCGGACAGTTTCTGGGCGACCGCCTCGTCCCAGACCGTGAAGTTCCACAGCACGGGCGCGACGCCGGGGACCGTCGTCATGGCGAGTTCACCCTCGTGCGTCTTGCAGATCCATCCCTTGTTCGAGAATTTCTGCAAGTAGCCGGCTCGATCCCCGTCCGAGTAACTCCAGTTGAACACGATCAGGAGATAGGCAGCTCCGCCGAAGAGCAACAGCGTCAGGAAAATCTTGGGCCTCCAGAGCCAGAGGACAGGGAACAGGATGGCGGACCAGTTCATGCGTTTCTCATGTCGGGGGGGTCAGCGGTCCGAGAAGAGCCACGGAGCCTCGGTTTTCCGCCGTGTCTCGTAGGCTGCGATGGCTGCCTCGTGCTGCAGCGTGAGGCCGATCGAGTCGAGGCCTCGATAGAGGCAGTCCTTCCGGAATGGATCGACCTCAAATCGGTAGTGGGCCCCTTCGGGGGTGACCACGTTCTGTGCCGCCAGATCCACGGTGAGTTGATACCCTGGTTTGGCTGACACCGACTGGAAGAGCGCCTGGACTTCTTCTGCTTTGAGCACCACCGGCAAGATCCCGTTCTGGAAGCAGTTGTTGTAGAAGATGTCGGCGAAGCTGGGGGCGATGACGCACCGGTAGCCTTGGTCGAGCAAGGCCCAAGGTGCATGCTCACGGGACGACCCGCAGCCGAAGTTGTCACGGGTGAGGAGAATCGTCGCCCCCTGGTAGCGAGCTTGGTTCAGAAAGAAGTTCTGGTCCGGAGTCCCATCCTTCTGCTTGCGCCAGTCGAAGAAGAGTCCCTCCCGCAGCCCGGTGCGCTTGATCGTCTTCAAGAATTGCTTCGGGATGATCTGATCCGTATCGACATTAACGCGATCGAGCGGCGCGACGATCCCGGTGAGCGCTGTAAAAGCTTGCATAGCGAATCCAGTTAGGAGTGCTGAGTGCTGAGTTCTGAGTTGAAAGGCGAACACTCATGACTCAGAACTCTAAACTCAGCACTCATCATGGCCACTGTCGTATGTCCACGAAGTGTCCTTCCACCGCGGCGGCGACCGCCATGGCAGGCGACACGAGGTGCGTCCGCCCGCCGGCCCCTTGCCGGCCCTCGAAGTTACGGTTGCTCGTGGAGGCGCAGCGCTCGCCGGGCTGGAGGAAATCGGCGTTCATGGCGAGGCACATGCTGCACCCGGCTTCGCGCCACTCGAAACCCGCTTCTTTGAAGACCCGATCCAGCCCTTCCTGCTCCGCTTGTTGCTTCACCAACCCGGACCCCGGGACGACCATCGCATGCACGCCCGCAGCGACCTTCTTCCCTTTGGCGAAGCTCGCCGCCAGACGCAGGTCCTCAATCCGGGAATTCGTGCAGGAGCCGATGAAGACCCGATCGATGGTGATGTGATCGATCGGGGTGCCGGGAACCAGCCCCATGTATTCGAGCGCCCGTTCGGTCGCCTTGCGCGAGTGTTCGTCCGGCATTTGGCGCGGGTCGGGCACCTTCCCATCTATGCCGGTCACCATGCCGGGGCTTGTCCCCCAGGTGACTTGCGGTGCGATCTGGTCCGCACGAAGCTCCACCGTCCGATCGTAGACGGCTCCCGGTTCGGTGACGAGCCGGCGCCAGGCCTTCGCGGCCCGGTCGAACAGGTCGCCCTTCGGCGCCATCGGCCGGCCCTTCAGATAGGCGATCGTGTGGTCGTCCGGGGCGACCATGCCGGCCCGGGCGCCGGCCTCGATGGACATGTTGCACAACGTCATGCGGCCTTCCATCGTCAGCGCACGGATGGCCGAGCCGGTGTATTCAATCACATAACCTGTGCCGCCGGCGGTGCCGATCTTGCCGATGATGGCCAGGATCACATCCTTGGCCGAGCACCGGGCGGCTAAGGTTCCGTCGACGCGAATCTCCATCGTCTTGGGACGGTTCTGAATCAGGCATTGCGTCGCCAGCACGTGTTCGACCTCGCTGGTGCCGATGCCGAAGGCCAACGCGCCGAACGCTCCGTGGGTGGAGGTGTGCGAGTCGCCGCACACGATGGTCATGCCGGGCAGGGTGAAGCCCTGCTCGGGACCGATGATGTGGACGACGCCCTGCCGGGGGTCGTTCATGCCGAAGAACGTGATGCCGAAGTCGCGACAGTTGTCTTCCAGCGTCTGGATCTGTTTGGCGCTGACCGGGTCCGTAATCCCCAGGCGGCGATCTGTCGTCGGCACATTGTGGTCGGGTACCGCGAGCGTGGCATCGGGCCGCCGTGGGCGTCGGCCGGCGAGCTTCAAGCTCTCAAACGCTTGAGGCGACGTGACCTCGTGAACGAGCTGGCGATCGATATAGAGCAGGGTCGTGCCGTCCGGTTCCTCCCGGACAAGGTGCGCGTCCCAAATCTTGTCGAATAACGTGTTCCCAGACATGTTTCTACTCCCAACGCTCCCCCCGTCTTTCGGTCGAGCGCACGAGGTGCGACGAAGGGAATGACATTATACATAGTTCGACCCCGCTCAGCACAAGGGCCGACCCCTTGCTTTAGATTTCCGCACCGCCTGCCGACAAAGATGGACATGGACACGGAACACGTCGATCTTGATCGGGTCACGATTCCTCGCTGGACCATCCGGCGAGATCCGCGCTCGCATGGCTGTCCGATTTGCGGCTCAGCCATTGTGCGGATCAAGGCCGAGGCCAGACGCATCTCGTTCTGTACCTGTCGGCTGGTGGAGTATCGTGTCATCCCCAAGGCGGGGAAAACAGCCGAGTAACTCGTCGTCCGCGCCTCCCAGGACTCTCGCCCCTCAGCCGCGTCTTGAATACCCACAGAAGACGTGTTACCACGACAGGCGCGTGACCTCACAGGCTCACGCGCCTGTGCATTGTCATGAAGGTCGCTCCGTGCACTTGCCCGACAGTTGGAACCATCCCACCATCATTGCCTGGTGCCGACTCCTGCTGGACAGCTACCGCCACTGGACGGGCCGCGAGTTGATCAGCCGAACGGGAACGGCAGAGGACCAAGCCCGCGCGCTCTTCGAGGCGCCGCTTGTCGTCGTGTCCCACGGGACGCAGGACGATCCGATCCTCAATTATGGCAATCGCGTGGCGTTGGAGCTGTGGGAGATGGGGTGGAATCAGTTCGTGAAGACACCGTCTCGCCTGACTGCGGAACCGGTGGACCACGTGGAGCGGGAGCGCATGTTAGCGCAGGCGCGTGCCCGAGGGTATATCGACGACTACAGGGGAGTCCGGATCTCGCGGACCGGCAAGCGGTTTCTAGTCGAGAACGCGCTGGTCTGGAACGTCATCGATGCGCAGCACCGGCGAGTCGGCCAGGCCGCGACGTTTTCGCGGTGGACGTTTCTCGCTTCCTCTCGGGAGTCGAGATAGCCACCTCGCAACGGCCCGCCCCGCAGAGTGCGTCAGGTCCACAATTCCAGCGGGCTTCGGTGCACGATGGCGCGGAGAATGTCGCTGGTTGTGAGCATGCCGACCGGGCGGCGGGTCCCGTCGAGGATCGGGATCGCGCTCACCCGCTCGTCGAGCATCACGCGAGCGACCTCTCGAATCTCGGTGGTGGGTGTTGCGGAGAGCACGCGGGTGCTCATGACCTGCGCGAGTGTGTAGCGGGCTGCCGGACCTGGAGTCGCAGCGGATTCAAGGTCCTGCCGATATCGAAGCAGGTCTCGATCCGAAATCATTCCCACCAGTGTGCCATGGAGCGACGTGATGGGAAGATGTCGAAGCCCTTTCCGGTTCATCAACGTCCAGGCCTCAGCCAACGTGGCATCCGAGGGTAGCCAGGTGACCGGCGTACTCATCAGATCCTGCGCAAGGAGCGCGGGCCTCGCCGGCGGGGCAGCCTGCGCCTGCTGGTGATAGGCCTGTTGGGCGGCGACGAACGAGTGGTCGGGAGCCGGGTGTTGCTGATCCTTCGTGGTGTCGTTCGCGCCGACGCCCTCCACGCGAGGGGAGGCAGGTCGCGGAGACACAAATTTTGCAGGATACGCTTCGACGACCCCATTGACGGCCAGCACCACCGGCATGGCGACCCTCCTCAACGTCTGTATCGGACGGCGGGGGGAAGTACTGAAGCGGTTCACCGGCAGGATGTTGAAAAAGGCCGCCGTAATCCCCTAATCTTCGTCTCTCAAAACGCGTCAAGGAGAGTTTCATCCGGTGAGCACAACGCTGACAGGAAGAGTGACGGTTGCCGGATGGTGCGCAGTCGCCTTGCTCCTGGTAGGCTGCGGCCAACAGACCTGGGAGTCGGCGATGGCGGCGGGCCACCAGGCGATGCGGCGCGGGCAATACGCCGAGGCGGAGCGGATCTTCTCTGCGGCGGTGGTCAAGGCGGAGGCCTTCGGCCGCGAGGACCGCCGCGTGGCCGTGACACTGTCCCAGCTCGCGCAGGCCTATGCGGCGCAGGGCAAAGATGTCGAGGCGGAGCCGGTGTATCTCCAGGCGTTGAAGATTTATCACACGGTCCACGGAGAGAATCACGTCGATGTTGCCGCGACGCTCAACAACCTGGGCGTGTTGCACCGCAGGCACGGACAATATGCGGATGCGGAGCCGTTGCTGTCCCTGGCATTGGCGATCAAAGAACACGTCTTAGGCCGCGACCATCCCGACGTGGCGTTGAGCCTGGCGAATCTCGCCCTGCTGCATGTGGCTCAAGGGCATGACGTGCAGGCGGAGCCGTTGTACCGGCGCGCGCTGGCGATTCGTGAGAAGACCCTGGGTGCTGAGCACCCCGATGTGGCGAAGAGCCTGGAAGACTACGCAGCGGTGCTGCGCAACTTGCAGCGAGTGGATGAGGCAGCCAGGTTGGAACAGCGGGCGAAAGCGATCCGACGCGCATCGCCGACCCCCGCCACACCGTCAAGAAGCTCTCGGGTTGAACCGGCCGGGCCGTCCGGTGTAGCGTAACGAGACGGGAGGAGCACTATGCAGCCAATTGCCCGCTTCGTCGGCATCGTGTGCCTTGCCCTGGGCTTCGTGAGCGGCATGTACGGCCTCGACCATCCCGGCTCGACCTGGCTGCGCACGGCGCTGGGTCTGCTCGTCACCGGCATGCTGGCCCAGGGGTATGCGCTGTACTGCTCGATCCAGCGCATGCGGGAGCAGCGGGATGCTCAGGGACGATAACATCGTGACACCGACTCGAGAGACGACCGAACCGAAGCGACGAGGGTTGCCGTGGCCGGTGTGGGCGGTGCTCGCCGCCCTGGTCCTGGTGACCGGCTGTGGCGGCCCCTGGCGAGACAAATATTTCAAAAAGGGAATCGATCGGCTGACAGAAGAGCAGGTTGTGGAGAAGTTCGGGCCGCCGCATACCGCCAAGACACCGGCCCTCGGGGGCGACACGGTCTGGACCTATCGCTATCCCATGAGCGATAAAGAACTCCACCCCATGGACCCCAGAAACTTGACGAAGGACGCGGCGGCTGCCGGCCAACAAGCCGCCGCCGCGCTCGGCAAGGGCCCAGGCAATGAAGGACCGCGGGAAACGCTCTACTGCTACCGCTACACGCTCGTCTTCAATGAGGCCAAGGTGTTGAAGAGCTGGAAGCGGGAGGACTGCATCCCGCGCGACGGCGGGGACACCGCGTCCTCGAAGTAGCGTCGCCGATCAGTCCCCTTACTTTTACCTTTTATCTGCGGAGGCAGCTCGATGATGCAGCAGTGGCTTCCCAGTACCGACAGCGTGTTTTTCCTGGATGGACTCAAGTCGCTGATTCTTCTGCTGGTCGTCCTCATTCTGCGGACGGTTCTCGTTCGATCTATCGCCACACACTCCCATTTGACCACCGAGGCCAAGCTTCGGTGGCTCGTCACGATCCGGAACACGATGGTGTTCGTGTTCGTGGTCGGCCTCGTCTTTATCTGGGCGCACCAACTCGAGGCCTTCGCCGTCTCCCTCGTCGCCATCGCCGTCGCGCTCGTGCTGGCGACGAAGGAACTGATTCTCTGTGTGAGCGGCGCCGCGCTCCGGTTGGGAGCCAGTGTCTACTCCGTTGGAGACCGGATACAGATCGCGGGGTATCGCGGCATCGTGCTCGATCAAGACCTCTTCGCCACCACGCTGCTCGAAGTGGGACCCGGCCAGGCTTCGCATCTGGCGACGGGGCGCGCCGTGGTGTTCCCGAACAGCCTGCTGTTCACCAATGCGCTCGTGAACGAGAACTATACGAAAGAGTACGTGCTGCACATGACGACGATTCCCCTGACGAGTGAGGAGGACTGGCGAAAAGCGGAACGCGTCCTGCTCGACGCCGCTGAGGCGGAATGCGGGCCGTACCTCGCTGAAGCCACGCGCCACATGCAATCGTTGGAAGAGAAGAACCTGTTGGAGTTGCCGTCCATGGAACCGCGGATCACCATCCAGCTGCCTGAACCGGGACGCATTCACCTGCATCTGAGGTTCCCTGCACCGTCGCGTGGACGATCCAGAGCGGAACAATCGATCCTGCGACGGTATCTCGATGAGATGACCAAGAAAGGCGAGTAGGGTGAAGATCGCTACCTTCAACGTCAACTCCCTCCGGAAACGCCTGCCGATCGTCCTCGACTGGTTGGAACGAAATCAACCGGACGTGCTGTGCCTGCAAGAGACGAAGGTGCAGGACAGCGAGTTCCCGCTGCTCGCGCTGGCGCCGTCCGGGTACGAGATCACGTTTCGCGGGATGAAGTCCTACAACGGGGTGGCCATCCTCAGCCGGAAGAAGCCGGAAGCGGTTGCGTATGGATTCGATGACGGGGGAGACCCGGAGGACGCGCGGCTGTTACGGGTGGTGATTCAGGGGATTCCCATCGTGAACACCTACGTGCCGCAGGGGTTCGAGATCGATTCGCCGAAGTATGCGTACAAACTCGATTGGTACGCGCGATTGCGCCGCTACTTCGACACCCATTTGTCGCCGACGAAGCCGGCGATCTGGTGTGGAGACATGAATGTCGCCCCGCGGCCGATCGACGTGCACAGCCCGGAGAAACATCTGCAACACGTCTGTTACCACGAGGATGCGCGGAAGGCTTACGAGCAGACCGTGGCGTGGGGTTTCGTGGACGTGTTTACGAAGCTCTATCCGACCCGCCGGCAATATACGTTTTGGGATTACCGTGCGCCGAGTTCGTTGGACGCCGACAAGGGGTGGAGGATCGATCATATTCTGGCGACGGTGCCGCTGGCGGAGCACTGCACCAAGGTCGAAGTGGACGTCGAGCCCCGGCGAGCGAAAGACTCCTCAGATCATACGTTCATGTGGGCGGAGTTTTCGGTCTAACCGGGTGCGCGACGACCACGACAGTCAGTCACGATCGTGTTCGACCGTGGCCCTCGCCTTGCCGCTTCCCCTCACAAACCTCACCGCGCACACGCCGCTCCCGGTACCGAGTGATGCGCGCACGCTTTCGAGTAGCGGTTTTGTTTAATGAGCGGGTCGAGGATGAGCCCGCAGTTGATGCATCGCCACACAGATGATTCCGGGGAAAAATCCGGGCGCCATTCTTCGACCATCAGGCCGTTGCACTTTTGACAGGTCATGGTGCGTACCTCCTTGTGGAGTGCCGTGCGTCGTGCTCGTTGCCTTTGCAAGCGGAAAAATAACATCGTGATATTAGAGGGCTGTTAATGGAGTGTTAAATGTTCTTAATCTCCGGGTCATCACTCGACGGTGGGCCGACACGACGGTAGCCCTCTCTCTCATGGATTCAATCGTCGATATCGCCGTCATCGGCGCAGGAGCGGCCGGCCTGGCTGCGGCCATCTTCGCAGCGGAGCAAGCCGGTGACTCCAAGCGTCTCACCATCTCGCTGCTGGAGAGCGCGAAGACCATCGGCGCGAAAATTCTGATTTCAGGCGGCGGCCGCTGCAACGTCACGCATCACGTCGTCACGCCGGCCGATTTCAGCGGGACGAGGCACTTCGTCCGGCACGTGCTGGCTGCCTTCGACGCGGACGCGACGAAGCGGTGGTTCGTCTCGATGGGTGTCGAACTGAAGCGGGAGGAGACCGGCAAGCTGTTTCCCGTGACCGACAAAGCAAGGACGGTGCTCCATGCACTCGTCAATCGCTGTCACGAACTAGGCCTTGCCATTCGTCCGGATCATCGCGTGACGAGCGTCGATCGTCTTCCTGGTCCCGAAGCCGGGTTCTTAGTTCATCATGCTCACGGAACCATGCACGCGAAGAAGGTCATTCTGGCAACGGGCGGTCGATCGATCCCCAAATCGGGGAGTGATGGATTCGGCTACGAGTTGGCACGACGGTTGGGTCACCAGGTGACCGCCACCGTCCCGGCGCTCGTTCCGTTGGTGCTCGACGACACGATGTTTCACAAGACACTCTCCGGTCTCTCGCAGGACGTCGAATTGACAACGGTGGTGAAGGGTCGCACAGTCGATCATCGGACCGGGAGTTTGCTTTGGACCCACTTCGGGATCAGTGGGCCGGTGGTCATGGACGCAAGTCGCTTCTGGTGCCTGGCACAGGAGCAGGAAGAAGCCGGTGCCCTCTACGGCAACTTTCTGCCTGGTCAGACCCTGGAACAGGTGCGGCAGTGGTTCATGGAGCAAATGCGGGACAATCCCCGACGCTCACTGGTTAAGACGCTGGCGCAACGGCTTCCCCAGCGATTCGCTGAGGCGGTCATTCATCGCGTCGGATGCAAGGCGCACATGACCATCGCCCAACTGCCGCGCAAGGATCGCGACCGCTTGCTCGACAAACTGACTCGATTCAAGCTTCCTATCGTGCAGGATCGCGGATGGAACTACGCAGAAGTGACGGCGGGCGGGGTCCCTCTCGAAGAGATCAACTTCCGGACGATGGACTCCAAGCTGGTGCCGGGCTTGTACGTCATCGGCGAGATGCTGGACTGCGACGGCCGGATCGGCGGGTTCAACTTCCAATGGGCCTGGGCGACCGGCTTCCTCGCAGGCCGCGGGGCTGCCGCGCGCCTGCTTGGGGTCACTGCCGCGCGATAACGCGGGCGAGCACGGTCGAGTCGACATCGAAGATCAGCCGCGACGGCGGGTGCCGTCGCGTGGTCATGCGCGCGAGGAAGCGATCGTGCAGCGTCCGCAGTTGGGGGAGCGCCGTCGGTGCCACGCGCAGCAAGAATCGCCACAGCGTTCTTGAACCCGATTCGCGAGAGGAACCGATGCAGAAGATAGACGCCACCGTAGTGGGTCAGAGTCTCGGCCCCAAACGCGATCGCCAAATTCCGCGGTCCTTTTGGCATCACAGTGAACCCTACCCCAGGGGTAGCATTCACTGCAAACGATGGAATCACTCATGGACCATGTATGGCATATCGTCAAGAACACCGTTCGCTAACCAATGCCGCAGAATTTAGGGTCATACCTTCTGAAACGTCCCCACCGATAACTTCCCGATCTTCCTTCGCAATTCCATGGAAAATTGCCTGGATAACAAAAAAGTGTCCTGGCGTCTTGACTTGGTTCTAGCTAGAACTATCATACTGGACATGCCTGGTTGTGAAGGTTGGGAGATGATCCGGCACTTGTTCGAGAGGAGGTGTGTCATGAAAGCGTTGTTTCAAACGGACGATAGTTGGTCCAGTCTCATCCTGCGTGTCGCTTTAGGAGTGGTGATGTTTCCGCATGGTGCGCAGAAGCTCCTGGGCTGGTATGGGGGCTTTGGGTTCGACGGCACGATGGGATTCTTCACGGAGACCATGCACCTCCCGTGGCTGTTCGCGCTCCTGATCATCATCGGCGAGTTTTTCGGCAGCCTGGGATTGCTGGCTGGATTGCTGACTCGGTTCTCGGCGGCCAGTATCGGCGTCATCATGCTGGGCGCCATCACCCTGGTTCATCTTCCGAACGGCTTTTTCATGAACTGGTTCGGCAAGCAGGCCGGTGAAGGTTACGAGTACCATCTGCTCGTCATCGGCATCGCAGCCACGTTGCTGATCACGGGGGCGGGCCGGTGGTCGGTCGACAAACTGATCGCAGAGCGGTTGCGTGCGTGAAGGGAAGAGAGGTGGATCATGAAAGCGACTCCGCTACAGGGAGAGGCCATCAGGGTCAAAGCCGGGGAGAAGATCAGCGTCTATGGACCGGGGTCGACCCACGTGGTCGGCGACGGGTTCCATGTACGGAATCTCTTTCCGAGTCACGATCTGGATCGCGACGTCAGTCCCTTTCTCATGTTGGACTATGCCGGTCCGACCTATTACCCGCCGACCGACCATCTGCGTGGGGTCGGTGAACACCCGCACCGTGGTTTTGAAACCGTCACGATCGTCTACCAGGGTCTCGTGGCCCATCGAGATTCCGCGGGGAATGCCGGCGTGATCGGGCCTGGCGATGTGCAGTGGATGACCGCAGCCTCCGGTGTCGTGCACGAAGAGATGCACGAGCGAACATGGGCCAAGCGCGGCGGCACGTTGCAGGCGATTCAATTGTGGGTGAATTTGCCCCGAGCGTCCAAGATGTCGGCGCCGGGCTATCAAACCATCGCGAACGATCAGATCCCGATCATTCCGGTAGAAGGGGGAGGTTCCCTTCGGGTCATCGCGGGAGAAGTGCGAGGCGTGAAAGGTCCGGCGAAGACCTTCACCCCGATTGAGCTGTACGATCTTCGACTCAAGGCCGGACACCGGACCGAACTCCGCTTGCCTGCGGGACACAACCTGTCCCTGTTCATCCTCAGCGGGCGCATCCGGGTGAACGAGACGGCGTCGGCGGGAGAGGCGGAGCTCGCCGTAGTCCGCCGGGCTGATGGAGCGATCACGGTGAGAGGCGAAGAGGACTCGGTCGTCCTGGTGCTCGCAGGGCAACCGATCGACGAACCTATCGCCCGGTATGGCCCGTTCGTGATGAACACCAAAGTTGAACTGATCCAGGCGGTACAGGATTATCAGGCGGGGAAGATGGGACATTTATCGTAAGTTCGTCGTTCGTGAAGTGTCGTTCGTATCTCGCGGGTCCATGCGTCCACTGCCGCACAGGGCTCGACGGGCGGGAGGTGACCGATGGCTGTGCAAGTCTATGGCTGCAATCACGTCGTGATCGAAGTCACGGACGCGAAGAAGGCCGTGAAATTCTATTCAGACGTCTTCGGCCTCAGGAGTTCTATTACGACACTGGGAGGAAGTAAGGAGTGAAGGGTCAGGAGTAAGGGGTTGGGGGTGCATAGATGAAAGCCCATTATCTCGGACATGTCGTGTTCTATGTGAAGGACCTCGAACGGTCGCTCGCGTTCTACCGCGATCTGCTCGGATTTCAGGAGGTCGGGAGAATCTTCAGTGGAGCCGCCGCCGCGCTGACGTCGGGACGGACCCATCACGAGCTGTTACTCATCCAAGTCGGCGATGCGCCGGGGCCTCCGCCAGGTCGCCGTCGCGGGCTCTACCACATCGGCATCAAGGTCGGCGATAGCCTCGATGAGCTGCGTGCGGCCAAGCGAGAGCTGGAGCAGGTCGGGATTCCGATCGACGGCATGAGCGACCACACGGTGAGTCAGAGCCTCTATTTGCGGGACCCGGACGGCAACGAAGTCGAGCTGTACGTGGACGCGGACGAGTCTCTGTGGAAGAAGAATCCGGCGGCGGTTGTGTCGCCGATTATGCCGCTCTCTCTGTAACGAGCGCGGAACGCCTTCGGCCGGCTGCGAGATGCAATGAGCCCTTCTCCTCAGGTAGACTGAGCACCTACGTTGCGACACTTCGCGATGACACGAGATCATCGGTGAATACCCATCGATACGTTGGTCGACTCTTCCCCATGATGCTTGCCGGCGCCATCGCGACCGGCTGGCTGGGCTGCAAGCAAGAGCCTGTCTCCACACCGGCTCGCCCTATCCCGGAGGTGCCGGTGGTGACGGTGTCGCCTCACACGATGCCGGACGAACCGGAGTTCATCGGGCAAACCGAAGCGTCGCGACCGGTTGAGATCCGCTCCCAGGTGACGGGCATCCTTAAAGAGAGGTTCTTTGCGGAGGGGCGCGACGTCAAGAAAGGCGACCGGCTCTATCAAATCGATCCGATTCCGTTTAAGGCGGCTGTCAGCAGCGCCAGCGCCAAGGTGGCCCAGGCGGAGGCCCGCCTCGTGCAAGCCAAGCAGAACTCTGCACGTGTGAAACCGCTGCTCGCGGAACAGGCGGTGAGCCAGAAAGACGTGGATGATGCGGTGGCAGAAGAGCTGGCGGCCAAAGCCGCGCTGGAGGCAGCCAAAGCCGATTTGATCAAGGCCACGTTCGATCTCGACAACACGCTTATTATCGCTCCCATCAGCGGTCGGATCGAGCGGAGCCGGCTTTATGAAGGGCGTCTCATTGCCGCGCAGACCGACCTGTTGACGACGATCCACCAGTTAGATCCCATGTACGTGAACGCGAGTGCCCCAGAGACATTCGTACTCAAACGGCTCCGGGAGCGCGCGACTCATCGGATTCAAGGCGCGTCGCTCTACGAACTGCGGGGCGTCATCACCTTTGCAGACGGCAGCACCTATCCTCATCAAGGGATGTTGGATTTGCTCGAAGTCGGCGTGCGCTCGGCCACCGGCACCAGGGACTTTCGCGTGACCTTCCCCAATCCGGATAGCGTGCTGTTCCCGGGACAGTTCGTGAAAGTCCGCATTTTGGGCGCCGTGAGAACGGGCGTCATCCTGGTCCCCCAAAGTGCCGTCCAGCAGGGACCCAAGGGACCCATCGTCTTTGTCGTCGGACCGGAAAATAAGGTGGAGATCCGCCCCGTCCAGGCCACATCTTGGCGAGGCAGTCAGTGGTCCATCGAAGACGGCTTGCGCGAGGGAGACCGGGTGATTGTGGAGGGACTTCATATGATCTCGCCTGGCGCGCCCGTGAACGCCGTTCCGTATACAAAACCCGACCCAGCCGCTTCCGGCCAGCCGGCAGATGCGAAGCCGGAACAAGCAAAATGATCCCACATTTTTTTATCGATCGTCCGATATTTGCATCGGTTCTCTCGATTGTGATCGTGGTGGCGGGCCTCGTGTCTCTGCAGACGTTGCCCATCGCCCAATTTCCTGAAATCACCCCTCCCGTCGTGCAGATCGAGGCTGACTATCCAGGGGCGAGCGCGGAAGTCATCGCGGATTCAGTCGCACGCCCGATCGAGGTACAGCTTCCCGGCATCGACAACCTCCTCTACTACGACTCCACCAGCACCAACGACGGCCACATGACCATCAAGCTCACGTTCGAGATCGGGACGAACGTGGACATCGCGCAGGTGCAGACCCAGAACCGCCAGAAGCTGGCCGAGCCGCAGTTGCCGCCGGAAGTGGTCCGCCAGGGCATCTCGGTCAAAAAAGTGTCGCCGGATTTACTGGCTGTGGTGGCCCTCAGCTCCAGTGATCCCACACAAGACACCATCTTTCTTTCCAATTATGCCATCTTGCGCGTGATCGATAATCTCAAGCGACTGAAGGGCGTAGGCGACGCGCTGGTGTTCGGAGGGCAGAATTATTCCATGCGCTTGATCCTGGACCCCACCCGGATGGCGCAATTGAGCATCACCCCGACCGACATCGCGCACGTCGTCCGCGAGCAGAACAGGGATTTTCCCGCCGGGACGATCGGCCGTGAGCCGGCGCCCAAAGGCACCGAACTCACGATCCCGGTCATTACGCAGGGCCGTCTCACCGACGTGAAGGACTTTGAGGAGATGATCGTGCGGGCTCTCCCGAACGGCTCGATGGTTCGTCTGAAGGATGTGGCCAGGGTCGAGTTGGGAGCCCAGTCGTATTCGCTCGAGGGGCGCTGGAACGGGAAGCCGAACGTATTTCTGTTGATCTTCCTGTCGCCCGGAGCCAATGCGCTCGACACGGTGAAGCGAGTCCGGAAGGAAATGGAGACGGTCGCGAAGAGCTTTCCTCCGGGGGTCTCCTACGATGTGCCGTACGACACGACCAGGTTTATCGAAGTGTCCATCAAAGAAGTGGTCAAGACTCTGGCGGAAGCGATGGTGCTGGTCATCCTCGTCGTGTATCTGTTCCTTCAGAGTTGGCGCGCGACGGTGATTCCCGGCGTGGCGGTGCCGGTCTCGCTCATCGGGACCTTTGCCGGCATGAGCGCGCTCGGTTTTTCGATCAACACGCTCACCCTCTTCGGGATGGTCCTCGCCATCGGGATGGTGGTCGACGACGCGATCGTGGTGGTGGAGAACGTCGAACGTCACATGGCGAATGGACTGTCGCCGAAGGATGCCGCCAAGAAAGCCATGGACGAAGTCACAGGCCCAGTGATTGCCATTGTGCTCGTCCTCTGCGCCGTATTCGTGCCGGTCGGTTTCTTGGGCGGGATTACGGGAGAGCTCTACAAACAATTTGCCATCACCATCGCGATGTCCGTCATCATCTCCGGCCTGGTCGCCCTCACGCTCAGTCCAGCACTCTGCTCCCTGGTGCTGAAGCCTGGCCACAGCCAGCGCAGAGGTTTGTTCGGCGTCTTCAATCGGTTCTTCGGTTGGACGCAAACTCGGTATTCCGCTGCCGTGGGGACGATCCTCAACCGGTCGGTCTTGTCCTTGGTGCTTTTCGGAATCATCGGCCTGGTCGCCGCCGGCCTGTTCAGGACAATTCCATCCAGCTTCTTGCCGGACGAAGATCAAGGCTACTTCATCACCATCGTCCAGCTTCCTGATGGCGCGTCGAAGCAACGGACCGATGTGGTGATGAGCAAAATCGAAAAGTATTTTCTGTCGATTCCCGCTATCCATTCGACCGACGCCTTGACCGGCCAGAACTTCGTCTTCGGCACCAGAGGACCGAACTCAGCGACGATGTTTCTCCCCCTGCGGCACTGGGATGAGCGCCAGGGGCCGCAGAATCATGTAAAAGCCCTGATCGGCGCCGCTTATGGAGAGTTCGCCAAGATTCCCGAGGCGCTGATTTTGGCCTTTAACGCCCCGTCGATCCGAGGACTCGGCGCCACGGGCGGGTTTTCCCTCCAACTTCAAGATCCCAGCAGCGGGGATTTCAACAAGTTTGCCGGTGTGGCCCAGGAGTTTCTCGCCAAGGCCGGACAGCAGCCGGCGATCGGGGCGATCGGCAGCAGTTTTCGCGTGAGCGCGCCGCGACTCTTTGCCCATGTGGATCGGGAACGAGCCAAGTCGCTGGGTGTGCCGATCTCCGAAGTGTTCGATACGCTACAGGCTTATTTTGGCAACCTCTACGTGAATGACTTTCTGAAATTCGGCCGGGTCTATCGCGTCCAGACGGAAGCCGACGCACAGTATCGCGCGACGCCGGAAGACATTTCGAAGATCTATGTTCGCGCCTTGAATGCGCAGGGCCAGACCATGGTCCCCCTCGAGACGGTGGTCACGACAGAATTTACCAGCGGACCGGATCCCGTGACCCACTTCAACGGATACAACACGGCGCTCGTACTCGGCGCGGCTGCGCCAGGCTACAGTTCCGGTCAGGTGCTCGATGCATTGGACCACGTGGCGCGCGAAGTCTTGATTCCGAAAGGGTACGGGATCGACTGGAGCGGAATTTCATACCAGGAGCGTATGGTGGGACGACAATCGCTCTTTGCCTTCGCCTTCGGCTTGCTGATGGTGTTCCTGGTGCTGGCGGCTCAGTATGAGAGTTGGTCCGTGCCCTTCGCCGTCCTGCTTGCCGTGCCGTTCGGCATCTTCGGAGCCCTCTCCGCCGTGTGGGTTCGCGGAATGTCCAACGACATCTACTTCCAGATCGGACTGGTCACGCTGATCGGGCTCTCCGCGAAGAACGCCATTCTGATCGTGGAGTTTGCCAACAAACGCCACGAAGCCGGACAGTCGCTGTTCGATTCGGCGATCGAAGCGGCCAGGCTCCGTTTTCGGCCGATCATCATGACGTCGATGGCGTTTATTCTCGGTGTGGTCCCGCTCGTACTTGCCTCCGGCGCCGGCGCGGCCAGCCGCAATTCCATCGGAACCGGCGTCTTCGGCGGCATGCTGGCGGCGACCTTTTTAGCCATCTTCTTTGTGCCATTGTTCTTTGTGCTGATCCGATCACTCAGTACCCGCATGAGTGGTTGTTCCCCACGATCGCGCCGAGCGGAGCCGGCAGAACCAGGGCAGGACGAGGGCGACCACCATGCGTAAGGTCATCCCCTTCATGCTGGCGGTTCTCCTGGTCTCCTGCGCGGTGGGACCGGATTACGAACGTCCGAAGGCGACCACGCCTGAAGCGTTCCGCATGGCGGACCAGGGCGGAGCGGCGACCTCCATTGCCAATCTGCCATGGTGGGAATTGCTCAAGGACGAAGAGCTGCAACAGCTCATCCGGATCGCGCTCGAGGAGAACAAGGACTTGAAGCGAGCCGTGGCGGCCGTTGAAGAATTTCAGGCGCGGCTCTTCATGGCCAGGACGGACTTTGCGCCCCAGATGAGCGCGACGGTGAATGCGCCCTCGTTCGGCCGGAAGACCAACTTTCTCTTCCCCGGATTTCCCAATCCGTTCAACTACTATCTGCAGGGCACTCTGTCGTGGGAACTCGATATTTGGGGGCGCATCCGTCGGTCGAATGAAGCGGCTCGGGGGGACTTGCTGGCGCGCGAGGAGGGCCGTCGTGCGGTGATCCTCCAACTTGTCGGCGGCGTGGCGGAAGCGTACTTCGATCTGCTGCAATTCGACATGCAGCTCGATATCGCGAGGCGGACGCTCACGTCGTGGGAGGAATCGGCGCGCATCGCCCAGGCCCGGCTCCGCCAGGGGGTCATCTCGAAGCTGGATGCCGACCAATTTGAAGCGGAACGGGCAAATGCGGCGGCGCGGGCAGCCGAGCTGGAGCGACAGATGATTCAGAAGGAGAATCAACTGAGCGTGTTGTTGGGACGCGCTCCACACCGGATTCCGCGAGGGCGCTCGTTGACCGAACAAGTGATGCCGCCTGCCGTGCCGCCCGGTCTTCCGTCGGAATTGTTGCAGCGCCGTCCGGATGTCGTCCAGGCCGAACAAGACCTGGCGGCCGCGACCGCAAGGATCGGAGTCGCCAAGGCCGACCGGTTTCCGAAGGTCAGCATCACCGGCATGCTCGGCGTGGCCAGCCCGCAGTTGTCCCGCCTGGTGGCGAACGAAACCGCCTTCGGCGTCGCCGGCCCAAGCGTGGCCGCACCGCTGCTCAACGCGCAAATGCTGGGGTTCCAACAGGAGGCTGTCGAGGCCCAAGCCCGCCAGGCGGTCGCCCAGTACGAGCAGGCGGTCCTGGTGGCGTTTCGAGAAGTCGAAGATGCGCTGGTGGCGGTGCGCACGGTTCGCCAGCAACGGGAAGCGCAAGTTCAACAAGTGGACGCGCTCCGATCGGCCTTGCGGCTCGCGAATCTTCGGTACAAAGGCGGACTGGCCAACTATCTGGATGTCCTCATCGCCCAGCGCAATCTCTTTGAGGCCGAACTCGCCCTCACGGGGACCCATCGCCTGCACCTGGTGTCCATCGTGCAGCTCTACAAGGCGCTGGGCGGCGGATGGTCGCCGGACCAGGCAAAGAATCCTGACCCACCTCACACCACGAAGCCGAGCGGATAAGACGGTTCATCGCCACAAAGGCACCGCAGAGAGGACGCGTATGGAGAAGCCAGCCGAGACTCAGCATCCCATTCATGAATTGCTGCGACGACGATGGAGCCCACGGGCGTATGCGGAACGTCCGGTGGACGCAGACACGCTCAGGAGTTTGTTTGAAGCCGCACGGTGGGCGCCTTCCTGTTTCAATGCCCAGCCGTGGCGCTTCGTCGTCACGACGAAAGATAACTCTGCCGAGTACGAGCGGCTGTTCGATTGTCTCGTGGAGGGAAATCGCAAGTGGGTGCATCGCGCACCCGTCTTAGTCTTATCCGTGACCAAGCTCACATTTGACGACGGGTCGCCCAACCGCCACGCCTGGCACGACGTCGGTCTTGCCGTGGAAAACCTGGTGATTCAGGCGACCGCGCTCGGCCTTGCGGTCCATCAGATGGCCGGATTCGATGTCGAGAAGGCGCGTACTGACTTGAAGATTCAGGAGGGCTACGAGCCGGTTGCGATGATCGCGATCGGCTACTCCGGCGACCCAGCGATCCTTCCGGAAAGTACGAGGCAGAAGGAACTCCGCCCCCGCACGCGCAAGACCATCGCGGAATTGGTCTTTGCCGGAGAGTGGGACAAACCATCGCCGTTGGTGAGCTGACGTCCGGCGATCAAGAAAGCACACTGTTCAGGGACACGTGAGGGTCCTGCAGCAGGCGTTCCTTCCCGGTCAGGTCTTTCTGACTCTTGATCAGCCGTTGCAAGGGCGGGAAGTCTTTGCCGCTCGCATTGACGGCGAAGTAAGCTCGCAAGGTCTGCTGCTTCAAGTAGAGGATGATGAAGGATCGGTCGTCCAGGCGACCTCGTGTCAGGACCTGGTCCTGTTCACTCTCGTCGCCGGCGAATTCCAAGTGAAGATCGAAGATGTCCGACCAGACGTAGGTGAGGAGATCGTAGGGCTTGTGTGCGCCGGTCATGTTCTGTGCAGCCAATTGCCCACCGTATTCAGCATGGCCCCAATGCTCGACGCGGCGCCGTTTGCCGAAGAGGGGGTCGAAGTAGTTGGCGACATCGCCGGCGGCGTAGATGTCCGGATGCGTGGTCTGAAGGAATTGATCGACGAGAATGCCGTTGTCGACGGCGAGGCCGGCCTGCTGCGCCAGCTCGACGTTCGGCACGATGCCGACGCCGATGCAGACGAAGTTGCACGGAAGCCTTGCGCCGGATTTCAAGTACACGGAAAACGCCTGGTCGTGTCGTTCGATGTGCGTGACCGTCTCGCCGGTCCGGAAGGCCACGCCTTTGCTGCTGCAATAGTCCTGGATGGTATTGGCCAGAGCGGTGTCGGCGAAACGTGGCCAGATGTGCGGCTGCGCTTCGATGACGGTGACCTGCACTCCATGTTGCGTGAGCGACGCGGCGACCTCTAATCCGATGAAGCCGGCGCCGATGAGCACGGCGCGCGATCCCTTCGTCGCATGGACCATGATGGCAGCGGCATCATCGAGTGTGCGGAGGTAGTGGATACCCGGCAGGTTGGCGCCCGGAAGCGTGAGACGGACCGGGCGGCCTCCGGTGGCGAGCAGCGCTTTCTCGAACCGAATGGCCTGACCTTTGGACAACCAGGCCTCCTTGCCTGCGAGGTCCAATCGCTGGACTTGGATGCCGAGTCGCAGATCGATGCGCGCTTCCCGGTAGTAGGTGTCGGGGTCGAAGAAAAGCTGATCCTTGGACTTCTCGCCCCGCAGGAATTCTTTTGAAAGCGGCGGGCGGTCGTACGGAACATAGGGCTCGTCGCTCACCAGTGTGATACCGGCATTGTGGTCAAGAGCACGGAGTTGCTTCGCGGCCTGGCTCGATGCCAGCCCGCCGCCGATGAGGAGATAGTGAGCGGTTTCCATACGAGATCCAGGTTGAGTCGGACGAGCTACACCAGGATACGCCACCCGCCGCGGAAATTCATGTGTGTGAACCGGATGGACGGGCCACAAAGGAGGGCCGCGCTGGTCGACCGCCGCCGGACTCCCAGGGTGGTGCCATAGCGATGCTCACACGCCTTCGTCAATGGATCGACCGCAACATGCTCGAACTCGGACGGGAGATGCGGCTGTCGTACCTGCCGCCGCTCATGGTCTACCTGGCGGCCGGTATCTCGGGCCTGACCGGCATCGTCGGCACCTTCTTCGTGAAGGACTATCTTGGGTTGTCGGCGGCATTCCTGGCCGCTCTCGCCTTTTGGGCCGGGATTCCTTGGGCGCTGAAGATGCCGATCGGGCATCTCGTGGATCTCATCTGGCGGTGGAAGAGCTGGCTCGTCTATCTGGGCGCCGGGTTGATTGCGGCAAGTCTCATGATCATGGTCGGACTGATCGGCAGCCGTGAGGCGATGATCGCGATCATGCCCGCAGAAGTCTGGTACGTGATCAGCGTCTTGCTGGCGCCGATCGGCTACGTGGTCCAGGACACGGTGGCCGATGCGATGACGGTCGAAGCCGTGCCGCGGATGGACGAGGAAGGCCGTCCATTCGACGGAGCGACGCGCAAGCTCATGCATACCACCATGCAGACCCTGGGCCGTGTCGCCGTGATCGGTGGCGGCATCCTCGTGGCGCTCATCAACCTCTACCTCTTTACCGGCGTGGAAGGGCTGCCGAAGGACGCCATCACACGCCTCTACCGGAACGTGTACCTCATGGCGCTGACCATTCCGGCCGTGTCGGTACTGGGCGTGATCTCCGCGTCGATCATGAGGGCCAGAGACAAGCGCCGTCTCATGATGCAGGGCCTAAGTCGTGACGAGGCCGGAGCGATGCTCACGGAGCGAGGCGAGCCGACGAAGCCGAATTGGTGGATTCTCGGCGGGAGCCTCGCCTTCGTGGTGTGTACGCTCGCCGTGGGCCTCAGCGACCTTCCCTTCAGCGAGGAAATCGTCTTCGCCGGATCCCTCGGCATTGTGGTCTTTCTTGTCCTGCGCCTCACGCGTGAGCTGGCTTACGAGGCGCGGAGTGTCCTCCTCGGGACGGCGCTGGTGATTTTCGTGTTTCGTGCGATTCCCGGGCCGGGGGACGGCGCGACGTGGTGGATGATCGATGACCTCAAGTTCGACCAGCAGTTTCTGTCGGTGCTGTCGCTGATCGGCAGCACCCTGACGTTGGTAGGCATGTTCCTCTTCCGTCGTTTCATGGCGGAACGCTCGATCGCCTATGTCGTAGGCTTTCTCACCGTGGCCGGCTTCGTGCTCGCGGTGCCCATCGTCAGCATGTACTACGGGCTGCACAAGTGGACAGCCGCGCTGACGGGCGGGGTGGTCGACGCCCGCTTCATTGCGCTGGTGAATACGGCGTTGGAATCACCGCTGGGCCAGATCGCCATGATCCCCATGCTGGCCTGGATTGCCAACTCGGCGCCGCCCGAGCTGAAGGCGACCTATTTTGCCGTGATGGCCTCCTTCACCAACCTGGCGCTCTCGCTGAGTCAGCTCGGCACCAAGTATCTCAATCAAATCTACATCGTGACCCGCGAGGTCCGCGATCAAGCCACCGGCGCTCTGCAACTCCCCGCCGATTACAGCGAGCTTGGCGACCTGCTCATCGTGCAACTCCTGCTCGGTCTCGCCCTCCCCTTCGCCGCGATTCTGTTCGCCAAACTCACCCGCTTCAAAAGCGCGTAGGGATAACTCATCTGGCGGTTGCACAGCATGCAATTGGCGAAGGGTACATCTGTGGCGTATAATGCCGCCATAGGATTGGCTGGTATCTATATGAGTAAGGCATCTCAAGCACTCAAGAAAACGATCTGGCAGAAGCTGGAAAAACTTCCCGCTCGAAAGCAGGCGGAGGTGCTGAGTTTTGTCGAGTCGCTTGGATCAGCCCAAACCGGACCCAAGACCTCGATCTACGACTACTCAGCGAGCCTCGTGAAGCGGAAACGAATCAAGAAGCTGTCGCTTTCCAAGATTGCCGCCATCGTGCATGAAGTCCGCCATGGCCAGGATTCGGCGCGCAGTCTTTGACACCAACGTTCTCATCTCAGCTTATCTCTGGCCAGGCACTCCATGGACGGCGTTGGAGATCGTCAGAGTGGACGGTGCGCTCCGATAACCTCTTTCTGGAAATCGCTCTGCAGGGGAAGTGCACCGCACTGGTGTCCGGAGACCGACACCTGTTGGATCTCAACCGATATCGTAGCGTTCACATCCTAACACCAGCCGAGTTCGTACGATCCTTTCAGCACTGACCACGTCCGCTCCCTTGAAGGCGGCCTCGATGCTTGGCGAGAACGGAGGTTTCCAATCGAGCGGCGGGCGAATAGGAACGGTTGACAGGCCGCGGGCTTGTCGCTAGGGTCCAAGCGACTGGACCCAGTGGACCGTAAGCGATTGCAACAAACATGGCAAGAATCAATGACGAAGGAAATATAGCGGCTCGATGTCCGGGCTGTGAGGGGGCACTTTCCTCCTTTGAGTGGAGGACAAGGAAAGGCCAATGGGGAGTAATCACTTTGAACAAGACTCACCCACGTTGGGGTTCGGGTTTGCTCGACTACCGGCTCTTTCGGTGTGCTGGCTGTGGCCGTGGTGGTCTAGGTGTCGTTTTCTATGATGGCGGTAACTATCCTGGCTTCCATCGAGAACTGAATTCATTCCATCCAGAAGTAAGAGACCGATTGATTCTCCCGAAAGGCGTTCCTGCCGGAATTGAGAAGGAATTCAGAGAAGGTGAGAAATGTCTCGATTCTGGCTGCGTAAGAGCTGCCGCGGGAATGTTCCGGTCTGTACTCGACAAAGCACTGAGGGCCAATGGGTAAGAAAAGAAAGGCACCAATTTGGAACAACAGATTGATGCGGCGGCGGCAGACGGTGTCATCACTCAGGCAAGAAAACGCCGTGCCCATGATGAAATCCGCGTGCTCGGTAACGATGTCCTTCATGATGAATGGCAAGAAATTGCATTGGATGATGTAGAGGCAGCGCGTCATTATGCGCAACGGATTTTAGAGGACTTTTACGATGACCGTGAATCCGTCCTGAAACTCCTACGTACTGCTGGTCGTGTCCCAGACGAAGACAAGCAGACTCCAGCCTAGCTATGTTCCAAACGGGTTCGTATAGAGCTTTTTACGGCTATAAGAAAACCACCGGCCCTGGCATCCCCTTGACCCATGCCGTATCATGAGCATCTGAGAAGAGCTGATAGCGAATAGCGTATGGCTATAGCAAGGGCTGGGATCTGCAGGATGTTCAACGCAGTCGTTGTTCTCGCTATCCACCCCTCGTTGACAGCCTGAATCCTGAGGACCTATAGTGGAACTGGCTTCCGACCGTCGTAAGGGAGACGTTGTGGCTGTTGTCAAAGTAAAATCTCACTACCAAGTGACGCTTCCGCCTCAGATTCGTGCCAAGGCTGGAGTTGCGGTTGGGGATCTTCTCGATGCAAAAGTCGAAGGGACGAAGATTACGTTGGTCCCGAAGCGCGTGATTGATCGCGAACTAGCTTTGGCGCTCGACGAGGTCAAGCGCGGTCGGGTCAAGGGTCCGTTCCCCACCGCCCAGGCGACTGTCCGTACCCTCCGACGCCGGACGGCATGACGGCGTCCTTCACGCTCCGTTTTCACAAGCAATATCAGAAGCTGCCCGAAGACCGGCAAGCGAAGTTCGACAAGCAGTTGGCCTTCCTCCTTTCCAACCTTCGACACCCTTCGTTACGGGCCAAGAAGTACGATGAGGCGAACGAAATCTGGCAAGCGCGGGTGGATGACGACTATCGGTTCTACTTCAAGATCGAAGGCGATACGTACATGCTCCTCTCCATCATCCCTCATCCCAAATAATCGAGAGCCTGCCCTCTGCCATCAGCTCGATCCCGCACGATGTGAATCTCTGGCATTATCAAATAGGCCGCGCCCTGGTATCGCCTTGACTCGTGCGGTATCATGGTCACCTAGGAGAGTTGGAAGAGTTGGCGGCGAATGGCAGATAGCGGTGTCAGATGAGATGAGCCGCCAATTGCTGTTCCTACGATCGACGCATAACGCTTCACGTTTAACGTTCTTAAAGAAAGGGGGGCGACCGGTTTCGACGGGGATACTGAGGTCACTGGTGCATGTCGAGCTCTCGGGGTCTCGTAAAACCTCCGGGAAACAAGCAACTGCCAATCAAGAACTGGCACTCGCAGCTTAAGTGACTGCGACGTCCCTCCACCTGAGGCCTGCGGGGGTGGAAGGGGCGCGATGCAGCAGGCTGGTCCAAGGCTGGTGCTCAGCGGCTGAGGACGAGAACTTCCTGGGCTAGCGGCTATTCTAAGCCTGCCGATGGGCGTGGGTGGCTGCGAAACTCAAACGATCGGCTACACATGTAGATCCAGTGCGCTGACGATCTTCGGACAGGGGTTCAACTCCCCTCGCCTCCACCAAACGGAAAGGCCGCTCCAGTACGTAAACTGGAGCGGCCTTTTTATTCTGTCGGACTTCGTCCGAGAGGAAGTCGATCAGGGTCTGGCTTCCAAGATCAGGTTGAATGGCGTCTGCGTCGCGCGGCGGAAGCGCGTGAAGCCACCCTTCATGACGACCTCGCGAAGTCTCGATTCTCCTGCTTGCGCGCCTAGAGCCGGACCTTTGTATGCCAGTGAGGTCGGCACGCAGATCATGGTAGACGCGGCATAAAACACCCGACCCACCGGATTCAGATTCTCTTCCACCCGGTCGCCTGCGAATGGCTCGACGATCATCCAGGTGCCGTCCGGCGCGAGTGTCTTGCGGACGTGCTTGGCGCGGCGCCGACCGGGTCGCCCATATCGTGGAGACAATCGAAGTGTGCGACGAGCGCGTACCCCTTGCCAGGATAGTCTGTTGACTTGGCTGCTTTAAATGTCACGTTCTTCACACCCGCCTCTTTCGCTCGTTTCCGCGCAGCGGCGATCGAGGGCTTGTGATAATCAAATCCCATGAAGGTCGAATTCGGGTATGCCTTGGCCATCAGAATCGTCGAGGCGCCGAAGCCGCAACCGACATCCGCCACGAGGGCGCCCCTCTTGAGTTTTGCCTCGACTCCCTCGAGCGAAGGAATCCAATTGCCCACGAGGTGGCCCACGTAGTTCGGACGGAAAAACCGCTCCGTGCCTTCAAAGAGGCGATGATCGTGCTGGTCCCACCCGAGGCCTTTGCCGGTCTTGAACCGCGTCATAGGTGACATACCCGCCGGCGGCTTGATTCGACAGCCATGCCGCACCTCCTTGAGAAAATGATGAGCTTATTGTTCGTCGGCCGTACCGACCCGTCAAGGATGGGGAATCGAACCGAGCCCTCCTAACTCTTTCGAGGTAGCCACTCCGAGGACTACCGCATCAGACCTGTCTTCTCCTATGCTGAGGCCTCCACGATCAACAAGGGAGGAGGCACATGCGCTGTCGATATTACCCTCAATTGATGCTCGATTGCGTGGTTTCGGTCTCGGAGGACGGGCTGACCGGCGAAGCTCAAGTGTATGACTATTCGTTCCCTGCGTGCCCCCGCCTCAGCGACAAGTTGCTCGAACCGGGGGATTATGTGCGGATGCGATTGTTTCTTCCGGATCGAGAGAAACCGACGCAGGTGCCGCTGGCAGCCGTCCGGTGGACGGGTGGTTCTCAGTTTGCCGTTGAAGTCATCCTGATCGATGCCGACGATGAAACCGCACTGAAGCGGCTTGTGGCAGGGTACACCTCACGCGAAGCGCTCTCGGATTGGCGAGAGGAGATCGTCCTGACGGCGGCCGTCGCGTAAGCGAACGAGGTTATAGTCCGGGCCTTCCCTACCGAGCCTTTCCTGGCTGCTCACCCCGGACAATCGCTCCCACGATCACCAGCGTTGACATTCGCCCGCCGGGCGAGCAAATTCTCCCCATTGACACTTTTTTCTATTAGGCGTAAGAAGATTCTGCGGCCCATCAATTTTTCAGTTGCAGGGGGACCGGACAGGCCGCGCGGCTGTCAGCTAGATCCCCCCGGACACTTCAAACAGGGAGGAGGGTAGATTATGGACGACCTGACTCCGCCTGGCCTCAACGGCCCGCCGACTCGAGGGCGGGCTTCTGCTCGGTCGTGCTAGCCGGTTCTCCACTGGCTGTGCCTCTCGGCACAAAAGACCAACTGGATATCAGCCTGACACGTTGATGGAGAACTCGATGCCGGCGCGAGGAACACAAGCGCCTGGGATGATCTCATTCTCCCCCGATCAGAAACCTCACGCTCTCGCTCTCGCGCGGGTCTTTCCCCGGCTGGGCCGAGACAATTGAACAGCCGATCGGCGTCCTAAGCGCCACCCACGGGCGACCTTCTGAAGCGGTCGCCCGTGCCGTATTTACCCCGTGGTTCTGGCCTCATCCTTCGTGTTTTCTACGCCGGAGTTTTGCAAATCTGGTGGCACGAGTTATTCCCGGAAGACCTGCCGAATTGTACGTTCGTCCTGTTGACAGTTTCGTTGTAGAAGAGTAAGAAGGGCTTGTGCCCAGTTCGATTGTCGAGCGTAGGGGGGACGACACAGCGCGCGCCTGTCAGAGCAGTCCCCCAGGTCACTCCGAATCAGGAGGAGGTGGAGATGGAAGACCTTAGTCCACCGGACCACAATGGCCCGCCGAGCCACGGGCGGGCTTCTCGTCAGTCACGCTAGCCGGTTCTCCATCGGCTGTCGTCTTCCCGCGTCAGGGAATCACACATACCGATGAGCTGCTGTGGAGAGCCCCCGCCGGTGTGAGGAACACAAGTGCCTGGGATGGAGTCGTTTCTCCCCTGACGAGTCGCCTTTGTACCCACTCCTCGTACGGGTCTTCAGCACCAACACAATAGAAGAGAGACATTCGGCGTCCTAAGCGCCACTCACGGGCGACCTCCCACAGAGTGCAGGGTCGCCCGTGATGTTTCAAAGCCAAGCGGGTCGTCTGCGCAAGGGAGGAATTAATGCGCACCATGGTGATCGAGGTCACATTGTCACTCGCTTGTAGTTCAGTGTCGGTGAGGCATAATATGAGAGGCATTCTCACCCGCTGACTTGGCGGTACGGAGGAAGCTGCGTATGTTCTGGGACACTCGACGCCCCTCCCAGAAACAAGACCGTCTCTGTTCGTTCTGCGGCAAGCGGCAGGGGGTCGTTCGGAACCTCGTCACTCCCCCCACCCAATATACCTGCGACTCCTGCCGCACCACGTCCACGCTGCTGATTTGCGAGGAGTGCATTCGGCGCTGTTCCACTTTCGTCGCCCAGGACAAAGGCGCGCAGGGTTCGTCTTCGTCGTTGCCGTTGGTGGTCCCCAAGCCGACGGAGATCAAGGCGACGCTCGACGACTACGTGATCGGGCAGGACCGCGCAAAAAAAGTCCTCTCCGTCGCGGTGCACAACCACTACAAACGTATTCTGAACCGGGACCGGCTCACACACGTCGAGTTGCAGAAGGGCAACATTTTGATGATTGGGTCGACCGGGACCGGCAAGACGCTGCTGTCTCAGACCCTGGCGCGCATCCTCCACGTCCCCTTCACCATCGCTGATGCGACGACGCTGACCGAGGCCGGCTATGTGGGCGAGGACGTCGAGAACGTCGTGCTGAAGCTGCTCCAGAGCTGCGAGTACGACGTGAAGCGCGCCGAGACCGGGATCATCTACATCGATGAGATCGACAAGATCAGCCGCAAGTCGGAGAATCCGTCGCTGACACGAGATGTGTCCGGCGAGGGTGTCCAGCAGGCACTCCTCAAACTGGTCGAAGGGACGATCTGCAATGTGCCGCCCAAAGGCGGACGGAAACATCCCGAGCAAGACTACATTCGTGTGGACACCACGAACATCCTGTTCATCGCCGGCGGGGCCTTCGTGGGGCTGGATCAGATCATTGCCCAACGGACGACGCACCGGCGCCTAGGGTTTGGCACACACGACCCCGCGCTCGAGATCGATGGCCACACCGACCTGCTCAGTCGCGTGCGCGCCGAGGATCTGCTGAAATTCGGACTGATTCCGGAGTTTGTAGGCCGATTCCCCGTCCTTACCACCCTGTCCGACTTGGACGTCCCCGCGCTCATCCGCATTCTGACCGAGCCCCGCCACGCGTTAATCAAGCAGTATCAGGCGCTCTTCGATCTCGAAGGAGTCGAGCTCCAGTTTACCGACTCCGCGGTGAAGGCCGTCGCCCGCCGTGCGGCCTTGATGAAAACCGGCGCGCGGGCGCTGCGCACAATCCTGGAAGAGGTGATGTTGGACCTCATGTATGACGTGCCGGCGCTCGTCGGCGTGAAATCCGTGGTGATTACGGAAGACGTCATCGCCGGCATCGGACCACCGCAGATCCTCACCTGAGCCCCACTTCACGAAGCAACAGGTCCGATTCCGCGCTCATCCTCTGTCGATTGAGGGGCGCCAGGGTACAGGCCAACACCGGCTCCTCTTGCCTGGGCAAGAGGAACCCCCTTCGGTGTGCATGTGCCGGGAGGGAGTCCCAAGTTTAGGCTGCGTGCCTGGTCCGTGTTCCACTTGCGACGGCTCCGGAGGAAAGACCGCTCGCACGAGCTTCGGAGATCCGCCTCTTCTCAGACTCGCTCTCTCCTGCCATCGACCAAGCCAGCAACCACACAAGCGCAGTGATCGTTCCGAGACCGATGATCTCGACCATGTGGCACCTCACTTGTATCAACAACGAGATTCGTCTAGGCCTGTCGCATGCACCTATGCAGCCCGACGGTGGCCGGCTGAGGCTTGCGTGACTGCCTCTCTCGACTCATCGATTCTGCCACTCGGTGCTTTCGGCGACCCCTTCGCGTTGGAGTACAACAGCTCGATACAGACGAAAAAGATCGCCACCAGCGCCACGAGACCTCCCACGATTCCCCAGTATCCCCATGACATATATCACGCACTCGCGTGTGAACCACACGAGTCCTTTCCCCGCGCGCCCTCACCCCGCCATTCGATACACCCACCTGGCTGTGTCGCGCTTCATCTCGGCCATGGCTTTTGCTTCCTTGCTGGCTGAGGCGAGCGAGAGCCCTCCACAAAAGACACCAGCTAAGCCTAGAACTGCCGCGACAAGGTAGCCCATCGGAATTTCAGGCCAGGATGCCGGTTCGGTGAACGCCACCGACTCTCCCCCGTGTTTCGGTTCGGCTGCAGTGAGCCGCGCGAGTTGATCCGCCACCGCATCCGTGCGAACGGCGGCCACAATCCCACCGGCGAGTTGCTGCTGATTCGCTGCGCTGGCCTCTTCATATGTATTCTGAGTCGCGGCGACCTGGACCGCCGCATGCCCGATGCTTTCCTGTACCTGCTCCGCAGTCTGTATGTCTTGCTGACGGGCGGCCACAATGGCGCCGCCTAAATGGGATTGCCATGTGGCCTGGAATTCCTCGTCCAGGCGATGACCCATCGCTTGGGCAATCTGAATCATCCGTTCGTTGAAGTCGTTCGTATACTGATCAGCGGACAGGACGCCGCTTCGTACTCCCCGACGGGTGAAATTCACGATGGATCGCCCCATGACGCCTTGAACTCGGGCGGCATGCTCAGCTTCGGTTCGGGCGGCGGTGGCGATGACCTGCTCGAGGTGAGGCCCGAGGGGAAAACGTTGCAGCCAGTGCTGTGCCATCGTGGCGCGGTTCAGCTCTTTGGCCGTCGCGGCGATCGCACGGGAAGCTTCGCGTTCGAGGAGGTACTCGTCGAGGATCGCCTGGCCGAGCACGGGCTGAAGCCACATCATGCCGGTCACCATGCCTGAGGGTTGCACATCCGTGGCCGGTTCCGATGTGGCTGCCTGCAAGGTTCCATTGGCGGCGACAAAGAGCAGGTAGCCGCCGAAGACGATCGCGCACAAACCTACGGCTACAATAATGTCGGTGGGGTCGTATCTGCGAGACATAACGATCTCCTTTCTGCTTCGGACAATTCTTCGCGTGGCAAGCGAGCCACGCACCGCCTTACCCGATTGACCTGGAACAGCGTCTTGTGATGAATGGCGGACACAGTCTGCACCTCCTTGTTGTATGGGTTGCCACCGGATGACGATTGACAGGTCGGAGCCTGTTGATGGCGAGTATCCCTGCGATCCGCCTTGGATGTGTCCAGGCCGGCCACAGTCGCGCCGTTCAAATCCCAACGCGGGGACAGGGTCGTGGTGTGCAAGATGGGATCGCGGCGTCCGTGCAGGCGTCGCCTCGGCTCTTGTGACGTTCCCGTTGAGATGCCCCGAGAGACTGGTGAGTCGTTGAGGCGAGTCGAGGTGAGCCGAAGAGCGCGACAGGGATGTAAGTGGGCGACGTTGTGAGGACGAGTTCGAGCGGAGAGAAGGTTACACCCGGCCCGGCCACACCGTTGGATCTGTTCTCCACGGAGGACCATGCCGCCACCTCTGGAATTCAGGCGGTCGCTGATAGAGCGTCAGTCTACGCCCCGTGGCGAACTTGGTCAACAGGTAAAATAACGAGGCAGGAGGCGGGCTAGAGCCGATCGGGAAAGTCAGAGACGATGCCATCCACGTCGAAGGATCGCATCGTTTGAATGGCGCGCGGGTTGTTGACGGTATAGACGAACACTTGAAGACCGGCGGCGTGGAACGTTTCCACGACCGGTTTCGTGACCGTGTTGTGGCGGAGGCCGACATGAGTAGCCTTGGCGGCCTCCGCCGCTGAGACGGGGTTCTTCGGAAGCTGATCGAACAGTGTCATGGTCATGGCGGTCGGGTCGGTTTCTCGCACCAGAAGCAGCTCATCGTGCATGAACGACGCATAGATCACGGAGCCCGTAAAGGCGGACTGGTGAACGATGGGGCAGGCCCGCTCAGCTTGGTCGTTCTCTTTCAGCTCCAGGATCAGCCCAATCTGTCCGTTCGCGGTCCGAAGCGCCTCTTCCAAGGTGGGGATGCGCTCGCCTCTGCCCGCATCCAGTGTGCGAATAGTCTCCAGCGTCATCAGCCCGACCGCTCCATTCCCGTTCGTCGTCCGATCCACACACGCATCGTGCAGGAGGACGAGATGGCCGTCGCTGGTACGCCGCACGTCAACCTCGGCCAGGTCGATCCCGAGCGCGATGGCCTTGCGGATCGACGCGAGCGTGTTTTCAGGTGCGTGGCCGGCCGCGCCTCGATGGCCGATACGAAGTATCCTCTTCATCCCGTTCCTGTGTGGGCCCTCGGCTCGCTCGTCAGGGGCTTTCTTTTGTTTCCCTACTCTCCTACCATATCGGCCTGTGGTTGAGAAGAAACCCAAGAAGCTTCGGGCAGCTGGGACGCGTCGATGAGTTTCTGAAGAAACCGCTGCATGTTGCGCTGGAAGTCCGTCGGCAACGGGCGAAGACGGTTCTGGATGTGGATGACCTGGTGGTGCAGCAAGTCGAAGCGCTGAAAGCGAAGGGGCTGACGAGTCCTTATCTGAAGAGCTTTGTGGTCGCGCGGGTGAATCCGATCCGGTTTCGTCCCAAGGATGCCGGACCGCTGTCGTTCGACGAAGCGCTGGATCGCATGGCCAAGGCGGCGTCCACATTCAATCCGGACAAGATCAAAATGGACGACCTGGCCCGCTCGGGCGGTGTACCGGACGAGGGGGAGTGAGCAGCCTGATGGAGCCTGGTTGCCGTGGCGGAGATAGGCCTCGTAAAATAGCAGCTACGGCGGCGTCACCCAATACTCGATACTCGTCGCCCTGAGCTTGCGAAGGAGGAGCTATGAGTCTTGCAGATAATACATGCGTCCCCTGCCGTGGCGGTGTGCCGCCGTTACCCGGGCCGCGCGCGCAGGAACTGTTGAAGGAACTGGGGCGTGGGTGGTCGCTCAATCAGGCCGGCCATCTTGAGCGGCTGTACACCTTCAAAGATTTCGCCCAGGCCCTGGCCTTCGTGAATAAAGTCGGCGCGGTGGCGGAAGCGGAAGGCCATCATCCAGACTTGTATCTCGCCTGGGGGAAATGCAAGGTCGAGATCTGGACGCACAAGATCAACGGTCTGACCGAGAGCGACTTCTATCTGGCTGCGAAGGCGGACCGGGAGTTTGAGCCGTTCAGGCTCTGAGCGATGAAGTATGAACGCAGAATGATGAACGTAAGACATGCCCTCATTGGTCATCGTTCAGCGTTCATCATTTGGAATGGGCATAAGCATGCCGCGTGACACGACACCGGTGGCACTCGTCACCATGCCCTTCAGTTATTCGAAGTACCCGTCGATCCAGCTGGGGACGCTGTCCACGCTGCTGAAGTCGAAGGGGATCGGGGTGGACTGCCACTACTTGAACGTGCGGTTCGCCCACAAGATTGGTGTGCCGCTCTACGAATTGATCTGCGAGACGCGCGCGCTGTTCGGCGAGTGGCTCTTTTCCTCTCTCCTGTTCCGTGACAATCCGAAGCGCGCCGACTACCCGCGCCTGTTCAAGCCGGTCTTCGAGCAACTGGCTGAGCAGAGCGGGCACCCGGTCTCCTATTTTGAAGACATGGCCGCACGCGTGGCGCCGCAATTCCTGACGTGGGCGCTGACGGCGATTGACTGGGGCCGGTATCGGATCGTCGGGTTCACGTCCACCTTCGATCAGAACGTCGCCAGCCTCACGATGGCCAAGCTGATCAAGGACCTGTACCCGGATGTGAAGATCGTGTTCGGCGGTGCCAACTACGACGGCGAGATGGGGGCGGAATATTTTCGCTCGTTCCCGTGGATCGATTACGTCGTGGTCGGCGAAGGCGAAGGGGTCTTTCCCGCTCTGGTCGAGCATGTGCTCGCGGGCAAGCAGGATGGCTATCCCAAAGGGGTGACGTATCGGAAAGACGGCCGGATCTGCTTCGAGCCGAACCCGTCGCTCTTCTCGGATTTCGCGCAGTCGGGTCCGCCGGACTATGACGACTACTATCATCTGCTCGCGGAACTAGGAACAGAGGCTG
Source organism: uncultured Nitrospiraceae bacterium (assembly GCA_964555285.1). Classification (GTDB taxonomy): domain Bacteria; phylum Nitrospirota; class Nitrospiria; order Nitrospirales; family Nitrospiraceae; genus JBBIQV01. Next base: position 43,972 of record CAZKRM010000015.1, read on the forward strand.
CGAAAGGGCTGGACCGCATCCTGCTCTACGAAGGCTCGCGCGGATGCTGGTGGGGCGAGAAGCACCATTGCACGTTTTGCGGGCTGAACGCGCAGAGTATGACATTCCGCGCCAAGTCTTCCGAACAGGTGGCGCGCGAGCTGGGCTACCTGTCCAGCCGCTACGATACGACGCGTTTCCGCCTCGTGGACAATATCATCGACATGACATACATCGAGAACCTGTTCGGGAAGTTCGCCGCCGACCACTGCGACCTCGATGTCTTCATCGAAACCAAGAGCAATCTGCACAAGGAGCAGATTCGCACGCTTGCGGCCGGTGGTGTGAAGTGCATGCAGCCCGGGCTGGAAAGCCTCAGCCAGGCGCAGCTTCGCGCGATGGACAAGGGCGTCAGCCCGCTGCAGAACATTCAATGTTTGAAGTGGAGTTACTATTATCGCGTCGCGGTCTCCTGGAATATCCTGCTCGGGTTCCCCGGCGAGACCAACGAGGATTATCAGCGGCAGAGTGCGCTGATTCCGTCGTTGTTCCATTTGCAGCCGCCGGAAGGAACCGGCAAGTTCTGGCTCGAGCGGTTCAGCCCCTATTTCAGGCAGCCGGAGGCGTATGGGATCCGCATCACGGGGCCTGGGACGGCGTACGAGTATGTGTATGATGCGCGGCAGGTGGACTTGATGAACATCGCCTACGATTTCGAGTACGAGTTGGACGATTGGAAGGTCGATCCCCACGTCTACCAGGAGTTGGTCGACGTCGTGCATGAATGGCAGCGCCTGCACGGTTCGGCCGACAAGCCGTTCTTGTATTACTCCAAAGCGATGAGCTACGTCACGGTGTACGATGGCCGGAATCCCAGTGCCCCGACCAGGGAACGGTTCGACTGGCCGGCGGCCTTCGTCATCGAGGGCTGTAACGAGGCGCCGAAATCCGCCGAGCAGCTCTGCGGCACCGCGTTGGCACAGCCTGCACAAGGAACGCTATCCCATGACGCGCTCGATGCGGTGCTGGCCGAGTTGACGGCGAAACGCATTCTGCACGAAGAGCGGGGGAAGTACTTCACCCTCGCGATCCCTGAGTATCCGTACCTGTAATCTGACGCATCGTGTTGAGTCGCGCGTCCTCGGGTTGTCTCTCGCTCCTCACCAAGGAGAAGCCGGTATGAACGTTCTGGTGCTTGGCGGGACCGGACATCTCGGCGCGAACCTCGTCCGCGCGCTCTTGGCCCGAGGTGACCGCGTCCGTGTGTTGTTTCACACTGTTCGGTCGAGTGCCCAGGCTAGTCGTCACCTCTCTCTCAAGGGATTAAGCGTCGAACGTGTGGATGGCGACTTGAACGACCTGCCGTCGCTCCTGCGCGCCTGTGAGGGAGTGCGGGTTGTCTACCAGGCCGCCGGTTACTATCCGCCCTATACGATTCCCGTTGAGATCGCCACCCAGCAGGCGTTGTCCGAAACAGCCAACCTGCTTCAGGCCGTCACCAGCGTCTCATCAGTGGAGCGGTTGGTCTTCACCAGCACGCTCACGACGATCGGGTTTCCCTCTCAGCCAGGCCGGTTGGCGAACGAAGACTGCCCCTTCACCACCACGTACACGGATAATCCGTACCTCATGGCGAAGATTGCGATGGAACGCGAAGTGTTGAACGCATCGCGGCGTGGCGTGCCGGTCGTCGTGGTCAACCCCACCGGGTTCTACGGCCCCTACGACAGTCGCCCGACCAGCGGGACGCAGATTCTGATGATCGCCAAGCGGCGGATGCCCGCCTATGTCGATGGACCGGTGAACGTGATCGATGTGCGGGATGTGGCGGAGGGCATGATTCGCGCGGCGGAACGAGGGCGCGTGGGCGAGCGCTATATTCTGGGCAATTGGAACACGACGCAGAAAGAACTGAACGAAGTGATGGCCCGAGTGGCCGGGGTGCGGCCTCCGTTCGTTCCGCTGCCGTTTGAAGTCGCCCGGCTCGGGGCCAAGGTCGGCGATTGGGCTTTCCGGACCCTGTTCAGAAAGCCAGCCCCGGTTCCTGGGTTTTTCTTGGAAGTGCTGGCGCACATGCAGCACTACGATTGTTCGAAAGCAATGCAGGAGCTGGATTATCCGCGCCGTCCGGTGGAGACCGCTATCGCGGACGCGCTGGTGTGGTTCCGTACGAACGGCTATCTCACGTAGTCAGGCCGCGCGACTCGCGCTACATCGACAACTTTTGAGCCACGTTGCGCATCTGGACCCCGTGCACGAGCGAGGCGCCACCGCGGATGGCGCAGGCTACATGGACGGCCTCGGTCATTTCCTCCACGTTCGATCCCTTCTCTAAACAAGCCTGCGAGTAAGCGTCGATGCAGTAGGGACACTGCACCGCATGAGCCACACCGAGGGCAACGAGAGCTTTCTCGCGCTCGCTGAGCGCTCCCTCCGCGAAGACGGCACTGTAGTAACTCATGAATTTCTCCCACAGCTCCTTGTTGCCCTGCCCCATGTCGCTGAACTTACCAAGATCCTTGGGATGGTAATACGTCTCCATATGAAGCTCCAAAATGTGAGTGTTCACTGTTGATTGTTGATATTGTGAATTGGGAAGCCGCGCGATTCATCATTCGTTGAACTCTTCCCAAAGTCTAGACTGCTTGGCGCTGGATCTACGACGAAGAACACATGTCAAATATTGGAAGTAGTTGTGGCTCGCCCAGGGTCTATTGAAGTTCCGCGCTTCTAGACACATTGTGAGACCTGCGCTACACTTCTGCCCCCACGCTCTGAGGAAAGGTCATGCAATACCGTTTAGGCCTCCTCCTTCTCGCGCTCAGTTTTTCTACGGGGCAGAACGTATGGGCCCTGCAAGACTTGGATTATCAACAGCGCGGGGACCATTTCGAGGGGGTACGACCAAAGCCCGTGGCTGGTGAGGACGTCGAGCTCGTCTCCGCTCTTATCGATTACAACGAAGGAAGCAGTACTCTCCCAGATCGACTCCACCTGAAGTTTTTTCTGAAGGGGGCTGACCAGGCATTCGTGACCGTACGCGAACAGGACTACAAACATTACTATTGGCTGGATAAGGTGTCCCCGCAGAGCGCGTGGCGGCCGGGATTTGGCAACGAATTCGTTTGGTCGACGAAGACTGTGCTGCGGCAACTGGATCAGAATTTCCCCCTCGAAGAACTAGGAGTGCTGGTTCGCCTGAAGAAAGAGGGCCCTTCGGAGCCGGAACAGGTGGCACCCGCCATTCTCTATCACACCAAGGCGCCGCAGGCAGTGAACGGCTATCTCTTTACGCTCAAGACAGCCAGCGACGTGAGGATGTCCTGCTCCGTCTATCGAGAGGGCATTGACAAGGCAGTCGTCACGCAAGGGTTTAAGAGATTGCTTGGGGGGAGACCCTTCACAGTGAGGTGGGACGCTCAGCATGCTCCGGAAGGGGCCTATAACATTCAATGTAAAGGGTACTTCCTCGACACTAACGCACCGGTCAGGCAAACGGTGCGCTTCTATCACCACCCATCAGTTCCATAGCCGTCGCTGAACCTTGGCGAGTTCTCTGAATCGTCGAAGCCAGTCAGTAACTGCGGATGAGCGACATCTTTATCAGTTACAACAAGGAAGATCGGCCCTGGGTCCAAGGGTTTGCCAAGGCCTTGGAGTCGCGAGGCTGGTCCGTATGGTGGGACCGCAGTATCCCGACCGGCGAATCGTTCGATCTCGTTATCAAACAGGCGCTCACGGTCGCCAAGTGCGTAGTGGTGGTGTGGTCCGCGCGATCGGTCAACTCCGATTGGGTCAAGGCGGAAGCAGACGAGGCGAAGAAGCGGAAGGTCCTGCTGCCAGTTCGCATTGAAGATGTCGAGCTTCCATTAGGGTTCAGCCGCTTGCAAACACCGTCGCTGGTCGGCTGGGAAGAGGGAACCGAGCACGATGGCTTTGCACAACTGCAGCAGGATATTGCTCGATTGGTCGGCACACCGCCTTCGGCAGAATCCGTCTTTGCCAAACCCTGGTGGCAGCGCTGTCATCCCCTGTGGTGTCTGAGCCTTCCGACGGTCTTCGTGGCCCTGGTCGTCGTGGTGCTCATGCAGTGGACGATCGCGACCGTGGTCCGGCTTGAGTTCACGACCGAGCGAGTCGAGTTTGTCGTACGGGCCACACAGTCAGCAGCCCAGCCGGTTGTGGACCTGAGTTATGCGCAGTCGGTAACAATCGAGAAGTTCGCGAATCTGTCTTTCGCCCCGGCCACGCTCGACGTGGCCGACCCCTCGACATCCCTCGGCCAAACAGACAACGTCCCCGAGTCAGCCTGGATGCGCCTCACCCCGTCCGACTCCAAGGTCACGTTCATGGCTGGAGACGCAAGACTCCATCCACGCTTTACACTGGAGCCGCTGTCTGAAAAATCGCCAGAGGGCCTAGGACTGACTGCCACGGCAGCACCAGGGGCCACGGTGATTCTCGAATCCAGAGGGGCGTCCGACCCCAACACCCCAGAAGCCAAGACCTACCGCGGTTTGACGATCAAGGGCACAGGACAAGGTTTGACCACAGTTGAGATTCGCACTCCCTTCCTCATTACGGCGGATGATTCCCGCATCACGGGCGTGGCCGCGTTCCCGATGCAAGAGGAGCGGGAGCTGACGTATCGAAGTCGTCTTCGGGAGAGCACACCCTTTATCGAGTTCTCAGGTAGAGGGGATGGGCCCATTCTATCTCCCGCGTTCTCCTCGGAGCAGGAGACGATCATTTCGTCTAAAGATATTCCCGTCGAGTCGCTCGAGTTTACGGCACTCGACCAGTATGGAGATCGAGTCAGCGCCCTCACGGGGAACGGAACAATCACCTTTCCCAGCTATCCCCATCTAGGCCGCGTTGCGTTAGCCAAAGGGGAAGCCCTTGGGATCACGGGCCTCTCTGGCTTTACAATCAAGCAAGTGACGCTGCAGCCCAACGGGGGCGGACTCCAACTGGTTGGCGAAGGAATGGTGAAAGAGGTGCGGACGAAGAGCGGGCAAATACCCATCCCGCACCGGCTCACCGCGTTCGACGCCCTGTGGCACAATCCCGCGCTCACGGCGTTCCTGTCCATTGTCTTATGGGTGTTCCCCACGACTATCGGAGCCTATAGGCTGTGGAAGGAGTTTAGGCGGTAATGGTAAGGATCAGGACAATCGCATTCCTAGTGTTCCTCGGTGGCCTTATGCTGACTGGCTCGGCTGGTGCGCAAGATATTACGCACTTGCAGTCCGGCGTCGTGAAGATCACGGCGCAGGTCGAAGGCAAGACGAGGGTCGCTACGGGCTTCATTGTGCGGTTGGAGAATAACGCAGCCTACATCGTCACGGCGGCTCATGTGGTGGTTGGGGATTCCCAGCCTCAGGTGGAATTCTTCACAAAGCAACACGTTCAGGTATCTGCGCAGGTGATCAACGTAGAAGGCCAGGAAGACACCAGTCTCGCGCTGCTACTTGTCCAAGGGAAAGACAACATTCCAACGGGTCTTACGGCGCTGCCTCTGGCGACTGGTGTGTTATCGGAGGGAGATGAGTTTCTTATTATTGGCCACCCGCGAGGGATTGGTGATTGGGCGACGCTGGGAGGAAAGGTGGCCAAGCGAAAAGGGCGCACCTTCGTTATCGATGCCAACGTCGAAGAGGGAAACTCTGGTGGGCCGATGATTAAGGGCGAAGAGGTGGTAAGGCTTGTGGCCAACCGCAGTCGCTACGGCCTCGCAGTCACCGCTGGCAGCCTGCGAGATTATCTTGAAGGGCACAAGATTTCTGCGCAGAATAGCACTGCGCCAAGTATGAGCTCGGTTGAAGAGCGCGTCTTGAAGGGGTCCTCCAGCGGGGCATCCGTTGTGTTTGGTGGACCTCCATATTGCCTATACAAGATGACGCTACGAGAGATTTCAATGGAAATCTCTGTTGAATCAAGCAAGAGAACTAAGACTGGAAACATTTCTGCCACGGCGACCGAGCAGGGCCTGGACAAGTGTCCGCATCCGCCAATTTCATCGAATCGCCACCGTTATTACTTAGCAAGCGCATCAGGCTCCATGGAAGAAGGGCAAGTCACTCTTGATTTCTCTCCTGGCGATGAAAATTCGCCAAAGGCTAGAGCGACCTTTAAAGGCACAAATGTCGAGTCGAAGCTATCTGGAACCATCACTATCCAGCGAATCGATGCAGCCTCCCCACTCAATTGGAGTGTGGACATCCCGATCAGCCTCGAACAGTCTACACCTATAACTACTCCAAAAGTCCTGCGAGGGGCGCTGGAGCAAGAAATCATCGGCAAGGACGGCGCGCCGATGGTGCTGATTCCGGCCGGGGAATTTCTGTACGGAGGCAAGAATCAGCCCGTGTCTCTAGCTGCCTTTTACATGGACAAGTTTGAGGTGACCACCGCGCTCTATGCGGCCTTTATGGAGGCCACGGGCCGCGTGGCACCGAAGTGGTGGAGCGAAGTCAGCCAGGTGAACGATGGGGACCGGCCGGTGATAGGCGTCACCTGGCACGATGCCGACACCTATTGCCGCCATTACGGGAAGCGCTTGCCGACGGAACAGGAGTGGGAGAAAGCCGCGCGGGGGACGGACGGACGGACATATCCGTGGGGGAATGAAGAGCCGAATCCTTCGCTGGCGAAATATGGCAAGCTGTCCTGGGAGGGCTACTCGACCCTGGCAACGGTGAAGAGCTATGAAGGCGGGAAGAGCCCGTATGGAATCTACAATATGGCCGGGAACGTCTGGGAGTGGACCAGTTCGGACCATGAGAAGGAAGGCATCAAGGTGCTCCGTGGCGGGTCATGGAGCGCTCAGGGCACCGACCTGCGCTCCGCGGACAGGGAGAGGGGCCTGCCGAGAGGCTCGGGCTACAGGATTGGCTTCCGCTGTGTCCAGGATGCGAAATGAGAGTCTTCGGACGCGTCTGAGTATCGGGGCCATGCAACTATTCCTCACCATTGCGTTCGGCTTCGTTCTCGTATTTGGCACCTCGCCCGCCAGTGCCCAAAGCGTCGACGACATCAAAAAAGGCGTGGTGAAGATCACGGCCAAAGTGGAAGGCAAGACGAAAATTGGAACCGGTTTCATCATCCGCCTGGAGAAGGATGCTGCCTATATCGTTACCGCTGCGCATGTCGTAGAGGGCGACTCAAAGCCCAAGGTGGCGTTCTTCCCACAGGCGAATCGGTTTGTGGAGGCGCGGGTGTTGGGGTTGGAAGGAGGGAACTCCAGCGGCTTGGCGGCTCTTGTCGTTGAAAAGGGGGTACCCGGCACCGTGCACGCGCTTTGCTTCGAGGAGAACCAGAAGGTTGGTGAGGGGGCTTCGGTCACGGCGATCGGCTTCCCGACCGCCGCCGCAACTCCTTGGATGGTCACGTCGGGGACGTTAAGTGGTCGGCGTGGCACGACGCTCACCTTCACCGGCATTGTCGGTGAAGGGAATTCAGGAGGTCCTCTGATTGTGGACGATCGGGTGGTTGGGGTCATCACAGAAATGCGGGAGAAGATCGGCTATGCCGTGCCGATGGTGACGGCGAAATTCGCCTTGGAGGGCTGGGGGGTATCGCTCCCTGCCCTGGCTGAATGCCGGAAGAAGGTCATCACGAGTAAAGATGGTTCTGCTATGGTCCTCATTCCAGCGGGACCCTTCATCACTCATGAGATCATGCTCCACGGCATGGGCATGGTGGTGTATGAAGATCCCCTGCGCCTCTATGTCAATGACTTCTACATCGACAAACAACCTGTGACAGTCGCACAGTACAGCCGATTTCTCCAGACCACGGCTTATCGGAAACCGAGATCTTGGGAAAGCTCGGGGATGTCCAGCTCTGCTACAGAGCCCGCTTACGGTGTTAGTTGGAATCACGCGAGTGCCTACTGTCAATGGGTGGGAAAGCGTCTACCAACAGAAGATGAGTGGGAAAAAGCCACTAGTCTCAGTAAGAAGAGTATCGACGAGGGCTTTTCGGAATTGACCGCATCCTTCTATCATGAGGCTCGCATGTCGAGTTACGAAGGGCGAAACAGTGATAAAAGAGTAGTGCGAGGTGGGGTGGTTGAAGCAAATGGCAAATTGGATTATCGGGCACGATACTCATTGTCGCCCGATTCCGAAGTCGACGACGTGACCTACCGCTGCGCAAAGGATGTAGGACCTGAGCGCTGAAGCCGAGCGAGATGAGAAGGAGTCACGGATGTTGAGTTGGCGCCGAGGTATGGTTTCACTCCTGGTGGTGCTGTTGCTTGCCTGGGGGGCCGGCCATCCCCACCTTTTCGCGGAGGGGATCGAGGACCTCAAGAAGGGCGTGGTGAAGATCACGGCTCGTGTCGAAGGCCAGCAAGCCAAGGTCGGTACCGGATTCATCGTATCGGCGGAGGACGATGCCGCCTATATCGTGACGGCCTCGCACGTGATTGGGAGCGATCCGCAGCCGGAGGTGGAGTTCTTCACCAAGCCACACCAGTCCTTCAAAGCGAAGGTCATTGCGACCGAAGGGGCACCCGACAATGGCTTGGCGGCGCTCATTGTGCAACTCAAGGTACCGAAAGGAACCGTTGTGCTCGGGCTTGATGTCACGAGTCGGTTTTCCGGAGGAGAAGCCGTCTCGTCCATCGGCTTTCCCCGAAGGCGGGAGCCCTGGGCGGTGACGAGCGGATTCGTGAGCGGGATCAAGAATCGGCACATTACGGTCCAGGCGCCGATCGAAGAGGGCAACTCCGGAGGGCCGTTGTTGTTCAATGGCCGGGTGGTGGGCGTCGTCACGCAGAACACCGGGTTTTTCGGACAGGCAGAACCCGCTGCGACACTTCAGTTGTTTCTGCATTCCTCGCGGGTACCGATCGATGACGTGCGCGAAGAAGGACGGGCTGAAGGAAGCTCCAAGGGGCAGGAGGACGACACCATCTTCGATGAACCGATTTCGAAGAAATCCGGGCCAACGAAAGCCGCGGTCGACATCACTGGTACCTGGGTCGTGCCGGGGGAGCCGGCGTATCAGTACCTGTTCAAACAAACCGGCCGGGCGGTGACGATGACGCAGATCATGACCGTCCCGATGTTTGGCTCTCAAACGACGGCCTATGCCGAGGGCGAGATCGAGGGGAGGCATATCGAGCTGATGTATTTGAACGCCCAGGGCGGCGGAGGGATTGTGTTGGATGTGCTCGAGGATGGACGGTCCATGCAGGGCATCTTCAGCCTCGGCATGGTGCCACTGAGGCTCTTCCTGGAGAAGCGCGGGAACTAAGTGATGAAACGAGCGCTGGCGGGTGCCTCGAACGATCGGATGGTCTGGGTCACAGGTGCCGGACTCAACCTCAACCAAGGCACGCACCTGGCGTTGGCCCTCGCACCCCTACATCGACAACTTTTGAGCCACGTTGCGCATCTGGACCCCGTGCACGAGCGAGGCGCCACCGCGGATGGCGCAGGCTACATGGACGGCCTCGGTCATTTCCTCCACGTTCGATCCCTTCTCTAAACAAGCCTGCGAGTAAGCGTCGATGCAGTAGGGACACTGCACCGCATGAGCCACACCGAGGGCAACGAGAGCTTTCTCGCGCTCGCTGAGCGCTCCCTCCGCGAAGACGGCACTGTAGTAACTCATGAATTTCTCCCACAGCTCCTTGTTGCCCTGCCCCATGTCGCTGAACTTACCAAGATCCTTGGGATGGTAATACGTCTCCATATGAAGCTCCAAAATGTGAGTGTTCACTGTTGATTGTTGATATTGTGAATTGGGAAGCCGCGCGATTCATCATTCATAATTTCTCATTCAACATTGCCTGTGGTCAGGCGTGGCCTGGGGGATCTGGTTCCGCTTCCACGAGGATCTGCGAGAAGCGGTTGCCGACAAGGTTGCTGACTTTTGCCATGAGATCGGTGATTTCCTTCCACTCCGTGGGCAGGAGATCCTGTTTTATCTGCGGATGGATGGCCCACTCCGCATTCACCTGCTTGCCTTTGCGGCTCACGAGCACACGGAGGAGTTCGACATCCCACACGTCGGCTTGCGATGGTGCACCTGATTGTTGCGGCGGTGTTTGACTAGCCATGTACGAGGGTCCTCCTTGTTACTCCGGTGGCATGCGGAATCATAGCGCATCAGCTCGCGCCCTGTATAGGCCGATGGGGGCATGAGAACGTTCGAGAATCAGCCTGGCTGAGCGACGAGGGGCGATCATGTGAAAGACGAGTAAGGGCTTTCACACGAGAACGGCGTTCTGCCAGGAAATGTACAGGCGGGTTCGAACAGAAGCAGGTATGGCAGAGTCAGCCGTTTGTTCGATTCAGCACGGAAATCATGGCCTGGTGGAGAGCGCCGTTGCTGGCGACCAATTGCTGACCGAAGATGGAAAACGATGTCCCCGAGAAATCGGTGACGGTGCCTCCAGCCTCGCGGAGAATAACCGCGCCGGCAGCCATATCCCACGGATTGAGCTGCAATTCCCAGAATCCGTCGAACCGTCCTGCGGCAACATAGCAGAGATCAAGAGCCGCGGTGCCCGTGCGGCGCAAGCCCTGCGCGCGCAGCGCAAACCGCGCGAAGTGATCGAGATTATTATTGGGCGTCTCCCGAACATCGTAGGCGAAGCCCGTCACGAGGAGGGCCTGGTCGAGTACCTGCGTAGTCGAGACGCGAATCTTCGTGTCATTCAGAAACGCGCCGTTTCCCGCCTCCGCGATGAAGAGCTCCTGCCTGGTCGGGTCGAACACCACGCCGAGAATGCCGTGCCCTTCGTACTCGACCCCGATTGAGACACAGTAGGCTGGAAAGCCGTGCGCATAATTCGTCGTGCCGTCGAGCGGATCGATCACCCAGTGATAGGGGGAAGTAGTCTCTGTTCCGGCTCCTCGTTCTTCGGCCAGAATGCGGTGGTCTGGAAACGACGTCTTGATCAGGTCCACGATACATTGCTCCGCTGCATGATCCGCATCGGTGACCAGGTTCACGACGTTCTTGTGCTCGATACGAAAACCTTTGCGCACATATTCCTGCAACACCGCTCCGGCCCTTGTCGCGGCATCAATGGCTGTGCGGGTCAGACGCGTTTGAACAGTCTGTGGAGGAAGCGGTAGGTGTGTCACAGTGGCCATCATAGCACGACTCTTACGCAAGCCTCTGTCGCACGCGCATACTCGCCTTGCCCGCTCAATCAAGCAAGCCTTTGCGCGCAGTAGCTGTATCCATTTGTGAGGATCGTCGTTACTGAATCGGTGATAGGGCCTACACATATTGTTAAAGCAATCAAACACATTGACAAATTAGAATTCAGAAACTATGCATTATATGTGATAAGCCTTTATTGGTCATTGATTGCAATATGAAAGCATGTATTCAGTATGAATTGTACCTTGCAATAGTTTTTCTTGACATGCTTCACAAGCATTGCTATAAAGCAAGCATGCTTTCAAGGAGACGTTGTTGTGGAAGAACTGAAAGATATCTTGGTTGGACTGGAACAGAGAATTAGCGCCTATAAGACCCGTCTGCAGGAGTTGGAAAAGAAGCGTCGCCGGCTAGATGAAGAAATCGCTACCATCAAAAAGTACCTGGAGCTTGCAGAAACCCTGTACCGCGTCGAAGCCGATAAGGTCAAGCTCGCCAGTCTCTCGAGCCAAATCATTACCGATGATAATAAAGGCGTCCGCCCACTTCCAGTTATGGACGTCACGGATCAGTCCAGGGAAATCTTGCTGGGGCGGATCAAGTATGCCGGCAAGAGTGTGCCTGAGGCAGCCTACGAAATTCTCCGCGAGGCCAACAAAGCCATGCATGCGAAGGAGCTTCTGCAGCGCTTGATCGAGGGGGGCTTGCAGATCAAGGGTAAAACACCGCTCACTTCGGTGGCCACGTCGCTGAAGCGGGACAAGCGGTTCAGGAAGGTCAGCCCCAATACGTTTGAGGCGCTTCAGGAATCATTGACGGAAGCTGTGTAATTCGCACAGCGAGACGGTCTGAATCACTAACGTGTGAAGGGAGGTGAGAGTCTTGGCAACAAAGAAGGCAGCGAAGAAGAAGAAGAAGTAATCCCGCCCAGATGTGACCGCCGGAGGTAAGGCCACTTACCTCCGGCGTTGTCTTTTCAAGGTCGTCAGCACCCCCCGCAAGAAGCAGGGTATCTCCCCACGAACACGATGCACGCTTTCAGCTCAGACGGGAAAATAACTAAACAGCGATACTGGGGGAAGGATGCAGGGAAGCCAGAGGGGGATGGGACTCGTGGGTAACAAGCGGTTCCTCACGGTTGAGGAGCACCCACTTGTCGGTCTCTTCGAGGATGCGCTCTACGAGGCGGGTGTGAAGTGCATGCCCTGAGCGATCGGCAATGATGTGGCCGATGAATGGGACTCCCAACAGGGCGAGGTCGCCGATCAGATCGAGAACCTTGTGACGGACAAACTCGTCAGGGCACCGAAGCCCGGACTCATTCACGACGCCTGCGCCAGAAAGCACCACGGTATTTTCGAGCGTGCCTCCCTTCGCCAGGCCGCGTGACCACAAGGCTTCGACCTCGTGGAGAAACCCAAACGTTCTGGCGTAGGCGATTTCCTGCTCAAAAGCTGTGGCCGAGCACTCATACTCATAGGTCTGCTTCCTGATGAGCGGGTGCTCGTAATGGATCGAATATGTGATCCGAGGCGTCGAAGAAGGTTCTATCCGCACACGCCGTCCCTCCTCCACCACCTCAATCGGTTGGGTAATCTTCAGGTAGGGTTGGCGTCGCCCCTGAGATATCACACCGGCCGACTGGATCAATCGGACGAACGGGGCAGCACTGCCATCCACGACAGGAAGCTCGCCGCCGTCCACCTCGATGACGACATTGTCGATCTCCAGCGCTGCCAGGGCCGCGAGGACGTGTTCGACAGTCTTGACCTGCCGGCCGTTTGCACCCCTCAATGCGGTGCACAACTCAGTCGGAACCAAGTTCTCGATTGATGCGGTCAGGGATGTAGGAGTTCCTCCACCATTGCGGAGGAGAAACACGATGCCTGTATCCGGCCTCGAAGGCCGCAGCGTAACGGCTACAGACTCGCCGGTGTGTAACCCCACACCCGGGCACAAAACCGAGTTTCTGATGGTCTGCTGAAACCGCATTACGACTTTCCAAATAAAAAGATGGACTATGGGTTACAGCAACTCGTGTGCCAATGCACGCTGCATCGCTTGAACGGTGTAACTAATGGAAAGAATTATCATTATCCTAAACAATCGCAAATCAGAGCTTGTTGCATAAAATCAACAGATGTAGAGTTTTCTTGTGGTCATTTGGCCGAAGTGCTTCCATTAACTGTATGAAGTTAGGCTCCTATTTTCTTCCATCAGCTAAACTCCCGCGTTGGGATGTTGGGTTAGAGAGGGAATGGAGCAGGTGAGGGGTAGTAGGGAAGAGTCACCGCTCTCAATCAGGCTCAAGCATGAATTGTGGGAAGGCCGGCATTCTCCCCCTATTTTCATTGCATAAAATAAATGGAGGGCCACAGCAGTTGGGCTAGGGGCGAGGATCTAATTCAATGAGCCCCTTGCGGATCGCCAAAATCGCCGCCTGAGTCCGGTCATAGACTTGCAGCTTGTGAAAGATGTTCCGCACATGGTTTTTGACGGTCTTTTCACTCAAGTCCAGGTTGTTCGCAATCTCCTTGTTCGTTTTGCCGTCCGCGACCAGGCGTAGTACGGTGATCTCTCGCTCCGTCAGATCGTGCTCCACCCACCCAGGCTTCTTTCCCTTTTTCTGGGCCATGAGGGAGAATTCTGCGAGGATTTTGCTGGCGACGGATGGATGAATGAGCGATTCGCCGCGATAGATGGCTCGAATTGCCGCGACGATCTGCGAGGATTCCGAGTCTTTCAACAGATAGCCTGTGGCTCCCGCGCGGACCAGATCGAAGATGTATTGCTGCTCATCGTACATCGTGAGCGCCACGATTCCGATGTGAGGGAACTCCCGTTTGATCTGACGCGTGGCCTCCACCCCTCCCATCCGTGGCATGCTGACATCCATCAAGATGACGTCCGGCAACAAGGAGCGGGCCTTTTCCACGGCTTCCACGCCGTCTTGCGCTTCGCCGACAATCTGCAGCTCCTCTTTGGTTTTGAGAATCGCGGCCAGCCCCTCACGCACCACCCGGTGGTCGTCCGCGATGAGCACCTTAATTTTGTCCATTGATCGAGGCCTCCTTCTTCACGAGCGGGATTTCGACGACGATCCGTGTCCCCCGCCCCTTCTTCGAGTCAATCGTCCCTTCCCCTCCCACCAGGCGGGCCCGCTCCAAAATTCCTCGAATGCCGAAGTGGTCCCACTTTTCCGGATCGCGGAGGATGGTGTCCATGTCGAACCCGATGCCATTATCGCTGATCGTCACCCGCAACAGATCGAGGTCGATCTCAAGCTGGACCGAGACGCGATCGGCCCGCGCATGTTTCTGCACGTTGCTGAGCGCTTCTTGGACGATGCGAAAGAGGAAGATCTTCGTTCTCGGGAAGAGAATCTGTTCGTCGCCGGAGACGCTGAATTCGGTCTTGATACGATACTGGGTTTCGTAGGACTTGAGATAATTCATCAAGGCCGGGATGAGCTCCATCTTGTCGTAATGGAGCGGGCGCAGATTAAAAATCACCTGGCGGGCTTCCTGGATGGCCAGCTTCAGTTGCGCCTTGCTTTCGCGGACCGTGGCCATGCTCGCCTTGGGGTTCTTCTTGATGAGTTGTTGACACAGGTCCAGCTTGAAATTGACGCCCGCGAGACTCTGCACCAAGCCATCGTGAATTTCACAGGCGATGCGAGTCCGTTCCTCCGTGACCGCCGCGCCCGTCTCTTTCACATAAAGCCGGTAGAGCGATTGATACTTGTTCAGCGTCTTTTCAATCTCGGACGTCGCTCGAATGCGCGCTTCGATCAGCTGCCACATGAACTTGGCACTGGCCCCGCCGATCACCGTCACGCCCATTCGATAAAAATCCTGTAGCGCCTGCTCTACCTCGGGGTTTCCGGTGACGTCAATAATCAAGTCCACGCGCTCCATCTCGAGGAGCGTTCGATAATTGCGCGTGACGGGAATCCGCAGCCGTTTCGCTAAGGCCAATCCCGGCGCTTTGGCGTTCACTTCCGCGACCCCCACGATCTGCACGAGCGGGTCGTTCGCGAAGATTTCCATCAAGGCCGTTCCGCCGCGCCCGGCCCCGACGATCGCGACGTGAGTCGCACCGGCGGAACCGGCCTTTCGACGGCGAGCAGCCATCGGTCCTGCTGATCTGGTATGAGCGGTCGCCATGACAGGAATCCCGTCACATGCCGGGCGGTGATCACGGTTGTTGCCAATCGCGTGGGGGTCGGGGCTGCCGTGAGGGCGCCGACCCGGGGGAGGAAGGAGAGGACGGAACTCGGCTAGCGCTCCCGTCGCTGCTGTGCGAGCGCCTTGATCTCGTCCATGAATTGATCGATGTCCTTAAACTCCCGATAGACCGATGCAAAGCGAACGTAGGCCACTTGATCGAGTTGAGAGAGTTCCCCCATCACTTCCTCGCCGACCACCCGGCTCTCGATCTCCGTTTCGCCCAGGTCTTGGATGTGTTTTTCGATCCGGTCGGTCACCGCTTCGATCGTCGCGGTGCTGATGGGACGTTTCTCGCAAGCCTTTTTCAACCCGGACAGAATCTTCGTCCGGTCGAACGGTTCGCGCCGCCCGTCTTTTTTCACCACGACGGGCATGGTTTCCTCGACCCGTTCATAGGTCGTGTAGCGGCGCTTGCAGCCCAGGCATTCGCGGCGACGGCGGATGACCTCGCCTTCTTTGGCCATCCGCGAGTCGACCACCTTGTCTTCGAGCTCGTCGCAGAACGGACACTTCATGCCGGGGCAATCCTGTGGTTGAGCCGGTCGTTACGCGTAGGTGTAGAAGATAGGAAATCGTGCGCAGAGCGCCTTGGCCTTGGCGCGCACCTCGCTCTGGGTCTGCGCGTCTTGCGGACGCTGGAGCACCTGGTCGATGAGGGCCACAATCTCGGCCATCTCCGCCTCGCGCATGCCGCGGGTCGAGACGATCGGCGATCCGATCCGAATGCCACTGGCCACGGCCGGGGGCTTCTCGTCGAAGGGGATGGCATTCTTGTTCACAATAATGCCGGCCGCATCGAGGGCCGCGTCCGCTTCCTTGCCGCTCACGCCCTTTGAGGTCAAGTTGACCAGCAGGAGGTGGGTATCCGTTCCGCCGGAGACAATGCGATACCCTCGGTCGAGCAGCCCCTTGGCCAGCGCCTTGGCGTTGGCGATGACTTGTTGCTGATACTTCTTAAACGACGGGGACAACGCTTCTTTCAAGGCGACGGCTTTCGCCGCGATCACATGCATGAGTGGCCCGCCCTGCATGCCGGGGAACACAAATTTGTCCACCGCTTTGGCGTGCTCCGCCTTGCACATGACGATCCCGCCACGCGGGCCGCGGAGCGTTTTGTGAGTCGTCGTCGTGACGAAATCTGCATAAGGCACGGGGTTCGGATGGAGGCCGGCAGCAATCAATCCCGCGATATGGGCGATATCGACCATCAGATACGCACCGACAGACTGGGCAATCTTTTGGAAGCGCGGGAAGTCGAGCGTCCGCGCGTAGGCGCTCGCCCCGACGACGAGCATCCGGGGTCGGCATTCCTCGGCGATGCGTTGAACCGCATCGTAGTCGATCAGCTCAGTGTGACGATCGACGCCGTAGGAGAACGAACGGAAGAGGGAGCCTGAGAAATTGACCTTACTCCCGTGGGTGAGGTGCCCGCCTTGGGCCAGGTCCATGCCGAGGATGCTATCGCCGGGCTTGAGGACCGACAAGTAGGCGGCCATATTGGCCTGAGAACCGGAATGCGGCTGCACGTTGACGTGGTCGGCGCCGAAAATCTGTTTGGCCCGCTCAATTGCCAGATTTTCCACCATATCGACGAACTGGCAGCCTCCGTAGTAACGCTTGCCGGGATAGCCTTCCGCGTATTTATTCGTCATGAGGGAGCCCTGGGCGGCGAGCACCGCGGGACTGGCAAAGTTCTCCGAGGCGATCAGCAGCAGCTTCTCACGCTGCCGCTCTTCCTCCGCACAAATTGCGGCATAGGTATCCGGGTCCGTGCTCTTCAATGCCTCTAACGAACCGACTGCCTCACTCATACAACCTCACCGGTGACCGTTCATGCGCGGCGCGTGGGTGCTCAGGCCGACGTTTCCACTTCCTGCTTCTTGACGACATGGACCGCAACAGACGCGGTGACATCGCGTGGCAGCTTGACGGGAACCGTGAACGTCCCCAGTTCCTTAATCGGCTGGCCGAGTTGAATCTTCCGGCGATCGACCGTGAAGCCCTGTTCAGCCAACCCTTCGGCAATGTCCTTCACGGTCACTGAGCCGAACATCTTGTCGTCTTTGCCCACCTGGGCCGTGATGGTCAGGGACACCGCGGAGATTTTCTTGGCCTGCGCCTCAATCTCCAGCTTTTCCTTGCGGGCCTTCTCGGCCGTGGCTCGTTTCGCATGTTCAACTTCCTTGATGTTGCGATTGCTGGCCTCGAGGGCTTTCCGGCGAGGCAACAAAAAATTCCGTGCAAAGCCGTTGGACACATCGATCACGTCGCCCAGATTCCCGACCCCTTCCAGGGTCTCTTGAAGAATGACTTTCATACTGCTAACTCCTTCTGTTGGAAAGGGAAAGAGGATACTGGGGGGCTGACGAAAAGTCAATTCGCGAATTACAGAATTCGCCGAATTACAGAAGCAGGAGGGCGAGTTCGGATGCGAGGTCATTTCTGTGTGTGCGCAGCCTGTACCTCTGAATCTGCACCCTGGACGCGCACAATTGGAGTCAGCTCGTATCCGAACATGAGGGAGAATGAGAAACAAGACGGGTAGCGGTTACCGCTGGATGATGCCGCCGCCGAGGACGCGATCGGCGTGATAGAAGACGGCCGACTGGCCGGGGCTCAGCGCGCGTTGCGGAGCGTGGAACTGCACACGGATCGTTCCGTCATGACACCGATGGAGGGTTGCGGACGAGGCGGGCGTCGCGTAGCGGACCTTCACATCTGCCCGTGTTGGAGTTGTTACGATAGTGCGGTCAAATACATTCAGGTCGCTCACGATACAGTCGGACTGCAACAGGCTGTCTTCCGGTCCCAAGACAACCGTACCGGTGTCGGGAACTACCTTCTGCACATAGAGCCGCTGGCCCGCAGCGATGCCCAATCCGCGACGCTGTCCTGGCGTGTAGAAGGCAATCCCGTCGTGGTCTCCCAACTGTCGCCCATGAATATCAATGAACGCCCCAGCACGCTTCGCTTGGGGCGCTTCCTGTTCAATAAAAGTTCGATAGTCGCCTTGGCTGACGAAGCAGATCTCCTGGCTCTCCTTGAGCTCATCGATCGGCAATCCCAATGCTTCAGCTTCAGCCCACACCTCCGCCTTCTGCATGCCTCCGACAGGATAGAGCAGCCGCGGCAACCAGGTCGGATCGATCCGATACAAGAAGTAGCTCTGATCCTTGCGGACGTCGTGCGCCTTCCGCAGACTGACAGCTCCTTGCTCGTTCACCACGCGAGCATAGTGACCCGTGCCGACATAGTCGATGCCGCGTTCTTGGGCGATCTGAACCAGCGAACGGAGCTTGACCCGTTCGTTGCACCTGACGCAAGGATTTGGGGTGGTCCCGGATAAGTAGCCTGCCAGAAAATCGTCGATCACCCCTGTGCGGAAGGTCCGGCGTGTGTCGATGACTTCATGCTTGATACCTAACTTATCTGCGACGTACCGGGCGATGCCCACTTTACAACAGCCACGCTCCTGCCACCGTTTGGAGGTGGCGGCGGTCTCATCCTCGTGCTCCCACACTTGGAGCGTGACGCCGGAGACGTCGTACCCCTGGCGCACCAGCAGCGCAGCCGCGACAGAGCTATCCACGCCGCCACTCATACCGAGCAACACGGTTGGGCGCTTCATGCTGCTTGTCCACTCACGGTCGATGTTGCGGAGGAGGACTCGAACTACAAGTCTTGGGCGCGAACTTTGCTCCGATGGGTTGTGAAGTCGTGAACATTCTTGCCGGTCGGGGCGTGCTCTTCCACCCACTTGTGGGCACCCATATCACACATGCCGTGAAAATGCGAGCCCTCTTCGATGGAGATGGCAGGAGTGCGGATGTCCCCGATCAATACGCCCGGCTTGAGGATTTGGATCTTTTCGATCGCCGTGACGGTTCCGTTGATTTTTCCGCTGGTAACGACCGTGCCGGCTGAAATGATTCCCTTGATGACGGCGAAGTCGCCGACAATAAGCGTTCCAGTGGTATGGATTTCTCCTTCAAGCTGTCCATCGATTCTGACGGTCCCGTCGAAATTGACGATACCTTTGAAGTCAACACCCTTCCCCAGAAACGTGAAATTCTCTTCTTCCGTGTCGGTTTTTTGATTCTTATCGCCGAGTGCCCACATGCATTCCTCCTCATCCTCGATCGACAGACAGCTTCGCCATGCTGCCTACCGATTGACAACCTTCAACCGCTGAGCACTCTCCCCCAAGAGTGATGGTGCGTCAGAGCGGGGTCAGCCTACGACCCGTTTCATACCTTGTCCGGCTGGCGTTCCAACTGCATACAACCCAGTTTCGCGTGGCACTTCGCGTACGTTTGCCTCGGCCATCTCAAGAGTGCCGTTGAACAGCACTCCCTCTTCGATTGAAAGCATGGGCGTCTTGACCCCCCCATTGATCACGGCTGGAGCGCGAAGCTTGATTTTCTCCTTCGCGATGATGTCACCGGTAATCTTTCCCTTGCATACAATCGTCCCCGCAGTAACTTTTGCGGTCAGCACCGCTTCTTCACCCACGAGCAACACGCCCTCCGTGTGAATTTCTCCATCAAGGCATCCATCGATGCGCACGGTCCCGTTGTAGGAGATCGTCCCCTTAAATTCGACTCCCTTACCTATGAAGGCGCTGACATCCTCCGCAAGTTCCGGCCTTGCACCGGACGGACTTTCCCCGTTCTCTTCGATTGCCACCTCGCTGTCTACATTTCCCCGTTTTCCTTCGGGCTTGTCCTGCTTCCACATACGAGACCCTCCTCTCACGAATTAGAGCTGTGACGGGATGTTGGGTTGACCGCTAGGTCTCGTATCGGTCGGCTATGAGAAAAGATTGAATGAGTTTTTGAAAGAACGAGCAATAAATGTGCCTTTTAATGGCTAACGGGAAATGAGGTGGGAAGAGAGCGAAGAACGAGGTTAGCCTAAGAGCTTCTCGATTAGGCCATCGAGTTCCTCGGGTGAGAAGTATTGGATGATAATTTTCCCTCCACGTCGGACTCTCACGATGTGAACTTTGGTCCCGAGATGTTTTTGGAGGCGTTCCTCGATTCCGGTTGGAGAAGTGCGACGGTGCATGGGCCGACCTTTGCGCTGTTTCGTAGGGCTTGACTCAAGAATTTGTTCGGCATGTCGCACAGATAAGTCATTGTCAATAATTTGACGAGCCAGCTTCATTTGGGCAACAGGATCGAGTAATCCCAAAATCACTTTCGCATGACCCGTGGAAAGTCTTCCTGATTCAACGAGCCGTTGAACTTCTTCCGGAAGGTTGGTCAAGCGGATGAAGTTCGCAATAGACGAGCGCTCCCTCCCTACTTTCTGCGCAATAATGTCCTGCGTGAGGCCAAATTCGTTCATCATGCGATGGTAGGCTCGCGCTGTTTCCATAGGGTTGAGGTCGTTACGCTGTATGTTTTCCACGAGCGCCAACATCATCGATTCTTCATCACTGCAATTGCGAATCAATGAAGGAATTTTACTCAGACCAGCGAGCTTGGCTGCACGCAGCCGGCGCTCCCCTGCGATCAACTCAAAGATGCCGTCCCCCTTCCGCCTCACGAGAATCGGCTGCAGAAGACCATTCTGCTTGAGCGACTCCGCGAGTTCGGCGAGTTCTCCCTCTGGGAAAGTTTGCCTCGGCTGGAATCGATTCGGCATGATCGCATCGATTGACAGCTCCTGCACATCTGCACGCTCAGATGCCACACCGACCCCTGTGGCCGGCAACAACGCATCCAGTCCTCTACCGAGCGCCTTTTTCTCCATGAGCTAAAAACTCCTTAGCAAGTAACAGGTATGCCTGCGCACCTGTCGACGCAACGTTATACAACATGGCCGGCCGCCCATAGCTCGGTGCCTCCGCCAGCGTCACATTACGAGGGATCACTGTCCGATACACCTTCTCTTTGAAATGGCCTCGGATTTCTTCAGCGACCTGGCGCGCGAGGGTATTTCTCGCATCGAACATTGTAAGCAGGATTCCTTGCACTTCTAGTTGGGGGTTCCATGATTGCCGAATCCTTTCAATGTTGGCGATGAGCCGACCGAGACCTTCCATTGCGTAGTACTCACACTGAACGGGGATAAGGACGGCAGACGCCGCCACCAGCGCATTGATTGTGAGGAGACCTAGAGCCGGAGGGCAGTCAATAAACACATACTCGTACCGATTACCGATTTCGCTCAGTACCGACTTAAGAATGGACTCACGATCTTCTTCTATGTGGACAAGCTCCACTTCAGCCCCAGCCAAATCCGCACTCGCGGGCAATAGATCTAACCCATTCACACCAGTTCGACGCAATGATGTGTTTATATTGCTCTGCTTTATCAAGCAATTATATACTGTTGATGGCAATACTTTTGGATCAACCCCAAGCCCACTTGTAGCATTGGCCTGAGGGTCTATATCAACTAATAGGACAGGACACCCTTCAAGGGCAATAGCTGCCGCCAAGTTCACAGAGGTTGTTGTTTTCCCAACTCCACCTTTTTGATTGGCAATACAGATGATGCGAGACACAAAGAGTCTCTTAGCAGTCTAGTAATCAACTAATCGATCAAATCGATCAAACACGATGGATAGGTCACGCTTGAGCATCAAACATCCTTAGTATGGTCAAGACCCTTTTCCCAAATCCGTGAGGAAGTTGATAGGGGATTTGGCGATCGATGCAAAATCTCTCTTCACAATCTTCTGTATATGGCTTGCTTCGATACAATAAAATTCTGCCATTGCTCGCTAATGCTGAATAAAATTGCGGCAACAAGCCTTCCACGTTCAGCGCTCGACTCAATATCCATCCAATCGTACCCGGTTGAACTTTGTCATTGTAAAAATTCTGAAAAGTTCCTGGAAATACAGTGACCCCTGAGAGGTGAAGACGACCAAGAACATGTCTTAAAAATGCCACCTTTTTTTTATTTGGTTCAATAAGGACAAGATTCAGATCCTCTCGGACAATTCTGAGTGGAATTCCCGGAAATCCCGGGCCACTCCCAACATCGAGAATTGTTAAGCCTGATGCTGGCTCGATAACTTTGCTCCCCATCAATGAATCGATAAAATGCTTGACAAGAATTTCCTTCTTATTGACGACTGCTGTAAGATTCATCTTATCGTTCCAAGTCTTAAGCTCACTCAAATAGATAAAGAACTTTCTGACTTCTCCTGTCGATAGGTCAATATTCTGAACTTTTAAAGAAGCAAGAAAGTATTCTATGAGTGCGCTATCTTGTTCCACGTGGAACAATTACGTGAAAACGGTTTGAAAGGTCAAGCGCTTTCTATGCCAACCAAGGAGAAAAGGTGCTCTGGAGCAATCGAGGAATTGATAGGTAGGCTAGGAGCCTGTCCGACATTGAGGAACCTGAGCCATGATCCTCGCTGTTGATCGAGTATTTGGTGAAGTGCGAGCTGGGGAGTCCTGTCGGAGTCCCCTATCTCTGGGCTCTCCGCGTCGCCTTCTTGCTGCCCCCCAACGTCCGCAGCCCCTCCCCCGGACGTCGTCGTTGATGCCGGAGGGCGGTCCAGAGCTTGAGGACATTGTGCGTGGTACAGATGAGCGCCCATTCCCCCCGGACCTGGCGCATCCCGCGCAACAAAAACTGGCGGAAGCCTCGCCCCTGCTTGATCTGCCCAAAGACCGGCTCCACGATGGCCTTGCGCCGAGCATACAGACGCCGACCGGGTTTGGTCCGGAGGGTGCGCCGCATGCGGTCCGCCACCGACAGGCCCGCCGGAGGGCGACCGCGTGGCGCGGCGGGCACGGCCCGTCCATGGAGCTGGCGAGCAGGGGGGATGAGCGGGGGACAGCCCAGCGCGGCGAGGGCCGTGACGTTCGCCTCGCTGAAATAGCCGGCATCCAGGCTCGCGGTTCGGGGCACCTGCTCCGTATTGACCAGCACCTGCGTCAGCAGCGGCTGGGCTGGCTGCTTGTCATTCGGCTCATCCGTGACGTCGGCGGCGACGATGATCTGGGCCGTGGCATCCACGGCGGCCTGACAGTTATACCCCTGCACGAAGCTCCCCTTGGCCCCGGAGACCGGCATGATGCGGCTCTCGGGATCGGTGAAGTTCCGTTGGGCCTTCGGGTGGGGCACCGAACTGGGAAGCTGCGGCGGCCGTCCTCGGCGAGGCCGTGCGGTCGTGCGCGCGGCGAGCACCGCCTGCGTCAGCGTGGCCTCCGCTTGCGCCTCGTGTTCCAGGACCGCCTTGGCCGCCCGAATGGTCTCAAGCCGCTGCTCCCGGCGGGCCAATTCAGCCGGCAGTGCATCGCCGCGCCGAGTCGGCCCATACGTGGCATCATCGCGGAGATCGGCCGCCTCCGCCTGCTGGAACAGCGCCGCGACTTCGGCCTGCAACCGGATCTCCTCCTTGACCATGCGGTCATAGCTCATGGCCGTATGCTTGGAGGCGTTGGCCTGCAGCTTGGTGCCATCCAGCGCGATGTGGCCCAGCTTCACCAAGCCGGCTCGCTGGCACAGCCGCAACACCTGGACAAACAGGGCCGTCAGCGCCGCCAGGTGCTGGGTGCGGAAGTCACTGAGGGTCCGAAAATCCGGCCGCTGGTTCGCCGCCAGCACGCGAAACGCCACATTCTCTTCCAGTTCCCGGGCCATCTGGCGCGAGGCGGCCACCCCCACCGCGTACGCATACAGCAGCACCTTCACCAGCAAGCGCGGATGATAGGGCGCGGCGCCACGGGTCACGCCACCATAGGTCTGCAGGATGGGCCGCAGGTCCAGCTCCTCGACTAGATCCGACACGAAGTACGCCAGGTGGTCGGTGGGCAGCCACTCCTGCGGCGAGGGAGGCAACAGCCACAGGTCGTCAGGCTCATAGGGGCGAAAGGTTCGAGTGGTCATCGCAGGGCATCAATGTTGTAAATTAAGTTACATTACCTATACGCTATCTGGAGGCCCAGTGCAAGAGGTTTCTTGGGTCAATGTCGGACAGGCTCCTAGCAGGGAATAGTCACATCGATTTGAGCTCGATAAAAATACAACAATGAATCACATTGCACTTTTTGTTGCGATGTGAGGTTCCTTCCCATTTCGCCGTCTGCGCTCTAGTTCTACGAGTAGTAGAGAAATAGCAGCTGGAGTCACCCCTGAAATTCGTGAGGCTTGTCCAATCGACGCAGGCTTGACACGCCTCAATTTTTCGCGGACTTCTCGTGAAAATCCAACCACCGCATCATAGTTGAAAGTTATTGGTATCGCTCTGTTTTCTAATTTTTTGAACCGATCTATTAGCTGCAATTGCCTCTTGATATACCCTTCGTACTTGATCTCGATTTCGACCGCTTCAGATAGCTGCCGCTCCTCAATCCCATCATGACGCAAAAGTGATATGAGAGTTTCATAAGTCCAGTCCTGCCGCCTGAGAAGTTGCGCCAAAGTCTGGTTTGGGTCAATCTCATTCATGCCGGCAGCAGCTACTTTCTTCTTGACTTCAGATGTCAAAGTTGGCCGCGCTTCTTTCAGATAGCTGACCTCTTTTGCTACCCTCTCTTTTTTCGATTCAAATTTCGCATATACATCCCCAGAGACTAGTCCCAATTTGTGCCCGATCTCCATCAATCGCAAATCTGCATTGTCGTGACGCAGCAACAGCCGATGTTCAGCACGAGAGGTGAACATGCGATAAGGCTCACGGGCATCTTTGGTGATCAGGTCATCGACGAGCACCCCGATATAGGCTTGCGACCGATCCAGCACGAGTGGGGCCTCGCCGCGTCCTTGGATCACCGCATTGACTCCCGCGACAATCCCTTGAGCGGCCGCCTCTTCATACCCCGATGTGCCGTTGATCTGGCCAGCATGATACAACCCCCTGACCAGCTTAGTCTCGAGAGTCGGATGCAATTGCCTTGGAGGAAAGTAATCGTACTCCACCGCATAGCCCGGCTTGAGCATGCGCACATGCTCCAATCCTGAAATTGTTTTCAAGATGGCCGCCTGCACATCGACGGGCAGACTTGTCGAGATCCCATTGGGATAAAACTCTGGTGCGTCGAGACCCTCAGGCTCAACAAAAATCTGGTGGCGCTCCTTGTCCGCAAATCGCACGACCTTGTCTTCAATCGACGGGCAATACCGTGGGCCGGTCGATTCGATCACGCCGCTATACAGCGGCGATCGATCCAGATTGTCCTGAATGATCCGATGCGTTTCCTTGTTGGTGTAGGTGAGATGGCAAGAAACCTGGGGCGTTGTGATCCGTTCCGTTCGGTAGGAGAACGGCGGCGGCGGATCATCGCCGGGCTGCGGAATCATCACTGAAAAGTTGATCGTATCTCGATCCAGCCGTGGCGGCGTTCCAGTTTTCAGCCGTCCCACTTCAAACCCCAAGTCGCGCATGCAGTCCGACAGATGCTCCGCCGCAGCCTCACCCGCTCGGCCGGCCGGAAAGCGATTCATCCCGATATGGATAAGTCCATTAAGAAATGTACCTGATGTCAAGATTACCGCCTTCGCCCCGATCTGCTCTCCTGAGTCCGTCCGTACTCCTATCGCCGCTCCGCCCGCCGTCAAAAGCCGATCGACCGTGCCCTGGCCGAGATCCAGTCCGCTCTGGGCCTTGAGTGTCTCTTGCATGACACGGCGGTAGCGCGCCTTATCGCACTGTGCTCTGAGTGCGCGGACGGCAGGCCCTTTACTGGTATTGATCATGCGAAATTGGATTCCTGCCCGGTCCGTGTTGCGGCCCATCTCGCCCCCAAGCGCATCGATTTCCTTCACGAGGTGGCCTTTGGCAATTCCCCCGATCGCCGGGTTGCAGGACATCTGCGCAACCCGCTCGACATCCATGGTGAGCAACAGCGCGCGCGCCCCCATTCTGGCCGCAGCAAGGGCCGCTTCACAGCCGGCATGGCCACCGCCGACGACAATGAGATCGTAATTCCGAGCCACGGAACCTCGTCGCTATTTCCCAATGCAGAACTCTGAGAAAATCCGATCGAGCACTTCGTCGGTACTGATCTCGCCGCTGATCTCGCCCAACGCTTCCGTCGCAACCCGCAAATCCGTCGCCACCACCTCACCGGGAAGCCTGTCAGCCACCGAGGCTGCTGCGTGTTCCAACCCTACTTGTGCACGCCTCAGAGCATCCACGTGCCGTACGTGTGAAATGACCGTTCCTTCGTTGGCCTCAGGGTGACCGGCCATCAACAGCGATCGCATCGTATCTTTGAGTTCCTCGATGCCCACTCCTGTCTTGGCAGACACTCGCACCACAGTACTCCCCGGTTCTCTGCGCAATATCCCAGCCACTGTTGCAAGATCCCATTGCAGCGGCAAATCCGCCTTATTCGTGACGATCACACATTTCGTGTCACCGAGATTCCTGAGGACCTCCGCATCCTCCCCGGTCAGTGGTTCGGCCCCATTCAGAATAACCAGCACGAGATCGGCTTCCCTTCTCGCCTCATGACTGCGGCGAATTCCTTCCAATTCCACCGGATCGCGGGTTTCCCGAATCCCGGCCGTATCACGCAAACGGACCGGCACCCCACGCACATTGATATAGTCCTCAAGGACGTCTCTCGTCGTACCCGGGATCGGCGTGACAATGGCGCGATCCATGCGCAGCAGCGCGTTCATCACACTCGACTTCCCCACGTTTGGCTTTCCCACGATGGTCACCGTCGCACCCTCTCGCAAGATACGCCCCTCCTGCGACGTCTCGATCAACTGGGCCAGCCTCGTGTGTGTCTCCTGAATCAATGCCAGCAGTTCCACTTGGCCGATGAAGGCGATGTCTTCCTCGGCGAAATCGATGGCCGCCTCGACGTGAGCCAATGCACGCACCAGCCCTTCGCGAATGCGGCCAATCTCCGTCGACACTCCACCCCGCAGTTGCTGCTGCGCGAGCTTCAAACTCATCGACGTTTTCGCACGGATGGTATCGAGCACGGCTTCCGCCTGGGTGAGGTCAAGCCTCCCGTTCAAGAACGCCCTCTTCGTAAACTCGCCGGGCTCAGCCACACGCGCACCGCGAGACAGGCAGGCCTCGCAGACCGTCTGCAAGACGAGCGGTCCACCATGACAATGAATCTCGACGACGTGCTCGCCCGTGAATGAGCGCGGGCCGCGCATGACCACGACCAAGGCCTCTTCGATAACCTGTCCGTGGTGACTCCGGCTCATGGGTCGGCCAAAGTCACCACACCGTTCGCCCGAGGGCCCGACGATGTCGGCAAGGTAGAGATGGTGGCTTCGAACTGCTGCGAGTGGCTTGCCCGACCTGAGTCGCACAAGTGGGGAAACAGTCTCAATCGCCTGGCTCCCGCTGATCCGGAGGATGCCGATGCCTCCTTCACCGAGAGATGTGGCAATGGCACAG
This sequence comes from uncultured Nitrospiraceae bacterium, assembly GCA_964555285.1. GTDB lineage: Bacteria > Nitrospirota > Nitrospiria > Nitrospirales > Nitrospiraceae > JBBIQV01. The sequence goes on from CAZKRM010000015.1 coordinate 71,647, forward strand.
ATGGTATCTTCCAGCCCTCCGCCCATAGGCTGACCCTGTGAGGCTAGTTCTTCTCTCCGCCTTCGGTGCGACTTGCCGTGATCTTTCGCCGTCTTCCTGACGAGCCCCCTTCCACAACGTCAGACTCAGCGGCATCGGACTCAGAGGAGGGCACCATAGGACGCGTCGCGAAGATGTAGCGATCGGTGATCACCTGTTGCCCGATCGTCAATATGTTGTTGGTGAGCCAGTACAGCACCAGGCCGGCAGGAAACGTCACGAAGAGAAAGGTCATGAACACCGGCAAGATCAGCATGATTTTCGCTTGGGTGGGATCCATCGTCGTGGGAGTAATCTTCTGTTGAATGACCATCGTCACTCCCATCACCAGGGGGAGCACATAGTAGGGGTCCTGAACGGAGAGATCTTTGATCCACAGGGCAAAGGGTGCCTGGCGCAGGTCGATCGTCATGTACAAGATATTGAACAGGGCGACGAACACCGGCATCTGGAGCACCATCGGCAGGCAGCCCCCTACCGGGTTGACACGGTGATCGCGGTACAGCTTGATGAGTTCCTTGTTCAGCCGATCGCGGTCATCTTTCAACTTGGTCTGGAGGGCCAGCACCTTGGGCTGAATCACCTGCATCTGCTTCATGGACTTGTAGCTCTTGTATTGCAGCGGGACGAACAGCAGTTTGATCCCCACTGTCAGCAAAATGATGGTGAGCCCATAGTTGTGGGTGTAGTCGTGGAGGAACCGCAGCACATAAAAGATGGGCTTCGCGACCGCCTTGACGAAACTCCAACTCCCAAAGATGAACCATCCAAAGTCGATCGTATCTTCCAGTCCCACATTCAGGGCCCTGAGCGTGTCGTACTCTTTGGGGCCTGCGAACAACTGCAGGGCCATTGACGAGCCCGCACTAGGAGACGTCACCCTCACCCCAGCCGAGATCAACTTGTCGCCCTCTTTCTTGGCCAGCGCAGCGGTCGCCGCGCTCGGTATGAGGACGCTCAAGAAGTACTTATCCTGGAGCGCCACCCATCTCACTGTCCCTTTGCGTTCGGACTCCGTTGCCGGAGTTTCCTTTTCGACTTTCTCGTCCACGAGCGAGGCAGACCCGATCAGGCCGATGAACCCTTCCCCCCATTCCACAATGCCGAAATTGGTCCCGAGGCCGATATCGAGAGGCTCCGTCAGGCCCTCAGTCTTCAGGACGATATCCACCAGGTAACTATCGTGATGAAAGGTAAGCTGCTTTTCGACCAAGAGCGTCCGCTCAGGATCAACGAAACGGAATGTCACATGCCCTGTCGGATGGCCGGCATCCAACGATTGGAAATCCCGCTCCACCTGATACAAGGCCTCTCCGAGCCGCTTCGTGACTCCCTGATCCGCCACCGTCAATGCTAACGGTCGGCGAAACTTCGTCTCAGGGTTCAGCAGCTGAACGAGCTTCTGCTCGTCGGATGCGCCGGCGTAATACCGCTTTAACTCCCAACCCTTCACCACCGCGCCGCGATTGCTGAAGCTGGCCCGGAAGAGAGGCGTATCGACCTGAACCGTCTGTTCGTCCAGTGCAGACCCGACCGGCCGGCTCGACTGGTTTGCTTGGCTCTGTCCGGTGACGGCTTCTCCGGCCGATGCGGCGAGAGGTGCGCCGGCAACGTTCTTAGATGCAGGAGCTGACCCAGAATCAGCACTCCCGCTCTCCTGGGTCGGTGAAGGCTTCGGGAAGAGACCGAGTTCCTTGAGCACGTAGTCGTACCCGACAATGATGGTCAACGAGATGATGAGGAAGATGACGACGCGTTTTTCCATGAGATGTGAAATCCAGACGAACCGTCGGTGTCAGAACCTATTTTACTGGATCGGCCCCACCAGGATGGAAGGGGTGACACTTGAGGAGTCGGAGGCAGGCCAGCCCCATTCCTCGCAGGAGGCCATGTCGGCTAATGGCATCACTCGCGTATCGCGAGCACGTGGGCTCAAAACGGCACGCGGGCCCGATCACCGGCGAGACCCACCGCCGATAGATCGCTAACACCCAGAGGAAAACCTGTCGCATACTCACTTCGTTTCCGTAATCAAGAGGCCTTGCTGTCGCAAGGCGAGTACCCAGGCTTCCTGTAGCGCGACGAAGGACCGGCTGAAGATCTCGCGCTTTGGAAACACGACGCAATCGAGCCCAGGCAACAGCGATGGACGGACTTGGCGACCCAGTTCTCGAAATAGACGCTTCGCGCGATTGCGGCGGACGGCTGTGCCAAAGCGCTTGCCGACAATGATGGCCAGTCGACTGTCCGGTCTTTCCGAGCGGTGCACGAGCAGATTAAAGAGCGCCGTCGAAACCCGGCGGCCGCTCCGCTTCACTCGCTCGATGTCACGGTTGCTGCGCAAAAAGAACGCAGCGTACCCCTGCGACCCAGCCATGTGTTAGAGCCAGTTCGTCAGCAACCTCGGACCTCACAACAACAAACGTCGGCCGGTGCTGTGAGCGACAGGCCTGACAATAGCGGCCGATCTAGGCCAACCCGACTCGTGCACGCATCGGCTGCTCGGCGCGTCTCGAAATGAACGAGGCACTAAGGGTGCTCGCTGAGCTGTGACTGGAGTTGGTGATTGATGTTGAGGAACTCGCTGCCGACTTCGCCACGCTCACACGGTCAACCGAACACGCCCTTTAGCGCGTCGGCGGGCTAGGACTTTTCGTCCGTTCTTCGTGCTCATCCGTTTACGGAACCCGTGTTCGCGTTTCCGCTTTAGATTCGATGGCTGCTTAGAGGTAAAGGACATCGTGACGCTCCTCCTCGAACTCGTAATCGTAAAACCGTGGCATTATAGGTGTGAGGCAGGCGGGTGTCAACGGAAAGGCAAGGCGACCGCGATAATTCATGCCAAGTGCTCGACTATGCATCACGGGCACTAGTGTGGTGTCCAACAAATAACTGGATAATAGATTGTGGTGACGGTATACTG
>CAZKRM010000016.1:0-69347 GCA_964555285.1 uncultured Nitrospiraceae bacterium
CAGTATACCGTCACCACAATCTATTATCCAGTTATTTGTTGGACACCACACTAGTTTCCACCAGTCCATGCCGTCACCTGGCCATCCTGACGAACTTCTCAGCATTCTCGAACCGCAGATTGCCGGGGACGAGCGGCTGCACCGTCTCGCGCAGACGCCGATCCAACCTCACATGCGCATAGCGTTCCCTCTCCCGCTGGGAGAGGGCCAGGGTGAGGGTATCGCCTCCAGGCGATATGTCGGGGCCGTGGACAACCGCGTAGCCCAGGTCCTCCAGCCAGGCGAGGGCAGCCTGCTCGACGATTGATTCGGCGAAGGTCACGGCCTGTCCTTTTCAGCTAATTGTGCCTGACGTCGGATAATGACGCTGAACTGGTTTCCATCATGATCATCCTGAAATTCAATATTAGGGTAAGCTTTCAATGCTCTGATGATTCCGCTTCCAAGGCCACGATACGGAAGTATTCTCGTTGCGTATGACGCAAGGATCGGGTTGCGGATATTCGAATTGCCGCTCTTGATATTTTCAATGGTCAAGTTGTTCGGAAGATGACCCGGACTGATGATTGTTATTCGGTCTTCAAAAATAAATATTCGCACCGGGGCTGACACGAAATAGTCCCTGTGAATTAACGCGTTAGCAATCAGTTCCTCCAATACGATCCTTGGGACTTCTGGAATGCCAGGCGCGTTGATTCCCTGCTCTTCTTGCTTATGTTTGATGTTCCCAAGAACAAAACTCATGCTTCGCTGAAACATGTCCGCAATCTTTCCCGAGATGTCCTGACTGTCGATGTACCTCTCCTGATCGATTTCAGAGCCTGGGTAGGCGACAGCTTTAACAATAAATACGGGCAGCATGAATCTCGGGTTCTTGGCGAATAGCAGCGCTCCGCTAACGTTGAGGACACCGTTCTTCATCAGGTTCATGTTTTCAAGAAGTGTTGGTAACGGAACCGCCTGATTGTCCACGGATTCACCGAAGCTCTTCTCAAAAAATCCCTTGAAATATTCTGTATCCAAATCAGCGATCGTCAGTCCATTTACGGGAATCTCATCCCCATGAATCAAACCCGCGCTCTGTAGCATCCTTTGGATTTCCTCACGGGATGTCACCTTGCGCTTATCTGAGCCGCTCTTTACCCAGATGGCTCCGTTATTGTCCGTATAGAATTTACTAATACCGTCAGCCACGGATACAACCATAACCAGTCCCCCTGGCGTAGAGACGTTCTCGGTTCTTGGGTTGATCGGCGGCCGAACGGATTGCGACGCAGCATTCGAGACGAGTTGATTCAACCGGCCCATATCTTCGCGTGTTAGACCGGAGAATGCCCCTTCATTATCTACACCAATTAATATCATCCCGCCGCCTGAATTGCTGAAGGCGACCATCTCCGCCGCCAGTGAATCCACGTTGGTGAAGTTCGCTTTGGACTGGTGCTTGCCGTCTTCGTTTCGGGCGATAATGGCTAAGAGCTCTGCGGTTTCCATATCTCGTAAATCCTTTTGCGTTGTGCAAACGCTTCCTCACCGCCTTCCATGATGTCTACGATCTCTTGCTGCAATTTCGGGCAGTCAATGCTGCCACTGGTCACTGTGATCGCATCATCTGAGTATCCGCAAGAGATAATCTGCTCGGCATCACCAAGGACGGGGAAATTTGCGTTATGTGTGGCAAATATGAACTGTGTAGTGGGTTTCAGTACGCGGATGAGTTTGATTACGTCCTCGTATATGGTTTGATTGTCCAGGTCGTCTTCTGGCTGGTCAATGATGATGAGATCATTCTCCCGTTGGCTCAGCACAAATAGGATCAGCGCGGAAGCTCGTTGCCCAAGGGAATGATGTCTCAACTCTTTGCCGCGATACTCGATGATGAAACGATTCGGAATCTGCCAAGTCAGCAGGGCCGCGAGATCGCGGTTGAAATACTCCTCGAAAGTCTGAGCGGCACCACCAACAGTCTCCTTTGTTCTTTGGAAATCTCTATACATGGCAGCGAAATCGGTAAAGTCATCAGCAAGAGTGGTGAAAGTTGTTTCCCGAATGCGGCTGCCTCTGAATACATCTTTCATAAAGCCGATGAAAGCGTCTTTGTCCGCCTTGAACTCAACCTTGATCATTAAGGAAGAGTGGTTCCGGTTGACCTTGGCTAACTCATCCTGAATCGCTTTAAACTCCGCATGCCATAGCTCATTCAAAGCCGTCAGTTCCGTCAGGAGCTTCTGGCTAATTGCGACTCGCTGCGACTCTTGTTTTTCCAAGGCCTCAAGCATCTGCTTCGATTGCTCAACAATCGTCCGCAATTGACGAAATTCGTCTGGGCGAATGGCCTTTGCCCCCGTATCTTTTAACTCCGTTGCGAGCTTCCTCTCGATTTCGGCGAACGCTTCCTTGAGGCCTTCCCGCGCGGACTCGAATTCTCTTGTTTTGGCCTGCAATCGGGAAAGGGTTGTCTTTCCTGCCACACTGGCTTCCTTGACCTTCGCAAAGAAGACGATCAATTCTTCGTAAAGTGAGAAAAACTCCCGGAAAAACGGCTCATTCTGTCGAGACTTGTAAACGCGCTGGTTCTTGAGATCGTCTTCGTAGCGATTGATCAACGCCTCCAAGTCAGACAGATACCCCTTTGTAAACGACACGGTTTGAGAGCACTTCCGAGAATCCGCGTCGAAATCCACCTGCTTCTGAAGTTTTTCCTCCACGCCATGGTCTTTATAAAATTTCAGCTTGAATTCCGCGTCCTGCTGTTTCGCTTTGTATTCCTTTTTCTTCTCCTCCGTCATGGACAGTCGTTTCAGATTCTCGACCGCTTCCGTGACCATCTGACGCTGTGCGTGAATGCGCGCTCGGATGTCTCTGAGTTTCTCCCCAACCAGTTTCTCCACGAGGTCCTTCTCAAACCCCTCGCCTGTGCTCGAAAGGTCCTTCTGGCCGAAATAGATCGGTTTATTTATAATGGTTTCTCGGATTGAGATGCCAGGTTGCACAACGCCTCCGACATAGACATCCGGCTGCTCACGGTTTATGCGTCGTATTTCGTAACGTTGCCCTCTTTCGTCAACAGCTTGAATCGTAATCTTGCCGCCACTGCCGAGCGTGTGCCCGACAAGGTTATTTTTGTATTCGCGGTCCAGCGTCTTTTCCCCAAACGGGATGTCCAGCGCGTAGCGTATTGCTTCAAGAATGGATGACTTCCCGCTCCCGCGAATGCCGATAAGCGCGTTCAATTCAGGGGAAAAGTTGATCGTTTTTCCCTGAAGCACTCCGCCCTCGAAAGTTGCGCTGAGAATATGGGATCGCTCATGCTTTTTCGGTTCGTTCGAGATGCGGTTGCGATAATCGAGAAGTGCATACTTGACCGCCTCGAACGTGAAATCGCCGATCTTTAGGTAGCATGCCTGTCCTTGCCCTATCTGATCCACCGCCTTGCAGTCCGATCCTTCCACCTCGGCAGGGTACCAGTCCCCGAGCCATCCGTGAACCTTCTCCTGCTCAGTTCGGGTGCGCACTTTCTGAAAGCCAAGCGTCCGCTTGCGGAAAAGATCGTTCTTCCCTAGGTCCGTTATACGTCCACCAGATAAGCCCTTCCACAAACCATTGTTTGCCTCCACATGTGCAAATACAAAGAAATAGTCTCGCCCGAACTTGTCGAGTTCCCGGATCGTTTCGAGCAGGTCATGATTTGACCGGGCATTCTCATTCTCGAAATTACTTTGTGTTGCGAAAGTAACATCTATGAAGCTTTGAACGTAGTTTTTGTTCTCTTGATTGCGTACCCACTCATCACTAAAGACAACCACAACGTGTACTCCGTGAGAACCGTCCTTCACCGACAGTTCCAGCCCCGGTAGCAGGATGATTTCTTCTTTCCATGCCTGTTTCCGCAAGACCTTGAATTCTTCAGGGTCAAACTTGTTGTGATTGGCAATCACACCGACCCGAATACCGGCCTGTTTCAAGCTTTCGATATAGGAAACGACGAAGCGAGCCTCTTCCCCTGAGTACTTAAACTCTTTATCTTTCCGAGTGTGCAAATGAAAATCCGTCCGAACCCACACGCTGCCATGTTGAAATACCTCAAGGGATTGATTCTCTATGCTCATGGGAAGACTCCTATCTTCTTTCAAATTGTCCTCTCAACTGTCCGTTCGGCATCCTTTACCCGCAGCTCGCCAGAGATGAGCTTGGGCAGCACCGTGTCGCGCAGGGCGGCGAGGGCAAGCGATTGGTCATCATTGTGTTTCTGACGCTTGAGGGTCGTTGTCGCTACTCGCTCGAAAGCGGCAATGAGTCCCATTGGCGGTAGCAATACTGGACGGTTGTGAACGTGATTCCGATTGAGGGTCGGAACCGCAGAGCCAGCATTGAACGACCCGAAGTCGAGACCCTGGAGAAGGTGAAATGCGTAGGCCGGCATTGAATGACGGAACTCCTTGACCCACAGCGACGTATTCAGAGGCCAGAAATCGTCATGAACGTAGAAAACCTTCCCCAGCACGCCACTCCGACCCGTCGTGACGCCAGGACCGCGAACCATGAATTCGTTGTGCGTACCGTTTGGCCCGCTTGCAGCGAGCACAGGGTATGCACCTGCCGTTCGCTGGGAAGATGGAAGATCGAATCCCCGCTGAAGCACCAGAACACTGTCGAGTCGTCCCACCTGCCACTCCTTCGGAATCTCCCCCAGCTCCGAGTCTTCGAAGGAATCAGGTAATAGATCGGCGAGGGGCTTCGGTAGGCCTGGGTTACGGCCTTCGGCTTTGGCGCGGACTGGGTCGAAGTCCACGAACCATGACTTGAAGAGCGCCCGTGCGATGGCCTCCAGTGTCTCGTTCATCCGCCGGTTTAGCTCGATCTTGTCGTCCAGCGTGCCGAGGATGTGGGCGATGGCTCGTTGCTCTTCCACCCGACTAGGCCAAGATATCTCAATTGGATGTACGTGGTTCCGGTTCAGCGTTGGGTTCGCCGAGCCAACATCCATCGTCGCGATGCGCGGGGCCATCCACCGAAAAAAGTAGTACACGAAACGCGGGTCGTTGCCGTGAAAGTCCTTCACCCACAATGTCGTGTCGTGCGGCCAGTAGTCAGATGCAACGAAGTACACGCTGCCGACGACACCCTTGCGACCCAGGATAACTCCGGGACCCGATGCTGCTGATGTGTCATGGTAGCTCGACACGCCGCCTGACGAGATAACCGGCACAGCTCCCGAGCGCTGTTCTGCCTTCGTAATGTCAATGCCACGCTGAAGCGTCGCCTGCTGGCCAACTGTCGTATCGATCCACTCACCCGCCATACCCAAGCTCCTTCCCGCCTTCGCTGGCACTTCGGCGGACAGGCAGGTTGGTGGCGACGGCGGCATTTAGCGTCGCTCTAAACCGCTTCATTTCTTCCTCGCCCGTCCAGCCGGTTTCACCGGTCGCGGTGCCTGTTCGGCCAATTCCGCCTCGATCTCTTCCACCGTCGGCAGCGCCGAGCGCAGCTCCTTCGGCAGCGCCCGCGTCAGTTCATAGGTCGAGATACCGATCGGTTTGTCGATGCCGGCAAAACTGTATTCGGCGAGCAGATGATCCTTCGTCTGGCATAGGATGAGGCCGATGGTCGGGACGTCGGTCGCGTGCTTGAGCCGGTCGTTGACGACGTTGCAATAGAAGTTCACCCCGTGAGATAACCGCTCAGCCTTGTCTTGAGATAGCGCTTTCCCCAGGCGGTTTTCAGATATTTTTCGCGTTTGAATGAGTCTGCCTGGGAACGGCAGGCTTCGTAGTAAACCAACTCGAGGGGGCGTCGATTTGTTGTAGATTGAACCGTGCCAGCTTCGTGTTGTTCGACACGAGCGCAGAGATCTCTGGTTGCTCCGACGTAGAGATTTCCATCCTTGAGACTGCGAAGCACATACACGTAGTGGAATGATGGCAGCATCTGTATATCTCACGGGGTAAAGTTTGCCGGCGTACTCGGGCTTGAACTTGCCCTTCTTCAAGTCGATGACGATGAAGGCGCGCAGGCGTAGGTGGTAGAAGAGCAGGTCGATATAGAAGTCTTCGTTGCCCACGTCGAGCCGATATTGCCGGCCGACGAAGGCAAAGCCCTGGCCGAGCTCGAGCAGGAATTTCTCCAGGTGGCGGACGAGTGCGGTTTCGAGTTCGCGTTCCTGGAACGGCTCGGTGAGCGTGAGGAAGTCGAAGATGTAGGGGTCTTTGAGGGTTTGCTGTACTAAGTCGGACTGCGGGGCAGGGAGCATCGCGGCGAAGTTGGAAACAGCCTTGCCGTGGCGAGCGTGGGCCTGCGCGTCGATTTGCAGGGCGAGGATGTTGCGGCTCCAGCCGTTGGCGAGTGTCTGCTCCATGTACCAGCGGCGCGTCGGGAGGTCCTTGAGCTTCTCGATCAGAATGACGTGGTGAAACCACGGGATCAGCCAGAGCAGCGAATCAATGGGGTACGGCGTTCCTGGCACAGACGGTAATTTCGCCGCAGGCGGCGGCAAGTTTCCGGGGGCAGACAATTTTGCCGCACGCTGCGGCGAAATTGCGGCCGGCTCGGAGTACTCGCGATAGAAGGCGATCATGCGACCGATGTTTCGCTCGGAAAATCCCTTCAATTCCGGCAACTCGTTCTTCAGTTCCAACGCCAGCCGCGGAATGACGGCGGCGCCCCAGCCTTCGCGCTGTTGGCGTTCGTCGATAATGCGGCCGATGTCCCAGTAGAGGCGTACAAGCTCGGAGTTTACAGCGAGCATCGCGCGCGTCTGGGCGGCCTGGATGTGGCCCTTGACCTCGGTGACCAGGGCCGCGAAGTTGGAACGGACGATGGTTGCTTCGCGCGGGAGCTTACGAGCCATACCCCAGCTCCTTCAGATTGGCGGCAATGGCATCATCGAGCTTCGCGGCTTCGGCCTGCTGCTCCCGCAACGTGGCGGTGAGCCGCTGCATCTTCTCCTCGAAGGGTTCGCCGTCATCCTCGACCGCCTCAGCGCCGACATAGCGGCCTGGCGTGAGGATGTGGCCATGCTTTCGAATATCATCGAGCTTTGTCGCTTTGCAGAATCCCAGCACGTCGGCATACTTGCCCGCGTCTTTGTCGCCGCGCCAAGCATGGTAGGTGCCGGCGATTCTGGCAAGGTCGTCATCGGTGAGCTCGCGATGTACACGGTCCACCAAGGTTCCCATTTTGCGTGCATCGATAAAAAGCGTCTCGACGCGACGGTCTCTGAATCTTCCGTTCTTCTTGTTGCGCGCGAGAAACCACAAACAGACTGGAATTTGCGTTGAATAGAACAATTGACCCGGCAACGCCACCATGCAGTCGACCAGGTCAGCCTCGACAATAGCCTTGCGGATCTCGCCCTCGCCCGATTGGTTGGACGACATAGAACCGTTGGCGAGCACGAAGCCTGCGAGTCCAGTAGGCGCGAGATGATGAATGAAGTGTTGCACCCAAGCGTAGTTGGCGTTGCCCGCTGGCGGCACGCCATAGACCCAGCGCTTGTCGTCCTTCAGCAGCTCGCCGCGCCAGTCGCTGTCGTTGAAGGGCGGGTTGGCCAGCACGTAGTCGGCCTTCAAATCAGGATGCACGTCATGGTGGAAGGTGTCACCGTGGCCGATCTGCGCGTCGATGCCGCGAATGGCGAGGTTCATCTTGGCCAGTCGCCAGGTGGTGTAGTTGGACTCCTGCCCGTAGATGGAGATGTCGCCGAGCTTGCCGCTGTGGGCCTCGATAAACTTCTCGCTGCTGACGAACATGCCGCCCGATCCGCAGCAGGGGTCGTAGACGCGGCCCTTGTAGGGCGCGAGCATCTCGACCAGCACGCGCACTACGCTGGAGGGCGTATAAAATTGGCCACCGCTCTTGCCTTCGGCGCTGGCGAAGCGGGAGAGAAAATATTCATAGACGCGGCCCAAGGTGTCCTTGGCGCGATCAGCGGTATGGCCCAGGGCGATATCGCTGACCAAGTTAATGATCTGTCCGAGTCGTATCTTGTCGAGTCCTACTCGCCCGAAATCTTTCGGCAGCACGGTCTTGAGGGAAGGGTTATCGCGCTCGATCGCACTCATCGCATCGTCGACCAGCGTGCCAATGGTCGGCTGCGGGACGTTCGCCTTGAGATATGACCAGCGCGCCTCCTTCGGCACCCAGAAAATGCTGGCAGCTTTGTATTCGTCGGGGTCTTCAGGATCAGCGCCCTTCTTGCGCTGTGTTTCGAGCTCGGCGTGCTTTGCCTCGAAGGCATCGGAGATGTACTTGAGGAAGATCAGGCCCAGGACGACGTGCTTATACTCCGCCGCGTCCATGTTGTTGCGGAGGCCGTCGGCCATCTGCCACAGCTTGGCCTCGAAGCCGAGATTGGCACCAGTATCTGCCTTCGCTGCTGTCTTTCCTTTAGGCGCCATTGATCGTGCTAGTCCTCTCCACGTGCAAGCGAAAATCCATCCCGACTATTGCGCCGAAGAATACCCCTTTCCCTTTAAGAAAGCACCCCGCCTTTTCTGGGGAGAAGAGCTTATGGCATATGGCTAATGGCAAGAGCAAGAGACGTATCTCGTGAAGCGTATCTCGCGAGCCAGGACAATCGCCGCCTGCGAACGACGGGATACGAGGGACGAACGACGTCGTGTGAGAGCTGATGGCTGATGGTGTATGGCAAGAGCGGGAAACGCCGGCTCAGTTCTTAGGCTGGCGCTTGGTCACAGGCTTGAGCATGTGGCTCACCTGTCTCTTCAGGGCCGGCAGATCCCGTTCCACCACGGCCCAGACTTCTCCCAAATCAATGCCGAGGTAGTCATGGACCAACACATGGCGCATCTTGATGATCTGTGGCCAAGGAACTTGCTGGTGGGTCTTGCGAAAAGTTGGCGTGAGCTTGCCGGTTGCCTCACCGATGATTTGAATGTGGTGAATCATCCAGGTGTGGACGAGTTCGTCTTCCTCAAATACACGCCGACCGCGCTTCGCATACCGTTCGATCCGCTTGATGGCATCAAGGATATCCTGCAGGCGTCCGCGATCATCCCTCATAAGGCGATCGCGTCTCTGAGGACTTCTTTCCGAAGCGGCCGGCGGAGTCCGCGCTCCGAGGCCACATCGACCGGCCGTTTGAGCAGGCGTTCCAGATCGAGAATCAAGGCGGCATGATCGAGAAGACTGCGGCCTTCATCCATTTCGACCAAGAAGTCTACGTCGCTTCCCCGCCGGGCCGTTCCTCGCGCCACCGATCCAAACACACGCACCTTCCGCGCGCCGTGACGCGCCGCAATCTGGAGAATCTTTGTTCTCTTAGACCGGAGTAATCGGCGGATACTCATCACTCGCCTCCTGCGCCTAGTCTAGCCAAATCACGCGTAGAACGCCAGCAACCTCCCCGTCTACAGCTTCCGTACCGATAGTTATTGGCTGGAAGAGGTAGGGGGTGAGGGGCAATGGGAGGGTTCCGTGAGGAGGGAAGAGTCAGGGACACTATCTGCGAAACTCGTCACGGATTTTGCCACGTCGCGCCTTCGTAGATCGGATTGAATTGGTGGGTCAGCTTCACGGTATCGCCGTCATTGACGATCGAATCCAACGTACCGACCTTCTTGTTGACTGCGACGAGGATTTCTCCTTTGGTGGCCAGAGCAAGCGCCCCACCGAGTTTTTCCGGATGGGCCTCCAGGATGGCCTTGACCGTCATAGGCGCGGTGACCTCTACTTCCATTTCGGACTCCTCTACGGTCTGACGCAAGGCATGCCCGAACATCATGATCGTGACCATATCGGTTCTCCTTCACACGTCCTTGTTTACCCGATGGCACCGGAAGCAATCCTGCCGCTTCGGATGCTTCGCCGCCGGCGGCCGGATGCCTGTCGCTGCATGGCACCGTAGACAGTCTTGTTCGACGCCGACCCGACGGTGTTCTTCGTTTTTCGGAACCGGCGGGTTTTGATCCCGCGGAGACGGCAGCAACGCGATGCCGACCACCACGAGCACCATCAAGACCACAAAGATGAGATCCGCTTTCCTGAACATCAGGGCTTGGCCTTCCCGCTCCCACCCGGTTGCCGCGCCGCCGCCTCATAGGCTTCGTTCAGCACCTCCGCCACATGCTTGACCTGCGCGCGTCCTCGCAGGCCGTTCTTGAGCTGGATCATGCATGCCGGACAGCTGGTGGCCACCACCTCGGCACCGCTCTGTTCGATGGCCCGGCGCTTCCGTTCAAATATCTTCTGTGAGGTGTCATAGTCTTTCACCATGTACGTTCCCGCTCCGCCGGCACAGCGATCCGCATCCTGCATTTCCACGTACTCGATGCCCGGCAATTCGGCGAGAATCTTTCGTGGTTCCTTGGTCACCCCCGCCGCCCGCAGGTGACATGACGAATGGTACGTGACCCGCCGCTTGGTCAAGGCCGCAACTCCCTTCGGCGGCTGATTCGCAGACTGCGCCACAAATTCAGAGATATGCCGGACCCGCTTGACGAGGGCTTCAGCAGCTTGTCGCTCAGGGCCCTGTTCGAAGAGCTTTGGATAATCCTTCAGCATGAGCGTGCAGGACGCGCAGCCGGTCACCACCGTGTCATAGGGTGCCAGCGACGCGAGGTTGAACCGAGCATGCTCGCGCACGAGATCGCCGTGGCCATATGTCTCCACCGGCGTCCCGGAGCAGCGTTGCGGCGGGAGCGCGGGCTCCACGCCGTGCTTGCGCAGAACCGCAATGACCGCATCCCCCACCCCATCGTCAAAGTAGTTTGCCGCACAGCCATGAAAATACGCGATGCCTCCCTGCTGCCGCGCAGTCCCTTTCCGAACGAGTTTCGGATACCGTTCACGCAGATGGCGCCGAGCCAGCCTGGGCAACACCATGTCCCATGGGACGCGTGCGGTCGCGGCAATCCAACGCATGAATGGCCGTGTGGTCCACTCGATCAACCGGCGCGACCACGGCCGGTCCCAGAGTCCCTGTGTCTTGGCCAGCAGTGTAAGCAACGGGTCGAACAGCACAGGCTGTGCCTGCAACCGGAAGATGAGTCCCGCGAGGTGATTCGGGTGTTCCGCGCGCCGTTTGAGGATCAGCTCCGAGACATCCACACCGGCCGGGCAAATAGTCCGGCAGGACTTGCAGTTCAAACAGGCTTCCACCACCCGTTTCGAGTCGAGGTAGCGGTAGTCCTTCGCCGTCACGATCTCGAACCAGCCCCGGGAACTCATGTCTTCCGATTGAAACACGTCGTAGACCGGACAGACCGAGTTGCACTTGGCACAAGTCGCGCAGGATTTGGACAACCGTGTGTAGTCGATGTGCTCCGTGAACGGTGCGTCGCTGAGTTTGACCCCGGGATTGAGGACGCCGGAAGGATCAAACGCGCGTTTGATCCGGACAAACAAGTCATACAACTCATCCCCGAACATGTTCCGAACATACTCCGCACGGACTCGGCCGTCGCCGTGCTCGCCGCAGATGGAGCCGCCGAAGCGGGTAAGGACGGTCTGATGGATCTCGTGGTACCCCTCGACCATCTTGTCGAAGTCCTGCCGATCATTCACGTCGAGCAGAGGGACGATGTGGGCGTTGCCGTTCCCGATGTGCCCGAAGATGGCGACGGGCACTTTCTGCCCCTTGAAGAAGTCCTCGAGATAGCGGATCAGCTCGCTGATGCGCTCCGCGCGGACGACCACGTCGTCCACAAAATTGATCGGCTTCTTCTTGGGGTCGAACCGGTAGAGCGTGGGATAGAGCGCCTTCCTGGCTTTCCACAGTTCATCCCGTTGCTCACGGTCAAAGGCCATCGTGAGATCGGCTGCCAACCGGTAGCGCCGGCAGATCGCCGCCATTCGTTCCGCCTGCTCTTTCAAATCAACCTGTTCACCGTCCGCATCTACTTCAGCCAGCAAGGTCGCAGCGGCGTCGGTGGGAATGCCGTGCTGGCTTCGGCCAATCAGGTCCAACGTGTTGGCGCCCATGATTTCGAGCGCACTCGGCGCCAGTTGCAGCAGGAGGGGAACTGCCTCGCCGACATCTTCCAGGTGTCGGAAATGAATCATCGCCGTCAGGCTGGCACGCGGCTTCTCGACGAGGCGGATCGTGGCCTCACTGATGACACCGAGCGTCCCTTCGCTGCCGACGAACAGCTTGGGCAGATCGAACACCCCTTGCTCCAGACCGTCCGCGAGGCCGAACAGATTATAGCCGCAACTGTTCTTGCTGACGTGAGGCCGCTTGGCGCGGATGAGCTTGTCGTGGGCCTGGGTCAACCGGAACAGGTTCCCGAGCACAGGGAACCTCGTCAAGAGCCGTTCGGTCGCCGCGTCGTTCACATCATAGGCTCGCGCGTCGAGCCAATGTCCCGACGCCAGGCAGACGCGTACGCTCGAGACGTTGTCCTTCACCGACCCATAGCGCAAGGTGTGCGGACCGGACGAGTTGTTCGCCAACATCCCGCCAAGCTTACACATATCTCCACTGGACGGATCGGGGCCGAACATCAGCCCTTGGAGCCCCAGTTGGGTGTTGAGTTCGGTGAGGACGATCCCGGGCTGGACGCGCGCCCATTTCTCTTCCCGGTTCAGTTCGACCATGCGATTGATGCGGGACACATCGAGGATGATGCCGGACCCGATCGCCGACCCTGTGAGGTTGGTGCCGGCTGCGCGGGGTGTCAGCGGGATTCCTCTGCTCACCGCGTAGGCAACCACGGCGTGGATATCCTCTTCAGACTCAGCCGACACGACGGCTTTGGGCCTCATGCGGTACATGCCGGCGTCCACGGCGTAGGCGGTCAGCGTCGGCCCATCGTCACGAACCCGCTCGTGCCCCAGCAGACGACGAAGATCGTCGGCAATGGCATGTGATTTTTCTGGCAGGATGAGTGGCATTGCACAGGCCGATGTGTAGACGTCACATCATTCTAGACGCCGGACGAGAGGAGAACAAGCGTGGGTTGTTGGGCCGAGGTTGTTTCGTTATGATACGGATCTTACTCGATAGAGCAATATCTCTATGCCTCTGCCTCGCCTCTACGTCTCACGCCTGTTACCCGATCCTGTCATGGCGGCTATTCGCGAACGGTTCCAGCTGTTGAACAGTCCTGGGGAAGCGGTGCCGGCGCGACGTGACGTGCTGGAAGGCCTCCGCGAGGCAGAGGCGGCGATCTGTACCTTGACCGAAACGATCGACGGGGACGCGTTGGCTGCGGCGCCGCGGTTGAGGATTCTGGCGAACTGCGCGGTGGGCTATAACAACATCGACCTCCGCGCTGCCCGCGCCCGCCGCGTCGTGGTGACGAACACGCCGGACGTGTTGACCGACACGACGGCAGACCTCACGTGGGCGTTGATCCTGGCTGTGGCCCGTCGTGTCGTGGAGGGCGATGCGATGGTTCGCTCCTCGCAATGGCCCGGCTGGGCGCCGACACAATTGTTAGGCGCCGATGTGTCCGGCCACACACTGGGCATCATCGGGATGGGTCGGATCGGGCAAGCCGTCGCTAGACGGGCCGCCGGCTTCAATATGCGCGTATGGTATTACAGCCGGACGCCGCTGCAGTCGTTGCCGCCCGATGGGTGCTGGACTGCCCGGTCCCTGCACGAACTCCTCGCCGAATCGGATGTTGTCAGCCTCCACGTTCCCCTCACTCCTGAGACGCATCACCTACTGGACCGAGACGCACTCCGGCTGATGAAGCCGACCGCATTTCTGATCAACACCGCGCGAGGTCCGATCGTGGATGAAGGGGCGTTGGTCGAGGCGCTGCGTGAAGGTAGGCCGGCAGGGGCTGGGCTGGATGTGTACGAACGGGAGCCCGATGTGCACCCTGGTCTCTTATCGCTGCGACAAGTCGTGCTGCTCCCCCACCTGGGCTCTGCCACCCTCCACACCCGTGTCAGGATGGGGATGATCTGCATCGAGAATATCCAAGCCGTCCTGGCCGGCCGCCAAGCCCCTCACCAAGTGGGCTGACCGCCGCCTTCACCGAACAGCTCAGCGTGCAACGAGACGTGTTCAACGTGGCGGGCGTTGCTGCGATGATTCCGACCGTGGAGATTGGGAAAAGAACACTGCGCAGTGAGGCTAGTCGGTCGTGGCGATCCGGCTTTTCGTCTTGATGGATTCCAGACGGCGATGTGCGTCTTGGAAAGAAGGCAGTGTTTCGTACGCCTGCACGGCCTGGTCCAAGTGGCCGACGCTTTCGTACAGGATCCCCAGTTCATACCGGATGACCGGCACCTTCTCGCCGCTGCAGCGGGGATCGGCAAGGAGTCGCTCCAGTTGCGCGATCGCAAGTTGCGGCTGCCCCTGCTCCTTGAAGCACAGCGCCGACATCAAGGAGGAATCGATGAAATAGCCGTCCCCCTGGATCGCGATCTCAAACTCTTCTTTGGCCTCGTCGAAGAGCCCCATGTTCTTGAAAGCCACGCCCAGCGCATAATGCATTTTGCATTCATCAGCGGTGCGTGCTGCCGAGTGCACCTCCGTAGCCGGCATTCCCTGAGCGACCGGCTGCGCAAACCGGGAGGCGAGACGGCCCACGACGGGGCTCGCCGGAGCCAACGTCTTGATCTTCTGGTACAGCTCGGCCGGGAGATTGTTCGCTCCTTGCGACGGGTCTTCCAGCAGGAGGTCCAAGGCCCTCGCATAGTGCAGCGCGGCACCAGGCCCATCGCCGTTCTCTTCGTAGAGCCGGCCGAGGAGATGACGTGCCTCGATGTGGTCCGGCTGGCCTTGCAGGAATTGCGCGAGCGCGCCTTCTGCATCGGCCGGCGATCCCTTGGCCATGAAGGCCTGTGCCTGCGCCAACAGCGCGTTCGGTGATTCGGACGAGTCGCTGCCGGACCGCTCGAGTGCATCGGCCTTGTCACGCACAAGATGCCGGTCCTGCTTGAGACTAATCTTGGAGGTGGTCCTCCAGGCATCATCCGGGGCGGCATTCTCGCTGGAGAACTGCTCCCCCAACAACGCCGGCGTCTCCTTACTCGGCACAGCAGTCTCTCCCACGCCTGCCTGCGGTGCCGCTGCCGATCCGTCAAACCGGGGCGCCAGTTCGACCGCCACTGGGCCCGTCGGGTCGAGCTGTTTAATTTTTTCGTAAATCTCAGCGGGCAAGTCCGGCATGCCCGGTTCGGGATGCTCGACCAGCACTTCGACCGCCCTCCCGTAATGCACAACGGCGGTGGCAGCATCCCCCTTTTCCTTATACAACTCCCCGAGTAGCTCCAACAGCGCCACGCAGTTCGGTTCGACTCGCAGGTAGTCGCTGATCAACGTCTCTGCTAATGGATAGTCCTGCGCGCGCAGCGCGGCCCCGGCAAGAAAGCGATACTCGCCTAACGCCACCTGGAGGTCGCCCCGCAACAAATGGAGCCTCGCCAGCAGCTGACATACTTGCGGATTGCCGGGTTCCCGGGTCAGGATTTGTGTCAGGATCGCCTCGGCACCGGCGTACTGTCCCTCCTCCATCCGCCGAGTGACCTCGGCCAGCATATCCAAGGGCTCCGGCGCCTTCGGCGTTTTCAAGGACTGAGTTCCACTGGAATGAGGCGTCCGTGCCGCCTTCGGCGCGCCCTTTTCAACATGCTGGACGTACTGAGCGGCTTCGCTGTTTTTCGGCGCAATCCGCAGTACAGCGAGATAGGCCTCCTTCGCCTCGTCATACCGCTGCTGCGCCGAACGCTCTCGCCCCAATTGCAAATAGGTTTGGACCGCTTCATCCTGCAAGTTTTCCTGCAGACAGAGTTCCGCCACGCGCTGCTGCGCATCGAGATTCGAAGGATCCTGGCTGACGATCTTTCGATACACATCGAGCGCTTCTTTAGTCTTACGCTCTTTCAGATAGAATTTTCCCAGGGTGAGATAGTCTTGGACGGCGCTGCTGAGCAGACCACGCTCGGCGTTGAGGTCGCCGAGGTGCCGGTAGACTTCGTATCTGGATGGATCGACCTTGAGGACTTTCTTATAGGTCGCGATGGCCTTGAGGGTTGCGCCTTCGCTCCGGAACGCTGCGGCAGCCTGCAGATAGGCGGTGATCGCTTCGGAGGCCGAGTTCCTCTTGAGATGCAAATCGCCGATGGTATTGAAAATGCTTCCATCGGTCGGCGATTCAGCGGTGAGCTTTTTCCACTCGCCGATCGCGGCATCGAACAGGCCTCGGGACGCAAAGAGTTGCGCGTTGTGCAGGACGGCGGTTCGGTCGACCCCCACTGAAACCTCCATGACAGGTCAACGCTAAACCGGCCTCTAGTTTTTGTCAAGAAAACCGAGGGAATACGAGACAGGGAGCGGGCAGCGGAAAGAACCGGGGCGGTTCGTTGCATTATTCTGTAACGAACCGCCCCAGAAACGATAACGAGGTACTCGATGACTTAGTTCGCCGCTGAAGCCGCCGTCTTCATCACGTTGGCTGCCTGCGGTCCTTTGGCCCCCTGCACGATGTCAAATTCGACGTTCTCCCCTTCTTTCAGAGTCTTAAAGCCATCGCCTTGGAGCGCGGAATAGTGGACAAACACATCCTCGCCACTGTCTAATCGGATAAAGCCGAAGCCCTTCCGATCGTTGAACCACTTCACGGTGCCTTTCGTTTTCACAAACACCCTCCTTTCCTTAACAGCCACTCAAACAGGAGCAGCCGATACATGGCCCGGAACACCACCGACTTGTACGAGGGACAGGGACAATCAGACGATGTGCGGAAAGATGAACAGATGGGCGCGCGAGGGAATGGGAAACGGTAAGATAAGCCATCGTGGTAACACAAATAGGCCGCGACGCATGTAACATAGGGGTTCCAATCTTGTCAAGCGAATCTTTACCTACGAGGTCCGTGCCGTCCATTTACAACCCTCTGCGAGTCTCCTATAGTGTCCCGCGAACTCTCGAACCCAACGGATCCTGTGTTCTTACGCACCATCCTCGATCGCTATATTTTCATGGAGTTACTCTCTCCCTTCGCGGTGAGCTTGGGAGCGCTGTGCTTCGTGATGCTCACGAAGGAGCTCCTCCGTCTCGTGGAATTGCTGGTCGCCAAAGGCGTCGGCCTGATGGCCGTGCTGAACGTATTCGCTCACTTGCTGCCTTCCTTTTTTGTCCTGACGCTCCCGATCGCCGGCATCATCGCCTCGATTACCGCGTTCGGCCGTCTTTCCTTCGACAAGGAGCTTGTCGCCATGCGAGCGGCCGGCCTGAGCTTGCTTCGGCTCTCCCGTCCTGTCTTTCTGTTTTCAACCCTGGTGTTCGGCCTGACGCTCTTCTTGTCGCAATGGGGACAGCCTTGGACGAGCGTGAACTTGAAAAAAGTCGCGCTCAACCTTCTCCGCGATCAACTGGTGCTGGCCTTGGACAAGGGCGTGTTCAACGAACCCATCCCCCGGATGGTTATTTACGTGCCGGAGGCCCACGCAGCCGATGACGTTCGGGGAATCTTCGTCTCCGACGAGCGAAATCCGGCCGAGCCCCGAATCATCGTGGCGCGCGAGTTTGTCGTCTTGACGGATCCCTCCAACAATCAGGTGGCGTTGCGCCTCCGAGAGGGGGTCATTCACAGCAAGGCTGCGGAGGTCGAACAGTATCAACACGCGTCCTTCTCGACCTATGCGCTTCCCATGAGTCTCGATCAGAGCGCATACGCAACCGTCGAAGAACGCCCGTCCCTGGAATCCATCCTGACGCTCCTGAACCGATCCGACTGGCGCGATGTGCCCGCCTTGCGGCGGCTGATGGAATATTACAAAGATCTCGCGTTCCCGACCGCGGCCTTGATTTTGTGCATTCTGGGGATTCCCGTCGGCATCGTCTCGAAACGGTCCGGGCGGATGGGGGGGTTCGCCGTCGGGGTCGGCGTCATCATCGTCTATTACGTCTTGAACGTGCTCTGCGAATTCCTGGTCACGACGCTGGTGTTGCCTCCCTTTGCCGGCGCGTGGCTTCCAAACGGCCTGTTTGCCCTGGCAGCGATGATCTCGTTTCAGCGTATGAACCGGCGATAGCCCGATGAATATCCTTTTCCGATATGTGCTCCGCGAGTACGTCAAAATTTTTTCGATGTGCTTCTCCGCCTTGATGACGATCTATGTGGTGATCGACTTCTTCGAGAAGGTGCGGCGCTTCCTCCACTACGACGCGGAACTGCTGGACGTGCTGACCTACTTTCTCCTTCGCCTGCCCGGCATCTGCTTTCAAATCGCTCCTCTGGCGATTCTCATGGCCACGCTTTTGACCCTCGGCACGCTTTCGCGAAACCACGAAATCACCGCCATGCGGAGCTGCGGCATCAGCCTCTACCGGCTGGCGTCTCCATTTCTTTTTCTGTCTCTGGTGGTGGGCCTTCTCTTGTTGGTATTCAGCGCCATCGTCATTCCGCTCTCGAATACCCGAGCCGAGCAGGTGCGCATAGCGAAGATCGAGAAAAAGGTCGAGCCCCTCTCAGTGAAACCGGTCCAGTCCTGGGCACGGATCGGCAATCAGACGCTGATGAACATTGAGCGCATCGCCCCGGGTGGTGCGATGCTGGCCGGCCTGCGTGTCTACCGACTGTCTTCGACCTTTCGCCTCGAGGAACTGACGGAAGCGAAGGAAGCCCGGTACACCGAGAACGGATGGCTACTGGTCGAAGGCGTGCGGCGGCGCTTCCTTCCCGACGGCGCCGTCATGGCCAGCGAGTTTCACACCCTGCCGGTTCAACTCTCACAGATCCCCGACGACTTCGCACGATGGCTCTCGGTCGATCCCGAAACCATGACCTTGCGCGACATCCGGAGGTTCGTGGAACGGCTCGGCAGCGAGGGTGTCGGGTTCTCCCGGCTCCAGACGGACTACTACGGGCGCATCGCGTTCCCATTGGTCACGGTGATTATGACGATCGTCGGCATCGCCCTCAGCCTGCGCCGCAGCGGGGTGCGTGGAGGCAGTATGGCGATGGGAATCGGCCAAGCCCTCTTGCTCGGCTTCTGCTACTGGGTGACCCACTCGTTGGCCATCGCGTTAGGACACAGCGGCGTCCTCATGCCGGCGATCGCCGGCTGGATGGCGAACATGGTCTTCCTGACCTTCGGGTTCTACTTGTTTCTCAACGTTCGCTACTGAACAAAGGCACCCTGTCTGCCACACACCCATCGACACCGACCACACGTCACGTTGACTGGCCCCACGCCTTCCTGTAAGAAGAGACGCATGCACGCGTACTCCCGACAGCGACCAATCCGGTTATGATTTCGCGCGCCGTGGTGACCGGTCTCGGTGTCGTGTCCCCGATTGGAATCGGGGTCGGCTCGTTCTGGAAAGCGGCCCTTGCAGGGCAATCCGGCATCTCCGCCCTGCGCCCGTTCGACCCGTTCCCTCTTGACACCTACCGCTCCCGCGTCGCAGGGCACATTCACAATTTCAATCCGGACGAGTTCTTGGACTCCGGCCAGTGGGAACGCGTCGATCGTTACGCACAGTTTGCGCTGGTCGCCGCCAAAGAAGCGCTCGCTGACGCAGGGCTTCGCATGGAATGCGAGTCTCCTGAACGAGTCGGCGTGATCGTCGGGGCCGGGATGGGAGGCATGGTCATGGGGGAACGGGAAATCACGCAACTCTATCGCCGGCAGAAGCCTCAGCGTGTGCACCCCAATTTCATCCCGACGATCACGTTGAATTCCGCCTCGGGCATTGTGGCGATAGCCTGCGGCGCGAAGGGGCCGAACCTCACCATTTCGACCGCCTGCTCCTCCAGCGCCCACGCGATCGGTCAAGGACTGGCCTGCATCAGGGCCGGACAAGCCGATGTCGTCATCGTCGTCGGCGCCGATGCCAGCATCACACCGCTGGTGTTCGCGGGATTCTGCTCGCTCCGTGCGCTCTCCACCGGATTCAATGACACGCCGTCCCGTGCCTCACGGCCGTTCGACCGCGCGAGGGACGGCTTCGTCATGGGCGAGGGTGCCGGTGCGCTCATTCTGGAATCGTGGCCCCATGCGCGGCGA
The DNA here is from genome assembly GCA_964555285.1 of uncultured Nitrospiraceae bacterium. Taxonomy (GTDB): domain Bacteria; phylum Nitrospirota; class Nitrospiria; order Nitrospirales; family Nitrospiraceae; genus JBBIQV01. The sequence goes on from CAZKRM010000016.1 coordinate 19,933, forward strand.
CGGAAGGCCCGCACGTATGCCGAAGTCGCCGGCTATGCCGCGACCAGCGAGGCGTACCACCTCGTCATTCCCCGGGAAGACGGCTCCGACGTCGCGCGGACGATCCACCTGGCTTTGAAGGATGCCGGAGTCCGCCCCTCCCAGGTCGATTACGTCAATGCCCATGCGACCGCGACCCAGATCGGCGATGCCGTGGAAGTGCGCGCATTGCGACAAGTCTTTCATGCCCGCGCAGAGAGGCTGGCCATCTCCGCGACGAAGTCGCTGATCGGGCACACGCTCGGAGCTGCAGGAGCCATTGGAGGCGTCGTGACCGCGATGGCGATTCGGACCGGGGACATTCACCCCACCATCAACTATGACGATCCGGATCCGGCCTGTGCGCTTCGTGGGATCTCCAACACCGTTCAGGAACGATCCGTGAACGTCGGATTGGTCAATGCGTTCGGCTTTGGGAGCAATAACGCGACGGTCGTCTTCAAGAAAGTCCGGTCGACGTGGCAGGAGGGATGATGGGAGCCGAGGCCGAAATTTCCAGTCGGATCGTGGCTGCGCTGGCGGAACACCTGAAGCGCAACACCCGTGCGATCAAACCAACCGATCGGTTGCGGGACGACTTAGGATTGGACTCGATGGCGACCATCGAACTGCTGTACAAAATCGAAGAAGCCTTCGACCTCCAGATTCCAGACCGGGACCTGCCCGGTCTCAGAACGGTGGAAGACGTCGTCCAGTATGTCCAACAGACGATGCCCCCGGTGGTACGACCATCGCCACATCGCGCCACAGCATCGCGCCAGAGCGGTACGCGCAAGAATCCCTCATCGAGGTCGTAATGGCACGGTCTGTTTCCATCGCATTGACACAGGTTGCAGAACTGGTCGGTGGGGAACTGCATGGTGCGGCAGACACCAGGATTTCCGGTGTCTCAAGTTTAGAGTTGGCTGGTCAGGGAGATCTCTCCTATGTGGCCTCCGATCGGTTTCTCAATGCCGCTTTAACGTCGCGTGCCGGCGCGCTTGTTGTCGGCCACCCTATTGAGACGCTCAAAACGCCGCAACTGGTGGTCGCAAATCCAGCCTATAGTTTCGCGCTCATCGCCCAGCGGTTCTTCACCGCTCCATACGTGCCTCGCGGCATTGCCGCAGAGGTCATTCGAGGGGAACACGTCCAGATCGGTCCAGATGTCTCCATCTGGCCCTTTGTCACCCTGGGAAATGGATCTCGAATCGGCGCACGGGTGACGCTCTATCCCGGTGTCTTTATCGGCGCGGATTCGGTCATCGGCGACGATTCTATCCTCTACCCGAACGTAGTCGTGCGAGAGGACTGTACGGTAGGCGCCCGCGTGATCATCCATAGCGGCACCGTGATCGGCAGCGACGGCTTCGGCTATGTGCAACACCAGGGCCGCCATCAGAAAATTCCTCAATTGGGAGGAGTGACCATCGAGGACGATGTCGAATTGGGTGCCAACGTGACGGTCGATCGCGCCACGTTCGGCCAGACCCTCATTCATCGAGGATCGAAGATCGATAATCTCGTCCAGGTCGCACACAACGTGGTGGTCGGAGAAGACAATATTCTCGTCGCCCAGGTGGGTATCGCCGGCAGTACGACCCTGGGACACCACGTTATTGTAGGGGGGCAGGCCGGTCTGTCGGATCATATTCAGGTCGGCGACCAGGCGATGATCGCGGCCCGATCAGGCGTCGCCCGCAACGTGGAACCCGAACAAGTCGTCTCAGGCACTCCCGCGATGCCGCATGTCGAGTGGCTTCGACTGCAACCTCTCATCGCCCGTTTGCCTGAGTTTCGGCGACATTTGCGAGAGCTCGAAGATCGGCTGCAGGCCCTGGAATCAAGCTCGAAACCGAAGTCCAAGAACACGACACGCAGCCGCTGACCCTGTTCCCCTTACGCGCTTCCCACGCCGACCGGCAAGACTCCACGCCAGAAGAATAACTTCGCCCAAAAGAATCCTGCCCAGGGCATCAGGTACGCCGCCACGTAATAGACGTGGCCGTACATTGAACTGAAGGCCGAGGCGGTGAGAATCGTGAGGCCGCCCACCAGATAGGCCAAGGGAACCCATTGTCGCCCTGGGTGGAGTGTCGATGTGTCCGGCCCTGCGTGTTTAGAACGAGAGCGACTCCCCTGAGCGCTCCTCTTCATTCGTGAGGCGAAGTGATCGGGATACTTCTGTAACAGGTAGCGTTGATACCGGGTCTGAAGCCATCCCACGATGCCCCCGAGCACCAGCAGAGCCATGCTTTCGAAGAACGTGTCCGCCGTATACGTATCGGTTGCCATCATCTGATATGCCAAAGAGGCCGTGCCTGAGATCAGGAAGATCAACCCCAGAAGGCCGGAAGGAAACAGAATGTAAGTTTTGACATACTCCCGTGCCCTCTCAACATTTCCTTCGATCCGCTTGACGGTCACTAATTTTGGCATTGGATGTCCTCGACAACTGCCTGGCCGGGAGGCCTTTGCTGTATCACGCGATTAGAGTCGCAATTATACCGTCTGCCAGGAAGGGTTGGAATATGATGGGACCCCATCGCCTAGACATGATGAGTCCTGTGAGCTGGGCATCGAGTACGGTGGCCGTGCACGTGCATATTCACAAGCATGGATCGGTGGATTCGCGATCGCAAACTCGAACGTCCGCCTCTCAGGCGCACCTCGTCATCGTGGGATCGATTTCTGCTTGAATCGGCAACTGAAATGGCAATGCGAACCAGGCAAACCGGCTTGCAGCAACGGCTGTAGGAGAATCAGACCGTCGTCCCCGCATCAACATGTACCGGTTGCACGGTGCTCTTCATCATACGGTTGGGCGGTGTTCACACCTTTTGTGGACCGGTTGTGAGTAACCCTGTGGAATAAGCCACGATCTGATGGCTGCGGGCAGCTGCCTGCAACATGCCCAAGATTTAGGCTGTGAAAGGCGAGTGGTTTCAATTGGATAGATGAGTCGGTGGCACCGGTTGGAGTCGAAGGATGGAGGTGCCCGTCAGGCTGGAAGAATGTCGTCGATGGCGGCCCGTTCGATTCGCCCCACATCGACCCATTGCTCGGTCATTGGAATCAGCGCCCCGATGCGTAATTCGACAGCTTCGAGCCGCTTGATTGCCGTCGCCGTCTTACGGTAGGCAGCGACCGTCATGAAGGCCCGGAGCCCGTCCAAGAACAGCACGATCGTCGACGCATTCACGGCTTTCGCAACGTCGTAGAGCACGTCGACTTCTCTTAGGACCGGCATGAGCCGTTCTTCCGACAGCCCGGACACGTCCGACTTGGACCGTAAGACCGAGAGTCCGCGCAGGATGGCGGGAACGCGCATGTCAACTTCGTCTAAAAGCCGTTGATCCAGTCCGTCGAGCTCCTTCAGGATCCGCTCGATCGTGTGGACGTCCACGACCCCACCACCCTGCTTGATCTCGTATTCCGCCCGCTGGATAACCGCCTGCAAGACATCGCGGGCCGGCTCGATGGAGCGTACCCGAGCAAGCTGGAGCGCCCGCAAGGACTCCAGGATGGGAGACCTCCTCGACACCCCACCCCATTGTTCTTTGTGCCATGCCGTTGTCTCAGGTGACGATTCGTCCACTTGCTGCGGCCGTTCACTGTGCGAGGGTGGCTCAGTACACGTGTCTTGTCCGGCTTTCGAGAGGGTGCGCTGGATGGCTTTGGTGGACAGCCCTTCGACCGCTGCGGCGATGCGTTCGAGCCCTGTTTCCAGAGATGAAAGTTGCGTTCCTTCCGGAACGGAGCCCTGAGCTCCGGCTGCCTGGAGGATAGGGACGAGGCTGACGGCCATTTCTTCAAGCGCAGGTAACTGCACCGTGGCTGCGGAGCGTCCCAGGTTCGTGATGCCATGGAGAATGATATCCACAAGCTTCGACTGGACATGAGGCGGAGGCGTGTCTGCCAGTTTTCGTAGGGCCCGCTGAATCTGTCCCAACCATTCTCGCGCTTCCAAGGCAAAGAGGCCTACGACTTCTTTTTGAAATTCCGGATCGGTACCGGAAGGATCCGCGATGGACGTTGCGGCTCTTGAATTCCCCGCGTGGCCATTGAGGTCACCCCCCTTCGATTTTGCTTCCACCATATGCTGAATAGCGGACGCAATGGAATCCAAACTCTCGAGCAGCACGGAGAACTGGTTCGAAGTGGCCACTGCCCGGCGTTGCTTGGTGCCGTGGGTCTCGCTTGGACGTGAAAAGGTGACGCGTTCTACTGCCGGAGCATCGAGGGTTTCAAGAACGGAAACCAGGGGCGCGAGACTCAGGTCCACGAATCGGCTCATGCCGGACGGTTGAGGCCCGCAGGACGCGTCCAGCCGCACGGTCGGTCGGAGCGGATAATGAGGATTCACACGCGTGACCACACCTGTTTCTCCGGTGGTCAACCGGACGGTCGTCCCGAGCGGATAGACGGATAGTTGCCCGACAAGGGCTTTGATCACTTCACGCGGGAACGCCGTCCGCTCGGCGACGACGAGTTCATGGACCGCCTCGTGCGGCAAGAGCCGCCTGCGATAAGGACGAGGACCGATGAGCGCATCGAACACATCGACCACCCCGATGATTTGGGCGATCTCGGCAATCTGCCCCCCCTTCAACCGGTGAGGATAGCCCTGGCCGGTCCATCGTTCATGGGCCTGCAGAATGACGGGCGCAAGCCACCGGTAGGTGTCGCCGGCCTGCTCAATGATGCGGCAGCCGAGTTCGGGATGGCGCTCGACCAATGCTCGCTCGTCCGGCGTCAATCGGGAAGCCTTCGTCAAGAGGGGCTGGGGAATGGCGAAGATGCCGATATCGTGAACCAGCCCTGCCAGAGCCAAGCGTTCCAATTCTTGGCCGTAGTATCCCAACCCCAAGCCGACTTTCGTGGCCAGGATGCCGACGTTGACCAGGTTCGTAATCAGGGGCGATCCGGATGCGTTGGAGAGTGCTTCCACGACCAATCTGTCGGTCTGCTGCAGAGAGCGCACAATGTCCTCTGCCAACCGAGCCGGCCCGGTCAATTCCACGGCCCGCTGTTCCTGAACGGCTGTCGCGGTGCGCGTGAGTTCTTCTTGCGCTTGGTGGTACCAGTGTTCGTTCACGTCCAGATACTCACCGGTCGATCTGCCTGAGCCCTTGGCCGAGATCGGTTCTTAGCTCGGCCGGTTCCTTGAGCGTTCGTTACATCGCCTGACCGGCTTGTTCCACAAGCGGCGCACCGATACAGATCGCTTTTTCATCGTACCCGAGCAGTAAGCAGAGATCGCACAATGAATTGATCAGCCGGCAGACGCCCCGGCTTCGTTTGAATACCAGCCGGCACGCATCCTTCGAGAACACTTCACGCGTGCAACCGGCGGCCTTCATGCGTGCCGCAATATACTCTCTGGTTTCCTCGGCGGTAAATGGCTCCAGATGAGAGCGAATGGCGATCCGTTGATTGAGTTGCGCAATGCCCTCGACCCGGCTCTTGAGCTCCGGCTGTCCCATCAGCACCAGGGTCAGCAGAAAACGATGGTTCAGTTGGAAATTGCACAAGAGACGCAGGTCCTCGAACACCCGGTCATCCTCAATGGCCTGCGCTTCATCGACCACCAGTACCGAATCCAGCCCTTTGCGCTGGTTGGCCAAGAGGCGATCGTTCAAGCGATGCAGGACGTCCGCCTTGGATCCCTGGCTGTCGAGACCGAACTGATACAGAATCTCCGCCAGAAATTCGGGGCCCGGCAATGCCGGATTGGCGACGAGCGCCACATCGTACTTCGAGCGAGGCAAATTGAGGATCAGCGCACGACTCAAGAGCGTCTTACCGCACCCGATCTTCCCCGTCAGCATCACGGCCCCTTTACGGGCCTGGATCCCATAGAGCAACCGCTGCCTGGCCGTTTCGTGTTTTGCGGAAGGGAAGTAGTAGCGAGGATCCGGGACGTTATCGAAGGGGGGAGCCGTGAGCCCCCAGTGGTCCTCATAATGCATGCCGTTTCCGCAACCCTTCTTGAAGATGAGTGTCGTACAAGACTTAGTCCGCTCCGAGACGGCAAGTCAAGAATCGCACCGATCCGGGTCGGCATGTCGCCGACCCGAACAGTGGCTCGGTGGCGAATCAGGCGGGCAAGAGTTTGCCGATTGCTTCGAGTTCCATTCGTCCGACCTGGACCCATGCCTGCGCCATGGCGGGCACGCCGGTGAGCCGGAACTCCACCGCCTCGATGGTCTTCGACGCCGGCGTGAGGCGACGTTGCAGCACGATCGTCAAAAAACTCCGCAATCCGTTCAGAAATGCCATGACCGGCGCCGCGTGTACCGTCTGGGCGGCCGCCTGCAACGCACTCACCTCACGAAGGGTCGTGTCAAACTCACCGGCTGAGAGTCCGGCGCCCTGCGCCATGCCTTTCAGGCGAGCCAACCCGCGAGCGATCGCAGGGAGCCGTTGCTCGACGTCCGACAGAAACGCCTCATCCGCGTCGGCCACCCCTTCGAGCAACGCTTCCACCGACTGGCGGTCCATGTGACCGAGGCCGTGCTGTGTATCTTGTTCGATCCGTTGGAAGATCGCCTGTGCGAGATGTCGGCACGATTCCACCGTCTGCGTTTTCGCCGCGTGCAGGTTCCGAAGTTGTTCGAGAAAGGAGTCGAGCTGAATTTCTCCAGGAGATGGGCCGAACGAGAAGTCGACCGACCAGCCGGTGGCGTCGGCGAGCGCGGTGGCGATGTAGTCGAAGTGTTTCCGCAGCGATGAAAAATCCTCGCGCGTGGGAGCCGACACCGGATCCCGGATGCCCTCGATAAACGGCAGAAGGGCATAGGTCGCGCGCTCAACTTCGGGGAGGTTGACCGTCGCCGCAGAACCACCGAGATTGGTCAACCCTTGTGTAATCGTCTTGATGAGCGATACGTGGCGGTCAGCGTCGGGCTGCGCCATCAATTCCTGGAGCGCCTGATGAATCTGCCCCAGCCATTCCCTCGCTTCTTGGGCAAAGAGTTCGAGAATTTCTTTCTGGAAGTCGTCGTCGGCGTCCGGGGGAGATACCATCTCTGCTGTCCTGTCAGGGTTACCCGACATTGCTCTGTCCGAGCTGAGAGGCGAGACCGGCAATCTCGGCCAGCTTGTGGACCATCTCTTCCAACTGACGATTCGCCTTCTGCGCTATCTGTTCAGCCTCGCCGGTGCGTTCCTGCTCGCACGCCACCGCCCGTTCCAATTCTTCGACCCGTGTCACAGCCTGCTCTAACTGTATAATGCGCCGGCTCAAACGCGAGTTGTTGTCTCGCTCGGTCGACAGCGCCGCCGCGAGTTCCTTCCCGGAAGCGATGTCCCGCTCCGCTTCGTTCAACTGCCGATTGAGATCGCCGACTTTGTGCCGCTCCGCAGTCAATGCCGCATCGAGGTCCTTGACACGGGCCGCGGCCGTTTCAGACTCGTTCAGTTGTTGCACGAGCTGGGTCGCTGCGTCCCGCTCTGCGTATAAAGTGGCCTCGAGCTCTTCCACACGGATCCTCAGCCGATCCGCTTCGGCGGCTCGCTTCGTGGCCTGTGCCGACCGGTCCCGCTCAGCCGCCAGTTGCGCGTCCATCTCATCGAGACGGTTCGCGGCTTGCTCCAACTGGGACACTCGATCGGATAACTGCGCCGACTTGGTTCGTTCGATCGCCAGTTCCGCTTCGACACCTCTGACACGAGCCGCATCGCGTTCCAGATCGGCCAGGCGCTCCGACAACTGGACTGTCTTGCTCCGTTCCTGTTCGAGTGCCTCCTCGAGCTCTTTGAGCTTGGCCGTCGACCGGCGAAATGTTTGAAGTTGTTCTTCGGAAATCTTGTAAGCCTTCGGGCCATCTGCAACCGGCGCAGCCGGTATCGGCCCCGCCTGCGCGGTCTGCCCATCCCTAGCGATTGCCCCGCTCCCACTGGCCTCCCCGCCCGTAACCGCCTGCGTCTGGGACTGGTGTTTCGATACCAGTTCCAAGACGCGATCTTTCAAGGAGGTTCCCTGAAAGGGCTTCTTCAGGACCCCGTCCGCGCAGCAGGAGTTCGCTTGCTTGGTCACTTCGTCGTTCACGATGCCCGAGATGAGCAGCACGGGAGTCCCTGCCAAAGCCGATTGTGACCTGACATAGGCGCAGACCTCGTACCCGCTCTTGTCCGGCATGATCACGTCCGAGACGACGACATCCGGCCGTTCTTTCCCCAGCAACGCGAGCGCTTCTTCCCCATTGGCCGCAAGCGTCACCACAAGGCCGGCTTCCGTCAGGAGCCGCTCGGCTACTTTTCTGACCGCGATACTGTCGTCTGCGACAAGAATCTTCGGCATGGCCCCTCTCTTGTTACCGTCCGTTCTTCACCAGTTGCGGCGTGGTCGTGAGCGACGTCCCTAATCCGGCCAGTGACAACACCGGGATCGTCTGGGTTTCGTAGACATAGGTACCGAGCAGATCGGGATCGGCGTCTTGATGTGGTTGAATCGCCGAGGGCGCGATCATGTGCAAGGACGGCACCTCTGGATCGATCCGGATCGCGAGGAGACCATCCACATGTTTGGCAACTAAACACAAGGACGTTGAGCCGGGCACCGACACGTGTAATCGGGCCGCCAGGTCGAAGACCGGCAGGACGGTCTGGTCACGCCGGATCACGGCATTCACATACGGCGTCTGACTGGGAACGGGAATGCAGTCAGGCCAGGGCATGACGCTCTCCACCTCCTCGGCGCGAGCCGCCACCCGCTTCCCCCCGACGGCAAACACGATCGCTCCTCGTGCACGTTGGGAACTAGATTGGAGCCCAGGGCGTGTCTTCTGCATCATTCGCTTCCTCGAGTTCCATCGGTAACCACGGCGCGACAAGAACCGCGGGACGAGACTGCTCCGGATGCGTGTCGGCCGCCGCCTCGCGTGCGCCCACCGCGTATCTGTCTGCCATGGCACTGGTCGACAATGGCGATTCGCGCTCGTTCAAGAGCCAGTCTGGATTTACGATCAGCGCGATCCCATCGAGATACAGAAACAGTCCTGCAAACCACTCCCGTTCGGCGCTGCGAAAGTGGGGCGGCAACGGGAGAATCTGCGTACGCTCGACGTCCGTCAGCTCCAGCACCCGGTCCACCTGAAAGGCACGGTGACGGACACCGTGCGAACACAACACGGTTCGCGCCTCAGAAATACCGTCGGGAGCCGCCGGTATTTCCAGTCGCGCTCGCACATCCTCCGCATGGTACGTCTCGCCCATGATCGTCAGCGCAGACTGCGCGCCTGTTTCAGGCGGCGTGAGAATTCCGCGGACCAAGTCGGCGGGAAGCGCCAGCGTGGCGGAACCATAGCCCACAACCAGATATTGGGCCGACTGGGTGACCGACCGTATCCCCACCCTATGACCGCGCAAGCTCATGGGAAACCCTTGTGTGCCGAAACCCCTGTCTCCTGGCCGGCCCACCGTTCGATCTCTCGGACCAACGCCCGTTCCTCCACCGGCTTTGCAACATAGGCGGTGGCGCCGATATTGATCGCCATGTGGCGGTGCTTGTCGCCTGCCCGGGTCGTCATCACCACGATCGGTGTGGAGGCCGTCTGGGGGCGGCCTCGCAAGGCTTGAATGACTTCAAAACCGTTTAATTTCGGCATCTCCAGATCCGTAATGATCACGTGGTAAGCCCGCGCTGACGCTTTGCGCAATCCGTCTTCGCCGTCCACAGCGGTGTCGACCTGATAGCCGGCGGATTCCAGCATTCGGCCGACGAACTTCCTGATGCTGAGCGAGTCATCGATCAACAGGATCGCCCGCTCGGACGACTTGGCATCCGGAACCGTTTCTGCCGGCGCCGTCTCGTCGGTAAGAAGTTGCGGGATCTGCGGTGCATCCAGGGCCGCCTCCTCCCGGGTGGGACCGGCCGTGAGCCGTCCGACATCGACCACCAAGATCACGCGTCCTTCGGGGTCGATCGTTGCGCCGCCGAAGCACGACCGCTGGAGCGGCCTGAGCCCACCGAGCGGCTTAATCACGATTTCTTGGCGACCGAGTAATTCGTCCACTGCCAGACCAAGCGGGCCTGTCGCTGCGCGTACAATGACGATCGGTGTTCCGCCTTCCGGAGTGCCGGAGTCCCGCCTGAGCAACTGCAGCAGGGGCTGCACTTCAATCGCCTCATCCCCGAGCTGGAGCAATGTGCGATCCCCTACCCGTTGAAGCGATTCGGCCGACGGCATGGTGACTTCGCGCACGGACGGCAGCGGGATAGCATACCGCTCATTCCCCGCCCGCACGACGAGCGCCGTGGCGATCAAGAGGGTCAAAGGCAGTTGTAACGTAAGCTTCGTGCCGACGCCACGGACCGACTCCACTTCGATGTGTCCGTTCATAGATTCGATCACGCGCTTGACAACGTCCAAGCCGACCCCCCGACCGGCTTGGTCTCCGACCTGATCGGCGGTCGAAAAACCAGGCATAAAGATACACTTGATGATGTCGGCATCCGAGAGGCCTGCCGCCGCGTCAGCCCGGACCAAGCCCCTCGCAATCGCCGTCGTTTTGATTTTTTCCAGGTCAAGTCCCGCCCCATCGTCTTCGACTTCGACCATCACCGAATTGCCACGGTGCGCCGCGTGTAAATACACTGTCCCGGCCGCCGGTTTTCCCTTGGCGACACGAGCGGCAGTCGGTTCGATTCCATGATAGACGGCGTTCCTGACCAGGTGGATCAATGGATCCACCAACCGTTCGACCAGGTTGGTGTCGACTTCCGTATGTTCACCGGACGTGACCAGCGTCACTTCCTTGCCCGTCGTGCGAACCATTTCTCGGATCGCGCGGCGGAATCGGGTGAACGGCGTGCCGATCGGGACCATTCGCGCCCGAGCGATTTCATCCCGCATCCCCAACGTGAGTTGTTGGAGCTGCCCCATATCTTCATGCGCATGCCGAATGGACCCGCTCAACTGCGACATGGACTCGCCGATATCGGCCGTGACCTCGCTGATCCGCCTTGAAAGGATATTGAAGTCGTCATACTTGTCGAATTCCAGAGCCCCGAAGTCGCTGAGCCCGGAGAAGGCCGGTCCAGACGGCTCGCCGTCGGTCTTCGAGATGGTGGGGAAGGTGAAGGTGTGTTTGTCCTCGAAGGTCCGGACGGCGTCGAGCAAACGGTTTTTACAGACTTGCACCTGGCTCGACAACTGCTCCAGCATGACCAGCCGTTGTTCCAAACGACCGCGACCGATGACCAGCTCTCCTACGAGATTGAGCAGGCGTTCCAGACGATCCCGGCTGACCCTGATGACCTCCCGCTCTTCAGCTCCCTTGGCCTCGTGAGTCCTGGTGGGGTCGGCATCCTGCTGTTGCTCCTGCGATTGCACGGGAGTTGTTTCCCGAGCTGGGTCATCGGCCACCGCAGGCGTCGTGGCTTCCAGGGACAAGCCTTGTTCTAACCTCTTGAGGTCCCGCATCACGGCCATGAACCGGCTTCTGGTCTTCCCGACCTGGTTCTGATCCCGGCGCATGAGCGTTCGCACAAGATCGACCGCCTTTAGGACCAGATCGACGACGCCGGGCATCACGCGCGTGCGTCCGTCGCGCACCGCGCCCATGAAATCTTCGATGTGATGGACCAGGTCTCCGATCGCCTGGAACCCGACGGTGTAGGCCGACCCCTTGAGTGTGTGCGCGGTGCGGAAGAGCTGATGGATCGTTTCCTGGTCCTCAGGCTCTTTCTCGAGCCGCAACAAATGTGTTTCGAGTGTCTCCACATACTCCTGCGCTTCCGGTACAAAATACGAGAGCACCTCTGCGTCCAGATTGGGAACCAGATACTCGTCCGCCACATGAGATTCTGTCACAGCCGATTCCGCGACAGTCGCCCGTGAAGGCTCCTGTAACTGCTGGAGTTCCACCGCTGAATCCGCAGTCCCCGACGCATCCGTATGGGGAATGACTTCTGCGCATCGAGTCGGCCACTGCTCGACGCTGCGCAGGTCCTCCGGCCTTCCTTGCGCGATCGCGTCCACCTGTTCCCGGCACACGGACACCAGGTCACGAAGGAGTTCCACGGCACGCGGCCAATGTGACGGCTGGATCGTCGTCGCCTGTTCGAGCAGGGTTTCCAAACACTCCGCCAGCTTAGCCACTGCCGTGAAACCATAGAGAGAGGCAGCGCCGCGTATCCGATGCGCGACGATATAGTGTTCCGGCATCGCCCCCTGGGAAGGAACGGTCTCATGAGCCGGATGCACGGCCGTCCATAAGGTGGTCATGGCATCGGTGGCTTCCGCCACGAAAATGCCGACCAGCGCCTGGCGATCGAATTCCGAGCTCATACGGCGTTCCTTCCTCGACCGGATAGAAAGCGTTGCTGTTCGCCCGCTAGGCGACCTTAAACTGTGCGACCGACGCCGTGAGACTTTCGGATAGTTTCGCCATGTCTTCGATCGTATGGCGTGTCGTGTCGGTGGCCTTTTGGGTCGCCACCGCACCGCCGGTGAAGTCTTTGATCGATCGACCGACTGTATCGGTTGACGTGGTTTGCTGTGTTGCCGCACTCGCAATGCTTTGCGCCAACTCCGCAGAGCGTTGGGCGATCGATGAAATTTCTTTAAACACGTCACCGGTTTTCAGAGCGGATGCCGACCCGGCTTCCACGGCCTGGGTCTCATGTTCCATCGCCACCACGGCGTCTTGGGTTTCGGACTGAATCACTTTCACCAAGTCGGCGATTTCACGCGTGGCTTGGGTGGAGCTTTCGGCCAGTTTCCTGACCTGATCGGCGACGACCGCGAATCGTGCTCCCGCCTCTCCGGCGCCGGCGGCTTCGATGGCGGCGTTGAGCGCCAGCAGGTTGGTCTGATTCGCGATTTCTCGAATCGTCGACACGATTTGTGAAATCTCCAACGACCGATCGCCGAGCGCTTTGACCTGCTTCGACATGCGTTGCACCGCGGCACGAATACTCTGCATATCTTCCACCGTCTCTTGCACCGCTTCGCGGCCACGCTCCGTCGCTTGCAACACTTGCTTGGCGCTCTCGGATGACGCTCCGGCTGTGTCGGCGACTTGGCGCATGGATGTGGCCAACCCTTCGACCGCACTCAGCGTTCGAACCGATTCTTCTGCTTGGTGTTTGGCGGTTCCGGACATCTGTCCGGCTGAATCCCGCAAGGACCCTGCAGACTTGTTTACTTTTTCAGCCGCTTCACGGACTTGCTTCATCAGCTGGGCGAACCGACCCAACATCAGGTTGAAACCGTCGGCGAGGTTGCCGAACATGTCGGCCGTCACTTCGCCGCGCTTGGTCAAGTCTCCTTTGCCGACGTCCGAGACCAACACGAGGAATTGCATGAGCCGTTTTTGCATGACGTCCCGCTCTTCCTCGGTTGAAACCAGTGCCGTAATTCGGTCGAGCATGGTGTTGAAGGACTTGGCCATCTGGCCCAGCTCGTCCGTGCTGTCCATCTTTGCGCGCGCTTGCAGGTTGCCTGCTGCCGCCTGCTCAGCGACCTGGGCGATGTGAATAATGCCGCCTGAGAGCGCCTTCGCCAGACGATATCCGATGAAGGCCCCCAGGACGATCGCCAGCAAGGCACCACCGAGCACAACGTTCGTTCGATAGTCCGCTTCCGCCTGGCCCGCTTCGTTTGAGTCTTTGGCCACTTCTCGAATGGTCGTCAGAAGCTCGTTCACACGGGTCGCTGCCGCGTTGTACTTATTCGCAACTTCGACCGAGAGTGCGAGCGTTCCCAGGTCGCGCATCATTTGCCGCTGCTCTTCGCCGAGCGACGGGGAGAACGCGTCTGCATACGCGCCTACTGCACCATCTGCTGCGGTGAAATAGGCCGTAAGGGCCTTTTGCAGCGCCTGCAGGTCGCCGGCCTCCGATCGTCCACTCGACGACTGCCGGAGTTCCAAACTGGAGTAGACGGTCAACGGTTCCTGTACTTTTTGCTGGAGTTCCTTGAGAGGTTGGAGCGAGTCGTCGAACTCGGACTTTCTTGTGGCCCGACCTGCGTTCAGCAGCGCGTCATGGTACAAGCCCAGGTAGCTGCTGGTCGTTCCCACGTTTGCAAGGGCCAGAGTTGAACTTTCGTACAGAGTCCGCAGCTCTCCTCGCAACTGTTGCAGGCCGTACAACCCGATGATGCCGACCACGATCATGATGGCGCCCACGCTCGAAAACCCTAAAATGAGCTTGGGCAACGTCTTGAGGTTGCTGAACCACGTCGTGAGCTTCCACTTGATTGAACTCTGCATTGAACTCTGCCGAGCCATGGCTCCCCTCCTTTAGCCTACGTGCGAATGCTTCGCCGTTGAGATATGAGACAATTGAGCGTGATTCACAGAAGATGTCGGCCGTGCGGCCCTCGAACCGGCTAGAATCCCCCTCCCTGTTCAACGCATGCCATCAGACTCGGGACCTCGACGACGCCGCTCATCCGATCGGCTATCCTGAGAATGGACGAGACGAACGGACGAGAGCCGTCGACGCCCCGTGCGGGTGCGGTGAGGAATTCATCGGGATGGACCGTGCGAATCTCCGGCACGGTATCGACCAACACACCGACTTGTTGAGATCCGTGTCGAAGCACCACCGCATACCGAAGGTCGGGACCCGCCACAGGTAACCCGAGCGCTGAACGAAGATCGGCCAACGGAATCACCGTTCCTCTCAAATTTGCCACCCCGGTCAGCGTCTGCGGCACGCCGGGAACGGGAGTCACGGCTTCGACCTCAAAAACTTCCCGCACGTTCCTCAGGTCGATGGCGAACAGTTCATTGGCCAGACTGATCAGACAGACGCGGAGCGGGGTGCCGGCTGCAGAAGGAAAGTCCGAAGCTTGTTCATGATTCGGCTTGGCAACTGTCTCGATGGAGCCCATAGGCGGGACGTCCCTCTTCTTTCCTCGGTTAGTTCAGAGCTCGCTTGACGGCAGCGATAAGGTCTTCCGCCTTGAACGGCTTCACCACATACCCATTTGCGCCCTGCTGTTGTCCCCAAAACTTGTCGCTCTCCTGTCCCTTCGATGTGCACAGCACGATGGGAATGTTCTTGAATCGATCGTCGGATTTGATGTCGCGGCAGGCTTGGAATCCGTTCCTCCCGGGCATGACGACATCCAGGACGATCAAGTCCGGTTTGTCGGTCGCCAGCTTCTCTTCAAGCTTATCCGTGTTCGGATAGGAGATCACCGAATGGTTCGCGGATTTGAGATACCCTTCGATCATCTGCAACTCGGCATAGGAATCATCGACGACTACAATCTTGCTCATGATCCGTTCCTCCTCCTTCACTCCGTCCACTCACAAATTCCTGATAGTTCCACGAATCGGACTGCGCCTCACGTGCTGTTTACTTCATGGGCAAGACCAAGCTGATGGCGCCTGCCAGGTCCCCTTCTTTCCACCCTTCTTTCTTCATCCCCGTGATATCGCGCTCTCCCCTCGGGCTCCCGTGACAGTTGAGGCACGTTGCCGCGGCATACTCCGGGTCCATCACACGCAGCACCGGTTTCCCTGCGACGATGGTGGCCTTGCTATATGGCTGCCCTTTCGGATGCCGCGAGTCGGAAAACATCCTCAAGACTTCGGTTTCAAAGTCGTCCGGTTTATTCCCTGGATACCGATAATCTGCTCCGGTCAGTTTCAGACGGATGCCCGTTTTCCGGTAAAACTTTTCACCCGACTTCCTGGCGAACACAGCCGGCAAGAACCCCTTGAAGGCGACCCCCTGTTTGTTAATGACCGGTTGGGCTTCCGCCACTACTTCCCTCTCCGATTCGAGCAAGCTCAACAGCACTCCCGATTGCGGGATCCCGTTCGCGCGGTTGAGGTCGATCCTCGTCTGCTTTTTGAAACGATCAACTATCTGGGCAGCCAGAAACTCGTCGGTGAAACCTTTGTTGCCCTTGGAGGCATCGTTGATCAGAGCCTGATTTTCCGATACGACACCCCGTCCCACTTTGAGGAGCGTGATGAGCAACTCTGCCGTCTCGGCTTCATCGGCTGCCTTCAGCGGCACGGCGAACAGTATGATGGAGAGAAAAAACCCGCCGCCCAGCGTCATCGCAGAGATTCGTGACCACATACTATCCTCCTTGCGATTTGATCGTTGATGATGCGCTGACAAAGTGTAGATGGTGCTCGGTATCTGGCAAGTTTCCTGTGAACGAACGGTGCGTTCCTCTTTGGTGGGAGCATAATCGTGTGAACCGGCATGCTCAGGGTCTCCGACAAAACCTCCTGCGTCGAAGCAAAGGCCATGCCGATATAATTGAGACCGCGCCTGTATTTTCAGGAAGAGAGTGAACCGCAGGAAATTACATTCAAACTAGAAAATTATTTGTGGAACAGGAAGAGAACGCTCGGATCGCATCGAGTGTGCAAACTCGTTCGCTAACCGATCATAACGTGACGAAATTGGACCTTGCCGACAACAAGGAGCAAAATCAAACATTCACTCGCCCCCTCATGAGAACGAGATGGACGAGTGAAGGGCGGCGTGACCGGAATGAATTCTTAGCTGGGTGAAGTTACCCCCGCGACCGCACCGGAGATCTCACCACTGCGCCGGTCTAGGAGCCTGGCAGTGAGGCCGGCCATTGTGGTATTCCACTGGCCATGACTGTCGGCACGGTGCTCCTGCTCATCCCTCCGCTCACCCAGCTCAACACACCCTACCCCGCCACGGCGTACCTGACTGGGTTCCTGCGCTCACGCGGGTTCGTGGTCGCCCAAGCAGACATGGGAATTGAAATGGTCTTGGCGCTCTTCTCCCGTCGCGGGCTTACACGCGTGTTCGATCACCTTCGCACAAAGGAGCAAGAGCTGCCGGGTGAGGCCGGACAGATGCTGGCGCTCGAACGGGCCTATCTCGATTCCATCGAGCCGGTCGTCGGCTTCCTCCAAGGGCGCGATCCCATGATGGCTGCGCGACTCTGCCGGCGCGGATTTCTCCCACAGGGCCCCAGGTTCGCCAATCAGGCCGGCCAGGTGGCTACGATGCACGCGGCCCCCTCGACGGACCATGCGCGTCGCCTTGCCACGCTCTACCTCGAAGATCTCTGTGACTTGGTGCACGAAACCATCTCGCCCTACTTTGCGTTGAGCCGCTATGCCGAACAGGTTGCCACCTCAGCGTCCTCCTTCGACAAGATTCAGCAGGCACTGGACGCGCCGCTGTCACTCATCGATGAGCTGTTAGTGAGCTGCTTGTGGCGACAGGTTGAAGCGACAGGCCCGACAGCGGTCGGGCTCACGGTCCCCTTCCCCGGTAATCTATACGGCGCGTTCCGTATTGCCCAAGCCTTGAAGGCACGGCTGCCGTCGCTGCCGGTGGTGCTCGGGGGTGGCTACGTCAATACTGAACTACGGCGGCTACAAGATCCGCGCGTGTTCGACTATGTGGATTACGTCACATTAGATGATGGTGAACGGCCGCTTCTCTGTTTGCTGGAGCACCTGGGTGGGAAACGAGATGAAGCAGATTTATGCCGGACCTATGTACGGTCTCGTGGCACGGTCGTCTATCGCAACGATGCGACGGTACCGGATTTCAACATGGCCGAATTGGGTACGCCGACCTACGATGGGCTGCCGTTGGGTCGCTATCTCTCGATCCTCGACACGCTCAACCCGATGCACCGGCTCTGGTCGGAAGGACATTGGAATAAACTGACCGTCGCACACGGCTGCTACTGGAAGCAATGTACGTTTTGCGATGTGGGGTTGAACTATATCGGTCGCTACGAAGCCGCCCCGAGCGAGATCCTGGCCGACCGGATCGAGGCCCTGATCGCAGAAACCGGACGACGCGGCTTTCATTTTGTGGATGAAGCCGCGCCACCGGCCGGGCTCACAGCCCTCGCGCTCACGCTACTCGAACGAGGCGTGGCCGTCAGCTGGTGGGGCAACATCCGATTCGAGAAAGCGTTTACCCCTGACCTGTGCCGCTTGCTTGCCGCTTCAGGGTGTGTTGCGATTACGGCGGGCCTTGAGGCCGCATCGGATCGCCTCTTAGAGGCAATGAAGAAGGGCATCACGGTTGCCCAGACCGCACGGGTAGCGGCGACATTCCATGAGGCCGGGATTCTGGTCCATGCATATCTTATGTACGGCTGCCCTGGTGAAACCGTCGAGGAAACCGTCGATAGCCTCGAACGGGTGCGGCAACTCTTCACGGCAGGTCTCATTCAATCTGCCTTCTGGCACAAGTTCACCGCGACGGCCCATAGCCCGATCGGGCTCACCCCCAAGGCGCATGGCATCCGTATTACCGGCCCGACGTTTCAGGGTTTCGCCGAGAATGATCTCACACACGTCGATCCCGCCGGTGGTACTCCGGACTGGCTGGGTGAGGGCCTACGGAGAGCGCTCTTGAACTACATGGAGGGGAACGGTGTCCGCATGGACGTGCGCAAGTGGTTCGTCAAGCCGGTGAAGCGGCCACGCGTGTCGGCCACTTGGGTGGAAACGGCACTCGCAGCACAGCATCGAGGTGTCGATCCGTTAGCGGAGCGGCGATTCGTGTGGATCGGTGGCCGGCCTGTTGTGGAACGGCGCGGAACGAAGTACCGCGTGATCCTGCCGAACAAGACGGAGGATGCAACCCTCACAGTAGCGACCGAGAAAGCTGACTGGCTTCGAGAGTTGATTCGGGCCGCCACCCCAACCAGAGAGAAACACGGTGAGGCCTACCCCACCCTTCAACACGTTCGCGAAACGTATCCTCTCGGTGGGGCACACGCCTTTGATCGGTACCGGCAATCGCCTGCCTGGAAGACTGCGAGGAGGTTGGGATTGCTTCTCGTGTAGCAGTGGAGCCGCCTGAAGGCGGCTCCACTGCTGTCGCGCAGGTCTCAGACGACTACTTGTTCGGTTGGGGCGTGTAGCGCAGGTACGGCTTCACGACCTTAAAGCCCTTGGGGAACAGGCCCTTGGCTTCGGCATCGGACACGGCGGGAGTGATGATGCAGTCCTCCCCCTCCTTCCAGTTCGCCGGCGTCGCCACTTTGAATTTCGACGTCAGTTGAAGCGAGTCGATGACCCGCAGGAGTTCATCGAAGTTGCGCCCGCACGACGCCGGATAGGTCAGCGTCAGCTTGATCTTCTTGTCCGGCCCGATCACGAACACGGACCGTACCGTCATATTATCCAGCGCGTTGGGATGGATCATGTCGTACAGTGTGGCCACCTTCTTGTCCGGATCCGCGATGATCGGATAGTTCATGGTGGTTTTCTGGGTTTCGTTGATGTCGCTGATCCAGCCCTTATGCGAATCCAACGGGTCCACGCTGATGGCAATGACCTTCACGCTGCGCTTCTTGAACTCCGGCGTGATCTTGGCCACCGTGCCCAGTTCCGTCGTACAGACCGGCGTAAAGTCCTTGGGATGGGAGAACAGAATCCCCCAACCTCCACCCAGCCATTCATGGAAATTGACCGTTCCCTCCGTCGTCTCCGCCGTAAAATTCGGCGCTTCATCTCCAAGTCGTAGTGCCATATATCCCTCCACGCATCTATCCGTTCATGACATCGAATACTCGACTTGCTACTGCCGGTTACCATACTGCCGTCCATGGACCAAGTTCAAGTGGGAGGGGAGCCGGTTACGTGATGGCGTCGCCTTCGAGACTCGCGTATGATCCGGCAATCGGCGGAAGGAGCGTTGTGACATGACTCATGCACGCTATCCTCGCAGTCCCAAGATATTGCTGGGCGGTATGGCTCATCTCGTCCGGTTGATCGATAAGATTCGTCTCCGCCACGCCGGTCTGATTCAGGACTATAACTACCTCACCGCCGGGTTCGACAAGTATCTGATCGAGTTCTTGCGGATCGATCCGCAGGAGTTCGAGAAACGGGTTCTGCAGTGCGGCAGCGACGAAGACCTGCTGGCATGGGTCATGGCCCATGCGCGATCGCTCTCGCAGGAGGATATGGCCGGGTGGACAGAGGGTCTCCTTTCACGCAGTCCCAAGGACGACGGCGCCCAGCAACGCTTCCGGGCCAGGCTGGCTGAGGTGGCAGCGAAACGTGGCGTGTCCATCGAGTCTCTGCCTCACGTAACAACCTGGGTGGACGTGATCGAGCTGGATGAGGAGCGGATGTAGCGGCTGATATCCCCTCAAGTTACCCGCCAAATCTTCCGAAGAGACCGATGATGGCCGATATTCCGGAGGCAACATGGAAGCCACCAAACCTGCACGTCCAAAACTACGGTTACCCAACGATGCGATGTATCAACTGCTCCGCGAAGGCTGCATTACCGAGTTTAATGTCAAAAAGGCGGCCGGAGAAAAAACAAATCTGCAGGGCTGCGATCTTCGCGGTTTGGACTTGCGTGGATTGGATGCCGACGGATTGGACTTCAGCGACAGCTACTTCAGGCAAGCCGACTTGCGAGGGGTTGATTTCCGGAATGCCCGGCTCGAAGGGGCCAGCATCAATGCTGCGAAGATTTCAGGAACCTACTTCCCGTCCGAGCTCACCGCCTCGGAAATTGAACTGTCTCTTCTCCACGGCACCCGCCTGCGGTACCGGTCATAACAGGATTTCGTTGAGTCGGTTGAGTCCGTTTGGTCCGTTCCACCGAAAACCGGAATAACCGACTGAACGGATTAAACTGAACGAACGCCACTGATAAGCTGGTGCGCCCGGCTGGAATCGAACCAGCGACCCTCAGCTTAGAAGGCTGATGCTCTATCCAACTGAGCTACGGGCGCCTTCTGAGGAAGTTCTGAGTTATGAGTTCTAAGTTCTGAGTTGCGGATCCGTCTCCGCTGCTTCTTTCAACTCAGCACTCAAGACTCAGAACTCAGCACTCCGCTGCGGTTTGGTCGGGGCGAGAGGATTTGAACCTCCGACATCCTGCTCCCAAAGCAGGCGCGCTACCGGGCTGCGCTACGCCCCGACTTGTATGCTCTCTACAACATCGTTCGCAACAGCTCTTTCGCTTGGCGAAAGGCTTTCGCACGATGGCTGATTTGATTCTTCTGTTCCGGCGTGAGTTCGGCCAAGGTTTTGCCCAATTCCGGCACCCAGAACACCGGATCGTACCCAAAGCCCTTCGCGCCGACCGGCTGTTCGCTGATGCGCCCTTCCAACACTCCGCGTGCCGTCTCAACGCGTCCGTTCGGGAGCGCGATCGCAGCCACCGTGATGAAACGCGCGCGCCGATTGTCTTGTGGCACGCCCTCTAGTTCACGCAAGAGCTTACCCCAATTGTCTTCGTAGGTTGCGTCTGCTCCCGCATAGCGGGCGGCAAACACGCCGGGTCGGCCGCCAAGGGCGTCGACCTCTAAGCCCGTATCATCCGCGACCGTCGGCAACCCTGTGAACCGGGCGATCTCCACAGCCTTTTTCGTTGCGTTGGCTTCGCAGGTTGCACCGTCCTCCACCACTTCTGGAGCAGTGGGAAATTCGTCGAGCGTGCGAATCTTGATCCCGATATCGCTCAGCAACGCGGCCAACTCTCGTCCTTTATCACGGTTCCTCGTCGCCAAGACCAATTCCTTCATTAAGTTTCTTAGTTCCCCGTACTCCTTACTCCCTCTCCCGTCACCCCAATCTTCCGATCAACTCTTTCTGCAGGGTCACTAAATGCTGGATAGCCCTCCAGCCAAACGTCAGGAACTCGTCCATGTCCTTCTTGTCGAACGGCGTCCGTTCCGCCGTTCCCTGAATCTCAACATACTGCCCCGTTCCGGTCATGACCAGATTCAGATCGACATCGGCCAGCGAATCCTCCTGGTAGGCCAGATCCACCAGCACTTCCCCGCCGACTTTCCCAACGCTGATCGCGGCGAGATAGTCCGTCAGGGGCGATTTCTTGATGAGCTCCTTCTTCTTCAAGACGGCACAGGCATCGGCGAGGGCGATAAACGATCCGGTAATGGAAGCCGTTCGGGTGCCGCCGTCCGCTTGAATCACGTCGCAATCGATCCAGACGGTCCGCTCTCCCAGCAGAGTCATATCGGTCACCGCTCGGAGCGCTCGCCCGACAAGCCGCTGAATCTCTAATGTTCGCCCGCCTTGTTTTCCCTTCACCGCCTCCCGTGGCGACCGTTCATGAGTCGATCGAGGGAGCATGGCGTATTCCGCAGTGACCCATCCCGTCCCCTTTCCCTTGAGAAATGGTGGGACTTTCTCTTCCACCGAGGCGGTACAGATCACTTTGGTATCCCCCATCTCGATCAGGACGGAGCCTTCTGCATGTTTAATGAAGTTTCTCGTGACCTTCACAGGCCGGACTTGGTCCCTGCGGCGGCCATCGAAACGGATCAGCCCCACCCCCTCGCTCATATGGCTCTCCTCTCCCCATCGCTCACGGTGGCGCATTATAGTGAAGGGACCGATAAAGAGCAATGAAACGGCACGCCAGCCGTGATGTCCGTGGCAGTTCGTGCCGTGCGCCCTTGACGACGCGCAACGCGTACCCGGATGTACAGGCACACCAGGATCAAAAGACTAATTATGTACACACACCATCCGATAGGGAGGAAGATGTGAGGCATGCGAGAGCGGAGTCTCATCGCCGGCAAGTGGCAAAAAGTTTCATCTGGCGTAGGGATAGAATTGCTTCGCAACGTGTTCTGCGAGAGACACAACCCTTGTCCTAGCGACCTGTTTGCCGTTCCTACAGTGGCACAGAAGGTGCATTCTGTTTCTCAGTTCTTTCGCAGGCTTAAGCCCACAACAAATCAGCCGATAAGAGACATCATCGCGTGATGACCTCCTTGTGCCTGAACCCCTGATCCAACTATGCCGACACTCATGACCGGAATCTACGACCACGCGCTTCTCGACAACCGACACATTCTCGTAGTGGACGATGAAGAACCGATCCGGAAAATTCTCGGCTACCTCCTCCAAAGTCATGGTTACCCCGTCACCCTCGCGGGCGATGCCCGAGAAGCGCGTCAGTGGTTGGGAACACAGCCCTTCGCGTTGGTTCTCTGCGATGTCAACATGCCGGGAGAGTCCGGCATGGATTTCGTGCGGTACATCCTGGCTGAATATCGCACCACGGCGGCCATCATGGTCACGGGGTTAGATAGCCCCGTGTTGGCCAACGCTGCGCTCGACATGGGCGCTTTTGGGTATGTCATTAAACCGTTCGAGACGAACGAGGTCTTGATCAACGTCGCGAACGCCCTCCACCGCCGCCGGCTCGAGATCGAGAATCGCTCGCATCAGGACAATTTGGAGGAGATTGTCCGCACCAGGACGATGGCGTTGCAGCAAGCCTTGGATTGGTTGGAACGCAGCGAGAAGGAGCTGCGCCTGTCGCGGGAAGAAACCATCCAACGTCTCGCCATTGCAGCGGAGTTCAGGGACAGTGCCACGGCGCAACACATTCGGCGCATGAGCCATTACTGCGAGCTCCTGGCCCGACAGTGCGGCATTTCCCCCGACCGCTGCGACCTCATCCGTACCGCGAGCCCGATGCATGACATCGGCAAGATTGGGACGCCCGATCACGTCCTCCTCAAGCCCGGGAAATTTACGCCGGAAGAATTCAATGTGATCGCCCAACATGCCGAAATCGGCTATCGCATCCTGAGCGGATCGGATGCCGAACTGCTGAAAGTAGCCGCCGTCATCGCCTGGACGCACCATGAACGCTGGGACGGCAGCGGGTACCCGAGAGGCCTGAAGGGAGAGGCCATCCCGATCGAAGGCCGCATCGCCGCAATTGCCGATGCATTCGACGCCCTGACGACCGAGCGGGTCTACAAGCCTGCATTCACACTCGATCACGCAGTAGACCTGATGCTGAAACATCGCGCGGAGCACTTCGATCCGGAGCTGCTCGACACCTTCATGACCTCGATGGACGACATCAAACTCATCCATGAGCAGTACGGCGATCGCATAGGACGCGCCCCCACCTGCTAAGAGTGCACCCGTTCGTTGACCGACGCGTTCGTCTCCGACTATACTCACCGCCGATCTCGCCGGTACACCTCATCAAGGCGATCCTCCCGGCTTCTTCGCCGGCCAGCGACTGGGAAATTCTACACATACTGAAGAAAGGTCTGTATCGTGAAGCGGAGATGGACCACCCGGAATTGGATCGCGTACCTGTGTGAAACATTGGTGGCATCGGGAACGATGCCGGCGTGGGAAGCGGCTACCTATCTCACGGAGCACCTCTTCGGCGAGAAACCCAACCCTCGCCTCTTGGAGACCAAGAACCCGTACGAAGAGACGTCCCAGTTCTTACAGCGGCTCTATCATCCGTTGGTCGAAGCCGCCGCACGCGATGTCGCGCTCCCGGAGTCGGCCATGATTCACGTCTTCACCGATATCAGCCTGACCGGGAAGTCGGCCGTACTGGTCGTCTACTTCCCCGGCCACAACCGGCCGCACCAACTTCTCATGTTGGACGCCGCCAAGGCCTGGGACCTGGTTTTCCCAGAGGCTGAGACCTTCAATGCTTGGGCGGAGGAACGCTACCGATGGATCGCTCAAGCTCTGCGAACAGCCATCGCTCAGCTTCCCGCCGAAGTTCTCGCGACCACTCTGTAAGACAGACTCCCTCGTCCGCACAGTCAGGGACTACGGTTCTCGTTTGGTCGTGCGTGTCCGGTTCAGTTCAGTGGTGAGGCTTCAGACTCATCCTGCCGCTTCGTGGGTCTACACTGACTGTCGTTTTCCCCTCCAACACGCGGAGCAACGTTTCTCCCGCGATCTCGCGACGCCAGCCTCGGAGGATGGGCAGGTCGAGCTGGCCTCGTTGCTCCTTCACATCGACGAGGGTTTGCAGGTCGGCAGTGGTGGCGAGGAGTGTCGGCGCGATGTCTGCTTCAGCGGCTCGCGTCTTCAGGACAGCCTGGAGCAGTTCGACGAGCCCCGTGGATTCTGGTTCCGGCCTTTTGTCGCGGGGAATCTCGGGCCATTCGGAGGGCGGCAATGCCAAGGCTTTTTGGATCACATCGAGGATCGTGGCGCCGTTGCGGTCGATCTCCGAGGGATGCAGGCCGCGGACACCTCGGAGTTCGTTGATGGCCTTCGGCGCCTGCCGCGCAAGTTGGAGCACGACTTCGTCGCGGAGCACGCGGCCCCGTGGGACGTTCTTGCGCTTCGCCTCCCCTTCCCGCCAGGCCGCGAGCGCTCTGAGCACCGCTGCGGTTTTGGGTTTGAGACTCTCCCAGCCGCGAATGCGCTGATAGCGCTCTTGCGGTTCGCGGGTCCCGCTGCCTAACACGGATTCGAGCCGATCGAATTCCTCTTGCACCCAATCCAACCGACCCAACGACGTGAGCTTCCCGCGCAAGTGGTCGTGGACGGCCAGCAGATATTGGACGTCTTCCAGCGCGTAGGTAATCTGCTCCTTCGTCAGCGGGCGCTGGCTCCAATTGGTAAACGTATGGGCTTTGTCGAGGCGAGTGCCGCTCACGCGATGGACCAGATGCGCATACGCCACCTGGGCTCCATGCCCGGCCATCGCCGCGGCGATTTGGGTATCGAAGAACGGTTTCGGTACTTGGCCGGCATACGTGGCGAACAACTCCAGATCCTGGCGGCCGGCGTGCAGTACTTTTTCTAACGTCGGCCGGCAGAGCAGCTCCCAGAAATTGTCCAGCGGCCCCTTCGCGTGCAGCGCGGGAAAGTCCAGCACGGCGGCGACGCTGTGGGTTGCGATCTGAATGAGTTCGAGCCGAGGCACGTAATTGTCCTCGCCGACGAACTCCGTGTCGATTGCGATCCGCCCGGCCTCGCACAAATGCGCGCACAGGGAATCGAGCCCGGTGTGGTCGGCAATGTAGTAGGTGATGTGCGTCGTGGCCAACTGGTTACTCAAAGGGCTTGTATCGCCCGCTCGGATTGAATTGCGGTTCGGTGTTGCTGAGACTGAGGTACTCTTTCAAAAACTGATGGGCCTCGATGATCCGTCGCAGTTCCGGCTCGGAGCTGCGGTCGCCTTTGCGGGCATCGGGGTGAATTTTCTTGGCGCGTTGACGGAAAGCCGAGGTGACCTCCGCCATAGAGCGGCCAAGCTCCAACCCTAACGCGGCGTAAGCGTCGTGCGCGTTGTCGATTTCGCCGCATCCTCCCGTCCGGTCTCCGCCCCCCCCACCGCCGGCTGCCTTTAAGAAATCTGCCGGATTGATTCTTCGGCGTCGCCGGCGCGGCCGCTCGCGGACTTCACTGTCGAGATCGTCCCATCGATCCTCGATGAATTCCAAACGCGCTTCCAGCCTGCTCGCGCCGGCGACGTCATAGATGTGCGGGAGTTCTTCTTCGATGAGTCCCAGCGTCCGTTCGATTTCATCGAGGCCCTGTTCGACGGGGAAGAAACTGTCCACCCGATCTTGCATCATATAGTCCACTGCAAATTCGAGGCTGTCTTCCGTCTTGGTCCGGAGCGACTCGATGCGACGACGCATGCCGCCCATGTATCTGGCGAACTTCTGGGGAGAAAAGGGCACGAGTCCTCTTTCGTCCGGCGGTCTTGTCTTACGGAAGACGGTGCTGCGTGGACCGAGGCGATTCTAACATAACCGACACAACCACCACAGCCTCCGGAGAGGACACAGGGATGTAGCCGATTGCAAGATACGTCCTCAACGGAGAAGATAGCCGGAAGGTGTTGCTCTATGAGCGGTGCCTCGGCGGGGTGGAATACCCGCTACTCTCTCGACGCGTCGTCGGCCACCTTCGCGCGGCGGCGCGCCACTCCTGTTTCCCTCGCTGCCGTTGCCACGGCTTTGGCCGCGCGCGGCACGACTTCCTTATCGAACACGCTCGGTATGATGTAGTCTTCGCTGAGCGTGGACGGAGGAATCACATCCGCGATCGCCTTCGCCGCCGCCAGCTTCATCGCTTCGTTGATTTCCTTTGCCTGCACGTCCAGCGCCCCGCGGAAGATGCCGGGAAAGGCCAGCGCATTGTTGATCTGATTGGGATAGTCCGACCGGCCCGTCGCGAAGATGCGGCAGTGAGCGACGGCGAGCTGCGGGGTGATTTCCGGGTCCGGGTTCGCCATCGCGAAGACAATCCGGTCTTTCGCCATGAGGTCCAGGTCGGCAGGCGTGAGAATGTTTCCGACCGACAGGCCGATGAAGACGTCGGCGTCCTTCAACGCATCTTGCAACGACCCTCGCGGGCGGTCGCGCTGAATACAGGCGGAGAGATCGGTCCGGCAGGCACGAAGCTGCTCGGCTTCTCCCCACAGGACAATCCCCTGGGGTTCGCAGCCGATCACGTGTGAGGCGCCGGCAGCCAGCATCATGCGGCAACAGGCGGTCCCTGCCGCCCCGAGGCCGTTGACGACGATCCGGATGTCCTCGATCCGTTTTCCCGTTACTTTGAGCGCGTTGGTCAGTGCGGCCAGAAGGACGACGGCGGTCCCGTGCTGATCGTCGTGCATCACCGGAATATCCAATGACGCTCGGAGCCGCCGCTCGATGTCGAAACAGCGCGGGGCGCTGATGTCTTCCAGGTTGATCGCCCCAAAACCGGGAGCGATCCCCTGCACGATACGGACGATCTCGTCCGGGTCCTGGGTACTGAGACAGATGGGCCAGGCATCGATCCCCGCCAGTTCCTTGAAGAGCATGGCCTTGCCTTCCATCACCGGCAGAGCCGCTTCTGCACCCAGATTCCCCAGCCCCAACACCGCCGATCCGTCCGTCACGACGGCGACGCTGTTGCTCTTGATCGTAAAGGCGTAGGCCTTGGTCCGGTCCTTGGCAATGGCTTGAGAGACCCGTCCCACGCCGGGAGTATAGACCATCGAGAGAGTGTTGCGGGTATTGACCGGCAGCTTGCTCTGGACCCGGATCTTGCCGCCGAGGTGGAGCAGAAATATCCGGTCGGAGGACGACAGGACCGTCACTTCCGGGAGTGAGCCAAGCCGAGCGAGAACCTTCTCCCCATGCGTTTCATTCTGCACGTCGAACGTGACGTCGCGCACCATCCGTTCGGCACTGGCCGATACGATGTCCACCGCGCCTAGATTCGCCCCCTCTTCCGCGAGGGTGGCGGCAACCTTGGCGAACATGCCGGGTTTGTTCGCGAGTTCTAACCGGACCGTGAGTCGGTAGTTGGAATAGGGACCGATGTCAGTCATTGCTAGACCGTCACACGCTCTATAAGAGATTACCACATGTAACCGATGTCCCCCCTTCCTAATTCGTTTCTGTGTGTCGGTTGCACAAGAAACTGATAGGCGAGTGGCTTGAGGCCCTGCATCCTGTTCGGCCCTGTTGACATTTCTTCGACATTTGGCTACGGTACGCCGCTAATTTTCAGGGCACGAGTACATAAATCCAATGTTGAAAGGAGGTGAAGTCTCATGAAGCGTTTATTGATGGCAGTGATGGCGGTCGCGGTTGCGGTCGCGTTCAGCGCCCCTTCCTTCGCCGATGATACCAAGAAGAAGGACAAGAAGGATGAAAAGAAGGGCGGCACGCACCTTATTTACAGCGACCAGAAGAAAGACGAGAAGAAGAAGGACGACAAGAAGGGCAAGTAATAAAGGAAGCATCGCTTCCGGTAAGGCTAGCCTTACTTGCGCTTTGTCGATTGGCCTGCGGTCATCAGATCGCAGGCCAATCGTTTTTGGGGCGGTTGACCTCCCCGCTCAGCCGATGCTACGGTGACTTCTATGCCGTCGTGTCATGCTGATCGACCCGCGAATCGCCTCCTTCACGAGACGAGTCCCTATCTCCTCCAACACGCCTACAACCCTGTGGACTGGTATCCCTGGGGCGCTGAAGCCCTCCAACGGGCGCGCGACCTGAATCGCCCCATTCTCCTCTCCATCGGCTATTCCGCCTGCCACTGGTGCCACGTCATGGAACGCGAGTCCTTCGAGGATGAGCAAATTGCCCAGCTCATGAACCAACACTTCGTCTGCATCAAGGTTGATCGCGAAGAGCGGCCCGATCTGGACGAGATTTACATGCAGGCGACCGTCGCGATGAACCAGGGGCAAGGCGGCTGGCCGATGACCGTGTTTCTCACGCCGGAGCAGGAACCGATCTTTGCCGGCACGTACTTTCCTCCAGCGGATCGCTGGGGACGGCCCGGGTTTGCCACGGTGCTGACCAAGGTGGCGGAATTCTGGAAGAACGATCCTGACGGCATGCGGCGACAAGCAGGCGATCTCACGACTCGATTAAAAAACGAACTCGGCATTCCCTCCCCCATGACGGTCGGGCAGGATGAACTGGATGCCGCCGTCACCCAGTTTGCCGAAGATTTTGATTCACGCTACGGCGGCTTCGGCAGTGCTCCCAAGTTTCCTCCCGCCACCGGCCTGTCGCTGCTGCTGCGCTGTTACCACCGGACTCGTGACGCCCACACCCTTCAGATGGTGACCAAGACGCTGGATGCGATGGCTGCGGGCGGGATCTATGACCACATCGGTGGGGGCTTCGCCCGCTATTCGACCGACGAACGATGGCTGGTTCCGCATTTCGAGAAGATGCTGTACGACAACGCGCTCCTCGCGCGCACGTATGTCGAGGCCTATCAGGTCACCCAGGAGGATCGCTATCGGCAGATCGCGACTGAGGTGCTCGATTACATTGTTCGGGAAATGACCGCGCCGGAAGGAGGCTGGTACTGTTCAACGGACGCAGACTCGGAAGGCGTCGAAGGCAAGTTTTTTGTATGGACGCCGGAGGAGATTCGCGCCGCCGTTCAGACGGACGAAGAAGCTCGCCTGTGTTGCGCCTACTACGACATCACGCCGGGTGGGAACTGGGAGCACAAGAATATCCCCCATACCCCTCGTTCTATTGAGGTGCTAGCCAAGGAGCTGGGCGTCACGGTCGATGAATTGCGCAAGACGATCGGCCGGCTCCGCCTGTTAATCTACGAGGCCCGTCGCCGGCGGGTACCTCCAGGCTTGGATGACAAGATCATCACGGCTTGGAACGGCATGATGATTAGCGCGATGGCCGAAGCCGCCAGGGTGTTGGGAGAAGATTGTTATCTCCAGTCGGCGCAGCGAGCGGCGGACTTTCTGCTGTCGAGCCTGTCCAAGCCGGACGGCGGACTGTTGCGGACTGCCCGCGCCGGCAAAGCTCACCTCGATGCCTATCTGGAAGACTACGCGTATGTGGCGGAAGGCCTCGTCGATCTGTACGAAGCGGGGGGTGAGGAGCGGTATCTGAAGGAGGCGGTGCGTCTGGCGGAGCGGATGGTAGAAGACTTCATCGACTCGGAGCAAGGCGGGTTTTTTACGACGGCGAACCGTCACGAACGGCTGATCCTTCGTAGCCGGGAAGGTCCGGACGGCGCCATGCCCAGCGGGAATGCGGTGGCTGCGTCGGCTCTAGCTCGGTTGTCGTTCCATTACAATCGGGATGATTTCCGTCGTGCAGCGGCCGAGGCAGTTCGTGCCTATGGGCGACAGATCCGCCGACACCCGAGATCGTTCGCCAAGAGTCTGGTGGTGGTGGATTGTGTGACGAATGGGCCGGTCGAACTTGCCTTTGTCGGATCCCCGACCGATGCCAGGCTCAACGCTCTGAAGTCCGGCGTCGCGCAGTATTATCTGCCGAATCGGATTGTGGCCTGGGGCGATCCTGCTCGACCAACGGATCACCCGCTCTTAGCCGGGAAGAACCTCGTGGCGGGGCAACCTGCTCTCTACGTCTGCCGGAACTTCGCCTGCCGACAGCCGATCACCGATCCGGCAGACATCGCGACACTGCTCGCCTCGGAGTTCCGGCAACAGGAAACGCGCAGGCCGTCGGGAGAGAAATCTTTAACGGGCAGGCGTCTTCCAGGCTTTGCCACCGTCGGAGGAACGGCAGCCTATGCGGCCCGGGCGATCAATCGAACCCCGTTGTCCCAAGGTCCGGCGAATGGTTTCACGGCGCTCGGCTCGACCGGTTTGACGACCAGCCGCTTGGGATTCGGAACCTACCGCGTCGATCTGAGTGAGCCGACGCATCGCGCAGCGCTGGTCAAGGCGCTCAGGGAGGGCTGCAACCTCATCGACACCTCCACCAATTACATGGATGGAGACAGCGAGCGGCTCGTGGGGTCGGTGCTCACCGAGCTGACCAAGGCCGGAGAACTCGCTCGCGAGCAGGTGATCGTCGTTTCAAAGATCGGGTATGTCCAGGGAGAGAATCTCAAGCAGGCCGAGGCTCGCGAAAAAGCCGGCAAGCCATATCCTGACATGGTGAAGTACGGCGATGGCATGTGGCACTGTCTCCATCCCGATTTTCTGGCCGACCAGTTGGCGCTGTCGCTCGACCGCTTGGGGCTCGACACACTGGACGTCTGTCTTCTGCACAACCCGGAATATTTTCTCTCTGAGGCGCAGCACCGTGGAGGAACCGACCTCACGTCGTTGCGTGAACAATTCTATGCAAGGCTACAAGCCGCGTTTACCTACTTCGAGTCGCAGGTCGCCGCAGGCCGGCTGCGATGGTACGGCGTGTCGTCGAACACCGCGACCGCGCGCCCCGACGATCCCGAGGCCACGTCGCTTTCGCGCCTGCTCGTGGCCGCGCATGCTGCGGCGCATCAAACCGGCCGGCGCGAACATCACTGTCGCGTCCTGCAATGCCCCATGAACCTGTACGAGTCCGGGGCATTGCTGAGGCCGAATACGGGGCCCGATGAGCGGGAGACGCTCCTCCAAGTCGCACAAAATGAAGGTGTTGCGGTACTCGTCAATCGTCCTCTGAACGCCATGCCGGCCAAGGGCGAAGGGGTTGTGAGGCTCGCGGAGGTTCCGGTTGAGTCGCAGGCGGTCGAGTTCGAGGCACAAAGGAAGAATGTGTCGGACTTGGAGCGAGAGTACCGTCAGGAGATCGCTCAGGCCATTCCCCACTCAGGCCAGGGGACGCCTCCCGCCGAATTGTTCAATTGGGCGGAGGAGCTGGCCCGAGTGCGTCCCAACATTCGAGGCATCGAACAGTGGGAGCAGATCGAGCGCCGGATGATCGCACCGCACGTGAATCAGGTGCTGCGGGCGTTGTCACAGCATGTGAGCGGCGAGCATGCGAAGCGGTGGGAACACTGGCGGGATCGCTACCTGCCGGAACTGCTGACTCTCCTGAAGGAGCTGCAACGAGAGGCTGCCGTGCGAAGCCACGCGAAAGTGGCGGCCATCGCTCGCCTCCTCGATCCCTTGTTGCCGGACGAACGGCGGAAGGAATCGCTGTCGAGGAAAGCGCTATGGATACTCAGCAGCACACCTGGCGTCACCTGCGTGTTGAACGGGATGCGCTCGCCGGCCTATGTCGAGGATTCCATGGCTGTCCTCCAGTGGCCGCCTCTGTCGGATGTTCGTCGTCTGTATGAAACTCTCAATTGACTCGTCATCGGAAGTTCGTTGCAGTACGCTGAGGTTCTTCGTCAAGGAGGGAACGATGAACATACGGACATTGACCTGCGCAGTGTGGGGAATCGGCGCACTCGCGCTGGCGGCATCAACCGGCTGCGCGACCACATCCGGCTCGGTGGGCGGACGACAGTCTCTGCCGGAAGAGCGGGTGGCAGCCACTCCCGTCAAGGAGATCGACCCGGATGATCGGAAATCCTCCCTGACGTCCTCGCGCACGGCGTCCAGCCTCTCACTCCAGCCGATCGGGCGGGCCGGCGCTTCTGACGCTGCATCCGATGCCGGAGGATACCTGCTGGACGTGCCCTTTGATTTCGACCGAGCCGCATTGCGTCAGGATGCCGTGGTCACGGTTGAAGCCAACGCCGAACGGCTCAAAGAGAACAGCGCGAAACGGATTCTCCTCGAAGGACGCGGCGATGAAGTGGGCACGTCGGAATACAACCTCGTCCTCGGCGAGCGTCGCGCTCGCTCGGTGAAGCGTTACCTCGAAGACTTAGGGCTCGATACCTCCAAGATCAAGACAACCAGCTACGGCAAAGACCATCCGCTCTGTCTTCAGCACAGTGCCGATTGCTGGCAGAAAAACCGCAGCGTCCACTTCGACGCCGGCGAATAACGACCCACGCCCGCCCGCCTTCTCAGTCTCGCGCCTCCTCTGTTTCCCATCGCCGGACTCCATCCCACGCCCGTGATCCTTGCAGGGATATTCCTGCAGAGCCCTCCCCGTCGATGCCTTCTCCTTTTTCACACGGCATCAGTTAACGCACATGTTACAAAGCCGTGACGGCGTTGGAATGAACCGGCAATAGCCTTCGACCAGTGGTCCTGAGCATTCGAGACATGGTCACGCTGAGCAGGTTAGGCGGCTGGTGGTGTGGCCAAGGGCGCAGACGTCGCGGCACGTTCCGAGTCGATTGGCGGGACAGTCAACTGGAAACCTCCTCCGGAAAGAGAGAGGATCGTTCCGACCGACGGGGGACCATCTAATTTCTGTTTGAGCGATTCCATGCAACCGTTCAAATCGCGCTCGTGAATCAGCTCGTCATTCCCCCATAACAACGTGCGGAGTTCTTCTCGGGGAACCACCTTGCCTCGGCTGGTCGCCAGTCGTCGCAAAGCCCGCCACTCGAAATCCGACAAGGTCAGCCGCCGGCCGCGAAACGTGACCACAAAGAGCTGGTTTTCCAAGACAAGGTCTTCTTCCTCGTCCAGCTCCTGGAGATTCCGCTGCGACCGGCGCAGCACGGCTTTGACTCGCGCCGCTAATTCCTTCGCGCTGAAGGGCTTGGCGATGTAGTCATCGGCGCCTTCATCGAGGCCGGCGATCCGCTGCTCCTCAGACCCCATCGCCGTAATCATGATGATGGGAATATGCTTGGTCTGAGGATCCTTGCGCAGTCGGCGGCAGACCTCCATGCCATCCATGCCGGGCAACATCACATCGAGCAGGACCAGCGAGGGCTTATTCCGCCAGATGTCCTGCATGCCGGCCGGCCCGTCATGGGCGACGTTGGTTCGGAACGACGCCTGCCGGAGGGCTTGGTCGATCAGGCGCGCTTGCGTCCGGTCGTCTTCGATAATCTGAATGATTTCCAGGCTCATGCTTGTCGGACCGATCCATGACTTCATCGGAACCCGCGCAGAGAATCTTGAGCGGATGCCGGCCCGAGGCTGGCCGAGATTGCGCTTGTCCTCCAAGAAGGGATACCATGCGTGCTATTGTTGAGATGGACTCAAGAGGTTGGCTGGAGGACGGATGGTTCGCTGGCTTCATATCGGACGGCGGGTTGCCCTACTGACGTATCTCACCGTGGCGGCGTTCCTCATCGCTCATGCGGTCAACGGGTTCGTCTCGGAAGCGCTGTATATGCCGCTGGATGCTCGAACTTCCATGAGCACGCCGGCTTTAGCATCCGGTTCCAGGTCCGGGACGCAGCCGAGCCGATACGTTGAAGATATTCTGGCAAGCGGCTTATTCCCACTCCCCCAGGAACGGCAGGAGCAGGGGGAAGTCGGACGGTCTGCAGCGGTGGGGGCAGCCTCCGCATCTCCTCTCGATGCGGCGCGAAAGATCAATGTGCTTGGGACAGTCGTCGGTGACCGAGAGGGCGTCCTAGCGGTGATCGAAGAGATCACGACCAAGCGGCAAGCGTTGTATCGGCTTCATGATCTTATCCCGAATATCGGTGAGCTGGCGGAGATCCGCCATAACGCGGTGCTGATCCGCCAAGGGTACCAGGAAGAATGGGTGGAACTGGCCATCGCCAAACAAACAGCTCTTCCTGGTGGAGAGGCTGGAACGGTCGTTCCCGCGCGGACAACCAGCGCGTCCTTGCATCGGGTGCTGGACCGCAGAGAAGTAACCCAGGTGACGTCCGATTTGCCCAAGCTGTTGACTCAAGCTCGAGCCGTCCCCTACTTGGTCAACGGCAAGATGGAAGGGTTCCGGATCGATAACATCGCGCCACAAGGGTTTTTCGACAAGGCAGGGATCCGTGGCGGCGATGTCTTGCAGCGGGTCAATGGGGTGGAAATTCGTGATCCGGGTACGATGTTGACGCTCTTTCAGCAGTTGAAGAACGAGCGCACCGTTCGGCTGGACGTGTTGCGTGACAATCGGCAGGCGGCCTTGACGTATGAAATCCGGTAAGCCCTCCTGTTCATTCGCGATGATCTGGAGCCTGCTGGCCCTCCTGGCGGCAGGAGGCGGTTCGTCTGCTTGGGCGGAGGCTGTGCCGGTGCCGACGGCGCGGGTAACGCTGGACTTCAACGAAGTGGAGTTGCCGGTATTCGTCCGCTTCATGAGCGAGCTGACGGGCAAGAACTTCGTGCTCGACGACACAGCCAAGAAAACGTCCGGGAAGGTGACGCTCTTTTCCCCGACCAAAGTGACCGTCGAGCAGGCGTACAACATGTTCCTGGCGACGCTGGAAGTGAGCCGGCTCACCGCCATTCCCAAGGGCAGCGTCATTCAGATCGTGCAGACGGCGGAGGTGCCCCCCGAACGAAGCGTGTACGTGTACAAGCTCAAGCATGCGAATGCCACGGACACGGTGGCGATTCTCACCAACCTCGTCGCAAAGTCTCAGGTGCCGACCGTAGCCCCCGGTGGACGACTCCCGATGCGTCCCCTGAGCGAGTTCGAGGCCCCGGTCCAAGTGTTTGCCGACAAGGCGACGAATTCGGTGATCATCAGCGCGACGAAAACCGCCTATGGCCAACTGAAAACGGTGATCGAGAATCTGGATTCCCGGCGGAAACAAGTCTTCGTGGAAGCCGTGATCCTCGAGGTGCAGGTCGATCGGCTGCGGCAAATCGGTTCCGACCCGTTGCAGATCCTCGGGGCCGGAAAAGTAGGATCGGTTCTGGGGATCGGCGGGTTCAATCGGGCGCCGGAAGACCTGGCGGCTGTTGCCCAGGCCATCAGCGGGGTGGCGGGCGGGACGACGGGCGGCACAGCGGTGAACGTGCTCAACTCCGTGAACGTTCGCGCGTTCCTCCAGTTCTTGATGACGCTCACCGACACGAACATTCTGTCGACGCCGCAAGTGTTGGCCGCCGACAACCAGAAGGCGAAAATCGTCGTCGGGGAGAACCGGCCCTTCCCGACGGGGCAGGCACAGGGCATCACCGGCGGGACGCTGGTGACGATCGAGCGGAAGGATGTCGGCGTGACACTGGAGCTCACTCCCCAGGTGTTGGAAGATAACCTGGTTCGGCTGGAGGTGAAGCAGGAAATTACGGCCATCGCCGAAAACGTGGCGCAGACGATTGGAACCGGCGGCGCCGCGGTTCCGGTCGGTCCGACGACCACGAAACGCTCGATGGAAACCACCACCGTGGCGCACGATCAGCAGACCCTGGTGATCGGGGGGCTCGTGCGGGACAACGTCACGGTCAACGAACGGAAGATTCCGTTGCTGGGTGACATTCCCTTCATCGGGTGGCTGTTCCGCTCTCAAACGAAGCAAACAGAAAAGTTGAACCTGCTCGTGTTTCTTACCCCCCATATCATCAAGGACGAGACCGACATGGTCGAGCTGAATTCGCGCAAAGCCGCCGAAGTCGGAACGTTGCAACGCGAAAACCGAGTCGAAGATCCGACAAAACTGAAACAGCAAATTCTAGAACGTCTCGAGAAGAATGGCCAGGCTCCTGTTCCCGCTCCTCCTGCGCCGTAAGCACTGCTTGTCAGCCGTCACGCCCGTTCTTAGCAAGGAATGCATTGATCATTGCACCCGTTGGCAGTACAATACTGCCAAATTGTCTCCCATGATCTATCCTTTGGAGCTTGGGTATGCTCTCGACCCAGACGCTTGTCGAAACATTAGGTGGGCGAGCGGCCCTGAAACAACGGGTGGCTAACCTGAGGGAATTGGAACAAGTCAGCCAAAGCGGGCTGCCGTTCGGGGTGCTGGAAACCGTCATGGCACGGTTTCATCTGACTCGTGCAGAAGTTGAATCCTTGCTGCAGGTTCCCCCTCGCACGCTAGCACGTCGCAAGTCCAACCATCGCCTGCGCGCCGATGAATCGGACCGGTTGATCCGGTTTGCGCGGCTGGCGACTCAGGCCACACAAGTTCTTGGTTCGGAAGAGAAGAGTGCCGCCTGGTTACACCGACCAAACCGTGCGCTAAGGAACCAGGCTCCTCTCGATCTTCTCCGCACGGATCTAGGCGCGAAACAGGTAGAAGAGGTCTTGGGCCGCATCGAACACGGCACTGTCAGCTAATGCGTGTCTGGCGCCTGTGCTTGACACGGCACGCCACCCCAAACGGGGAAGGTGCTTGTCTCTATGGAGGCCGGTGGAATTTTCCAGGTAGCGCCATCGTCTATACCTCATCGACGCTGTCGCTGGCTGCCCTTGAGTTTCTTGTCCATCTCGACCCTGACCTTCTTCCTGAGGATCTTATAGCCGTCTCGGCTGATTTTCCGGATCACCTGTCCGTTCATTCACTCTCCGCCGAGGCGTTGCCGCCCAACTGGCGCGAGTATCCCGCCCCGGAAACCTTACAAGCTATCGGAACACGGTGGGCCACAAGCCGCGAGACCGTCATGCTCTCAGTTCCGTCTGCCGTTATCCCGGATGAACGGAGCTATCTCCTTAACCCAGCGCATCCGGAGTTCGGGCAAGTCCGTTGGAATCCTCCAGTTTCGTTTCACTTAGATCCGCGTTTCTTAAAATGACACCTCCTCCCTTGTCCTCTCCTTGCAGGGGGGGCACGGGAGGGGGAACGGCATTTTCTGAACAGGGCTACGGCAGTCCTGCCAGCAAGAAGTAGCCGGTGTTGTAAAAGCTGTGCAGCACAAGGGCGGGATAGAGGCTGCGGAACCGATCGCGCATCGCGCCGAACAACAGCGACGGAACCAGAACCGCGATTGCCCACAACGGCGGATGAGTCAGCCAATGCGCGGCCATAAAGAGCATCGAGGTGACAGCATTCGCCGGCGTCACTCCCAGAAATGAATGCCGCCCCCATGCGAGCCGGCCTAGTTGCCCTTGAATCAGCCCCCGAAAGAAGAGCTCTTCCATGAGCGGCTGCCAGACAGTGACGGAGAAAAAAGCCAGCGACCAGAGGCGAAACCACGGCAGCGGATTGACGGGCGCAACCAGCCCCCATGCTGCCCAAAAGACCGGTCCTGCCGCCAAGGCGATGTGGAAGAGTCGATCACGATGGAGCGGCGGGCATGACTGAAGTCCCAGGAGCTCAACGAACTGCTTCAGCAAAGTGGGAGCTTCGTTCAACGGAGATGGAGACACGGCAGACTCCCCTTCTTTGCTCACCCACCGGCCCTTGCTGAAAAACCAGCCTCGCCCCTGGACTCTTTCGTTCTTAGTCTTACAAATCTCGTTGACCGTATTCGCGAAATGACTTAGAGTTCAGCCACGTTTGGACAGCATAGCATCGGCAGTTGTGGGCGGAATTTCGTCCGCTTGGTTAAAGGAGCCGTCTATGAGCGCCGGAACTGCTAAACAGAAAATTCTTCAAGCCCTTGGCGAACTTCCCGATGAGGCCACCCTGGAAGACGCCATCGAACGACTCTGTTTTCTTGCCAAAGTCGAGGAGGGGCTCCGGCAATCCGAACGCGGTGAAACGGTCTCGCACGAGGAGGCGAAGCGACGCCTCACCGCATGAAGGAGATCGTCTGGACTCGACGCGCGATCGAAGATGTCCAAGGCATCCGCAAGTTTATCGCGCAAGATTCACCGCATTACGCTGAACTGGTGGTCCAACGTATCTTCTCCGCCATCGAGCGCTTGCCGGTATTCCCCGAGTCTGGACGCATCGTTCCCGAACTCAACGAACCGACGGTGCGCGAAGTCATTCATCAACCCTACCGCATCGTATACCGCATCTTGCCGCACCACGTGCATATCATTACCGTGCATCATGCCGCACGCATACTACACCTCGAACCCTGACTCCAAATCCCCCGCGCGTGACGGCGAGCCACGGCGCCTGGCTGACCTCGGCGCTCCCGATCCGCCCCTGCCCGCGCTCTGTGACTTCCGCATGAACAGCTTCGGGGATGTACACTCCGCGCGCAAGCTGCTGAAGGAGGTTCAAGCGCCCAATGCGAGCCAGGGCGATGAGGGCGCTGGAGTCGAGGACGAGAATCACTGCTGTGCAGGCGCACGCTTCCGCAGGGAATCGAGATCGCGTCGCAGGTCTTCAGGGGAGTAGTCAAACCAGGGGATGCAGTACTCGGAGAGCAATGCCGGAAAGTCCTGTAAGGGCATTCCCAAAAGCCCTGCCGCCTTGGTCCTGGACACTCGCCCGCGCCGGACGAGATCCAGGACCAAGGCCTGTTTGGCCTCGCGTTGAGCCGCCTCCTCCGAGCCCAACAAATCGAGGAGCTCGGAGGGCATTTCGATGGTGACTGTTTTCATAATCGGAAGAGTCTTCCGCAACGGATCTTTAGCAGTCCCGGCCTCCCAAGTCGAGTGCATCACGCAAAAGCCGGTCTTGCGATCCAGCATGACGCCGCCATCACGCTCACTGACACACCTGCCGAACTCTACTTCAGTCGATGCCTGGACCTCCTCATCAAGAGTGCGACGCTCACGAAGAGAAGAGCCGGCAACAACACATCCACGCCTCCCGTTCGGCCGAGAGTGCATCCACCACCGCCCTTTAGAGGGGGCGGATTTACAACGGAGATATTCACCGTGCCTTGAGTACTGTTGGCGTCGTTGTCCCTGGCAAAATACGTCAGGGTGTAGTTGCCCAGCGGAGTCGCATTTGGCCAGCTAAATGTCCCTGTTGCACTGAGGGTTGCCCCATTCGGGAGAGAAACCGAGACGAAAATCGGGATATCGCCATCAACGTCGGTGGCAGTAACGGAGAAGTTGAGCGCATTACCGACCGTGACGGTCTGTGCTGCGACAGGAGTCAGTACTGGAGGGGAGTTCACCCGGACCGTCGCTGTGGCCGTGCCTGTCAGCCCGCCATTGTCTGTTGCGGTCAGTTGAAACGAGTGGGTGCCCGTCGCAGGCGCAGTAAACGTAGCATTGGCGGTGCTGCTATTCGTAATGGTGCCAACAGAGGTGCCGGTTAGTTGGGTCCACGCGTAAGAGCCGATGGTGCGCCCCGAATCAGCGGTGGCAGTACCCGAAAGCGAAACCGTGGTATTCGGAGCCACGACTTGCGAAGGGTTGGTTACCGTGACCGTCGGTGGTGACGCAGGAATCGCGTTCAAGGCGGCTTGGGCATCTAGCAGGCCTGCACCGCATTTCCCAGTACCATTGGTTGATTGGCAAAAAGTGCCCGCTGGATGCAAGCGGACGGACGATTGCAAGAACGACCTGATGTTCGCAGGGGTCAGCGTCGGCTTGACCGACAACATGAGTGCCGCGACACCGGCCACGTGTGGCGTCGCCATGCTGGTGCCTTGATAGAACGCATAGCTATCCGCCACCGGGCCAAATTGACCGTTGTTCAATGTCGAATAGACCATTGGCCCGGTGGCGGAACCATCACTGCACCCTGAAGCCAGCGTTCCGCATCCCCCGCCGGGAGCACTGATGGCTGTTTGAGTTCCGACATCGGCGTAATGAGCATTGTCCCCATTGATCGCATGCGCGGTCACGGCAATGACACCGGTACAATTCGCTGGGTTGGCTACAGATGCTGTGCCGGCATTGCCTGTCGCTGCCACAATCACTTTCCCAGCACTGACGATATCAGTCACAGCATTTTGCTGAGCTGGACTGCATGGGCCAGCAGCGCCTAAGCTCATGTTCAGGACCTTTGCGGGGTTTGGGTTGGTGGGCACGCCATTCACCGGAAGGCCTGCCGCCCAGCGCATCCCGTCAATGATGTCCGAGGTCACACCGCCGCACTTTCCCAACACCCGCACGGGTAATATTTTCACGTTGGGGGCAATGCCGGTGCCGCCTTGGCCGTTATTCATCAAGGCGGCGATAGTGCCGGCCACGTGCGTCCCGTGCCAAGAGGAGTTTGAGGCAGGACTTCCAAGACCGCATTCACCCGCTGCAACCCAATCACCAGGGTCTAAGGCATCGGCATCTCGGCCATTGCCATCATTGGAGATGGTGGTACTGGTTATGAAATCATAACCCTGCAATACCAGGCCAAGATCCACGTGCTGGCGATAGCCCGTGTCGATGACCGCGACATTGATAGAAGAGCTCCCCTTGTTAAAATCCCACACGTTCGGCAAGTTGGCCCCGCCCTTGTTGGTGGTGCCGTTAGGCACAAAATAATGCCATTGATTCGTATAAGCAGGATCCGTAGGGGTCGTAGTGAAAGGGTGCATCATGATGTCCGGTTCCGCAAATTCGATGCTCGGATCGTTGTACATCAAACGCGCCGCGATGACTCGCGCTTCGGACAACGTGACGGGCTGGTCCAGCTTGACCACATAGGCCTCGCCGGACATCGGACGAAACACCGTCAGCGGCACACTGGCTGTTTTTGATAGACCGCCGGCATCAAACGCTTGCAGTGCGCTGGCTAACTTGGCGCCGGTTTCCGCGTGTGGCTTCACAATCAAGCTCGATACCATCTCCTCCTCTTCATTCGGCGCACTTGCCGCGCTACTCAAGGCCGACCCCAATGGCAATTTGGGAGGCCCTGCCTTACTGGCGAAAGCCGACGAAACGATCGCAGTAATTAGCACTGTCGTCGCTGTCAACGCGGGCAATGTGCGGCACAGTATCTTAAGAATCATGATCACCCCCCCCCAGAGTTAAATTACATCTCAATTGCTATGGACGTAGCGGCCCCGCCCATTTTAGAAGGCTTTCATTATCCTATCTTCTTCCAGCCATTCGATAGCAGGATGCTGTTTGAGTATTTCTTGTCCTTGAGAAAAGGCTTCCGCGTTGTCCGCGAATTGCTTGACCACGCAAGCATCGCCGGACATGGGACGAACATGCTCCAACGGCACCTGCGTTGCGGAAGACAAGCCCGCAATTCCTGCTGCATCGCAGACGATAGTATTGGGTTTGAACTTGATGATTAATTGCTGAGAGACTGCCGCCTTGCCTTTCGGTGTCGGCGCAGGCTGAGGTGGGTTAGCGGAAGGGGAAGGGGGCATCTGACACCCGCCTGCGATCACTATCGCAGCCATTGTGACCATAGCCAAGAGTGATCGCTTGGGAAAGCTGCCCATGAACGCACCTTCACAGTCACAGGAAAGTTGCACCAAAGATGAGGTCTTGAAATAATTTCTAGTCATAGTGCACCCCTCTCAATTGCCAACCCTCTTTCCCCATCTGGTCACACCACTTTTCCCGCCAGCCGCTTTTTGAAGAGGCATAGAATGCATGAACCATAGGTGAGGCGGCCATACCTCTTTAGTAGGGGTAAACATCGGTGACGTTCTTGACGAATGCACAATAGCTTGTGGTAACCGATTGAGCCATGTTGGGAAGGAAGATAGCCACACGGAGCGATCAATCGCAATACGCCAGATGGCGTACTTGGCGTTGATGTGAGGCGTTCCGTAAACAGGGGTATGACTGACCGGGAGAGCCGCCCTGCCGGCCGGTTCGGCGGATGCTTGTTCTCGAATGCCTTGGGAGAGTATCTTCGTCATGGTACGATAGCGCCGTGTCGTCTTGCGAGTAAGACAAGGAGGTGGTGTGCCTTCCGAAACACCGAATAGCGCGGTGACATCCAACATTGATCCCGTCGCGCACGGTCGCCCGTTACTGGGAACGATCCTCAGGGAACGGTTTCAACTTTCGGAGGCGAAACTCGAAGAAG
Organism: uncultured Nitrospiraceae bacterium; assembly: GCA_964555285.1. Taxonomy (GTDB): domain Bacteria; phylum Nitrospirota; class Nitrospiria; order Nitrospirales; family Nitrospiraceae; genus JBBIQV01. The sequence continues at coordinate 62,476 of CAZKRM010000016.1, forward strand.
CGCTGTCTCTCCAAGAATCCAAAGGGGGTCGACTTGGCGACATCCTGATGCGTCTGCGCGCGGTGCAGGAAGATGAGTTGCTCCAAGCACTGGCCTATCAACTCGAGTTGCCGTGGATGCCGCAGGTCGAGCTGACTCGTATCGACCACACCCTTGTCAAGAAGGTGCCCATCGCCTTTGCGCGCCGCTATCGAATTCTCCCGCTCTGGATGGAGGACGGCGGCAGCATCGTCGCCATCACCGATCCGATGGAGACCGCGGCGCTGGATGACATGCGTCTTCTCTTGGACACTCCTGTGCGGCCTGTCCTCACGACGAGCGTCACGCTGCTCTCGTGCCTCAATCAGGTCTACGATCAAACTGCCGGTCCGGTCGGAGCCGATCAGGTGCTGGAGGACCTTGCCGGAGCAGACAGTCTCGATAAGCTCGCGCACGAACTGGATGAACCCCAAGATCTGCTTGATGCCACGGACGAGGCTCCGATCATCCGTCTCGTCAATTCCATCCTGTTTCAGGCGGTGAAGCAGCGTGCGAGCGACATCCACGTGGAGTCCTTCGAGCGTGGCGTCGTCGTTCGGTACCGCATCGATGGCGTGCTCTACCCGGTGCTGACGCCGCCCAAGCAGCTTCAGGCCAACCTTATTGCTCGGCTGAAGATCATGGCCGGGTTGAATATCGCGGAGAGGCGCTTGCCCCAGGATGGCCGCTTCACGATCCGCACGGCGGGGAAGGATGTGGATCTTCGCGTCTCCGTGCTGCCGACGGCCCACGGCGAGCGAGTGGTGCTGCGCTTACTCGAGAAAGAAAACAAGTTGCTCAACCTATCCGAGATGGGACTGAGTCCCGAACAGTTAACCGTGGTCGAGCAACTGATCCACTTATCGCATGGCATTCTCCTCGTGACCGGCCCGACCGGCAGCGGCAAAACCACGACGCTCTACGCGGCTCTGAGCCTGATCAACGCGCCCGACAAGAACATCATTACCGTCGAGGATCCGATCGAGTATCAGTTGCTCGGCATCGGGCAGATGCAGGTCAATGCCAAGATTAACCTGACGTTCGCGGCAGGCTTGCGCTCGATCCTTCGGCAAGACCCCGACGTGATTATGATCGGCGAAATCCGGGATCGGGAAACGGCCGAGATCGCCATCCATGCCTCGCTGACCGGACACCTGGTGTTCTCGACTTTGCACACCAATGATGCCGCCAGCGCGGCGACGCGCTTGATCGACATGGGCATCGAGCCCTTCCTCGTGGCCTCCTCGGTCGTGGCGATCCTTGCGCAGCGGCTGGTCCGAAAAGTGTGTCCGGATTGCCGGCAGCCCTATGAACCCACGGAGGACGAACTGGCCCGTCTCGGCCTCCCCTCCTCCGGCGTGCGCCCGACGTTCTACCGAGGAACCGGCTGCCCTGCCTGCTCACTGACCGGGTATCGTGGCCGAACCGGGATTTATGAAATCTTGGTGATGGACGACGACCTGCGTCGCTTGGTCGGCACCAAGGCGGACGCGGCGGCGATCAAGCAAGCGGCATTGGCCAAGGGGATGATCCCGCTCAAGTTGGACGGGGCAGCCAGGGTCGCACGAGGCTTGACGACGACCGAAGAGGTCATGCGACTGACGCAGCAGGACGTGGAAGTGTAGGCGCATGCCTGTGTATCAATACAAAGGGGTTCGCAACGACGGCCTGGCGGCCACTGGGATCGTCGATGCCGAAAGCCCAAAGGTCGCCCGGCAGAAACTGCGCAAAGGGGGCGTGTACCCCACGCATCTGATCGAGCAGCAGGGCGTCTCTGACCGCCCCCAGGTCGAGGGACAGACCACAACGCGCGTCGGCCGGTTCGGAATCCTCTCCAAGCAAGAGCTGGCGCTTCTCACGAGACAACTGGCGACGCTGCTGGTAGCCGGGCTGCCGCTGGTGGAAGTGCTGGGCATTCTCGTCGAGCAGGCAGACAAGAAAGCGGTCCAGAGCGTGCTTGCGGATGTCCGAGAGCAAGTGCGGGGCGGCAAGAGCTTGAGCGCGGCGTTGGAAGGGTATCCGCGCGATTTCGGCCAGCTCTACATCCACATGGTCCGAGCCGGGGAAACGAGCGGGGCATTGGACCACATCCTGTTCCGGCTGGCGGAGTTTCTGGAGAAGCAAGTCGCGTTGAACCAGCGGGTGACGAACGCCATGATCTATCCGGCGCTGATGTCGCTCGTAGCCGTGACGGTGCTGTTCTTCCTGCTCACGTTCGTCGTGCCCAAGATCACGGCCGTCTTCACGGATCTCCACCGCGCGCTGCCGACCCCGACGGTCGTGCTCATGGCCATCAGCCAGTTTCTGGCCGGCTACTGGTGGCTCTTGGTGGGTGGAGCGGCGATCGGGATTCTCGCGGTCCATCGCACGATCCAGACGCCGGCGGGACGGAGGACGGCGGATCGGATCATTCTCAAACTCCCGTTGATCGGCGAGACGGCTCGGATGGTGGCGGTCTCCAGACTTTCGCGGACCCTCGCGACTATGTTGGCGAGCGGCGTGCAACTCCTGGAGGCGCTCGATGTCGCCAAGCGTGTGATGAACAATCGCGTGCTCGAAGAGGCGGTGGAAGCGGCGCGCCAAAACATCCGGGAGGGAGAGACGATTGCAGACCCGCTGAAGCGCAGTGGGGAATTCCCGACATTGGTGACCCACATGATCGCGGTGGGCGAACGGAGCGGTGAAATGGAAGAGATGCTGCAGCGGATCGCGCAAATTTACGACGGCGAGGTCGAGCGGGTGATCGGCCGCCTGACCTCGCTGCTCGAACCGATCATGATTTTGGTGATGGGCGTGGTGGTGTTCTTCATCGTGGTGGCGATTCTGCTGCCGATCTTCGAGATGGGGCAAATGGTGGGATGAGCAGTGACGAGTGATCAGTGATCGGTGATAAGTGAGGGGAGCAATAGGGAGGTACTCGATGAGTGGAAGACAGTGGCTTGCAAACGCATGGGCGGGGATGAACGGATCTCTACGGAGAGACGGTCCGTTCACATCACGCATCACTCATCACCCATCACGCCATGTTCTCGGCCATGAGCGCGGCTTTACCTTCATCGAGATCATGGTGGTGGTCGCCATCCTGGCCATTCTGGCCGCGCTCGTGGTGCCGCGCATCATGGGTCGGACGGACGATGCCAAGCGGACCGCGGCCAAGGTGCAAATCCGCAATATCGAGGGAGCCCTGCAACTCTACAAGCTCGATAACGGCGTCTATCCTTCTACCGAACAAGGGCTGAAGGCATTGGTCGAAAAACCCACGGTCGGCGTGATTCCCAAAAAGTGGAAAGAAGGCGGGTATCTGCCGAAGTTGCCGGAGGATCCTTGGAGCAATCCTTACAAGTATCTCAGCCCCAGCCCAAAGGGGGACTACGAGATCATTTCCATGGCGACGGATGGCGAATTGGGCGGCGCAGGCATCAATGCGGACATTGCGAACTGGAATCTGGACAAGGACTAGTGTGGACAGGCAAGGCGAAGGCGGGTTCACGTTGCTGGAAATCCTTGCCGTGCTCATGCTGTTCGGCGTGGCGCTGGCCATCATCGCACCTCGATTCGGAACCGGCGATCCATTGGGCCGGTCCAGCCGGCAGTTTGTCAGCCTGATTCATACGCTGCAAGCCAAAGCAACCGGCATGCAAAAAAGCTGGCGTTTGCACCTGGATGCCGACCAGAAATCGTATTGGGCAACGGTGATGGAGCCGGACGGCGAGCGAACGCCGACGGACGCCGCGCTCGCGGATCGAATCACGCTGCCGCCAACCGTCCGTTACCTCGAGATCGTGACGCTTCGCCAGGGTCTGTTTCAGTCGGGAGAGGGTTATTTACAGATACTGCCGACGGGACGGATGGAACCCGGGGTGATTCATCTCGTGGATGATGGGCAGAACGTCGTGGCGATTCAGATTCGACCGGTGACGGGGCAGATTCGCCTGTGGGAACAGCGGTTGGAGCTAAAGCCGGCGGAGCCGATTCCGGAACGTGTTCGGCTGCTGCTTCAACCATTTGGGACACTGACCTCGCGGTCTTCGCCGGAGGGCGATTTGCAAATCGTGGGACAGGGGATTGCGGCATGAGGAACGAGAGAGGGACATTGAATCGAATTGCCTTGCTCTACCTACTTCTTTTTTGGGCCGGTCTGCTCGCCGCCTGTGGAGGAGGGTCATCGGAGTCTGCCCCGGCAACATCTAACAATCCCTCACCCCCCAGCTCCCCTCCCAGCTCGCCCCCTGTTCCACCCCCGGTTCCACCCCCTGACCCTCCAGTGCCACAATTTAGAACCGTCACACTGACCTGGGACCCCAGCGTTCCCCTCATCTGGGATCGGGAAATTGGATTCTCGGCCGTGCCCATTCAATACAAGATCTATTACGGTACGGCATCGGGTGTTTGCGGGAACGGCCAGCCGACCGATGTCGGGAGCAATACAACTTATACACTAGCAGGTCTCCAGCCCCAGACCCAGTACTATTTCGCCGTGAAATCTTACAACAGCTTTGGAGAAAGTAGCTGTTCCGAGGTCAGCGTGACGACTCCCTGATAGCTCGGCCCGTTCTCGGTCGGTTAGATGAACCACACGACGATCCAATCGATCGCCTACAGGTTCCGAACGGCAGCCCGCCTCGGCTGTTTCCGGAGAGAGGACGGCTTTACCCTATTAGAGGTGATGTTCGCGGTAGCGATTCTGGCCATCGCCCTCCCCGTCCTGCTCGGGCTACGGAACCAGGACATCGACCTGCATGTGCGGGCGCGCGCGATCATGACCGCTACGCTCCTGGCGAAGGAGAAACTGCTGGAGGCGGAACTCACCCCTGTGCTCCCGATCGGCGAGATCAGCGGGGAATTCACGACAGCGCCGCCGGGCGCGCCGATCACGAGTGTCGCCGGCGATCGAGCGCCGGGCTTTCGATGGAAGCGGATCATCGCTCCGACGCCCTTGGATGCCGTGCGGGAAGTCCGCATTCAAGTGTTGTGGCCGAGAGGAGCAACCGAGGATATGGTCGAAGTGAGCTCCTATGTCTTTCAAACGCTGTAAGGTTCGCGATCGGGCAGGGTTCACGTTGATCGAAGTCCTGTTGGTCGTCGCGATTCTGGGGACGATCTCGGCGATGGTCTTCGGCGCGTTCGCCGGCACGATGCGGGTGATCGAGACCGTTCGGGAGGATCAAGGCCGGGGGTCGCTCATGCGGGCGACCCTGCAATTCATGGCGAATGAGTTGTCGGCCGGCTACCGATCGCCGTCGGTACCCTGGATGGGTCAGGGCAACCAGCAGAGTGGGCAGCCCGCCGATACCTTGGCGTTTCTGTCCACGGCGCAGGAACGGAGCGGAATGAACGCGCGCGAGACCGAGATCGGCCACGTGGTCTATACTCGCGAAGGCACCCGGCTGATGAGGTTTGCCAGACGAAACCTGTTCGGTCTGACCGATGAGTCGATCGAGCAAATCGAGCTGCTGGACGGCGTGATCGGCTTCAAGCTGCGCTACTACGATGCGACCGCGCAAACCTGGGTCGATCAGTGGGATGGCCGGCTCCGAGGAACGTTGCCGCGCGCGGTGATGATCGAGCTGACCGTCCAACGGCCGATGCGACAGCCGGAAACATTATTGCAGTGGGTCACGATTCCGGCGTTGTCTTCATGAAGGCGGCGATTCAATCAATGCCACAGCCATTGCGTGTGACGCTGTGGGCGCTCTATATGTGTGTGGCGCTGGTCGTCTGTGTGATGCTTACCTTTCCGTACGAGGCGCTGCGGGATCGAGTACTCGCGGAGATCGGCAGGCGCAGCGGTCTCCATGTCGGCGCGGCGGAATGGCATCTCAGTTGGCCGCTTGGGCTCACGGGACATCGCGTGACCATCGGCCAACCGGGGGGCTGGGATATCCTGGCCGATCGTCTCGCTCTGGCGGTGAGTGTCCCGAGCCTGCTTGGTGGACAGCCACGGCTGGATGTGACCGCGATGCTGCCGGGCCGTGTCTCGGCGGAAACCGGACTCGTTGAGGCGAAGATGGCCATGAGTTCGTGGAGCGAGAGCGGTTCGATGTCGTTGACGGGACGGATGGAGCGAGTCGATCTGGGGACGTTGAAGCTCAAGGGCGTGACACAAGGCCTGTTGCAAGGGACCGTCGAGCAGCACTGGCAACGGTCGTCCGGCGGCCGTCTCCAGCCGGTCGGCGAGGGAAACTGGGACGCGCGCGTCGAGAATGTCGTAGTGGATCGGCTTCCCCTCGGGCCCCTCACCTTGCCGACTCTGACCGTTGCCAAGGCGACGGCGACGGTTCGTTGTAAGCACATCGAGTGTCGGATTCTCACCTTCAAGGGTGAGGGGCCGGACGGTTCCTTCGCGGGTACCGGCAAGCTGACGCTGGGGTCTTCGGCTCTTCAGACGAACGTCGAACTTTCGCTGGTGCTCACGCTGGGCGCAGGCTATGTCCAGCGATTAGCGGCGGCCGGGATTCCGATGGTGGCAGGTCCTATCACGGTGCGTGTGTCGGGGTCGCTGGCTCAACCCACCGTGTCGCTGTAGGGTGATGATGATTGCGGATTGCGTCGGACTCGATCTCGGACGGACGGCGATCAAAGCCGTCCGGTTCAGGCGCAGGCTGAGCGGCCGTGAATCGATCGAGTATTTTCATCAGCCCCTCCCCTATCACCATCATCACGATCTGGATCAGGCGCGCGTCGCCCAGGTGCTCCGACATTTTCTCTGGCGACATGGGTTCTACCACGAGGACGTCGTCACCGCCATTCCCTGCCAAGATTTGTTGATCCGCACCCTGTCGTTCCCGTTCCGCGACGTCTCGAAGATCCAGCAGGTCGTCCCCTTTGAAGTCGAAAATTTGATTCCCCTGCCG
>CAZKRM010000017.1:0-67977 GCA_964555285.1 uncultured Nitrospiraceae bacterium
TGACGCTCTCGGCCACCATGCGTCCCATCTCCAGCATCACCGCGTCCAGCGCCTGTTTGCCCGAGTTGATCACACGGACCAGGGTCCCCAACATCTGCTGTTCACCCGAGATCGCCCTCAATCCCGCCATGGCGTGCTTCCGTTGCCTCGTGTCTTGTCTCATCGGTGGCTCCTTTCGTTCTCGTTCCCGTGGAGTATTCCACGGAGGGAGCCACTCATTCAAAATTCAACGGACTTCAGCATAACCTCGTTTGTCAATTCGGACTATCGTTCTCATGAAGCGGCTCCTTTCGTGAATGTGGGGTGGTGGTTGTCTGATCCACGGTCACCGCACTGCATCACAAGGGCAGCCGCTTCGTCAATTTTCAACTAATCCTGGCACACCCTCAGTAAATTCGTGGCAGGAATCTAACGACTATTTCTAACAATAGTAAAGAAAACACCACTCCCCCAAGAATCAAACAGGAATTGACAAGAAACCTTCTCCTACTTTTGATCAATGTCAAATCGCTTCAGCCCACCCTAGTGTTGAAAAACCCACTTCTGATAAACGAATCCAGTTCTCTGAGGATGACAGCCTAGGTAGAGAGCAGGGACTAACGTGGCCCCTTCGGTGAGCATGCGACTGAATCACAAAAGCCGTAGACATCCCGAACCAGGTGCATGCTACATCACGAAAGCGGGTCTTGCGTTGCCCGCCGATCGCCTTCACTGAACCAAATAATTCTTCCACACGTTCGCGGATCCGCAACTCAGGACATGTGTCTGCGCGTCTTGTCGTCCGCTTAACCAACTCTAGCGTATGCCGTTTGTGGCTGGAGCGATGTGGGTGCGAAGCACCCAGCCGGCGCAGGCGCGGCATGATGGATTGCTTGAGCCGATCCTGGGGCTGGTCGTAGAGGTGGTAGCACTTGCTTAAATTTTGGACACGGATGGCGATGTCGCTTTTCGTGTCGTTCCAACGCGATGTGCCAAGGTCGCTGCCTGCCCCCTCACCCTGGCCCTCTCCCGCATGGGGCGATGGAGTTTCACCTCTGCCTCCCTCTATCGAGGGAAGTGGGGATTCCTTCACGAGGCTCTCAGAGGACATCGGCGAATCCTTCGCGGGTCTTTTGGAACCACCAGAAGCCAGCCCAAGCTATGGCCATGCTCGCAACATCCGCTGATGATTTCGCGCTTGGTATCACGCCCACGAGCCGAGAAATTCCACTTGATTCTTCATGTCCTCAGCCGTCTTGGTGGTTATCAGTTTCAGAAGACGGCGTACCTGCTCACCCACTGAATACTGCTGTTGCCGCCCCAGAATGATCCCCGCGTGGGATTTCCCTTGTGTGAGAAACGCTGTATGCAGGCGGTAGAAATCCCTGCAATTGAAACTATACAAGACACGCCTCTGGGTGGTTGCATAGCCCAGATGCTCTTCATCCGAACGCTCAATCATTCCTGCCTCCAGGGCGGTGAGTATATCCACACCTCGAGCCCGGAGTGCCCTGACAAGAGCACTCCGCATGGAATCCTCATCCACATAGAGACGAATCGTCATCGCTGTCAGGAACGGCCCTTGCCATGTTGTTGCTCCAACTGTTCATCCACCGCTTCTTCTTCGGCGATGTCCTGTTCTATCTCCTCCCGATTCGCATGATAGTACGTCAAGGCAGCGTAAGCCTGTGCCAAGGTTAAGTGTGGAATCTCAGCGACGATCTCCTCCGGGGTCAACCCTAGCTTGTACCAGCCGACGATGCGCCGTACCGTGATCCCGGTCCCTGCAATCCGTGGGCGTCCACCACGTATCTCCGGCGTTCGAACGATGAGGTTTCCTATGTCAACTCCTGTAGCCACGGCGTCATTGTCCTCGTTTTAAATTTGTTACACCGAGGAGGCAACGGTTGCCTCCACAATAACAGTATCCTGATGCTGGCTGCCCGATACGTACGCCGTTTCGCGAGTGACGATGGCATCACAGGACATCTGCGAATCCTTTACGGTTGTTTGAACCAACCAGAAGCCGGCCTACGCCATGGCCAGGCTCGCCAGAGTGTACACACCAAGACCAGCCCGGTCCAGCACCCTTCCCCAAATCCGGACCTCTTCCGATTGTTCGATCACGAAGGTGAGCAGGTTGATGAGCAGCCAATAAACTCTCGCGTGAATGTCATGAGGCAATCCCTTGGATGACCGGTTCTTCGAGCCTGGAATGCACCGGTTTTAACCCCTTCACATGCACGTAGACCACTGCTTGCCACTGTTCTCGCTGCCGCTTGGCTAACTCGGTTGCCCAGGCGTTGAAGGCCTCATCCCCTTCAACCTGAATGACAACCTGTGCGCCAGAAGGGATCTGCGCAGCAAACTCAGGGTGCTCCATGACATAACGGTCGAATTCCGTCACGAGCAACGCTTGTTTTTTCTCGTACACGTTCACGGCCACTCTCCTCTGAGGAAACGATCCTGATATTCTTCCCACCGCTCCTGAATATCTTCGTCCGCAAGTGTCACGGCCTCGGCAAACGACAGCGGTGGCAGTTCCTTGCGCGATTCTCCCGATCGACGATACGAGTCTACATGCGCGAATCCGTGCATCGAATCATACCGAAGGACCGGACGCCACTGTTCCTCAATGAATGCTTCAAGCTGAACGACAAATGAGATAACCGTTCCTCCGACTGTCTCATGGCTATGTCGTTTCCGTGCATTTTCCCCAAGAGGCAACACATATTCAACCCGTGACATTCGCTCGGTCTATCTACCCTTTTTTACTAAACCAGTTGCCCTCGGTACTTCGTCGACACAGTCCATCTGCTCAGTTAGAAACTCCTGTTCTGGCAATGCCCCCTCACCTTCTCCTCTCCCCAAGCGGGAGCGAGGGAACCGTGCGCGGATGGCGATGTCGTCGGCCACGTGTGGGGAGGTGGTTTCACCTCGGATTCCCCCATTGACACTCGGGCGTCGCTGCGCTGACTCCACGCTACGCCTCTTGCGCTGACCGCAGGCTCCACAACAACGTCCTCAGCGCCGGCAGATAGCCGTTCAACCGTTCATACACCTTGACCGCATCCTGCGCGCGGTACGTATGGGACATCTTGTTGCGCGCATCGAGCATATCGAGCCATGGCCCTTCGTCGTCGATCCATTTGCCCGCAAAGGCCTGTTTGAAACAAACTTTCGGTGACGTGCATTCCGGCAACCCCATCTCCTGAGCGGTGGCCTCCACCGCTTTCCAGGCCAGTTCAAAGGTAAACTCGAAATACCGGATGCAGCCGGCCTTGATCACATCATTCTCCGCCGGCACCTTCAGTGCCGCTTCGAGCTGTTGGAGCGCATTCTCGAAGTCCTAGCGCATCCAGGAACTAGCCTTCATAGAGCACCTCTACATGCCCCATGGCGCGCCGACGAAACTCCTCATTCACGCGATTCAAATCCACCCAGTCGATCTTGTAGAGCGTCGGGAGGGCGTCGAACATGTCCTCGATGTCGAAGAACGCCTTGAGCGGAAGGGGCTCGGCGCCATAGACACCCACATCGAAGTCCGCGCGCGGCCTGGCCTTCCCCGTCGCTCTGGACCCGAACAAGACCACCGTATGATGTTGCAACAACGGCGCCGCCTGGCGCAGCGTCCGCCGGAGCATGGCCTTGATTTCCGCTTCCCGCTGTGTGATTGCCGTGTCATCCATCGACTGCAGGCCGTTGAACAAGTTCGCCGGCGCCATGAAGACCGTGACGCGTCATACGTTGAAGCGCCAGCTCTACTTGAGCACCCCGCGTATCCTGAGACAGGCTCCGGCCGCATCCAGGACTGTTGCCGCGTCACGGACCGCCTGATCGAGATCCCCCGCAGTAAAGATCCCTGCAGGCACCCCACCGGGAAGCCCATTCGGATACCTGGTCGGGATATAGAACCGATCCAGCCGCCGGCAGGCTTCCGCCAGGTTTGACAGCCCAGCCTCGCTAGCCCCAAGCGCTTCATACAATTCGTAGGTTGAATGGCCTGGCACGAACCGTTCACCGCGCGCGTAATGGCACGCCTTGATCGCCTTTTCTGCGGCCTGCTGGGCCATGAAGCACCCCTTGTCAAAGAACCGGCCTTCTTCCTGCACCCATCGGACAAAGGCCAAATCATCCAGCGCCTGCTCCCACCACCGGCGTGCTTCAACCCCTGGATTTTTCATACAGCACAATCCCGTGGGTTATGGCCTCGCGCACCAGCGGATTCTCTTCATCGAGCATCGTTTGGTACTCCTCCGGCGTATACACGAGAATATCCACCGCAACCGGTAGGGTCCACCGGAGATAGGCCCCCTCCAACCGGTCGAGGAAGCGTTTCTCCGTCTGCATGACCACGATCAGGTCCACATCGCTCCATTGATCGACCTCCCCGCGGGCTGCCGATCCAAACAGGATGATCCGCTCCGGGTGGAGATCACGAAAGCACTCCACGACCCGCGCTCGAAGCCCCTCCAGATCTCGTAACAGCCGTTCCTTCACCAAGACATCAGACATTGGATCGCTCCGTTCATCGAATGGCCAAGATCGACATCGCTTCCCTCATGCACCTCACGATTGCTAACGATCCAAAGAGAATGATTGTTTTGCTGAAATCGCAGCTTCCAGCTTCTCGCCCTCGCCTGGCTGCCATGTGGTTTCTCATTAGGCACCCTCAGCCTTGCCCCGCTTCGATTCGCTCCACGCGGGTCTCTAACGCGAGCATTTTCTATTCTACAGCACGGATGCGACGATCAAGCTCGGCATAAGAAAACTTGATCATGGCGCCCAATTCGCGCTCCACGTGTTCTATCTTCTCCACAATGCGGGCCTGGCCGTCCACGAGGATTTGATGGCCTTCGGCCACTTGTCGGATTTCACTCCTGAGACCCTCAGCCAGTACACCGAAATATCGCCTGGTATCTTCGAATTTGCCATCAATGCCGGTGAACCGTTCATCGATACGCGTAAACCGCTCGTCCATCGTATCCAGCCGCCCATCGATCGCGGTCAATCGCTGCTCCACGATGCCGAACTTGTTTTCTAGGAATTCTCTCGTTTCCTTATCCATACACCTCCCTCGCGAAGTCCAACATCATCCACCGACAACCATGGCTGTGGAGGTCAGAGCCCAGCCGTTGTTGGAAAATGATCACAGGACATCGGCGAATCCTTTGCGCGTCTTTTGGAACCACCAGAACCCGGCCCAGGCCAGAAGCACGCCAGCGACACTGGCAATGCCCAACCCCAGCCAGTACGGCAGTCGCCCCCAGATCAGCACATTACGCGCCTCTTCGATGATGAAGGTGAGCGGATTCGCGTGAATCCACAGTTGGTATTCTTTGGGCAGCGCCGACACCGGATAAAAGACCGGCACCAGGAACATCATGACGGTCGTGAGCAACCCGATCGCCTGGCCGATGTCGCGGACAAAGACCCCGATGGCGGCCAGAAACCAGGCCGCGCCCATCGTGGCGAGCACCAGCGGCAAGATCACCAGAGGCAGAAAGACCACCGACCACTCGATGTGGAGCGTCGTAAGGAACACAAAGGCCAGCAACACCAACAGGCTGATCGCCGCATGGAACAATGCTGTGGCGAGTGACACCCAGGGCAGGATTTCAAGTGGAAAGACGACTTTCTTGACGAAATTCACATTCGAGAGGATGAGTCCCGGCGCCCGCTGGACACATTCCGCGAACAGGCCGTGGATAACCATGCCCACGAACAGAATGATTGCGAACGCCACCTTGCTCTCCTCGCCGCCCGCTCCCCACCGAGTTTTGAAGGCGACCGAAAACACAAAGGTATAGACGGCCAGCATCAGAATCGGGTAGAAGAACGACCACGCGACCCCCATGATCGACCCGCGATACCGCCCAACCACTTCGCGTTTGGTCATCTGCCAGATAAGCTCGCGGTTGCGCCAGAAGCTGGTGAACAGCGCAGCGAGAGAGGTGGGGTGAGACAGATACATCGCTTGCATGGTTCTTTTCGGATCAGGTTGGGGGATTGGCGCTTTCTCTGAAACAATTGGCTTGATACAGACCGCCGCCCCGTCAAGCGAACGAGCGTCAGCAGCCTAAATCAAACCGGCTCTATTGGTCAATAGAGCCTTTGAGCCGCAGGATGTTGCGTCCTTGCCGGCATTATGTCTTCTCACTTATGAGCTCCTGCAGGTATTGGCCATATCCATTTTTTATGGCTTGGCTCCCCCCTCTCGCTCCCCTACGGGGAAACGGCACCTATGTTGCCATGAGGGGAGGGCATCGGCACCACATTACCGCGACCCTGGGAAGAGTTCATTGACCCACTGCTTCGCGGATTCTTTCATATAGAGACACCTTTAGAGACACCTTCCTTGTCGCTGAGTCATTCTCAGAAAGGGGCTGCCATCGAGAAGATGGCGTCTGACAGTGGAGCGCGACACCACAAACGGATCGATTGCGAAGCTGCTGTAAAACGACTTCAAGTGCTTGTGCACACGCTGAAAGAGGGAGGCGGCATCCTCAGCTTGGTCCTCGGCCACAATCAGCAGGTCGAGATCCCGTCCCCGCCCCTCTCTTGCGACGGATCCGAATACGAGATGCAGACCGGATCCACGGCTTGCGCCACCGTTTTCGCATCATCTAAGGTGACCATTGCCTACCAGGCGCGGCTGTCACCAGCAAGGAAATCACGGACATGGCACACAACGGCTGTGCGGTTCCTACCGCAATCGGACGGAAAAGTCCAGGATCGTCTTCAGCCACGTTCCGAGGAAGGCAAGCCTTGTTGGGTTAGGCCTGTGGCCACCAGTATCCAGAACAGACAAGCCAGACTGCCGGCGAACATGTAGTCGAAACAGTTTCGTACGGCAAATCCGACAACGACTACGCTGGTTCCGATTAACAGGCCTTTCGTCTCGAGGTCCGACACGGAATTCGCCTCCCCGATCAACCTCTTGACTGCGCTGATCAATACCCACACAAAGAACGCAAGAGCGGGAATCCCACTGCCGACGACCACCATGAACAACGTATTGTGCATAGCGGGTAACACCATACTCCTCACGTCTTGACCCTTTTGAGCTTCTAAAGAGTACTCGGGATGCGCCTTCACAAACGTCTCATTGCCGTACCCCACACCCACAATCGGGTGCTTGACAATTTCCTCCAATCCAAGCTTCCACACCGCCAGCCGGGAGTGGAGTGTCCATGGATCCACCGTTTCTTTCTGATAGCCGACTTGCGTCGCCACGACGAGTCCGCCTGCCACAAACAGAGTGAGCGCAAAGACCGCAATGAGCAGACGACGACGCCCCGCGAAGAGAGCGAAGGCGACCCCCTCGGCAACAAGTCCGAGCCAGCCGGCCCGCGTATACGACGCCGTCTGAGCCACGACAGCCAGCACAGCGGCGCTCGCATAGGCCGCTCGCTGCCACCTCCACCGGCTGATGACGCATGCGGCGACCAACATGGGGATAGCCATCACCATATAGGTACTGAGCCAATTATAGTCGGAAGAGGGTGCCCCGGCTCGGACATATCGATCCATCCATGTTCCGCCGCGCGAGACAAACTCAACCAACGCATAGACGCTCAGAGCCGTGCTTCCCAGCGCCACTCCTCCCATGACCCTGCGTGACAGCGTCTCGTGCTCATGCGCTCGGAAGACCAACAGCGCCCAATAGAAGACCAACGCATGAGCCACGAGCTTTCGCCACTCGGCAAAACTGTAGGCGGGATCCGTGGCAAAGGGAACAGTCACCAGCACCCAGCCGACAAACGACAAGAGAGGCCGATCGATGGGAGTTCGAACCCACATCGGTGTTCTTTCTGCCCAGGCAGTTCCAAGTGCAATAAAGAGGAGGAGAAAAAATAGGTATTCTTGGAGATGAGACAACCGCGGAAAGAAACTCGTGAAAGCGAATAGGACCAGTCCATATCTTTGAACTGTCCAGACTATTCCGCTCATCCTCTCTGGGATTCTCGGACCGGGCTTCTTCCCGGCTCTGCCACCAAACAAGATGCCGGCGTGGCCGGTATTCGCCTCCTGGATCGCTCGTTCGCTGTGAAGATTCACCGCCGAATCCTTCCGCTCTCTAGCCCACATATCACGCCTCATCAGGCGTCATGCTCCAATTTCATCATGTCTACGACATACTCTGCGAACGGCGCCGATGAGGTAAACGCCGGAGACACGGCGTTCAGGACGTGGGTGGACCGAGGCCCCGGCTCAATCACAAAATCGTTGAGCAGCTCGGCCGTTCGTGTATCGACCAACTGAGCACGAATTCCCGGCTCCTTGCCGAGAAGCAGATCGCCCCGTTCAAACCCCACCGCCAACCCCTCCGCTTCTCGATAAAAACCGGAGCGCGAAAGTTTTGCCAGTTCCCTCCAGGCGATGGATCGAAAATGGTCTCGGTTTCTGCCGAACAGTCTCAGTAAATACCTGATCATGGCGAGACCATCTGACGCGTTGGCCCCGGCAAGCCCCCGGTACTGTTCCCGTCCAAGTAAGGGAAGCGCCGAGGGCCCCACCGTCACTTCTCCCTCGGGCCGGCGGGTGAAGTGCACACCCAAGAACGGATTCCTCAGATCAGGCACAGGATAAATATTGCCCCGTACCTGGACCTTCGACTCCGGTCTCAGCCGGTAAAACTGCCCGCGAAACGGCAAGATACGATACTGTCGCCCCACGTCGAACTGATGGGCGATCTTATCTGCAAACAATCCCGCGCAATTGACGAGATGCCCGTAGGCGATGCGCCCCTGGGAAGTGGTCGCAGCGTCCTGCCCATCTCGCGCTCGCCAAGCACAGTCAAATCGAAACTCGATCCCCTCCTGAACCGCGTCCGCCACCAACGCTATCATCACGCGTTGCGGATTCACGACAGCCGTGTCCTTCACATACAGCGCCTGCTCGACGGTGTTCGCGCAGGGCTCGATGTCCTTGAGGGCCTGACCGTCGATCAGGTCCGCACGAACGCCGTTCGCTTGCGAGCGTGCATACAGCTCGCGCAGAGGCGGCAGTTCCGCAGCATTTCGCGCGACGATGACTTTTCCATTCTCGTTCAGCGGGATCCCCTTCATCCGGCAATACTCGCGCATGCGCCGGTTGCCCTCGACGCACAACCGCGCCTTCAACGTGCCGGCTTTGTAATAGACGCCGGCATGGAGCACGCCGCTATTGCGCCCGCTGGCATGCAGACCGGGCGCCGACTCCTTCTCAATAATCATCACTCGTGCATGGTGCCGACGACGCAGTTCTCTGGCGATGGACACGCCGACCACCCCTGCGCCAACAATCAAAACATCAGTAATCATATATTCACAACAGCTCTCAGCCGTCAGCGATCAGCTTGCTTCTCTCAGTCACTAAAGGGGCCGCCGATCAGACAGGCCGGCGCCTTTTCGAATGTCATTCCTGGACGCAACATGAGCACTCTATCCCATGCTGACCACTTCGACACGAAGCTGTCCTTTTACGTCATGTTCTGTAGAAAGATAGCGGTCAATGCTGTCAAGGGTCCTGGCATGAAAGTACCGCTCTCCACACTCTTTGCAGACTTCCGCCTCTACGTTTTCCACGATGTAGAGTCGCTCTTGCAGCCAGTGCTGACGCTTGACTTTCTTTTTTCTGGTTTCCCCTCCGCAGAACTCGCAGATCATGGCTCCTCCGTTAATGCATAGACCGTGATGATGACAAGATTCGCGTCCTCCTTGAATCTGCAGATCATATGAACCGGCCTTCCGTCTTTTGCCGGTCCTTCGATGCGATACCTGACACCTCGGATGTCCTCCGACATTGTTTTCTCAATCCGTCCATTCAGTATGGCATGTTCGACGTCATCACGCGCCAATTCGTCGTCGAGCATCTCTTCTTCTGCGTGGGACGAAAGATAGTAGGCGCGGTCGAGAATTGCCCGTCGAATTCTCTGAATTCTTGCCATCACAATCCGTCAACAAGCCAAACCCACATCCCCCCTCACCTGAATCAATTCCCATTGAGCTCCATCCAAGGAGCCCCCCTCTTGCTCGATATACGTGATGAAGGGAGTCTGCAATGCTTGCAGCCGGGCAAACTCTTGCTCCGGCAATCGCGAATCCGATCCCGTCACACGTGGACTGGTGTGTGGATCTCGTGGTCGTGCACAAACTGAATCAGTGTATCTCTCCAGTGCGGCAGCATAATCCCAAATTGCTTCAGCACGCAGTTCGCCAGGACGGAATAGGCGGGACGCGCGGCCAGCCGCCCGGCTTCAGCGGTCGTAATCGGATGCACCGGCGTCTGGCGCCCCAGCGCCGACACGATGGCGCAGGCGAACTCATGCCAGGTGCAGTCGCCCGTTCCCGTGGCATGGACGATCCCCCGGATGTCCAGCGTCAACATCTTCGAGAGAGCGAGCGAGAGATCGGCGGCGTTCGTCGGGCAACCACGCTGATCGGCCACCACACGCAACTCGGGCCGCTCGGTAGCTAGTCGCATGATCGTCTTGACGAAGTTCTTGCCGTGCGCTCCATAGAGCCATGCCGTCCGCACCACCAAGGTATTGGGGCAGTAGGCCAGCGCGCGACGTTCGCCTTCCAGTTTCGATCTTCCATACACGCTCAACGGATTCGGCGGATCGCGCTCTAAGTAAGGAGCCCCCTTCAAGCCATCAAAGACGAAGTCCGTAGAAATATAAATCAGCCGCGCACCAACCTGCGCCGCCCCTCTCGCAATCCGCTCGGTTCCATCGGCGTTAATCGCCATGGCTAGCGCAGGGTCCACCTCCGCTCCTTCGACGTCGGTATAGGCAGCCGCATGGATAATGACATCGGGCCTCGCCTCGACCACGCGGGTTTCCACGTCGGCGTTGCGGAGGTCGAACTCAGGCAGATCCGCGAGCAAGAGGGTCTCCGCGGCAAGGACACGCTGCAGATCGGCTCCGAGCTGGCCCTTGGCCCCAGTAATTAAAATTCTCATGGCCGTTCGAGGCTCAAAGTTCGAGGTTCTGGGTTCAAGGTGCGATGTTCAACGTTAGAAGAGTTCGAGGTTCTAGGTTCGATGTTCGAAGTCGGTCGGCCCAGTGCTCTTTAACTTTCAACTTCGAACCTCGAACATCGAACCTTCTTTGAGTCGCTTCCCGTACATCTGTTCGTAATAGGCGCGGAACTCGCCGGATTTGATCTTGCGCCACCAGGATTCATTCTTGCGGTACCACTCCACCGTCGCGCGGATACCCTCTTCAAACGACACCCGCGGCCCCCAGCCCAGAGCACGGAGTCTGCTGCAATCGACTGCATACCGACGGTCATGTCCAGGTCGGTCCGTCACGAATCTCATCAAGGATCGGGGCTTGTCTAGATGCTGGAGGATCAGTTCGGCCACCGTCAGATTCTCTTTCTCGTTCCCGCCACCCACATTGTAGATCATGCCAGGCTGGCCATGATGCAGCACATGCTCGATCCCGACGCAATGATCCTCGACCGCAAGCCAGTCGCGCCGGTAGCGGCCATCGCCATACAGCGGCAGCGGCTGGTCATCGATCGCGTTGGTGACGAACAGGGGAATAAACTTTTCAGGATACTGGTTGGGCCCATAGGTGTTGCTGCCTCGCGTCACGAGGACCGGGAAGCGATAGGTCGTCCAGTAGCTCAGAGCCAGGAGGTCGCCGCCGGCCTTGCTGGCCGAATAGGGGCTGCGCGGGGCTAAGGGGTCCTCTTCCTTCGAATGCCCCGTCTCGACACTCCCGTAGACCTCATCCGTGCTCACTTGGAGAAAGCGTTGCACGCCGGCCTGCCGCGCTTCTTCAAGCAACACACCCGTCCCCACGACATCCGTTTTGGCGAAGCTCCCAGGATCGAGAATCGACCGGTCCACATGCGTCTCGGCCGCGCAATTGATGACGGCCTCCACCCGGCGGTCGCGGAGGATGCGCCGCACGGTCGGGGCATCGCAGATGTCGGTGTGGACGAACGTGTACCGCCCGTTCCCGCCCAGGTCCGCCAGATTATCCGGGTTGCCGGAATAGCGCAGGGCATCGAGATTGACGACGTCGTGCCGGCCGTTCGTGAGCAGCCGATGAACCAGATGCGAACCGATGAACCCGGCCCCGCCGGTTACGAGAATTCGCACTCAGTTTTCCACCTTATTCGCGCCGGTGTTCGCGACCAACTGGTTCGCCAGAAACAGCGACTGGACCGTCCCGGCATCAGTCCACCAGCCTTCCAAAACATCCCACGTCAATTGGCCGGTCTGGATATAGGCATTGTTCACATCGGTGATTTCCAGTTCGCCACGGCCGGACGGCTTGAGAGTCTTGATGATGTGGAAGACTTGCGCGTCGTAGAAGTAAATCCCCGTGACGGCATAGGACGAAGCCGGCTGTTTTGGCTTCTCTTCGATCCGCACCACCCGCTTCCCCTCCAACACCGGCACGCCGAATCGCTGTGGGTCGCTGACTTCTTTCAACAGAATCTTCGCGCCTACTTTCTGATCCCGAAACGATCGGGCCGCGCCGACGATATTGCCCTCGATGAGATTGTCGCCCAGCACCACGCAGATCGGATCGCCATCGGCGAAATGTTCAGCCAGCCGGAGCGCGTCGGCAATACCTCCTTCCCCTTCCTGATAGGTGTAGTCCAGATGCTTGAGGCCGAATTCTTTGCCGTTGCCAAGGAGCTTGAGAAAATCTCCGGCACTGTTTCCACCGGTCACCAACATGATCTCTTGGATGCCCGCATTCACCAACGTCTGAATCGGGTAATAGATCATCGGCCGGTCATAGACCGGCAGGAGATGTTTGTTCGTGACCTTCGTTAAGGGAAGCAGCCGTGTGCCCAACCCGCCGGCAAGAACGACACCTTTCATCGTTCCCTCACACTCTCCATGACATCCGACGATACAGAGCCGTACTGTAAGCCACTATAGACAATCGACTGTGCGACCGATTATCTTGACTGCTGCTTCACCGCCGCCACAATACCATAGACCAAACCCAATGACCCAAAGAAACTAGGGAGTTCAGCCCCTTAACGCTCCCTAGACCTCTGGACATCCTGCTTTCGATTGCGCACCAAACCCGACATGGTGACTCGTACAAGCCGAGAATAGGTACGGAACTTCCAGGGATTCTGCCGCAGTGAACGGATAAGCTTCTCTCGTCCTTCGCGTCGGTTGCCGCCTCTCGCTTCATGCATGCCCCAATCCGAATAGCAGTCGGCTAACATCCGCTTGATGAGAGCTTCTTTGGTTCGATCGCCCATATAGAGATCCCGCATTCGAATAAGAAAGCGCTCTCGACTGCGAATGACCCCAATTCCACCTGCCCGCGTGAATCCTCCTGCATGAAGCCTGTAGGACATCCCCGGTTCGTCCAGCAAGACAAAGCGGCCATGCTGTTTGAGCCGAGCAATGAGATCGAAATCCTCGAAGCCACGGAGTTCAGGATCGAACCCACCGACTCGTTGGAATACATCGCGTCGGGCCAACATCGCCGAAGGAAAGACCAGTGCTTCTCCAATCAAGAGACCGAGCGGCGACGCAAGCGACGATCCCCGGCCGGCGAGCGCTGCTCCCGCTTGCAGCACTTGCCCTCCGCGATCCACTATATCGTAGTTACAGTGCACCAACACCACATCGGTCTCCGCCTGTAGTACGGCAACCTGCTGCTCGAGCTTGGACGGATACCACCGATCATCCTGATCGAGAAAGGCGATGTATTCCCCCCTTGCCAGTCGTACCCCCGCATTGCGCGCCGCACTCTGGCCTGCATTCGCCTGCTGAACCACTCTCACCCGCTCACCATATTGCTTGAGAAAGGGAAACGAGCCGTCTGTGGAACCGTCGTCTACACAGATCACTTCATAATCACGAAACGTTTGAGCGAACACGCTCTCCAGCGATTCCCGAAGAAATCGTTCGCCGTTATACACCGGGATGACCACGCTGACTAGTGGCATGAGGTAACCCTATCCTGGGCGGTCGGATATGCAGGCTTGACTGCTTCGAGCAATATGTCCATTTCGATGCAGGCATTCCACAGGTATCGGCGGCAGCGTTTTTGGAAATAGGCCGGGAAAAACTTGAACGGCTTTCGCATCTTGTAATAAGTGGAGCGAATTTTAAAATTCGTCTTGAGCCCGTAATAATTGGGGTCATCGAAATACTCAAACGTGGCCTCGGTGATATAGCGCATATGGGTGGGGTCGACAAAGGCCTCGCGAGAGGCATAATAGGGGGTTCTCACATAGACCTTCGCCCCCGGCTCGCATATACGATATAAGTCCTCCATAAACGCGATAAGGTCGCGCATGTGCTCAACGATATGGTGCAGATACACGGCGGTCACACTGCCATCCCGAAAGGGAAGTCCTTGTTCGAAATCGCAGACGACAGCCACCCCCGGCAGTCTTCTCCGATCGACTCCCAGAGTTCCCGGGTGCTTATTGGCCCCGCAACCGACATCGAGAATCAGGCCCATCCTTCGCCTCCAAGACTTCCGGCAATAGACTCGCAGACGGATATGTTCATCAATTCGATATCCGACGTTCGAAGTTCGCTCGATCGGGCTCCAAGTTCTCTGCCCGAGGCTGCTTCTGAACCTCGAACCCCGAACCTCGGACGAGGAGCTTCCTGGCCGCTTCGAAGACCTCGCCCACTGAGATCAGCCTCATACAACTCTGCTCCCCCCGACGGCAAGTCGGATGAAAACACCGCCGGCAATCAAGACCTTTATAGAGCACTTCCGTGCGCGCGCCGCGGGGGCCCCACTCGGCCGGATTGGACGGCCCAAATAGCGCCACCAGCGGAACCCCCAGTGCCGCCGCCATGTGCATGGCTCCACTATCGTTGCCGACGAATAGCGAGGCCCGTTTCACAATCGCCGCAAACTCTTTGAGTGTGGCCTGCCCTGCCATCGCAACGAGCGTGCTCTTGCTTGCCTCTTGTATCTGTCGTGCAACCCCAAGGTCCTGTTGACTTCCTCCGATAAGAATCTGGCAGCCATAGTCAGCTGTGAGACGATCGGCGAGTTCGGCGAACCGCTCCGGAGGCCAGGCTTTGAACCAGTACCGGGCGCCGGGCTGCAGCACCACGATCGGCTGCGACCGTTGAATGCCGAATCGATCCAAGAGCCGATCCGCGCCATTTTCCTCTTCTCGCGTCAACCACAGTTGAGGCACGTTCGACTGCGCCGGCACGCCCAGAGGTTTGAGCGCTTCCAGATCGCGATCGATCCGGTGCACCACGCCAGGCATGGGCCGGATCACCTCCGTGTAGCACAACCCTCTCCACCGATGCTCTTCATTGAACCCGATCCGGACAGGCGCTCCACTCATCCAGCTCAGAAACGCGGATCGGTCCCCGTCCGTCAAGTCCACCACTGTATCGAATTGCCGTTGCCGCACATCAGAGACAAAGCGCCATTGCGTCGTGAGTGGGCCTTTGTCCAGGACCAACAGCTCATCCACATCTGGGTTGCCGAGCAGTACCTCCTCCGTCCCGCGATTGACGGCTACCGTCAGCCGGCCCTGCGGAGACGCAGCCTTGAGGGCATGAAGAGTCGGGGTCGCCAGCAACACGTCCCCCATGTAGCGCAACTTGATGACGAGGATGTTGTCCAAATCCATCGAGAGGAAGCCCGCAGCGTCACATCAGGCACAGAGTTCCTTGTAGAGGGTCATCGTTTGAGCAGCGGAGCTTTGCCAGGTAAAGTGCTTCGCTCGGTCCAATCCCTTGATCTTCAACGTCGCTCGCAATGACTCATCTTCAAGCACACGGACCATTGTTTCACCCATTGCTCGGACATCCTGAGGATTGACGAGCAGGGCGGCATCTCCGGCAACTTCAGCCAATGCCGTGGTGTTGGAGGTCACCACCGGTACACCACAGGCCATCGCTTCCAACACGGGCATCCCAAACCCTTCGTACAACGAGGGGAAGACGAACAGATCGGCGGAGGAATACAACAACTGCAGATCGCTCGTGGACAACCGGCCCGGGCAGAGCACCTTTTCCGTTAAGCTGCGCCTTCGAGCCGTTTTCTCATAGTCCCCGAACGGATGGATCGGCGAGCCGACAAGGACCAACATTCTTGGCCCCAGTTTCTTCCGGACCATCTCCGCCGCTTCAAGAAATATCTGGTGATTCTTGCGCGGGTCAGCCCCTCCAATAAATAAGACATAGTGTTCGGCCGTCAGATCGATCCGTTTCCGCAACTCCGCCATCGCCTGGTCGTCCCGACGTGGCGCAAAGTCCTCCGACACTCCATTAGGAATCACCCTGATATGCTCGCGCTTCAAGCCATAGAGTTCCACGAGTTCTCTAGCGGAAAACTCGGACACCGTGATGACTTTTCTGGCTCGAAGCGCGGTTTGTCTCGTCTTGAACGACGACGGCCATTGGCCCAACATCTTCTTCGAGTACTCAGGATGGCGATCCAGCCAAAGATCGTGAATGGTCACGAGCCCGCCATAGCGCCCGACTGTCTGCATCCTAAAGTTGGTTCCATGGTAGAGGTCCAACCGATCGGAAGAGCCCCGCTTCCCCATCCCCCAGCGGCTCGAGTTCATCCACTGGAGCCGCTCAACACCCGGCCACGCCGTCACTGAGTCAGGCCGCTCAGTGCCCGGTTTGGCATAGGCCAGAAAATCGATTCCTTCCTGCTGTGCCAGCATCGTACGGAGCAGATGGTAGCTATGCCATCCCACCCCACCCAGATCGCCCACCATCGGATTGGCATCAAAACCGATTCTCATCCTCGCCCCTTCTGTATACCCAGTACCTCACCATATAGCTGTTCCACCTGCGCAACGGACGCATCGAGGCTAAAGTGCTCCTGCGCACGCGCGCTCCCGCTACGGCCCATCTGCTCTCGCCGAGCCTTGTCTTCCAGGAGCGAGACCACGGCTGCTGCCAATGATCGGACATCGCCAGGAGGAACAAGCAAGCCAGTCTCTCCCTGTGCTACGACTTCGGGAAGCCCTCCTGTCGTCGTCGCCACCACAGCTTTGCCCATGGCCATCGCTTCGACTACCGCGATCCCAAACCCCTCCATGAGTGCCGGATGCACATACAGATCGAGGGCGGCCAAGAACGGCTGAACCGGGTCTTGAAAGCCAACAATATGCACGCGATCGGCAATCTTTAGTTCCTGCGCGAGCCGCTTCAATCGATCGGCATAGTCGTGATCGTCACTGCCCACGATCACGTAATGCACCATAGGAACCGCATGGACGATAGCCGGGAGAGCCCTAAGCATGACCTCATAGCCTTTTCGTGGAAACAGATTGGCGACGGTACCTAATAAGACGGCTCCGTTCGGAAGCCCGATCTTCTGACGAACAGCCTGGATATCATGCGTGGATTGTTTCTTGGAAAGATCGATGCCGCTGTAAAGCGTTCGGACATTTTTTACTGAAACCCCGCCGGCAATCAGCGCCTGTTCAATCTGCCGGGAGATCGCAATGACGGCCTCTGCATGATTAAGCTGATACCGTCGCACCTTCGCCGACTCGATTTCCTGCCTCACGTGGGCCACGATCGGCAAGGGATTGGACGTGCGGTTCGCGATCGCCCTCACGGTATGGGGCACCCACCAGATGTCGTTCACATGAATCATGGCTGGATCGAGTTGATTCATGAGGACCTCTAGACGCCCAATCGCCGATCGGCGCTGAAGAACAGCGAGGGGTTTTCTCCAGGGGGGAAGGCTAAGCGCATGAGTGGGAACTGCAATCGCATGGAGTTGCTCCCGAAACGGTCCCGTTCCTGGACAGACTACATGCGGCTCCCACTTGTGACGATCGAGTGTCTGTAGCAGTGCGATCAGATCGCGTTCCGCCCCACCGATGGCTTCGATCCCATGCACGTACAGAATTCGTGTGCCCACTACTTGGCGTCCGGGTGAGAATCGGCCTGCCTGGTTGCATCCCACAGCTTGGCATATTTCACAAAGGTGTACATGCTGGCGAATACACAGATAATGAGTCCGTGCACGCCATCGCGAAACCCCTGCCTTTTGAAATAATACTTCCAAAAGGTAAACAGCGGACGCACTGTCAGATCCGTCCATCGAACTGTCTTCTTCGTTTTCCCGCGCTCTCTCGCTGCTAATGTCGTAAAGTTATTAAACTTCTTGAAGTGGTCTTCGATCGTCCGTTCCGTGTAATGATCAAGCGCATGGGTCAGATATCCGTGCAGTCCTTCAAACACAATCCGGTTGTGAGGCTCGCTGGCATCTAACCTACCGACGCCACGTCGGAACAATCTGAGCTGATAGTCCGGGTACACCCCTCCCCACCGAATCCACTTTCCATAATAATAATTCTTCCTCGGAAGCGAATAGGCCACCGGACCTGCTTGGCCGGAAGTCTCTAACACGCTTTGGATTTCTGCACGGAGATCGTCACTGACTCGCTCATCGGCATCCAGAATAAAAACCCAGTCTGATGTGGCTCGATCGATCGCGGAGTTTTTTTGTTCACCAAAACCATTCCACTTGCGCTGAAAGACATGCGGCGTAAACTCCCGACAAATCTCAACGGTATTGTCGGTACTATAGGAATCGACTGCGATGATTTCATTCATCCATGCTACCGAGTCGAGAGCTTCGCGAATGTTCCGTTCTTCATTGAACACGACAATCGCGCAAGAAATCGTTTGATGCATATCGGTTCCTTCAGGCAAATGTTGTCAGGAAACTTCCCTTGAGCAAGGCATGATCATTCCCCGTGCCCTGCTAAACGGCTGAATGTCTCCCAGGAGCGAGGCAGTGTGAAGGCAAGCCTGAGTAAGCTTACGGGCATTGCGACGGTTTCTTTCTTTCGCCCCACCTCCTCGGGCCAAATCTGCCATATGGTCACTACTCTCCGCATCAATTACCGCACCCTCGTCAACCCAATGGACAAACTGGCGACAGTCTGGAAGATTATGCTCCTCATTCTTGGTGATCGCCACGCAAGCCACGGTGGACAGACCGGAAACACTGGTCATGACGGCACTCCACCGGGCAGCAGCGTCGCCGCCTGCTCAAACTCCCGGCGGTACTGCCCGACTACGCGATCTGGGCTGATCCAGAGCCGGCGCCATGCGGTGGCACGATCCAGCTCCTGCACCAATTTCTTCACAGGCTTCACCACACGCCGAGCGAATCGCAGCCCAGCGGACGATGAGGCAAATTCCGCCGGCTTACACCACAGCTCGGCCTGTTCGGCCTGGCTCCACTTCCGGTCGATCGTCAATCGTTCATGGGTGCAGGCAAACGGCTCCCGCTTACTCTTCATCGTTGCCCGGATGAAATGATGCACGAACGACGCCCCTACAACCATGCATCGTTTCATATCCCCGACTACCTGTTCGCGCTTGCGCAAGGTGTAGTACAGGTCCCAGTCAGCGGACTGAATCCGTTCGTCCAAACCGCCGAGTACATCATAGGTCGATCGCCTGATCATGACACAGGACCCGACGATGCCGTCGAACATCGTTCCGGCAAACGCTCGGTATGCCTCCCCGCAATAGCGTTCCCAGTCGCCATACATCGCCTGAATCATCGTTCGTAGCTGGTCGATGCCTTTCCCACTGGAGAGCCGCCCTTGTCCGATC
The DNA here is from genome assembly GCA_964555285.1 of uncultured Nitrospiraceae bacterium. Classification (GTDB taxonomy): domain Bacteria; phylum Nitrospirota; class Nitrospiria; order Nitrospirales; family Nitrospiraceae; genus JBBIQV01. The sequence goes on from CAZKRM010000017.1 coordinate 19,546, forward strand.
GCCGCCCAGCGCCCCTGCATCCAATCGGTCAAGGAAGCAGTCGGCATCATTTCCAGCCCCAGCGGCGACGCGGCATCGAGGCGATGGCACTCCATCGCTTCGATCAAGAATCCGTTCCAGTTCGGCGCAACGTACAAATCGTTATTGATATGGCAGAGAAACTCTCCGCTCGCCAAGTTGGAACCGAGATTCATCGATTCCGGGTAGCAGAGGTTTCGATCGTTTCGAATCACCCGGCACCCATTCGCCTCAAAGAACTCAGCCGACCCGTCCGTCGAGTGATTGTCGATCACGATCACTTCGTATGGGCCGGTCGTATAGCGCTGTATCCCCTCTAGAAAGAGTTGGTTGTGCCCCAATTGATTGTGCACGGCGACGATGACACTCAGCATGATGTGACGCTCGGCCGACCGTTCATGTTATCCCCGAAACCCGCGTCGAAGGACTTCCCGATAGAACTGGAGATTCAGCCAGCGATTGCGGCGGGATGCCCAGCGCCGGGAGGATCGGAGACGATCCGCCATCACCGCCGGGTGCGATCCACCGAACTCTTTCAACATGGCATAGTCTTCAAACTGAAAACTGTCGTGCGCCAGTTGCTTGGCCTCTGCGGCAGGAATATGGCCCCCTCCATGATAGACCGCCACTTGCTCCCGTTTTTTTTCCGTCATCGTTTTGGGGTCCTTCACCCACCCATAGTGAAAGACGCGCCCGTTCGATGGAGCAATCCATTCCTTCGGTCCGCTCTGGAGGTACTGCTGCGTCGCCTTGAGATGGAACCCCACGGCGTCGCCGCAGGACTCTGCCTCACCGTTGTTCCGAATGATCCGCACAGCTTTGTGGTAGAACCAGGGATTTGTCGACCAATAGTCCGCGATAAAGTGCAGATACCTGAACAAGAGCCCTTTCACCTCGGGATTGCCAAAATGACGGCGCATCGCCTCCTGGATGACCGGCAAATCCTCCTCGTGGATGACCTCATCGGCTTGAATGTAGAACGCCCAATCCCCTGTACAGTGGGACAAGGCGATGTTGGTCTGCTGCGCATAGATGAGCCCGTCCTTGCGGAGGCTGTCGTCCCAGATCGATTCCACAATGCGGATCTTCGGATCGCCGATCGACCGAATAAGTTCGTGCGTGCCATCCTCGCAACGACCGACATTGACGATGAACTCGTCGACGACGGGAAGAATCGAGCGGATAGACTCCACCACCGGGTAGTCATACTTCACCGCATTCCGGCAAAAGGTAAACCCGCTGACCTTCATGCTTCGCCGTCCTTCTCCTTCTGAGGTTCAGGCGGTGGCACCTCGAACACATCGCACAGGAGAATCTCGACTCCCTCCAACGACCGCAAAGCCAGCGTCTCGGTGGCACCAACAATGTCCGGCCCCTTCAGCACGCCATCTTCCAGCCAATACCGCTCAACGAGCATCTCGTCGGGATGGACAATGATGTATTCCTTCACCCCGAATCGCTCATAGAGTCGTTTCTTCTCGCGCTTATCCTTGAGCGCGGTGCTCGGGGAGAGCACTTCAATGACCACATCAGGCGCGCCATAGATCCGGTCCTGAATCTTCCGCTGATCGCAGACCACCAGCACATCCGGCTGGATGAAATTATAGTCGTCCAGGTAGACATCAAGGGGGGCGATAAAGACTCGACATGGCTTGCCCGCCAGCCTGTCCGCTAGTTTGCGGTAGAAGTTTCCGGCAAGAATCTGATGCCTCGGCGTCGGCGAGGGCGTCATGTCATAGGCTTCCCCGTCAATGACCTCCCAGCGTTCTTCATCCGGCCAGGTCATGTAGTCCTGCCAGGTGTATCTCACACCAGCCCGCTTTTTCGATTGGGGTCCCATGAAGCCCTCCTCTCACCGTCCTTTCTCTCGGCCTACCCGCTTCTCTCGCCCCTCCCTATGGGCGTTCTGCTCCCAAAGTTTGGCATATTTGATGAACGTGTAATAGGCATAGAGCCCCGAAAGAATCAAGCCCGGTACGCCGTCAAGACAGCCGGCACGGCCCAGGTACATCTTGAAGAAAGTAAAGAGCGGGTGCGAGACAAGTTGGTGCGGATGAAACCGGCGTCCCTGCTCCACCATCCGTCGCGCCATCAGATCGGAGTAGCGGTCTTGCTTGGCGAGGTAATGATCGATGTCCCTGAAGGGATACTGCAACGCCGCTGCCTTCAGATACCCGATCCGTCCATCGAGATCGAACCCTTCGTGCACGAGTTCTTCCCGATACCGCATCCGGCCTTTACGGAAGAGCTGCGGTTGTCGATAATCCGGATACCACCCGCAATGTTTGATCCAGCGGCCCAGAAAGTAATTCTTGCGCGGGACGAAATAGGCCTCGGCCTGCGGTCCACCGGCTAACAGGCGTTGTATCTCATCTCGCAATTCCGGCGTCGCTCGTTCATCCGTATCGAGACTGAAGACCCAGTCATGGGACGTGAGGGAGACCGCCTCGTTTCGTAGCCGACCGAAGCCGTGGAAGTCAACCTGGTACACCTTGTCCGTGAACTCACGGCTGATCCGTTCGGTTCCATCGGTGCTATGGGAATCGACCACCACGAGTTCATCCGCCCACTTGACGGACTCCAGGCACGCGCGCATGTTCGGCTCATCGTTGTAGGCAATCACATAGACAGAGAGTTTAGACATGCAGTACCGTGAGTGGTCTTGCCCGGGCGACAACCTCTTGAACCAGACCTAGCACTGCATCGACCGTGAGACGATCCAGACAGTCCCAATAGGGGCAAGCTTCATACACGCATTTTTCGCACGTTGGCACATCTGGCCGCAATACATACCCTGCACCTAACGGCTGCCATCGCACCGGGAGATTGTTACGCCGTGGATCGAACAGGCTGATGTTCGACACGCCCAGCGCTGCGGCAATATGCGCCGGCCCTGTCGCTCCAGAAACCACGGCCTGACTGGCGCCGATCACGGCCAGCAGTTGCCGGATCGTTAATTGTCCCATGAGATCCAGCACCTCCGGTTGCCACCTCCCATTCTGAAGCACCTCAGACCGAAACCGTTCACCTTCTGCTCGGCTTCCCGTGAGGATCACGCCGATTCCGCAACCTGTCAGCGCATGGGCCAGATCATGATACCGCGCCGACCGCCAACGACGAGCCGCAAACCCACCCGGATGTAGCACCACCGTCGGTTTTGGCAGACCAGCGAGCTGTTCCCGCGCCCACTGACGCTCATGATTGGTGAGAACCAGCGCCGGTCTGACCACAGGACCAGGGTCCAGTCCCAACCCCTTCAACATACCAAGGTTGTATTCGCTCTCATGCTTCGAGAAATCGTGCCGGTGCTCATACACCCGTGTATTTGCGAACAGGCTATACCACCGATAGCCGGTCGCCACTCGGATCGGCACGCGCGCGGCCCAGGCGGCGATCATCAGGCGGCGGAACGGCTTGAGAAACACCGCCGCGTCGAAACCTCGTTTAAACAGCGAGACCAACTCTCCGAACGAGTCTTGATCTGTGACCGTCAGCACTACGTCGATATCAGGGTGATGATCAAAAATCGGAGCCGCGTACTCGCTGGAGAGAAAGGCAATGTGTACTCCCGGCATCGACTGGCGGAGCGCTGAGGCCACCGGCAGACACAGGATTTCGTCACCGATCCCGTCAGGTCTGACCAGCACGATCTTCATCGGTGCGCCAACCGATGAGTCAGTTGCTCCAGAACCGCTTCGACAACCTTGCCTGGGGTAATACTCACCAAACATTCCCGCTCGAGTGAGTTCAGACACCGCCGACTGTAACAGGGTCGGCAAGGAACGTTGTGAGTCAGCACCACATGACCCGTTCCATAGGGTCCGGTGCGTACCGGACTTGTCGGCCCGAAGACTGAGACAACCGGCGTCCCGACCGCCGCCGCAACGTGCATGGGGCCGGAATCGCCGAATCAAGCTCCTGAACGTCTGAATGGCGGTCGGATAGTGCGATCGCCCCATCCACACCGTCTCCACCGGTATGCCCTTGCTGCGCGCCATCTCGCAGATCGGGCTTTCCGGTTCGACGATCAGGCGCAGCTCATGGCCCCGTTTCAGCAGGCGCTTCGGCATGAAGCGCCACCGCCAGCTCCTGGCCACCCACCGTCGTGCTGGATTCTGAGACGAAGATCTTCACCGATGTTCATGCGTCTGCCTGACGGCCTTCCACACTTGGAGGTCAGCCAGGACTTGAGAAAGACAAGGCCAGATGGACATTTCAGCCGGCGCCACTTACAGATAGCCTTGGGATTCCAGGTATCCCCTGACCATCCGCACAATTCTTCCCGCATGAGCGAGCATCCGTTCAGCCTCCTCTCTGGGAAAATCAACGAGATAGTCGTAGTCTCCTACATTACGGTCCGTGAACCCAGCATGAAACAGTTGATGAAGTTCTTGGGGAAACACCCCCGTCTTGACAAAATGTTCCCAAAAACCCGCGATGACGCCGCTGTGTTTCGAGAAGGTCAATCCCTTGGCCAACAAGACCCCTTCCACCACATAGAACATCGCGTAATAGGCCCGTGAGGCGCAGAAATCATAGTCCCCTTCCTCAAAGTTCCGCTGAGCGGCTTTCAGACTGCGCTCCGCCTTCTCAACCAACCGCCTGACTCCTTCGGTCATAGGACAGCGCTGCCTTCTTTCCGGAGATTCTTCACAAACGCGGAGTCTTGACCGGCAAACTCTCTCGCCCTGATCGGAATCACGGACAACACGATGGGATGGCCGTCTCCAAACGAGACTTGGTACGCGATGGCTTCCAGCCTCCGTAGTTCAGCCCAGAAATCGTCCATGTCTCGTAACACCACCAGAAGATCAACATCGGATGCGCCTTCCCAGTCACCCCGTGCTCGCGATCCGAACAAGATGATCTGTTCCAGATTCTCACCATACAGCCCCTCGACCTCCCGTTTGAATCGCTTGACGATGTCCTGCCACAGGTTCTCAGGCATGACTCTCTCCCCGAAACAATGAACTCACTGACTTGGTAATCCCCCTGCCTTGCAGCACCGCGGCGACCTCTTGCTACACCAGCTCAGGCGCGATGGCCTTCAAACATTCCAGCGTTGCGGCAGTCGCAGATGAAACAAGGACGGCGGGCCGCATGGCCCTTTCCATCGAACGCCTCGGTTCCATGATCAATCGGAGAGCATGTCCTCGCTTCACCGGTCCTTCAGCATGGAGCACCACTGCCAGCTCTTGCCCCCCCCACGGTCGTGCTGGATTCTGCAATAAGAATCTTCACGACGGCCGGCAGGATGATATCACAGCCAGACGTTCACGGACGGCTTCGATTACTCGATCGGGCGAGAGACCGGTGAGACATTCCAGGCGCGTGACGTTCTGACACTCTCGACTGTAACAGGGTCGGCAAGGAACGTTGTGAGTCAGCACCACATGACCCGTTCCATAGGGTCCGGTGCGTACCGGACTTGTCGGCCCGAAGACTGAGACAACCGGCGTCCCGACCGCCGCCGCAACGTGCATGGGGCCGGAATCGTTCGTCACCAACACAGCGGCACACTTGAGGAGAGTAGGCAGCAATCCGACCGGCGTCTCCCCTGTCACATCCACTGGTTGTGTGCGCATCGATTGTTTCACAGTTTCCGCATCGACTCGATCGCCGGGACCACCACACAGGACCACCGGGCCGGCTCCGTCTTGTTGAAGCCGGTCCGCCGTTTGCGCGAAATACTCAGGCGGCCAGCGTTTCGTCGGCCAACGGGCCGATACGTTCATGGCAATCCATGGAGTGCTCGGTGAGAGACCGTGACGGCGAAGCAATGCATGAACCTGCTCTTCATCGCCCGGCAACGATCGGAATCGAAATTCCGGCGTGCGTCCCGCCGAAGCGCCGAGGGCCGCAGCAACGAGACGATACCGATCGACCGCGTGCATGTCTGGTGTGGGCACCGCCACCCGCTGTGAATAGAGCAGCGGGCTGCCTTCGCGCCCGTTCGCAAATCCGATCCTCGTCGAACAGCCACTCAGCCACGCCATGAGACCACTTCGCAGGAGCCCTTGCAGATCGACCACCAGATCAAACCGCTCCGCGCGTAGCGCAGGAACATGGGCGAGCCATCCCGCGAAGCCCGGATCAACCGGCCAGACACGATCCACGCCTTCAACCCGCTCGACGAGGCCGGCCCATTCCCGTTTCACCAGCCAGGCGAGATGCGCCTGAGGGAAAGCGACCCGGAGTAAGGCGACGGTCGGGAGCGTGTGCACGATGTCGCCCAGCGAGCTGGGTTTAATGAGGAGAATGCGATGGAAATCGGGCATGTGTGAGCTATCGGCTTTCAGCCATCAGCTTTCAGCGAGGAGGAAATGTCGATGCCATCCTTTGTATCTTTCAATCCTGGCTGACGGCTTTCAGCATCGCGCACGATCCACTCTACCGCGTCCGAGAGCGAGGGAACGACCGTGTCCGGTTCTATCCCACTCCCACGCAGCGCTGTCACCGCCTCTTGGCTCGCAGGCCCCGTCGTGACCAGGATGCTCCTGGCCCCGATCCGCCCGGCCAGTTCGATATCACGGCTTTGATCTCCGACCACATAGGCACGCGACAGATCCAATCCGAGATCCGCCGCCGCGCGCTTGACCATGGCCGTCCCCGGCTTGCGGCAGAGGCACTGATCATCGGGGTGGTGCGGACAGAAATACATGGCATCGAGCGAGACGCCTTCCGCCTCCAGCAACGTCCTGAGCTTGGCGTGAATCAGTTCGAGATCCTTGAGCGTGAACTTGCCCCGCGCAACTCCTGATTGATTCGTGACTACGACCAGACGAGCCCCCGCCTGCTTGAGCCGAGCTAACGCCGTGCCGACACCCGGCAGAAGTTCGAAACCCGACGGGGTGGCGATATAACCAGTGTCGGTATTGAGCGTACCGTCCCGGTCGAGAAACACAGTAACACCGGCAAGCGGCGCGTGGGACGTGACGCGTGACGCGTGAGGAGATGCCGCATCCCCGCCCTCGACCTTCCCCGAACAACTTCGAACCTCGCACATCGAACCTTTCACTCCTGTTTCCATTATGCGAACCGCCGCTTCGTAGACTTGATCGACGGTGACGCGAGTCATACACCGGTGGTCGATCGGACATTCGCGCAACAGGCAGGGCGCACAGTCGACAGGTTGGCGGATGAGCCGATGCTCTTCCCCGAAGGGAGACGTCATCCGCCAATCGGTCGGGCCGAAGATCGACACCACCGGCACGTTGAACGCCGCGGCTATGTGCATTGGGCCGGTATCGTTTGTCAGAAAGATCCCGCAGCGCTCCGTTACGGCCATGAGTTCGCGTACGGTTGTCTGCCCCGATAGCACCAGGGCTCTTTCCTCGATCGCTCCTGCGATGGTCTGTCCCAGCTCTTCCTCCCCACGGGCGCCGACGATGACGACGCGCGCGGAGACAGCGAACGCCCGGCGGCAATAAGCAACTAAGCGATTCGCGGTCTGCGCGAACCGCTCGGCGGGCCAACGCTTGGCCCCGCCATAGGTCGAACCGGGATTCACACCGATGATGAACTCCCCCGATGCGATCCCCGCCGCCGACAGCCGACGGTCCACAGCGTCCCGTTCTTCCTTCGATAGATAGAGTCGCGGAGCCGGGACAGAGCCGCTACTTCCAAGCCCGGTCAACAATTGCCGATAATAGTGGACCTGATGATGGAGTTGCTGACGGTTCGGCACAGCTATCGGATCGGTCAGCAGAAACGAACGGCCATCGGTCGCATAGCCGTATCGCCGTGGGACGCCGGCCAGGAAGGCGAGCAGCGCCGCCTCGAAGGCATTCTGAAACAGCATCGCCAGGTCGAACCGATGGCGCCGCAGGACTCCGGCGAGCGTCCATTTCCCGGTGAGACCGGCGTGACGGCCCCGGTCGTCGTACACCAACAGACGATCGACCGCCGGATGCCGGCCGAACAGCTCCGCAATGGCCGGCTTGACCAAGAGGGTAATCTCAGCCTGAGGACAGAGCCGGCGCAACGCGGCGAGCGCGGGCTCGCTCATCACCGCGTCGCCGATCCAATTCGGCCCTCTAATCACGAGACGCCGAACAGGCTTATGACGCACAAATCACCTGACCACGTGATGCCGAACGGGAAAGCAAGAGACCCTCAAGCCCCTGGTCTCCCACCGACAACGCCGTGCCCAATCGAACCGCCCAACACACATCGTGCTGGTCCAGAAGCGGTGCAACTTTCACAGCATCTTTCTCCGTGGTCACCAGCGCAGTGGCCCCCGCTCTTCTTGCTGCCTCGCGCAGCCGTGTCATATCCTCCGGCCGGTAGTGGTAATGATCCCGGAAGCGAATTTCTTCCACGACCTTCACCGCAAGATCCTCGACACCTTGACGAAAAGATGCCGGGTTGGCAATGCCGCTGAAGACCAACACAGAGATTCCAGCGAGTTGCTGGAGAGGTGCCCGCTCCCCAGTCTGTACCCTGATGAACGCTTCGGGCTTCAACGTCACGAAGATGGGCTCCTCGCACGTGCTTCCACTCGACTTGAGCAGAGCCATGGTACGGTGTCGCACCTCCTGCGATTCAGCGCGCGTGAGGAGTACGGCGGTGGCGCGTGCGGCCGCCGACAGCGGCTCCCGCAAACGGCCCACCGGAAACATGGCCTTCAGACCAGTGCGGTCGGTGGCATCGATGAGCAACAGGTTGACATCCCGATGCAACGCTACATGCTGAAACCCATCGTCGAGCAGAAAGCAATCGATCGGGAACCGCTCCAACACCCACCGACCGAGCTCGTACCGATCCGCGCCGACCGCCACCACCGCCCGTGGGCATCGCTTGGCGATCAGGTAGGGCTCATCCCCCGCCTCTGACGGACCGGCCAATAGACGCCGGCCATCGGACACAAGCAGCCGAGGAGCGCGGCTTTGCCGGCGATAGCCCCGGCTCAACACGCCAACGCGCTTCCCTTGCGAGAGCAGCCATTCAGCCAAGCAAATCACGACAGGAGTTTTTCCCGTTCCACCTACCGTGAGATTACCAACGCTGACGACCCGGCAAGGCAACCGCCTGGTGGTCAACCAACCTCGTCGATACAGACCCGTACGCAGACGGGAAGCCAGGCCATAGGGAAACGCCGCCCACCACAGCCACCAACGCATCGATGCGGTCTGGTTTTCCATCAGAAAAGATCACCGTAGAAGAGATCACCGTCCTGCGATGAGGCCGAGCTGCAGTGTCTCCATGCCGGAAGATGCGGCGGCGGGTGCAAGAAACGCCTCCACGACCTCGAGACTCCGTTGGAGCGCGCCTTGATTGTCACGCACCATCGCGCGTGCTGCATCCCCGACAAACTGAAGACGCGTACGATCACGGAGGAGTTCCGACATCGCGGCCACCAACTGCGTCACATCGGATACTTGCCGCCCTCCTCCCGCTTGCAGCAACAATCCCGCGACTTCTGCGCAGTGGTCCGTGTATGGCCCGAAGAAGACCGGCTTACCCCACACCGCCGGCTCGAGCAGATTGTGCCCGCCGACCGGGACGAGCGAACCGCCCACAAACGCCACCGTCGCGAATCGGTACACCGTCGCCAGTTCCCCTCTCGTATCCAACAGGATCACGCGGGGGCCTGATACGCGCAAAGACGCGGATGCGCGGCCCATCAGACTTCTCCGCCACACAGGCAGCCCGTTCGCTCGTATCATCTCCTCGACCTGCGTCACGCGTTCGATATGACGCGGCGCCATTAACAGGACAAGCGATGGAAACTCCCGGGACAGGGTCTGGTAACACGCGAGCAGTTGCTCCTCTTCACCCATATGGGTGCTGCCCGCCACCACCAGCTCATCCTGGTCGGCCAGGCCGAGATCTGCACGGGAAAGCGGCCGGCCATGCGCCGGCGCATCCGGCAGCGGCTGATCGAACTTGATGTTGCCGGTTCGGCGAACTTTGGCCGGCTCCGCCCCCAATGCCACCAATCGCTCACCATCCCTGTCCGATTGCACGAGACAGCAGGAGACGCTCTGCAACATCCAGCGATAGAACGACCGGACCACGGGAAGGTTCTGACGGCTGAAAGAACGCGAGGAGATCCGCCCGTTGATCATGATCGTCGGCACACCGCGTTCCGACAACGTCCGCAGCACATTCGGCCACAGCTCTGTCTCGACGAAGAGGTACAAGGCAGGGCGGAGCGCGTGGACCGCAGCCGACACCGCCCAGGGGAAATCCAGCGGCGCGTAGCAATGGTGGGCAATGCCTGCCAGCCGCTGTTGCACCGCCTCACGTCCGGTTTCCGTCACCGTCGACACCGCCAACTGGAGGTCCGGATGAAGTACGGACAGTTGCCGGACGAGCGGCGCCACCGCCACCACCTCGCCCAGTGAGACCGCATGGATCCAGACCAGCGGGTTGCGACCAGGCCCCACGCATAGGTCGGCTCGCTGCCAACCGAACCCCATCCGTTGCCAAAACCCGCGGCGACAGCGCTTCTTTGCCAGCAGGATGCCCGCAATCAGCGGCGACACAAGAATCAGGAGAGCATTATAGAGGACGTGCCACATGGACGGCATGAGGAAGAGACGGTTGCGTCGGCCTGTACCGTCAGTTGATTCAACGAAGCTTCAAGCTCAGCACGCGTCGCTTCCAGTCGGGCCTCATCGGCATCGGACGGCACCCACAGCGGCTCCCCCCACCAAAACAGCCCCCGCGAGAACGGGTACGGGACCATGAAGCGATCCCAGCTCGCGAAGACTTTTTTTTTGAGCAGCTGAAGGCCAGTGGGACAATCGGCAGCCCCGTCGCTTTCGCCAACTGAACCACTCCGAGCTTCGCGATCTGACGTGGCCCCTTCGGCCCATCGGGCGTGACGACGAGATCCACACCGGACCGCCCGAGCCGGATCAATTCCCGCAGCGCCAGAGCCCCGCCTCTGGTACTCGATCCCCGAACCGCTCGATGTCCGAACCGGGAGATGATGCGGGCAATCAGTTCGCCGTCCCGATGCCGGCTAATCAACACATGTGCCCCCACTCCACGGTAGCCGATGGGGATCATGAGCTGGTGGGCATGCCAAAATGCGAGAATGATGTGCTTCCCCTGACGATAGAGAACGTCCACCCGCTCTTCATCCTTCATCTCGATCTTCATCGTCAGGCGGAGCAAACGGATCACGCCGGCTCCGATCGGAGGAAGCACCGTGAGTTTAAGCCAATTCAGCAAGAATTTTCCCATTGAATCATTGGTTCATTGAATCATTGTCTAATCAGTCAATGGATCAATCACTCAATCGTCAATGTGCCAATTCCTGGGTCCTGGAACTGCATGGCATGGAGCCGCTTGTAGACGCCTCCCCGCTGCAGCAGTTCCTCGTGCGATCCAGACTCGACGGTCGTCCCACGCTCCATCACGACAATGCGATCCGCGTTCTGGATGGTCGACAGCCGGTGGGCAATCACTAACGTCGTTCTGTTCTTCATCAGGTTGGCAAGGGCCAATTGAACGATCCGCTCGGACTCCGTATCCAAAGCGGAGGTCGCCTCATCCAAGATCAGGATCGGTGGATCGCGCAGAATCGCACGCGCAATGGCCAGCCGTTGCCGTTCCCCGCCGGACAACTTGACCCCTCGCTCGCCGATCAAGGTCTGGTACCTGCCGGGAAGCCGCTCGATAAACTCGTGGGCATAGGCCAGCGTAGCCGCCTGAATGACCTCCTCATCCGTTGCGCCAGGCCGGCCGTAGCCGATATTGTTCCGTACCGTATCGTCGAAGAGCACGACCTCCTGCGACACAACCCCGATCTGAGCCCGCAACGACCCCAACGTGCACTCCCGGATATCCACCCCATCGATCAAAATCTGTCCCTCGGTCGGCTCGTAGAATCGCGGGACGAGACTGACCAGCGTGGTTTTCCCACTTCCACTACTCCCGACCAATGCGACCATCTCCCCTGCCTGAATGGTCAGATCGATACCGTGGACGGCGGGCAGCTCATGACCTTGATACCGAAACGTCACCCCGCGGAACTCCAGCGAACGAGCGATCGGCGCCGACACGACGCGGCCACGATCGGCATCCTGCTCGGTCTTCAAATCCAACACATCGAACACCCGCCTCGCCGCGGACAACGCTTGTTGGATCGCGTTGTTCGCGCTGGACAGCCGCCGAATCGGCGTGTAGGCCATGAACATCGCGGTCAGAAAAGAAAAGAATGCGCCCGGCGTCATCGATCCCTCGATCACCAACGACCCGCCGTACCAGATGATGCCGGCCACACCGACGACCCCGATGACCTCCATATGCGAGGAGCCCACCGACGACACTTGAATGGATTTCATGGTGGTCTGCAGAAAGGCCTTGTTGCTGCCGCTGAATCGCCGGGCTTCTTCGTCTTCCCGTCCGAACGCCTTGACCATGCGGATCCCCGCCAGCGCTTCTTGGAGCAACGAGGCCATGTCGCCGATCCGCTCCTGTCCGCGCGTCGCGAGGGCGCGTAACCGTTCCCCCATCCGCACCATGGTGACGACGGAGAGCGGCACCACGACGATCGACAGCGCCGCCAGCTTCCAGTTCTGATAAAAACTCACGCCGAGCATGGCGAGAAACGTGAGCCCGTGTTGGAACACGTCCTTCAACACGCCGGACACGGCATTCGCCATCAGGTTCACGTCGTTGATGACTCGCGAGACCAAGCGCCCCGACGTATTCACGTCGTGATACGACACGGGCAGCCGGATCAATTGCCTGAAGAGCGCCTGCCGGATGTCCGTGATGACCTCATTCCCGACATAGTTCATCAGATAGTTCTGGCCATAACTGAAGATGCCCTTGAGCACCGCCACGGCAAATACCGCCAAGGGCAGGACCAGCAGGAGCGTTTCATCTTTGCTGATGAAAATGCCGTCCAAGACCGGACGGACGAGCCAGGCGTAGGCCCCGGAAAGCCCTGCCACCAGAGCCGAGCACACAAATGCCGCCAGAAACCGCAACTGATACGGCCTGAGATAACGGAGAAGCCGCACGAATTGATTCATGTCCGGCACTCCGCCAGCACGACGGCCGCGGCACGTCGTGAGGCCCCTGGGTCGCCCAGCGCCTGCCGAACGGCGCGCAAAGCGGATTTCATCTCATGATACGCGGTTCGATCGCCGAGCAACCGGAGCGCCTCCTGAGTCAGTCGTGCCGCAGTCGCCTCGTGCTGGATCAATTCCGGCACGACGTTCCGCCCTGCGACAAGATTCACGAGTCCAATCCAGTTCACGCGGATGAGCAACCGCGCCAATCGGTACGTGAGCCACGGGGCCTGGTAGAGAAGGATCATGGGAGTCCCGATCACCGCCGCCTGCAGGGTCGCCGTTCCTGAGGCGACGAGCAGCAGATCGGACGCTGCCATGACCTCATTGGCTTGTTCACGACACACGCGCACCGTGACCGGACTCTCCCGCAGCAAGGCATGCAACAGATTATCCTGGACGGAAGAGGCCTGAGCCAGGATAAATTGCGTTTTCGGCCGCGCGTCCCGCACACGTTGCGCAGCCTCCAACATCACGGGCAACAGCGTCTGCACCTCTCCTGTGCGACTCCCTGGAAGCAGCCCGATCACCGGAGCGGTTGGGTCCAATCCTAACTGACCGCGCACGGCAGCCTGGTCGTAGGCCGGAGCCACCGCGTCCAGCAGCGGATGCCCGACGAAGGTACAACGAATGCCGGCACGGTCGTATATCTCTTTCTCGAAGGGCAGAATCACGATGACATGATCGACGCGCCGCCGAACCCAGTAGATTCGCCCGGGCCGCCAGGCCCAAATCTGCGGTGCGATGTAATAGACCACCCGAAGCCCCGCGGCTTTAGCAAAGTAGGCATAGCGCAGATTCAACCCGGGATTGTCGATGAACACCACCACGTCCCAGGGCTCGGTCCTGAAAATCCTGCGCATGGCGACAAACCGCCGAAACAGCGCCTTGATGGCCGAAGGACCGGCCAGCCCCATAATATCTACCTGGGGGATACCCGGAAGAAGCTGCACGCCGGCCGCCCGCATTGCGGCCCCCCCGACCCCCACGAGCGTCACGGAAGGGTCGAGCTCTCTCAGGGCCTTCGCCAGGTTTGCCCCGTGGAGATCGCCGGACGCTTCCCCGGTCACGATGAGAATCCGTGGCATGCCCTGAAACCCTTAAATAAGGTTCGACGTTCGAAGTTCGAGGTTATGGAAACTCCTGAAAACGTCGAACATCGAACCTCGAACTATCCATCAACCTTCTCTTGAGAGTGTCGTTGCGCGAAGATTCCGATCGCGTTCAATACCAGATGAGCCAGTTCGAGCGCAACCAGTCCGTCTTCTCCCGACACCACCGGCCTCGATCCATCCGAGACGGCCTGAAGGAAGGCTTCCAGTTGAAGCTTCAGGGGCTCTGCGTCGCTCCCTTTGCGATGCTCCATCTCCAAACTCAGCTGCTCGCCGGCCTGCTCCACACGTCGACAGATCATCCCTTGTCGAGTGTGGTAATCGATGGAGACATAGCTGTCTCGCTGAAAGACACGGAGGCGGCGCATCTTGGCGGTCGAAACCCGGCTGGCCGTGAGATTGGCCACGCACCCGTTGCGAAATTGGATTCTGGCATTGGCGATGTCGATGTTCGACGAGAGAACAGCCACGCCGGCCGCCCGCACCTCTTCGACCGGCCCCGGATCGAAGGACAGCACCAGGTCGAGGTCGTGGACCATGAGGTCGAGCACCACATCGACGTCCGTGCCGCGTTCTCCGAATGAGCTGAGACGGTGACATTCAATAAATGCCGGCCGCTGGATGAAAGGGCGCATCTCCAGCATGATCGGATTGAACCGCTCGCTGTGACCCACCTGGAGGATTCGCCGCTTCTCCGCCGCAAGACGAACAAGATCCCGCGCGTCCGCCGGCTCAACCGCAATGGGCTTCTCGACCAGGACGTGCGCGCCGGCCTCCAGACACGTTTTCGCGACCGGATAGTGGAACGAAGTCGGCACGGCAACGCTGACGACATCGACCTGTTTCAGCAACTCAGCCTGATCGGTGAATGCGCGGGTCTTGTGCCGTTCGGCAATCAGCCGCGCACGGTCCGGATTGACATCCATGACCCCGACCAGGGCGGACCCCGACAGGCTCGCGTAGATCCGCGCGTGGTGCTGCCCGAGGTGGCCGACTCCGATGACACCGGCGCGTAGCTTTTTCATATTCCTCGTGGTTCGTGAAGCGTGGATCTTCGCGCGTATCTCGTATCTCGTCGTTCGTATCTCGTCGTATGAGTTTCTGGTTGCAGGTTTCAAGTTTCTAGTTTCTAGTTTCTAGTTTCGGATTCAACTTGAAACATGAAACATGAAACTAGAAACTTGACCTACGCTTCACGCTTCACGTCCTCCGCCGCGACGCCGACCACGGCGATTCCTGCCTGCTCCGCTTTTCGAAGCATGTCCTCACGATCCAGCAGCACGCTCCGTCCCGCTTCCAGGGCCAGCACCGCGGCTTTCACCGATTCCATCGCCTCGATCGTCCGCGGCCCGACGGCCGGCAGATCGAAGCGCAAATCCTGTTGCGGCTTGCTCCGCTTGACGACCACCACTCCTTCTTTTGCCAGTTCGCCGCCGCGCCTTATCGCACCATCCGTTCCCTCAACCGCTTCGACCGCCACAACGACCCGATCTTTGATCACCACGCATTGGCCGATATCCAGCCGTCCGATTTCGCGAGCCACGTCCCACCCATAGCGGATATCTTCCCACTCCTTCTTACTGGGCGTCCGCTTGGTGAGCGGCCCTTCCTCAACCAGGATTCCCGTGAGGCCGAACGTGGACTCGGTGATCGTAATGCCCTCGCGCTCCAACTCCTCTGCAAAGCCTCGCAAGATGTCGTCGTCCTTCCACAGTGCCAAGCGGCTCGCCAGGGCCAGCATTCGAAAATCCGGGCGCACGGTCGTGAACACGTGCGTTTTTTTGATCCCGCCCAGCATCACGGCCCGCCGGACGCCGTCCTCTTTGAGGGCCTTGATCAGCTTGTTGAACTGGCCGATCTTGATCCAATGGATCCGCGCGACGTGTTGCGCCAGTTGCGGATCCGTCTCTCCTTCATGGGCGACGGCGCAGACGGTGTAGCCGAGCTTGTTCGCGTTATCCGCGAAGATAATCGGGAACCGCCCGTTGCCCGCAATCAGCCCGATTCGCTCAGCCTGCAGGACCGCCTGGTTCGGAGAAGAATCATCCGGCATGTGCTACTCCCCCTCCTCCTCGGCTTTCCCCGCCGACCGGCAAATCCCGCGTTTGGTCCCCTCCATAAACGCCAGGACCTGGATCACATCCTGGTTCTCCTTGAAGGCTTCTTTCGCAAGTTTCACCGCTTCAGCCATCCGATGGCCGGATCGGAACAAGAGATCGTAGGCACGTTTCAACTCGACGATCCGTTCACTGGAGAATCCATGCCGTTTGAGGCCGACCGAGTTGAGGCCGTACATCCTCGCGCGATAGCCGCCGGCCGCCCGCATGAACGGCGGTACATCCTGCCCCAACGCACTGCAGCCGCCGACCATCGAGTAGGCGCCGATGCGCACGTATTGATGGATGCCGGACAGCCCTCCCAGGATCGCATGGTCGCCGATCGTGATATGTCCGGCCAGGCTGGCGGCGTTGGCCAGGATCAGGTGACTCCCGAGGCGACAGTCGTGGGCCACGTGGACGTACGCCATCAGGAAGTTGTGATCGCCGATGGTCGTCTCTCCCCCGCCCTGTGCAGTTGCCCGGTTGACCGTGACGTACTCCCGGAGGATGTTGTGGTTCCCGATCACCACGCGAGTCGGCTCACCTTTATAGTGCAGATGCTGGGGCGGGGCGCCGATAGAGACGAAGGGATACACGTCGCACTGCGCACCGATGTCCGTCCAGCCATCGACCGTCACGTGGGAGATCAGCCGCGTGCCGCGCCCGATTTTCACGTGTTCCCCGACGACACAGAACGGTCCTATCGTCACATCCTCGGCCAGCTCCGCTTTCGGATGCACAATCGCTGATGCATGAATCTCCACGCATAACCTCCAAGTGATGAGTGATCAGTGATGGGTGATGGGTTCCGACTTTTCCCTTTTCAACTCGTCACGCATCACACATCACCCTTCACGCTTTTTCTTCCGTCACCATCGCCGTGATGGTCGCTTCACAGACCAGCTCCGATTCGACGTAGGCTTTGGCCGCCATCTTCCAGAACGGGGGCCGTTTCTTCAGCACATCCACCTCAAACCGCAATTGGTCGCCCGGCACGACCGGCCTCCGAAACTTGGCGCCGTCCACACCTGTGAGATAGACGACCGGCCGACTCTGCCGGCTCAGCGACTGAAACGCCAGCACGCCTCCCACTTGCGCCATGGCCTCCAGAATCAAGACACCGGGCATGACCGGACGGCCCGGGAAATGCCCCTGGAAAAACGGCTCGTTGACGGTGACATTCTTGATCCCGACGATGCGGCGGTCCGCTTCCCATTCCCGGATTCGGTCCACGAGGAGAAAGGGATAGCGGTGTGGAAGCAGCCCCTGAATCTCCACATTGTCCATTCCTGCCATCAGTCCAACCTCCTCTTGCTGCGACTCCGCGAGGTCTGAGCGACCGTCACTTCTGCTGATTGTCGAATTCCTTGGCCACCTTCTCCGTGAGATCCAAAGACGGATGCGAATAGATGACGATCTTGATGGTCGCCTCGGTGCCCTTGTCGAGCACGGCGGTATACCCTTCCTTCTCTGCCACCGTCAGGGCCGCGCGCTGGATCTTCTTGCCATAGTCGGCAATCATTTCGCGCTGCTTTTCCTGGACCTCGCGGTTGAAGTCCTGAATCCGCCGCTGGTAGGCCTGTACCTTGGCGCGGAAGCCCTCCTGCTTCTCCTGCTTCGCCGTTTCGCTCAGCTTGGGATCCTGGACGGCTTGCTCCAACTCCTTCAACTCTTGATCGTCCGAATCGATGATCTTCTGGCGAGTCGCCGAATATTGTTTCATCTCTTCCAGCGCGCGCTTGCCCGCCTTGGATCGTTCCATGATCGCCTGCTGGTCGATGACCGCCACTTTCAACTGGTCCGCAGCCAGGCCGGGGAACGCCGCTCCCAGCACGATCAAGAGCCCCACCGCCACAACGATTCCGAGCATCGCTACCGTCTTCATGTTCTGACTCCTTCCTCCCTTCCACACCCGCATGCGCGATCGCCGCGCGTGCCGACTTCCCCTCACGGATACTCTTTGTTGAATTCCTCGACGACCTGGTTCGAGATATCCACGGCCTCCTCGCTATAGATGGTCGGGCCACCCCGCCCCTTGTCGATCACGACCTGCAATCCCAGCCGCTTGGCCACTTTGGCCGTCACCGCTTCCACCTTGTCCCGGAAACTTTCCAACACATCCTTCTGCTTTTCTTGGACCTCGCGATTCAGCTCCGCCGTCTTCTGCTGATATTCCTGCATCCGGCGTCGGAACAGCGCCTCTCGCTCCTGCTTGGCGTTGGGGCTGAGGACGCTGGCTTGTTTAATGAAATCCTCTTCCATCCGGCGCAGCTCTTTTTCCTCCAACTCGATCAACGCCTGCCGGTTCTTGGCAAACGCGGCCAGCACGTCCTTGGCTTTCTTGCCCGCGTTCGACTCGTTGAACACCTTTTGGGGATCGACCGCGCCGACGCGGACATTGGCCGGAATCGATGAGGCGGCGCAGCCGGTCGCAGCAAAAATCAGCGCCGCCCCTCCAACGATACGACAGAGTCGACGCAACCCCGTCACCAATTGTGTACACTCTACCCATCTCACACCCATCTCGTCGCCCTCTCCGAGCCCTCCCTAGAACAGCGACCCGATCGTGAACTCAAAGACGCCTTTTCGCTCACCTTCCCTCGGAGCCAGATTGATACCATACGCAGCACGCAAAGGGCCGAAGGGCGAAATCCAGCGGCCCTCGAGACCGACCGCCTTCCGGAGATTGAGCGAGAGTTTTTCATTATCATTGAATCCCTTCCCATAGTCGAAGAAGATGACGCCGTTCAGCTTCGCTTCCTGGGAGATGGTGAAAATGAAGTCGTTGTTGAAGATCAGTTCCTTCGAGGCGCCGAGGAGCGACTGGTTCGGCGTGATCGGTCCCGCGAGACCGAAGACAAACCCGCGCATGGTGTTGATGCCACCGACGAAGAACCGTTCGGTCAAGGGGATGGGTTTTCCTCCCATCCCTTCCACCGTACCGTAGCGGACGTGATTCGAGATCCGGGTGTCGAACGGGAGCGGGGTGTACTTGAGCACATCAATATATACTTTATAAAAGTTATTGGTTCCGCCCAGGTACGGCGTGCCCAGATCGACCCCGATGCTCGTTCGCCACCCCGTTCGGGGATCGAGGTAGTAGTCGCGCGTATCCCTGGCCAGCGACGTCCGGAAGCCGGTCGTCGTCTGAAACCCGAGCTGATTGCAGATAAGCGGTAATAGATCCGGGCAGAGTCCTTCCTGTGGATCGCTGAAATTCAACTGCTCGAACATCATACTGACGCTGCCTGTCACATACTCCGACAGCCAACGCCCAAAGGTAAAGCTGATCCCCCCCTTATCCTCGAAGTAGGTAATGTAGTTGGTGATCGTCTTAAACACATCGATCTGAAAGGAGGTGAGCGAATCCTCCAGGTAAGGATTCCGGAACGTGATCAAGCCGAGACTCCGCTGCTGGCCGAGCTGTCCACGGATACGCCCCATCCAGCCGTTCCCGCCCAAATTGCCTTCCGTAATATCGGCGACCGCGACCAACTTGTCGAGGGTGCTGAACCCGCCGCCGATGCTGAACTGCCCCGTGGCCTTTTCTTTTACCTTCACATTCAGATCGACCTTGTCCGTCTCGACCTGCTCCGGAAGAATTTCGACCGTTTCGAAAAAGTTCAGGTTGTTGAGCCGCTGGAAGCTGCGTTTCAGCGAGGGCGTGTCGATCACATCTTGCTCATCCACGCGCAATTCGCGCCGGATCACGTTATCGCGCGACTTGTCGTTGCCGCTGACATTGATCTGCCGGATGCGCATCATCTCCCCTTCTTTGATAGTGAGGATGATGGTCGCCGTCTTTTGATCGTTATCGGGGTTGACGTTCGGCACGACGTCGGCAAATGCGTACCCTTTGCCCCCATACATGTCGGTCAGCCGCGTGATCTCGTCGCGGATTTTGGCCCGTTGAAAGATCTCGCCCGGCTTAATCTTCAATCCCTCGCGGAGTTCCGCATCCTCGAACACGGTGTAGCCACGATACCCCACCTCCGCCACCGTAAAGGGTTCGCCTTCCTGGATGGTATAGCTCACCAGAAACCACTTCTTATCCTCGGTCAGCTCAACGGACGGAGTACTCACTTGCACGTTGAGGTAGCCCTTGTTGAGATAGACTTCCCGAATGCGCTCCGCATCGTTCGCCAGCTCTTCCCGTTTAAGAACGCCTGCGTCGGAGAGGATGGACGGCAGCTTCAGTTGCGTGAGGAGGCCGTACCATGGAATCCATTCCCGCGTCGCCACCACCTTAAAAATTTCTTCTTTCGTGACCGCGCGCGCGCCCTCGAAGATGATGGTCTTGATCCGAGTTTTGTCCCCTTCTTTCACGAAAAAGGTGAGCCGCTTACGATCTTCATCCAGCGATTGGATAACGGGAATGACCCGGCAGTTGTAGTAGCCGTCTTCCTGGTAGGCAAGCCGGATTTTCTCCGCGCTCTCTTTGGCTTGTTGCTGATCCAGGAACGTTTGGCCTTTGATGGTGATCTTTTCCTTCAGCTTGTCGTCGCTCAGGTTCTCGTTGCCGTCGAACACGATCTCCGCGATGAAGGGCTTTTCCGAGACGACAAACACGACGGACACGCCGCCGGGCACCGAATCCGTCTCGACTTGCACATCCTCGAAGAACCCGCTCTCGTAGAGAATCTTGACCTGTGCGCGGATGATTTCGGGCGTGTAGGGCTCCTCCACGATCAACGTCAGGCGCCCCCGAATGGCCGCCAACTCGATCCGCTTGTTCCCCCGGATCTCGACGGACTTCACCTTGGGGCCGCTCGTTTGCGAGACGGCATGGCTCGTCCAGACAAAGATCAGCGCGATCGCCAGCCCAAGGGCACAACCATGCGTGCGCCACCGCGTCCCCGGTCGGGTCACGGAGGTCCTTCTTGGGACACCGGCAGGCGAGGTCGCTGCGTCATGGACATGGGAACCAGGGGCTCACCGGTCGCATCGAGTTCACGCTCAGGAGGAAATGGCACGAGTACGGGCAAGACCGACGCTCTTTCCTCCAGTATCGCCCATGACGACGACAGACAAAACCGGAGTTTGGCGCTCGTCGTGAGCGCCAAAACGAAACTTTCGGATTATATTGGCGCATCACGGCAATGTAAAGGAGAGTTTCCTCTCGGCGACCCGCAGAATCTGTGTTGCAGCGAATCGCGCGCGCCTTGACTTCACCTCATTCATCACATAGTATTCGGCGCATGTCGCCGAAGGATGTTCGCAAGGCCATCATCCCGGCCGCCGGTCTCGGCACCCGCTTTCTTCCCGCCACCAAAGCCTCTCCCAAAGAGATGCTCCCCTTGGTGGACAAGCCGCTGATTCAATATGTCGTCGAGGAAGCCGTTGCGTCCGGCATCGAAGATATTATTGTCGTCACGGGCCGAGGCAAGCGAGCGATCGAAGATCATTTCGACCGCTCCATCGAGCTGGAGGAGAATCTCAAAGGAAGCGGGAAAGCCCAACTCCTGGGCCAGATGCGCAACATTTCCAGCCTGGCGAACTTCTGCTACGTCCGGCAACCTGAAGCGCTCGGTTTAGGGCATGCGGTGTTGTGCGCGCAGCATTTGATCGGGGACGAACCCTTTGCCGTCATTCTTGGTGACGAGATTATCGACGCCCCGGTTCCGGCGCTGGCCCAACTGATTCAGATATACAAGGAACGCCGTGGACCCGTGTTGGGCATACAGAAAGTTCCGCCGTCCGACGTCAGCCGATACGGCATCGTCGCCCCTCGACGCTTGGCCTCCGGCTTGTACCGAGTCGAGGATCTGGTCGAGAAGCCCGAGCCGGCGCAGGCGCCGTCCCAGTTAGCCGTGATCGGGCGCTACGTCCTGTCCCCCGACATTTTCGAGATTCTACGGAAGACCCCGCCGGGGAAAAACGGCGAGATCCAGTTGACGGACGGCCTTCGCAAACTGGCCACGAAGGCTCCGATGTACGCGCACGAAATCCAAGGGAACCGCCACGACGCAGGAGATAAGCTCGGGTTTCTGATCGCCACCGTGGAATTCGCGCTCAAGAACTCTTCCCTCGGCCCATCGTTCTCGCAGTACCTCCAGCGACGGCTGAAATCGGTGCCGAGCAAACGCCGGGCGTAGGAGACACTCCGTCGGAGTCCTCGCCGTCGCGAGCGACTCAGAGCGTGAATCAATCGGCTTTCTCTTCACGAAGACGACTCGGGCACCGGAGCCAGGAACGCACACGATCAGCTTGCTTCTCCCAACAGAGGAACACAACCAGCAATGAGTGAATCAGCCGAGCCGGATCCCCAGCAAGTCCAGGCCGCCGACATTCCGGATCAGCTTCCGCTGCTCCCGGTTCGCGACATCGTCGTCTTCCCGTACATGGTCCTCCCGCTCTTTGTCGGCCGGGAGATGTCCATCAAAGCGATCGAGGCGGCATTGTCCGGCAACCGGATGATCTTCCTGGCCACCCAAAAAGCGCTCGACGTCGAGAACCCGACACCCGAGGACATCCATGCCGTCGGTACCGTCGGCATCATCATGCGCATGCTCAAGCTGCCCGACGAGCGGATCAAAATCCTCGTGCAAGGCCTCGCCAAGGGGAAAATCGAAGAGTACATCCAATCGGATCCTTACTACTCGATCCGCATCACCAAGTTGACGGAGCACAAGCAGGCCGGCTCCTCGCTGGAAATGGAAGCCGTGATGCGGACGGTGAAGGAGCAGATCGAGCGGATCGTCAGCCTCGGCAAGGTCCTGATTCCGGACGTCATGGTGGTCATCGAGAACCTGGAAGACCCCGGACGACTCGCCGACATGGTGGCATCGAATCTGGGGCTCAAAGTCGAAGTGACTCAGAGCGTCCTCGAGATCACCGACCCGATCAAACGCCTCAAGCAGGTCAGCGACATCCTCGCCAAAGAAATCGAAGTCCTCTCGATGCAGCAGAAGATCCAGGCGCAAGCCAAAGGCGAGATGGACAAGACCCAGCGCGAATACTTCCTCCGCGAGCAACTGAAGGCCATTCAAAAGGAGCTGGGGGAACTCGACGAACGTGCCGAAGAGGTCGCGGAATTCCGCAAACGCATCAAAGACGCCAAGATGCCGGAGAAGGTGCTCAAGGAGTCCGAGAAACAATTGAAGCGCCTGGAAAAGATGCACCCGGACACCGCGGAGTCGGCCACGGTCCGGACCTACCTGGAATGGATCGTTGAACTCCCGTGGTCCAAGAAGTCGAAAGACAATCTCGATCTCAAGGCCGCCGCCAAGGTCCTGAACGAGGATCACTACGATCTGGAGAAAGTCAAAGAACGCATTCTGGAATACCTCGCCGTCCGGAAACTGAAAGAGAAGATGAAGGGCCCGATCCTCTGCTTCGTCGGCCCGCCCGGTGTCGGGAAAACCTCCCTCGGCAAGTCCATTGCCCGCTCATTAGGCCGGGAGTTCGTCCGGATCAGCCTCGGCGGCGTGCGGGACGAAGCGGAAATCCGGGGCCACCGCCGGACGTACGTCGGCGCCCTGCCGGGCCGCATCATTCAAGGCATCAAACAGGCCGGCACCAACAATCCGGTCTTCATGCTCGATGAAGTCGATAAAGTCGGGATGGATTTCCGCGGCGATCCCTCCGCCGCCTTACTGGAGGTGTTGGACCCGGAGCAGAACAACTCCTTCACCGACCACTACCTCGGCGTGCCCTTCGACCTGACGGAGGTCATGTTCATCACCACGGCGAACCTCATGGATCCGATTCTCCCTGCGCTGCGCGATCGGATGGAGATCATCGAGATTCCCGGGTACACCGAGGAGGAAAAACTCGGCATCGCGCAGAAGTACCTCATCCCGCGCCAACTCAACGAGCATGGCATCACGGAGAAGCACGTGCGCATCCTCGAACCCACGATGCGGCAGATCATCTCCCACTACACGCGCGAGGCCGGTGTCCGGAATCTCGAGCGGGAAGTGGCCAACGTGATGCGCAAGGTGGCGAAGAAGGTCGCGGAGGGCAAGGCCCAGTGCCAGACCATCACGTCCGCGAACCTGAACAAGTACTTGGGCGTGCCCAAGTACATCCCGGAAGCCGAGCTGGAAAAAGATGAGATCGGAGTGGCCACGGGACTGGCCTGGACGGAAGCGGGCGGCGACGTGCTGTACATCGAAGCGACCGTCATGAAAGGAAAGGGCCAACTCACGCTCACCGGTCACCTGGGCGATGTGATGAAGGAATCCGCGCAGGCCGCGCTCAGCTACGTCCGGTCGCGCGAAACCACCTTGGGCATCAACCCCGACATCTTCGCCAAGAACGACATTCACATTCACGTCCCGGCCGGCGCCATTCCCAAGGACGGCCCCTCCGCAGGAATCACCATGGCGACGGCGATCGCGTCCGCGCTGGCGCAAATTCCGGTCCGCCGCGACTTGGCGATGACCGGCGAGATCACGCTGCGGGGCCGCGTATTGCCGATCGGCGGTCTCAAAGAGAAAATTCTCGCGGCCAAGCGCGCCAAACTCAGTACGGTCATCCTGCCGAAGCGAAACAAGAAGGACCTGGAGGAAATTCCGAAGCACCTGCTCACGGGCATTCAATTGGTGTTCGCCGACACGGTGGACGACGTGATGAGAACGGCGCTGCGCCGGGGCACACGTACGCAGGCCGCTTCAAGAAAATCGCGGCAACCCGACAAAGGCTCCCGCGCGCCCAAGACGAAACGCGCGGCCCGCTCGGCCACCGGAACGTCCCGCGCGCAAGTCGCGTCCGTTCCCGCCACCTTGTAGTATGCCGTCCGGCCACACGCGCAATCGGCCATCATCTCTCCGCGAATTCGACCTGATCCGCCTCCTGCAGCGCCGCTTCGGACATACCGACTCATCCGTCACCCGGGGAATCGGCGAGGACGCGGCCATCGTCACAACCCCGCCGCGTGACACGCTGTTGGTGACGACGGACCTCCTGGCAGAGAGAGTTCACTTTGACCTCGCCACCACCGGCTTTGACGAGGTCGGCTATCGCGCCGCCATTGCCAACCTGAGCGACATCGCCGCCATGGGAGGTACGCCGCGCTTTCTCCTCGTCGCGCTGGCCATACCCGCCCGACACCGGACATCGGAGATCGTCGCCTTATACCGTGGTCTGATGCGAGCCTGCCGTCCCTACGACGTGTGCCTCATCGGCGGCGACACGTCGGCGTCGCGACAGGGCCTGTTTTTGAGCATCACCCTACTTGGGACGATGCCTGCGAAACAGGCGCTGACGCGGAATGGTGCGCGAATCGGAGATCTGATTTACGTGACCGGCACCTTGGGGGATTCCCGCGCCGGCCTGGCATTACTGATGGCGGCGAAACACCGGGGCCGCCGGCCCGTCCCCCTCCGCCATGTACCCAACCGGCACGACCGATTCTTGATCCAACGCCACCTCCATCCTACGGCTCGGGTCGCCGAGGGACGATTCCTGGCCATGAAACGACTGGCTTCCGCAGCCATCGACCTCTCCGATGGATTGTCCGGCGATCTGCGGCATCTCTGCGAACAAAGCGGGGTCGGTGCGGAAGTGTTGCTGCCGATGCTCCCGATTTCCCCCGCATGTCGTGCCTATGCGCAACAACGCCGTCTCGACCCGACTCAACTCGCGCTGAGCGGCGGGGAGGACTACGAGCTCCTCTTCACGGTGCCGCGACGAAAACGTCCGACGCTCGACCGCCTGGCTCGCTCCCGCGGCTTTCGCATGACCTGCATCGGCGCGATTACGCCCGGGCGTGCCGGCATCACGGCGAGAGAACCGGATGGAACGCAGCACCCGCTTCGCGTCACAAGTTACGAACATTTCGGCGAATCTCACTGAGCCACGCATGATGTTCTCTCTTTCCCGCATCCAGTCCACGCTTCGTCAGGTCCTCCACCTGCAAGAGTCTCCCCATCGAACCGCACTCGCCTTCGCCGTAGGCGTGTTTATCACCTTTTCTCCGACCTATGGACTCCACGTGCTCATGGCCGTCTTTTGCACCTGGGCCTTCGGTCTCAATTTCTTGGCGCTGTTCCTGGGCCTGTCGATCAACAACCCCTGGACGATCGTGCCGATCCTCGGCCTGACTTTTTGGACAGGCGCACGCCTCCTCGGAACGCCGGACCCGCCACCGTTGGATTGGAGCGATCTCAGTTTCATGGCCGTTTACCACCAGGTACTGCCCTACGCGCTGCCGTTCTTTTTCGGAGGCATGGTCTTGAGCCTACTGGGCGCTGCGCTCTCCTACCCGGCTGCCTACTACTTCGTCGCAAAATACCGGCAAGCACACCCACCTGACCGGGAGGCACCATTGCCCCCTTCGAGCGAGGTGGGCTAAGATGACGCCGTGCGCGAGTCACGTTCCCAGACCAAGTTCCCCTATGACGGCTCGGCGCTGTTTGCCGATCCGATCCACGAGTACGTCTCCTTCACCGTCCCCTTCTCGACCCCGGACCAGTCGGAGCGAACCGAGAAGGACCTGATCGACTCCCCCTGGGTCCAGCGGCTCCGCTACATCTACCAACTCCAAAGCGCACGCTGGGTCTACCCCTCGGCGGAGCACAGCCGTTTCGTCCACTCGCTCGGCACCATGCACGTGGCCGGCCGCTTCGCTCGACATCTGTACCCATTTTTGAAACGGGCCGTGCCGGACGTGCCGTCGGAGCATTACATCGAAGAACTGCTCCGCATCACCGCGCTCGTGCACGACATCGGCCATGGCCCCTTCTGCCATTTCTTCGACGACAACTTTTTGCATGTGTTCCACCTGACCCATGAGAAGCTGGGCCAGATCATCATTCGCGACCACCTCGGCCCGATCATCCGGAA
Source organism: uncultured Nitrospiraceae bacterium (assembly GCA_964555285.1). GTDB lineage: Bacteria > Nitrospirota > Nitrospiria > Nitrospirales > Nitrospiraceae > JBBIQV01. The sequence goes on from CAZKRM010000017.1 coordinate 46,597, forward strand.
AATCCGCCGCAGCCCATCCGGGCTGTTCGCGAGGGGCGAATCGCTCGACCCCGATCACATCGCGCATCTCATCTTGAAGGAGAAGGGGAAAGACATGTCGCGGGTGCCGCGCTGGCTCACCGCTTTGCAGCCGGTTATTTCCGGCAGCTACACCGCGGACAACCTGGACTACGTGCTACGCGACGCCTACATGTGCGGGGTCGCCGTCGGCCCGGTCGATCTCACTCGGCTCATTCACTACACCATCGTCACCGAGAAGGGATTCACGATCCATAAAACCGGCCTGCCGGCGCTGCAGATGTTCCTCAACACGCGGATGTACCTCTACTCGAACGTGTATTACCACCGGACTACGCGCGCGATCGACATCCATCTGCGCGACATCTTCGGCGACACGATGAAGCTTCTGTACCCCCATGACCCGCGCAAGAAGATGGAGGCCTACCTCACGCTGACGGACTGGTCGTTGCTCGAAGAAGTGCGGGGATGGACGCATACGCGGGATTCGGCGCGGCGGCGTCTGGGAGCGGAGTGGGACCGGATCTTGAACCGCGATGTGAAGTGGAAGATGGCCTACAGCACGGTGTTGAAAGAGAAGGGCCAGGAACGGGGGATGGATTTCCCCAGCCACGAGCAGTTCGAGAAGCAGATTCAGAAAGAGTTGCCGGCAGACTTGCGGAAGCTACAGTTCAGAGTGGACATGGCCCCGCTCGATCCGCGACCTGATCCGAAAGACACGCGCGGCATTCCACTCTACGTCTATGACCCAGGCACCAAAGCGGTATCGACGGAGCCGCTGGAAGAGTTCCTCGATCTCCTGCCTACCCGTCTGGTCCAATTCCGCATCTACTCGCACGACCACCAGCACGATGCCGCCCTCTCCCGCGCCGCCGCCACGGTGCTGAATAAGACACCGTCGAGTATCGAGTCGAACGTCTGAGATAGTCTTTACAGACCGGCAATTCGTTGACTGAACAGCTCCACGATCTTGCGAAACACGAACAACGCAGTGTCTTTCGGGGAAGCAACGATCGCCTGCTCGGCTGACGCACGTACGGCATCAGTGGAGATGTGAAATCGCCGGACGACAAACTCCGCATCGGCGAGGTCCTGTTCTGTACCACGGCGAAGTTTGGCGATCACAAAATCGACCGGCGCCAAGAGTCGAATGCGCAACGCCTCTCGTTCGAAGAACACTCGCGCGCGCTCGCGATAACCAGGAGGCATCGCCACAACGGACCAGCCCGAGATGTTCTCGCTGAGATTGGCGGGAATCTTGTGGCTCTTCAGGAAGGCGCTGAACTGGTCAAAGTCGCCGGCCAGTTCTGCATCGAGGTCCTCGGTCTTCGCTTGTTCTGCGCCATACGCATACAGAGCCAGCCGTCCGATGAGGAGAAGATCCAGCTGCGTGCCTGTTTGCCGAACGTATTCCTGGAGCAGCGCAGTAATTCGTTCAAGCGTCAGGGCTGACAAAGTGTAAGGCCTCAATGAAGGTTCGATACTCGCGCTCGTCAATCGGGCCGTGATCCAAAGGAAGTGGCAATCGTCCCGTGACGAACTGAATCAGGCTCCGATAGGCCGTATACCACCGACAGGCTTTGCGAGAGGCCTCACGACCGACAGGATCATCGAGCAGTTCAGCTAGATCCAGCTTGTCGTTGAAAAGAACCTCCAGCCAGAGGACCCCGTGACTGCGCGGGTCATCGAGAGCCTCTTTCAGCGTTGTCACGCCGGTGTAGGCGGGCAGGAGCTTCAGACGTGGTGTCGAAAGGACGCCATGCTCGGTCATCGGGGTCGCATTCTAGCCTCTGTATCGATAACAGTCTAGACAGAGTCTCTCCCGCGCCGCCGCCACGGTGCTGAATAAGACGCCGTCGAGCATCGAGTCTCATTTTTGAAAAGAGAGGAGGGGGCAGGCAGGCTACTCCCTTAGCCTGGGGCAGATTAAAGGGGTCCGACCCCGTTTCCTCCCGTTCACTCCTGCTTCCGCCGGACGTGTGATGGCAAGACCTGGCCGTCGCCCCCTGCTTTGGCCCTCGCCCCCCGCTTCATTTCTTCCACCCTCCATTGTTGATCGGACCCGAGGCCGGTGCTATAGTTCGCACAGTTTTCACGCAGCGGACCTTGGGTCTGAGCGCAGTCTGTCATGAAAACCGACCTTTTGCGACGCATTACCATTGAGCCGGGCAAATGCGGGGGCCGTCCATGCATTCGCGGCATGCGCATGCGTGTCCAGGACATCCTGGATATGCTGGCGGCGGGCACGACCGAGGACGAGATCCTGCGCGACTATCCATACCTGGAGCGCGATGACATCCGTGCCGCCATGGCCTACGCCGCCGCCTACCTGAGCCACAGCATCGTGCCTGCACGGTCAGGATGAAGTTCCTCGTGGACGCTAACCTGCCGCCCGGCCTCGCCACCTGGCTCCGCGAGCACGGACACGAAGCAACCCACATCAGCAATCACCCCGGCTTGGGTCCCGATGATCGCGCCCTCTTCGAGTTCGCCCGTCAGCACGGATACGTCCTCATGACGAAGGATGACGATTTTGCCGCGCTCGCTACACTCCTCGATGAGCCGGCAGCGGTCGTCTGGCTGCGATTGGGCAATGCCACGAACTCCGCACTTCGGAACTGGTTGGAACCGCTTCTTCCCGAGATCCTGCAGCGTCTTGCTTCCGGGGAAACGCTCGTCGAAGTGGTCTGAGGCGTTCCTCTGTCAGGACAGGGGGCACCTCTGAAAATGGCTATCAAGAGCGTGGCGGGGCCCGGCGATCTGGATTCCTATCGAACCCGATCAAAGACTCCCGGTAGAGTTATTTTGCTTTGAAGATCGTTGTCCGAGTCAAGAAATCCGCCGCAGCCTGAAGGCCCCTCGCCGGTGAGTCCGGATCGGGAGAATGGGTGATGGCAAGACGTGACCCTCATGCCTGCCCCAACCTCAGACCTTTTCCATCTGCTAGTCGAGAACCAGAAATGCGCTTTCGGGATTGAGGGAAAACGCCCCTGCGTCTCGGACGCGGCGACGGAGTAACGTTTCGATCATGGCAGTGGATCCATTGCCGACTCGAACCCAGATCACTTTTGGCGGGTGGCCAAAGAGAAAACTGCGCTAATGAAAATCGGCGTCCTTGGTCACGATGGCGAAGCCATGCTGTGCGGCGTATTGCCAGACGACGGCATCGGCGGCATCCTGTAAGCCCACATCCCGTACGTGTTGAGAGTCGGGATATTCCCGCTGCAGGGATCGAACGAGTCGATGGGAGAGATTCTGATCGAAGAGCAGCTTCACGACGGCGGGAGCGATACGAGCTTCCGCTCCCGATCAGCGGCAAAGGCAAGACAGGCTCGGATGTCTTCACGCGTGAGGTCGGGAAAATCGGCGAGAATCTCTTCTTCGCTCATGCCGGAGGCGAGATACTCCAACACGTCATACACGGTCATGCGGAGACCTCGAATGCACGGCTTGCCGCCACGCTTCTCCGGGTCGATGGTGATGCGATCCTTCCAACTCATACGTAAAAGATTAGCTGGGGAAACGGGAAAGATCAAGACCGCTGCATGCCTGCTTTGAAAATGCGGGGCCTGTCGCCAACCAGCCCATCCGGTCCGGCCGCCTCACCGACTCGGCGGCGCGCACAGACGTGGTCCGACTTCTTCGTCGGACCGTGCGCCCTCTTACCCCGCCCGGTGTGGGGACCCCGCTGCGGGCGGATGGGCCCCAGGTTGGCGCCACCCGCATTTTCATGATGCAGGGTGAGCGCCTTGCGCTCATGACGACTGTGTAGATGTGGTGAGGGGACTGTGATGTAGCTCGGCTTGACACGGTCAATCGGGCGGTTTACAGTCCATCCACGGCCGGCAGGAATACCTCACTCAGACTGACCAAGGCTGCGATCATATGTCCACGCAAACCCGCTCAACGAAGCTGACCTACGAGGATTACCTCCTCTTCCCCGACGACGGGAAGCGCCACGAACTGATCCAGGGAGACCACTGCATAACCCCTGCGCCGAGCACGAAGCATCAGAGGATTTCGCGCAATCTCGTGACCGCATTATGGACATTTGTTCAGCAGCGCTGACTGGGGGAAGTGTTCGATGCCCCCTGCGACGTCATCTTGTCCGATGAAGACGTGGTCCAGCCGGATGTCCTGTTCGTGTCCGAGGCAAAGGCGGGTATCGTGACCGAAGACAACCTCAAGGGCGCCCCGGACCTCGTGGTGGAAATCCTTTCCGATGCCACCCGCAAGAAGGATGAAGTGACCAAGCGCAAGCTGTATGAGCACTTCGACGTGCAGGAATACTGGATCGTGGACCCCGAGTTGCAGAGCGTGAAAGTGTTCCGGCTCAGCGACCACCGGTATGTCCGTACCGCTGAACTCTCGGCGGAAACACACGACACGCTCACGACTCCCCTCCTGCCCGATTTTCGCCTCCCGCTCATAGAACTCTTCCAGTAGTCGTTCACAGAGTCTCTAAAAAGACCCGCCCATTCCGCCGATTCGAGCGTCAGTGGAGCAGAAAAGGGACCCCTTAACATCCCATGCATGCCTCCGGACAGCAGCGGGCGCGCGTTCCGGCTCGCGCCATGCGCGTGGACCTCGCCCGTGAATGGGGCCCCCTGACCGCTCGCGACCTCGGCCGACGCCTCCACCGCGATCCGTCGATGATCAGCCGGCTTGCCGCCGCCTATGCCGCACACCGAGATCCGACGGCAGAAACGCGCTTGCGCCAGACAATGACCTCGCGCCACCCTAAATAAGTCCATACGCATGCCCCCAATGCGGGTGGCTCGTTTATGCGGCTTGCAGGATGGCTTTGCGGAGCGATTGGGGAATCGTGATAGGCAGGAACAGGCTCTTGGGGTAGAGGTAGTCTTCACCGGATTCATCAATGACGCGGACTTGACCATGCTTGAGCGCCGTGGCATCGGGAACGGCCACATAGATCTTTCGCTTTTCAAGAGAGACGGTGTATCCCTTGTTCTCCACGCAGATCAGAAATCGGGAAGCAGCACGTTTGAGTTTTTGCATGGTGACGACCTCAGAGTAGTCGCTTGATTTTCTGTTCCTTCCGGCCTATCCCTGTCGCTTCATACCAATGAATTTCGGCGAGATGAAGGGAGCCATCAGAGAGTCGAACCTTCGCAACGCCTTTCCGCTTGCGCCAGCGACCCTTGCCATAGAATTTTCGCAGCCGGGCGATCTCACGGATTCGAGACCCAACCGCAAACGTTTCAATCTGCGTGATTGGGCCGAGCAACTCGAAGTGCACGGGGCCATGGTCCCAAAGTTATGTGGCATCCGTCAATGGGAAAGATAGAGAGGGAAAGATAGAGAGGAGAGCATAAACACCGCCGCGCGCCGCGAAACGGGGGTGGGTATTCCGAACAAGTCAATACTTGCCTGCCCCCCGATCTCCCACCCTTCTCCTCGGATAGCACGCTACAGGCTCACCCGCGTCACTCGGCCTTTCGGAGCGTCCGAAAGCTTCCGTTGGAGCTGGGGCACCAAGGGTCGAAGGTCTTTCAAGCGATTGGTCGGCGCTTGAAGAACAATGACGGCGATGGTGAATTGCGGGAGATGCTGCTGAAAGGATAGGTTTCGGTCAACCGTCACAAAGACATCGAACTGTGCTTGAGCGAGCCTGAGCAGCTCTCCGTTCTGGATACCGGCCCAGCCGGCCTGCGGAACCGTCACCACCTCATGGCCTTCAATCTCTTTGGCCAATCGACGGTCGATGCACTCGTCGAGAAGGATTTTCACAAAGCGACGGCCAGCATCCGAGCCTTGGCTTCTTCGAGGAAGGCGATTACTTGCTCACGCGTGACAGTGGGAAATCCGTCGAGGAACTCGTCGATCGTTTGGCCCCCTTCCAAATACTCGATGAGCGTCTGCACGGGCACCCGCGTCCCACGAAAAACGGGCGTACCGCCAAGGATGTCGGGAGTTGAAGTAATGAGGGATTGCTTCGCAGTCGTCATAACAAATCCTGTAGATGGCTCGAATTCTAAGCCTGCAGGCGCGAGAAAGCAATTTCATCCCGCCGCGCGCGCGGACGAGACGAGGTCGGATTGGATTGGATTACTTCAGTTGAGGGCTCGTCGAGGTCCAGGTCTGACGGATCTCGGCTGCCTGCCGGCGGCCGTAACGTGCTTCCAGAGCATCCCCTTCACATCACGCTCGGCGGAGACGCCTCCACATCCGAAACGCCCATGGCGAGATGAACTCTCTTTAAGGCTCTCCCCTCAACCCTACGCACGGACGAGTTCCGCAATGTTGGGTTGCAAGACCCCATTTACTTCCTGCACGACTACGCCCGCGCAATCCGTGCCCACAGGCAGCACGAAACTCTACTGAATCGTGGCAGAATCTTGCACGAAGGTCAGGCTGTTGACCGGCGTGATGACTCCCGTCGCGCCATCCATCTCGAAGACGGTCCAGAGCGTGCCTGGCCTGGCCGGCGGCACGTTGAACACCACAGGGGTCGAACACGTGCCGACGTAGACCTACACTTGTCGCCGATCAGAAAACGACCCCTTATTCGGTTCCTGGAACGGATCTACGTGACACTCGGCGTGGAAACCCGCACGGCGGCGGTGGTGAAGATGCTGGAACCAGCACAGGAGGTCGGCTGAGAGGCTACTGGTTCGTCTGCTGGTCATTCCCCTTCGTAGCGTCACGCAGCAACGCTAAGGCGCGTTCGATCACGAGTCTATCCGGCACATCTTTCTCTCGCATCGTTTGCTTGGTCAACAGCAGCCCTTCAAGGGTAATCGTCCTGACTGGGATACCATCCAGATCAATGACCTCAGCATACCGACTCAGTGTCTCGTAAGTCTGCCCGTTCGCCGTCAGCAGCAGATCAACGACAAAGGCATCGGCCACACGAATATTCTCGCCTTCCTCGAACCACTCGACGGCGATCTCCTTCGCAACCTGATCCGGCAACACCATCAAGGCGTCCTTGATCCTACGGCCCGCTTGCCTCGTCGCCGGCACCACCACGTCGATATCGGTGGTGGCCCGCGGATAGCCATGAGCGGCCAGCGCGTACCCGCCGATCAAGAAATACTCGACGCCATGCGCGTTGAGCGACCGAAGCAGCATTTTCAGGTCGTCGAGAGTGGCAGGACGGCTGTATTCAGTCATCGGGCGCGCGCGGCGGCCAATGTTGCCATGCCCTGGGCCAGGCAAGTTTCCCAGTGAAGATTCGCTGCCTCATGGGTCTTGAACCGTCTGACGCCTTTAGGAATAAAGAGCGCCCGGCTGAGGCCGCTGATGGCCTCACTGAACCGCGCGCCTTCGGCAAGCCGCTCGCCTGAAGCGTGGAGAAGAACGGGGTGTTCTTGGCGACGACCGACGGTCTTCATAACAGCCTTTCCTGCCACACGATCATCCACTGTGCCCCAACTTGTCAAGCACAGGCTGCAAGTCAGAATGACATGCGCCTCCTGCGCGACGTCAGTTCTTGTGTCGTCAGCCACTCGCGCACCACTCGAAACAACTCCTCCGTGGACAAAGGGTCGTTGGGTGGGGTCATTGCTTGACTTTGCACTGCTCCATCACCTGTCGCTGTTGCAGCGTGAGGGGTGTGGATTCGATCACGTCTTGAATTTTCGAGATTCGCGACACGGACACGCCAAATCGCACCGCCACCGTATTCAGCGGTTCATTCGCTGCACGTCGCAACAACCAAACAGCGGTTTGATCGGCTTCTCGATGCGTCCGCGCCACCACAGCCGTTGTTGGAATCCCATACACATCTGCCACGCGGGTCATGATCTCGTCCGCTTTCAGCCGTGTAGGATCGGTTTGGGTCCGAGGCACATTCGCCGGTCGCCGCTCCGGCACGAGTGCGGCCATCCGTTCGCGAAAGGCTGGGCTGCCGAGAAAGATCTGGCCGGTGATCTGAGACCACGGTGACGGACGACCGATGCCGCCAACCACGAAGCGCTCGTACGCATGCCGGGCCGTGTCCAGGTCCACATCAAAAAGGCTGAGCACGCCCGCAACATCAAGCCATGGCAGCGCGATCCTCAGGCCTGCCGTCGCCTGATAACTACTCCAGCTCCAGTCCTGTGGCGCAGGCACTATCCCCGCACGGATCGGATTCAAGACGACATACCGACAGAGCTCCAACAGATAGCTTTCCCGCTCGACCACCACACTCTTGAATCGGCCTTGGAGTAGATGGCCGACCCGCTGATGACGCCAATTGAAACGCTGGGTATAGCTCCCATTCAAGCGCCGCATTCCGCGACTCAAGTTCGCTTCCGGGGTTTCGATCAAGAGGTGATAGTGATTGCCCATCAGGCAATAGGCATAGCACCGCCAGCGCTGCTGGAGAATTTCCTGCCCAAACAATTTCACGAAATGCTGCCGGTCGGTCTCGTCATGAAAGATGGTTTGCTGGTCATTCCCGCGAGCCGTGACGTGATAGAGGGCACCAGCATATTCAAGCCGCAATTGGCGAGCCATGCCCGCGGAGCCTAGGTGGGGCGAGGTGCAAAGTCAAGCAATGACCCCATCTCTTTTCCATGGCATCTCGGAAGTCGCCGACGAGCTGGCCGGTGTTGTTGATGCCGTGAATTTCCGTGCTGGATGCGCCGGGCCCTTCAACAGAAACGACCTCAAGCTCGATTGCCTTCACAGTGCTTACTCCGCACAGTGCGAGGAGGATTATGAAGAATGAGAGAATGCATCGAGATGGTTGCTGGGCATGAGTCGGTATGGTGGCCATTTTCTCTTACCGGGACCCGTCACCGTGTACGCGGTAGTCCCCGCACACGCTCACGACCCTGAATCGCGAACATCCGCACGCATGACCTGCCTTTCCTGAGTGAGCAAAAATAAAAATCAAAGGGGACTTGCCCGCAAATAGGCAAGTCCCCCACTCTCAAGCCTTTAGCTGCCTGAAACGATCCGAATTGAGTCTTTCCCCTTAAAAGGCATTCCTCCCACTGTGCTGCCCTCGACAACTGCTTCTGTGTCGGTCACAGTAAGTTGGAGGGCTTGAGTGCTGACATGCACCACCATGTCCATGAAACCGTCACCGTTCAGATCCTGGAACGATACCATGGGCGTGCCCTTGCCTTTGAGTTTGACCGGCGCATCCGCAAGCGTGACTGTTAAGGGATCGACTTGGGTGACATCGAAAGTCGCTGAGCCAAAAATTGCGACGGGAACAGTTCCTTGACTCCCCAGGTTAATGCTGTTCGGGAAGCTGCCCGGCTTGATGTCAATAGTCACGGGCAACACAAACAGGATCTTGGTTACAAACGCATCTTCAGCTCCCCCAAACGTGGTTCGAAAGGCTCCCGTGGTCGTCGGAAAATTCGTAGAAGAGGTGCCTCCGGTCACATAGGCATTTCCCCAAAAGTTATCCAGGGCTATCGCGCCAGCACCGTCATTCACAGCTCCCCCCAGATAGGAACCGAAGAGCAACTGACCCCCAGTTGCATCGAGCTTCGCGATGTAGGCGTCGAACCCGCCAGCCTTCGTGGTTTGAAAGGCATCCGTCGTGGTCTGCATATTAGTCGACCCCGCCCCTCCTGCCAGCACCACATTACCGGTAGCAGGATCTAAGGCAAGTGAGGCGCATCCGTCCTCACCACTTCCACCCAAAAAGGTCGAGTAGACGAGGGTGGAACCGGTCGGATCGAGCTTAGTTACAAAGTTATCTGAAAGCCCCCCCAAGATAGTCTGGAGCGCCCCGGAAGTTGTCGGAAAATTACTCGACCACGTTCCTCCGCACACAAACGCATTCCCAGCAGGATCGACCGCGAGACTATAGGCCTCGTCGAACGAGGCCCCTCCCAAGTTTGTGGCATAGACCAAGGCTGATGCTGCAGGATTGAGTTTCAACACAAACGCATCATCGCCACCGCCTTGATATGTAGTTTGGAAGGCCCCCGTTGTCCCGATGCCCGTCCGCGTGGCCCCTGCCACATACGCATAGCCGACCGCGTCGACAGCGATGGCCAAGCCAGCATCCGTCCCTGGATGCGCGCCTGGGATGGCCGTGGAGTAGAGAAGCCCGGTCCCGGTGGCATTGAGTTTCGCTACGAAGATTTCGGCATCGCCTGAGATAAATGCCGTGCTCAACACACCCCCCGTCGTGGGAAAATTCGCTTGGGCATCCCCCGTCAGATACGCATTGCCCGCCTGATCCACTGCGATTGCCCCCGCTTCATCATTGTCGGTGCCACCAAGATAGGTGGAATAGAGGAGCGTACTGCCGCTCGCATCGAGCTTTGCGGCAAAAACATCAAACGGTCCACCGGCATAGGCCGGCTGAAAGGCTCCTGGGGTGGTGGGAAAGTTGGTGGAGTTTGTTTGACCAATCAGGTAGACATTCCCTGCCGCATCCAAGGCCATACCACGTGCAACATCGGTATTGGTCCCCCCAAGGTAGGTTGAATACACCAGCCCGGTGCCTGTCGGATTGAGCTTGGCCACATACGCATCAACCCCGCCAACTGGCGTTGGTCGGACAGATCCTGTGGTGGTTGGGAAGTTGATCGAGCTTGTATTCCCAGACACGTAGGCGCTGCCGGCAGCATCGACCACCATGGTTCCACCAACACGATCAATGCCGCTGCCTCCCAGATAGGTGGAGTAGCTGAGCACTGGATCAATGATGAGGGGTTTGCTAGCATCATAAGCGGCAACCTGAAAGCCGACCTGCTGTCTTCGTTCACTCGGGCTCTCGCTCGGGCTGAGCGGCAGGAGGACGTAGCTGCCTGCCACCGCCTGTTTGACTCCGTTGATTTCCTGCCAGATTGCGGGTTGGTGCAGACGGATCTCTTCACCACCAGATTGAATCACCACATCATCTGCTTCTACCCGTAGCTGATCCGCCCCGTCGACAGCGAGCCGAATGGCCGCAGTATCCGCGCCAGGAGAAACGACAAAGTCAAATTCCAGTTGCCGCTGATTTCCGTAATAGACCACGTCGATGCCAGGATAAACGTCTCGGTACCTAACCTTCTCATAGGTGGGCACATTACTCCGCCACTGCATGGGGTCCTTCCCGAGGAAGTAGTTGACCTTGCCCGGAAGTACGTTTTCTCCTCGCCCCTGTGGATGGGGATTGGCACCGACCAACTGCAGTCGAAATGTGATCTGGTCGGCTGTTTCAGTCTGACTGGTTTGTGGGACTTGCTGCGCCGCAGAGGGGGACAACATCAATACTGCTTCCGTGGATGTCAGAAATAGTTGGTAGCCCTGGCCGCGAGATAGGAATTGCACCGAACGATCAGTCTGCCCTTCGTTGGCTTCAAAACTCAGAGGGAGCTTCCCATAGCCCTCTTGGATACGACGTTCCACACTTGGGGAAATCTTTGAGACCGTGGCCTCCCCTTGTGCGGGCACGACAACCGGCCCTAGGACCCAATGGCTGGCCAAGACCAATCCGTACAGCAGCACGCGCATGAATGTTCCGTCGCTTTTCATGGCTCCTCCTAGTTATGAGTTAGAGTAATACTCCAGAGCTTCTCTAACCGGCCCTGAACGCTGATCGCGTGTATTTCGATTCCATCTGTCGTAAAAGGCACGACTCCTTCTGCCCAAACTGCGACCGCCGTGTCCCCGCCCACGCGAGCGCACGTGATCGAAACAGGAACAGGTGGCGCTCTGCTCAGGACAATTCCAGAGCATGACCCGCATAGGCGCAGCTTGGGATAAATGATGGAGGAAAAGCCGAGGACCGCAGTTACGCTTAGATGTGAGTGAGTGAGTGAGTGAGTGAGTGAGTGAGTGCAAGCGGGAGGCCGCTTGCTGGACAGTGGCGGGTCGCTCGCGGTCGGCCAGGGTCACGGAAGACCTCACGGAGGGAAGACGACGCGTTAAGAAGAACTGGAACGGACCGGCTGGCGACATTGCTAACAAGTTCCTATTTCGTATTCAATCCCCCATAGGTGTTATTTTCTCAGATAAATCCGTCCAAAGATTTGGACACAAAGGGAGCTGCGTCTTGCGCAGGTCAAAAACCATGCCAAGCACTCACAGATAGAACGGCAGTGAGACGCGGGGAGAACAAGGCGAAAGCATTCGCTGCGTGAGGGACCGGCGGTTCGGCCGGAAAAGAGGCGAGAGGCGCAAGGCAGAGGTAATAAAAGGGACAGACCGTTCAACGTGACTTGAGCAAGGTGGTTCACTAGGAGCCCAACACTCCACGAGCGATGAATGCCGCGCTGGAAGCTGCAAGTTTTGCATCCGGCGCGATAGATGAGGGTCTAAGGATGACTCTTGGTTCATGATGACACGGAGCCCAGCATGTTCGACCAGAATGAATTCAGCGAGATACTGAGGGGCATGCTGAGATTTCCAAAGAGGCATCGGAGTTGCTTTATCGAGCAAGGACAAGACCATCGGAGTGAGGCTGAAGTGCCGAGCCCTCACACCATTGTAGAAAGGAACGGAGGGTTCGATGTTGCTGCGGTGAGGTCCAGCCGCATGCCCGGAGGTTCCCGTGCCCGGACGAAGACAGAGCGTAAGGTCTGTGAGGAGTACGGTCTGGACTCAGTTGTCCCAGCTTGCGCTCATTATCGGGGTTGAAAAAGGCGTCCTCGCCATCACTGTCTCCTATGCGGTCGCGATCGGCCTCTTCTCGCTGATTGTCCCCTTGACCGTCCAGGAACTGACGAACACGTTTGCCTTTTCGATCCAGCCGATCATGATCGTCACGCTCGCCCTGATCATGTTGGTGGGACTCCTGTTCATTGGATTTTTCCGTGTACTCCAAACGAGTGCCACGGAAACGCTCTTTCAACGGTTGTACGTGCGCATCGCCGTCGCGATGACGCAGCACCTTCCTCGAATCCAGGAAGAAGCCTTTGCGCCCGATCACGCGAATTCCTTTGCCGAGGCTGAACTCCTGCCGCGCGCGGTGGTGGTGGTGCTCGTGGACGTGATCAACGTCGTGGTCTCCGGTACGACCGGCATGATCATCCTCGTCATCTACCACCCGTATTTTCTTGTCTACAATACCTTTCTCCTCGGAGGCTTTGCCCTCGTTCTGACTGCGTCCGGGCAGGGAGGAGTGCGCGCCACCGAAACCGTGTCGCACATCAATTATGACCTCATGGCGTGGATGCAGGACCTGGCACAGAATCGACTGCATTTTAAGGCCAGCCACAGCGCTCCGCTCCTGATGAGGAAAACGGATCGCCTGCTCGATACCTATCTGGCAGCTCGTCGGGCCCGTTCCAGCATCCTGACCTGGCGCCAGTACCGGAGCACGGTCATCTGGGAAGCTGTCTGCCACAGCGGGATGATCGGGCTCGGCGGGTGGTTGCTGTCGAGCGGCCAGATCACGCTGGGGCAGTTTGTGGCGGCTGAGGTCATCGTCGGCACGTTACTCCTGAACCTCGATACCGTCACGCGCCGCATCTACGCCGTGACCTACGTCATGACCTCTTTGGATAAGTTGACTCAAATCTTCTCTCTTCCCAAAGACGAAGTCTACGGTGAGGCCTCAACGGCTCGCCTGCCTGAGCCGGCCGGCCATGGTGTCCATCTCACCTGTAAGGAGGTGGCGTTCGCCTATCCCAACTCGCCGGCCGTCTTCGAACGTCTCAGCCTGGAGGTGGCGCCGGGGGAGAAGGTGGCGATCCTGTCTCAGACGAGCACCGGCAAATCGACGTTGGCTTTGGTGCTCGCTGGTCTGTATCGACCGACTGCAGGGGTCGTCCGCTATAACGATGTGGACCTCCGCGATGTGACCATGGAGTATGTCAACGCCTCCCGCGGACTGATTCTGGACTCGCATCTCTCGCTGTTTGGAGGCACATTGGAAGAAAACATCTCGCTCGGACGGTCGTCGATCCGCTACGAGGATCTCCGGTGGGCGCTCAGGTTCGCGGAGCTGGAAGATGAGATCGACAGCATGCCCCTCGGTTTGGAAACGCCGGTCACGGCCGGGGGGAAGATGTTTACCAAGAGTCAGATCCTGCGCATCCTGGTGGCACGCGCGATCGTGACGCGTCCTCCGCTGCTCATTTTCGACGGGACCTTGCACAATATGGAGCCGAGCTTGAGACTCATACTGCTGCGGAGACTGTGCTCAAAGGAAGAACCGTGGGCCGCCGTCTTTGTTTCGAACGACCCGGCGATCGGAGAGATGGTCGAGCGACGCGTGGTCGTGGCGTGACTATAGACAATGCGTCGGTTCCAGGAACAGAATAGGAACGTGTACAGCCTCAGACGACCGTGCCGGCATAATTATTCCCACTCTTGACCGCTCGGTGGTGTGCCAGGATGTTCCGACCTGCCCCAGGATCGACCCTGTTCCGAAAGGTTCCCTTCCGGCCGATCATGTCCGTGTTGCTCATCGTGGCGCTCGTCGCCACCGCGATCCTTCTCTTTACCCTGGAACACGAGAGACTCCTTCTGCGCGGATTCGCAGACGGCAACACCGTTCCCACAGAGCTGTTCTCGGCGCTCTGGCAGTCGCGTCGCGATCTGATCGCCGTCACGGTCTTGCTCTTCTTAGTCAGCGCGATTGGAATCGCCGCTGTGATCACGTTTCTGCACTCTCACAGCACGCGTCGTACGCTCGAGGAAGTCAAAGGGCTCGCGCGCACCATTCTTCAGAGTATTCCAACCGGAGTGTTGACCATCAACCGCGACGGCATCATCACCGCCGTCAATCCGACTGCCGAGGCCGTGCTCAAGCATTCCTCGACCGACTTGCTGGGCAACGATTATCAATCGGTATTCTCGGAGGGCGAGACGATCCGACACGTGCTGGACGAAGCCCTGCGAAGCCATCGGCATGTCAGCCAACAGGACATGCCGTACGAGGGCAGCGATCAAATGGCGCGCATGATTCGCGTGAGCAGCGCGGAGCTGGCCGGAGATGACGGGCGGCTTGCCGGCGTGATCCTGCAGGCTCAAGACGTGACGGAATGGCTCGCCTTGGAACAACGCGTCCGCGTAGCCGACAAGCTTGCGGCACTCCACACCTTGTCCGCCGGCGTGGCGCACGAACTCCGCAATCCGCTCGGCGCCATGGATCTGAACCTGCACTTGTTGGAAGAGGAGCTGAAGGAGAAGGGGGCGCCGGCCCCGCACACCGCGCATTACCTGCATGTGCTGAATGCGGAATGTCGGCGTCTGTCCATGATCCTGGACAACTTTATGAAGTTCGCCCGTCCCGGAGCCGTCAGCCTTCATGAGGTGGACATCGACCACCTCATGACCCATATCATGTCGCTCATGCAATTCGAGGCGGAGGAGCGCAAGATTCGGATGGAGAAGATCGTGGAGGAAGGGCTGCCGCCCCTGTTGGGCGATGACACCCAAATCGGCCAGGTCTTGGTAAACATCGTGGTGAATGCCTTCCATGCGATGCCGGACGGCGGCGTCTGTCGGATTGCTGCGACCCAGCGAAAGACCGACGGGAAACCGTGGGTGGAGATGACCGTGAGGGATACCGGGGTCGGGATCGAGAAAGAGCGCTTGTCCCGTCTGTTCGAGCCCTTCTACACAACGAAAGAAACGGGCAGCGGGCTCGGTCTGGCGATCGCCTATCGGATTATGCAGGATCACGGCGGGACGATCCAAGTCTCAAGCGCACCGGGCCACGGCACCACCGTCGTCATGTCGTTTCCGGCTGCGGTTGGACGGCTTCATTCGGTCGTGGTGGCATGATGAACTCTGTCGCCGACATTCTCGTCGTGGATGACGAAGTCAATATCCGCGGGGCTCTCGTGACCATGCTCGAGAAAAAGGGCCACCATGTGTATGGGACGGCCGGCGGAGAAGACGCGCTGGCCCGGCTTGAAGCAGGCAGGATCGATCTGGTGATCACCGACCTCAAGATGCCGGGGATCGGCGGCATGGAACTCCTGCGCCGTTTGAAAAATAAGTGGCCCGACACGGAAGTCGTGGTCATGACCGCGTACGGCTCGATCGATACGGCGGTGGAAGCGATGCGCCTGGGGGCCTACGACTACCTGACGAAGCCGATCGATCGCGAGCGATTTCCCGTTGTCGTCGAGAAAGCGCTTGAACGACACTTCCTGGCGACGGAGAACCGGCAGCTCCGCGACCGGCTCGAAACGCGCACGCGATTCGAGCAGATGGTCGGCGAGAGCGAACCCATGCAGTGCGTGTACAACCTGGTGGAGATGGTGGCTGGGAGCGACGTCACCGTATTACTGACGGGAGAAAGCGGGACCGGCAAGGAACTCGTGGCGCGGGCGATCCATCACAAGAGCCCTCGCGCGAACGGTCCATTCGTGACGTTGAACTGCGGAGCCCTGCCGGAGAATCTCTTTGAAAGCGAGTTGTTCGGCTACGAAAGAGGGGCCTTCACGGGTGCGATGTCCACCAAGGTAGGACGGTTTGAGCTCGCCGACGGAGGAACGATGCTGTTGGATGAGGTCGGCGAGCTGTCCTTAAAATCCCAGGTGGATTTCTTGCGCGTGCTGGAGACGAAGGAATTCCGCCGCTTGGGCGGGACGAAGGAGATCAAAGTCGACACGCGCATCGTCGCCGCGACGAACCGCAATCTGGAGGAGGCCGTCAAGCAAGGCGACTTTCGTGAAGACCTCTATTACCGGCTGAACGTGGTTCCCATCCATCTCCCGCCGCTCCGCGAGCGGGGCGACGACGTTCCGCTGCTGGTAGAGAGGTTCCTCCGCGAGTTTGCATCGCTCCATCGCTCCGATCGGAAGGACGTGTCGCGCGAAGCCATGCGACTTCTTCGACTCTACGCCTGGCCCGGGAACATCCGCCAGCTCCGCAACCTGATGGAGCGGCTCGTCGTGACGGTGCGGGACAACATCGTTCAGCCGGAACACTTGCCGGAGGAGATCCAGGCCAGCAAAGAGGACGCCCGCACCATGCTCGTCACGCTGGGGACTTCCCTCGACGAGATCGAGCAGGACGTGATCCGGCGCACGTTGGCGGAGGTCACCAACCACCGAGAAAAAGCCGCCAAACTGTTAGGCATCAGCCTGCGGGCACTTCAATATAAGATTAAAGAGTACGGCATCCGGGACTGAGCCAAGAACATCGTTCCTCCACAACACTCGCACATTTTGCATACGACACAACCGCTGATGTTTTCCTCAGGACCCCGCAATCCACTGCTGGATTCCTTCACGAAATGCAGTGCGCGGATGTGTATCGGTCGTTAACACCTGCAAAACTTGCAGAACTCCCCTCGCACCCCTTCCTCGAAACGTTCTGTCGCGACGAGACGGAGAAGATAACTGCGCGATTTGTATCAGGCGCACGACGCCGGGGAAGACACTCCAGTTTGTGGCACTCTCCGTGCACTACCCCCAATCTCCTTGCCCACACGATTTCCGGAAGAGCCGTGAAACACGCCCTCGTACGATCCGATCGCTTCGAGCACGACACGAGAGCAGACACAGCACGATGGCCGGTCCAAACCACCTCTGCGACGAAAGGGAGAGAAGCATGAGTCCAAGTGCGGAGAAGAATTCGAATCGCATCATCGACGTCGGTCCAGCCGGATTTCATCCTCCCTCGGCGATGGAGCTGGGCGTCACCATTCCCGATTCGGGATCCGGGTTGCTGTACGGCCGGCACGCGACGGAGGATGAGGTGATCGCCGAAGCGGCCCGGCAACTGTTCACGCGCAAGAACCCGACCATCTTTCCGGGGCCCCTGTATCTGTGGGCGTGGGATCGGGAATGGATGGCGAAAGGGCAGGCGCTCCTGAAACTCGCAGCGGAGATCCCGGGCGTCATGATCATTCCGATGCCCGACTATCGCCCGAAGTATCCCAAGATCGATCCGGAGGAGGGCATCAATCCGAATCATCCCAATCTCACGATCTGGGCGAACAAGATTGAGGTTGCGCTGTTCATCGGTATCCATTGCCACTATGCCAACCTGGCGCTGCGGATGGTACGAGCCGGGACGAACTGCCTTACCATCGCGCTGTGCCACGATATCCACGAAGACGCCATGTTGAGCGTGCAGGATCTGGATGTCCGGAAGATGGACCATGTCATCGATATCTTCAGGCAGGTGCGCAAGGAACTGGGCATCGCGATGCCCAAGGACGGCAAGACTGTGCGCCTCACCGGCACGCAAGTCCGAGCGAACCACGGGGTGGAGTGGGTCAATCCGCTGTCTGCGTAGGAGTTGCGGTGAGCGTGTGAAGCATCACACCAACAAGCACAGGGGTGCGAACATGGGACTGAACAAAGGGACCTCATCGGGGTTCAAGCACACGACCGCCTACCAGGCGGCCGAGTCGTGGATAAACCGAGTGGCTCGGCTGCACGACCTGTTGGCGGTCTGTCCGACGGATATCCTGACGCGGTGCGAACTGGCAACGCTGCTGGAAGAACTGGGACAACACGAGGAAGCGTCGTTCAATTGGAAAGCGCTTCTGGTCTGCGACCCCAACAATCTCAAGGCCCGTGAAGGCATGGCCCGGTGTCGGCAACGGACTGGAAGACCGCTGCAGTCCGCCGTGTGAGTTGGGAGGACCGTATGCCGACGGTGTGGGGCCATATTGAAGCTGTGGTCAATCCTCGCAAAGCTCCTCCGAGCCTGGTGGTCAGAACAACGACACCTCTAGGCACTCACCGAACAGAGTGTACGGTCGAGGCAGACACGATCATTAGGAAGGGCTTTGAGCGACTCGGCTTAGACGATCTTCACGCTGGTGAGTTCGTGGTGGTCACGGTCGATGAGACCTCGCCCTGGCTGAGAACCAAGAGAGTTGACGTCGTCATCTTTCAACAAGGCAAGAGCGCCTAACGCTGTCCACATCCGCCCAAGACCACACCTTGGCGGCCGGCCAAGAGAGGAGTGCAGCGAAGACGAACATGTCCGCACGCAAGAAGAACGAGTAGGGAGGCGGGTGGTGTCATTTCAAGGAGGGATATGGAAGTCCTGATCGTCCAGTATCCTCGCGGCAACACGGCAGTGGCATGGTTCGATTCAGGGACGGCACTGGTCTCGACGAATCATGCCGGATTGCGCGCCACGCTTCAACGAGGGGTGCAGGACTGGAAGGGACGGCTCCTCTTTCCGTCCGACGGACAGGCGTTCTTATCGGCCCTGTACGATTATCTTTTCCTGAACGGCTACACAGTCCGCTGGGTGAAGGGAGGCACCACGCTGAGCATCGGAAAGGTTCAGCGTGAGTAGGACAATGGAGATCGACATGGCCCCGTTTACTGCATGGCTCCCTGCTCGCCCCAATCAGGACTGCGATTTGCTCATCAAGATCGCCGGCCGGACCGTCCCAAGCCTTACCAGCGGGATTGTACAGGTCTCTCAAGCCCTGGCCGACCAGGGCTTGGCGGTCATCGCTGAGGCCGGAAAGCTGAACGGTGGGGGAAGCTTCCCTGTGGCGTCCCTTCGCATCGCGTCCAAGACCTCCCACTCTCTCGGACACGGGTGCGACGTGCTGCTGTACCTGGAGGACGATATTCCAGACTTCAGGCGATTCGGGTTGCAGCGTGGGAGCGTGCTCCTGTGGGAGCCACCCATGCACCCACGGCTGGAGCCGATCGTACCGGAAGGAGTCGTCACCTACCCGGTTCCGTTACGAGAATTGAACGGCCGGTGCGGGGAGAAGCTCTTGGGAAAGGGACTGATCGCCCTGGGAATCCTCATGCAGTTACTCGGAACCTCGGATACGCTCTTGCGTACTCCCCGCGTGCCGGCAGCGGACCGGCGGTATCTCGACGCCGGTATTCAGTTTGCCCGGGAGCATCTCGTGAAGCGCGACGTGTACTCGCTCCCCTCGGCTCCCAACGGACGCAGCCGGCTCATGCTGAACGCCGAGCAGGCCGTGAGGCTCGGATTGGCCATCGGCCTCTGTACGTGCGGCGACGATTGTCGGCCTCAGTGTGTCCGGTCGCCCACTCAGTGGGTTGCCGACCACTTAGCCATCGCTGGTACAAGCGTCTCGGTACTCGAGAGCGCGGAGCATCCCGGCGTGCAGGCCTATCGAGGTCCGGAAGGTACGGTGATCGCGTTGCTTCGAGGAGACAATGACGCCCTCTCGTCCTGTATCGGCAGGAACCCCGATCCGAGGGTCTTCGTTGCGGGCGACGTCCCCGACATCATCCGACTGTTGGGAGAAGGCCATCGGCTCATCCATGATAAGGGAGCCGGTGTGGTCTGCGTGCTGGTCGAGGACGCGGTGGCTTCTCGCATTCAGACTGTTGAGATCGAGAGTGTGGCTGAGGCTTCCCGTCTCGCACAGCCGGACGCAGCGAAACACCATGAGGCGGGAAAGTCCGTTGCGGCATGGGTCGCGGAGGCGGAACTAGACTACACCCCTGGCGCCGATATCGGGTATGTGGCCTGGGGAAGCGCGCAGGGCGTGGTGCGGGACGCCGTGGCCCTCTGTCGAGAATTCGGTCTGGGTGTGGCGGCGCTCTATCCCAAGGCGATCCAGCCTCCGCCGGTTAAGGAGTTGGAAGCCTTTGGTGCGGCAGTCAAACGCCTTGTGGTCGTCGAGTCCGACGCGAGTGATCGGTTCTCGGACCTGGTGCGTCGCGTCACATCGCTTCGACCGGCGACGGTCAGGCCGGAATCCGGAAAGGCGCTGACGCCGATGGATATTTTTCTGCGGGAAGGATTGGGAGCGCTGTAGTCCCTTTCAAAGAAAGGAGTCGTGTGAATGAAGCCCTATGAAATGGTGATCGGTCCGGAAGGGTATCTGCCCCCGGCGGTGTCCTCCAAGGGAGTCGTGGGTCCGTCGAAAGGCGACGGGCTCGTGATGGGGAACATTGTCCCCGAGCAACAGGCGATCGATGAAGCGGCACGGAGGCTGGTCCAGGCCAAAAACCCGACGCTGTTTCCCGGCCCGCTGGTGCTCTGGGCCTGGAACGAACAAGCGTCTCGCGAAGCCAAGGTCATCAAAGCCTTGGCTGAGGCGATCCCGGCCAAGATCATTCCGATGGCCGACTATCGGCCCAAGTATCCGAAGATCGTTCCGGAAAAGGAGATCAATCCGAACCATCCGAACCTCACGATCTGGAAAAACAAGATCGATGTCTGCCTCTTCGTCGGCGTGCACTGTCATCAATCCAACATCGCGCTCAAGATCATTCGCGGCGGCACGGACTGTTTCACCATCGCGCTCTGCACCTTCAGCGGGGACGATGAGGCGCACATCACGATCCGAGATTTGACGGCCGACACGATTCAGCGGATCGTGGATGCAGTGAAACGGATCAAGCAGGCTCAGCCGGGCACCGTGCGTTGAGACGAGGAGGAACAACATGACGCATATCATTGCTGCATTGTTCGTGGCGATGAGCGGGCTTGCGTGGCCCGCGTGGGCGTATGACGAAGTGACCGTCTCCGATGGCGGAACCCTCACGGGCACTGTGAAGCTAGAGGGCAAGGTGCCCAAGCCGAAGG
>CAZKRM010000018.1:0-66828 GCA_964555285.1 uncultured Nitrospiraceae bacterium
GCGATCGCGTCCACGATCGCATTCAAGGTGGGACTGGGACGCATCGCTTGTGTCGTCTTCTCCTGATCGGGATGATAATACCCGCCCATCTCAACCGGTTTGCCTTGGGCGACGAGCAGCTCGGCCGCAATCTTGGCCTCATTGTCTGCCAGCTGTTTGGCGACTGTGGCAAAACGCGCTTGCAGATTCTTATCTTGCGTCTGCTCGGCCAGGGCTTGCGCCCAGTACCACGCGAGATAGAAATGGCTCCCGCGGTTATCGATCTCGCCCACCTTGCGGGCCGGCGACTTGTTGCTCTCCAGGAACTTCGCATTGGCCTGATCGAGCGTGTCGGCCAGAATTTTTGCCGCTTGATTGTTTGCCACCTTGGCGAGATGTTCCAATGAGGCGGCCAGCGCCAGAAATTCACCCAGTGAATCCCATCGGAGATATCCTTCTTCCTGGAACTGCTGCACATGCTTCGGGGCGGATCCGCCCGCACCGGTCTCGAAGAGGCCGCCGCCGTTCAGCAGCGGCACGATCGAGAGCATCTTGGCGCTGGTCCCGATTTCAAGAATCGGGAACAGGTCGGTGAGGTAGTCTCGCAGGACGTTCCCCGTCACCGAGATCGTATCTTGCCCCGCTTTCAGCCGTTCCAGCGAGAACCGCGTGGCCTCCGCCGGAGACAGAATCCGGATGTCGAGGTTCTTCGTGTCGTGATTCGGCAAATAGCGATTGACCTTCTTGATCAGCTCCGCGTCGTGCGCCCGGGTCTTGTCCAGCCAGAAGATCGCGGGGGCTCCCGTGGCTTTCGCGCGATTCACCGCCAGCTTCACCCAATCCTGGATCGGGGCATCCTTCACCTGGCACATGCGCCAGATGTCGCCTTCTTCGACCTTGTGCTCCAGCAGCGTCTTCCCTGAGGCATCGACCACACGCATCGTACCGTTGCCCGGAACCTTGAAGGTCTTGTCGTGCGATCCGTATTCCTCCGCCGCCTGCGCCATGAGACCCACGTTGGGCACGCTCCCCATCGTTGTCGGATCGAAGGCGCCGTGCGCTTTGCAGAATTCGACGACCTCGTGATAGACCGGGGCGTAACTGCCGTCGGGGATGACGGCCTTGGTATCGTGCAGTGTGCCGTCAGGGCCCCACATCTTCCCCGAGTCGCGAATGACCGGCGGCATGGAGGCATCGATGATGATGTCACTGGGGACATGCAGGTTGGTGATCCCTTTATCGGAGTTCACCATCGCCATGGGAGGCCGCTTCTGATACACGGCCTGAATGTCCGCTTCGATGGCCTTGCGCTGGTCGTCCGGCAAGGCCTTAATCTTGATATATAAATCACCAACGCCGTTGTCGGGATCGACACCGAGCTTTTGAAACGTGGCGGCGTGCTTCTCGAACACGTCCTTGTAATAGACCGACACAGCATGACCGAAGATCTTGGGGTCCGAGACCTTCATCATGGTGGCTTTCAAATGAATCGAGAACAGCACGCCCTGCTTCTTGGCGTCTTCGATCTGCGCCTCGAGGAATTGGCGCAAAGCTCGCTTGCTCATGAAGGTGGCATCGATGACTTCCCCGGCCTGCAGGGCAAGCTTGGGTTTGAGCACCGTGGTCTTACCGTCCTGGCCGACGAACTCGATGCGCGCGTCGGTGGCCTCGGTGAGCGTGACCGATTTCTCGTTGGAATAGAAATCCCCGCCCTTCATATGGGCGACATGCGTCTTGGAGTCCGATCTCCAGGCTCCCATCTTATGTGGATGCTTCCTGGCATAGGCTTTCACGGAAAGGGGCGCGCGACGATCCGAGTTGCCTTCGCGCAAGACCGGGTTGACGGCGCTGCCTTTGACTTTGTCGTAGCGGGACTTGATGTCCTTCTCTTTGTCGTCTTTCGGATCCTCAGGATACTCGGGAAGCTTGTAGCCCTGGCTCTGCAATTCCTTGACGGCCGCTTTGAGTTGAGGGATCGAGGCGCTGATGTTGGGCAGCTTGATGATATTGGCTTCCGGGGCCTTGGCGAGCCCCCCCAATTCGGCCAGAGCGTCCGACTGCTTCTGTTGCGGAGTCAGGTATTCGGGGAAGACAGCGAGAATGCGCCCAGCCAGCGAGATGTCCCTCAATTCGACGGACACGCCGGCCGCCTTGGTGAAGGCTTTGACAATCGGAAGAAACGAATAGGTTGCCAGCGCCGGCGCTTCATCGGTCTTCGTATAAATAATTTTTGAGGCTTTCGTTGTCATAGTTTTCCCTCTTTCAGCGTGTTGTCAGTTCAGCGCGTTCAACGCCGAGCCGGCCCTGAACCACCCGCTCTGCTGCTCCGTCAGGCTGTGATGCGTCTGAATCGTGATGTCCTTGCCGTCGGCCTTGTGGATGGTGACGGTCACCGGCTTGCCCGGCGCCAAACTATTCAGCCCCGTCACGCTGATCCGGTCGGTCTGCTCAATCTTGTCGTAGTCCTTGGGATCGGCGAAGGTCAGCGGCAGGATGCCCTGCTTCTTCAGATTGGTTTCATGAATACGGGCGAAACTCTTGGTGATCACCGCGCGTACATTCAAGAACCGAGGCGACATGGCCGCATGTTCGCGGCTGCTGCCCTCGCCATAGTTCTCATCACCGACGACAACCGATCCGATCCCTTTGGCTTTATAGCGACGGGCGATCTGCGCAATGGTCAACCCTGTCTCACCCGTCAGCACGTCCGTTCCCTTCCCCTGCTCGGACGAAAACACATTGTTCGCCCCCAGGAACATGTTGTCGCTGATCTTGTCGAGGTGGCCTCGATACTTGAGCCAAGGCCCGGCGGGGGAAATATGGTCCGTGGTCGTCTTGCCCTTGGTCTTGATCAAGAGCGGGAGCTTCTCGAAATCCTTGCCGTCCCAACGCGGGAAGGGTTGCAACAATTGCAACCGCTCGCTCGCCGGCGGAATGTCCACAGTGAGCGCGTCGCCATTCTCAGCGGGTGCGACGAACCCTTCTTCGCCCTTCGCAAAACCCTTCGCGGGAAGTTCCTCACCCTGCGGTGGTTCCAACTTGAATTCTCTTCCATCAGCTCCCTTGAGCTTCTGATTGACTGGATCGAAGCCCAAATCACCAGAGATGGCGTAAGCCGTCACCACTTCCGGGCTCGCAAGGAACGAGAGGGTTTCATTGATACCGTCGTTACGGCCTGGGAAGTTCCGGTTGAAGGAGCTGACGATTGAATCCACCTTGCCCTTCACCCCGTCCGCCCGCTTCCACTGCCCAATGCAGGGGCCGCAGGCGTTGGCGAGCACGGTCCCGCCCAGCTGCTCGAACGTATCCAGGAACCCATCGCGCTTCATCGTGTGATAGATGCGCTCCGACCCCGGCGACACGAGGAACGCGGACTTCGCCTTGAGCCCCGCCTTCAATCCTTGCCGCGCGATATGCGCCGACCGGCTGATATCTTCATAGGACGAGTTTGTGCAGCTGCCGATCAATGCCGCCTTGATCTCGACCGGATAGCCCTTCTCTTTCGCCTCCGCCGCCATCTTGGAGATCGGCCTCGCAAGGTCCGGCGTGTGGGGCCCGACCACATGAGGCTCCAACTGGGAGAGGTCGATCTCCACAACCTGATCGTAGTACTTCTCCGGCGATTGATAGACCTCAGGGTCGGCCACCAACAATTCCTTGTTTGCCTGGGCCAGATTGGCGAGGTCCGCCCGATCGGTAATGTTCAGGTAGGCGACCATTTTCTGATCGAACTGGAACACGGAAGTGGTTGCGCCCAACTCCGCACCCATGTTCGTGATGGTGCCCTTGCCGGTCGCGCTGATCGTTTCCGCCCCTGGACCGAAGTACTCGACGATCTTGTTGGTTCCGCCCTTCACCGTCAACAGGCCGCAGATATACAGGATGACATCCTTCGGCGAAGCCCAGCCGTTCAGTTTGCCCGTGAGCCGAACTCCGATGAGCTTCGGATGTAACACTTCCCACGGCAGCCCGGCCATCACCTCGCCGGCATCCGCACCGCCGACACCGATCGCGAGCATGCCGAGCCCACCCCCGTTCGGCGTGTGGGAGTCGGTTCCGATGATCAGCCCGCCGGGGAACGCATAGTTTTCCAGCACGACCTGGTGGATGATGCCGGCGCCCGGTTTCCAGAACCCGATCCCATATTTCTTGGCCGCGGAGGCCAGAAAATTGTAGACCTCCTTGTTCTCGTCCATGGCGCGCAGCAAATCTTTTTGCGACCCGACTTCGGCCCGGATCAAATGGTCGCAGTGGATCGTGCTCGGCACCGCCACCTTCTTCTTGCCGGCCTGCATGAACTGCAGCATGGCCATCTGGGCGGTGGCGTCCTGCATGGCCACGCGATCCGGCCGCAGGGCCAGCATAGCCTTGCCCCGCTCCCAGACCTGGGTGTCGAAATGGTCGGCGTGCGAGACCAGAATCTTCTCCGAGAGCGTCAGCGCGCGGCCGAACTTCTTCCGAGCCTTAGCCAGCGCATCCGGCATCTTGGCGTACAAGTTCTTGGCTAATTCGAGGGACATCTTCTTCAATCCTCCTAGTTCTGAGTTATAAGTTCTGAGTTGCGGATTTTCCACTCAGAACTCAGCACTCACAACTCAGCACTTATTTCAGCGGCGGCACTTCTCTCCGCTTTGGCGCCGCGTAGTTCACAAGATAGTCAAAGAGGCGGATAAGTCTGCTCTCCTGCCGCTTCTGGTCCACCCAGTGGCCGATCAATCCGATCGTGCGCGACAGGATGAAGAAGCCGTTCAAACTGTCCACCGGGAACCCGATATCGACGAGCACCGCCGCCATCGTGCCGTCCACGTTCAGAATCAGGTTGTCCTTCTTGGCCGACGTGACCTTCTCGACTTCCAGCGCGAAATCGAGGTGCGGCGTCTTGATCCCGAGGCTCTTCACATAGCCGACGAGCTCCTTCACACGCTTGTCCGGATTGCGCAGGCTCTTTACGCGGTGACCGATGCCTGGCACAGGGCCGACATTCTTCTTCATATAGATCAGGAATTCGTCCACCGACATCTTATGGTCGATCGCGTGCTTAAAGTAGCGGCCCGCATCGGTCACGGCACCGCCGAAGCGAGGGCCGATCATGATGAGCCCGGCTGCAACGGACTGGGACATCCCGATACCGGCGCAGGCGGCCACAATGGTGCCGAGCGCGCCACTCACGCAAGGGCCGTGATCGGCCGACAGCATCATGATCCGCTTGATGATCTCCGCCTCCTGCTTGGAAATCAGTCGCTTGTCCCACAGCAACCCGATGACGTGGGGAACCTCGTAGCCTTTGTTGATCAGTTCGGAAGCCGGGTAGCCGTCGTAGCAGGGCTCGTCTCCGCGATCGTCGCTGATCGTGGTTCTGATGAGCGGCGCAACCGCCACCTCCCCGGCTCTCATCGCCTCGTCCACCGTCTTGGGCAGCTTGGGCATCTCGGCGGGGCTGAGTTCGGGGATTGCCACGACTTGTCCGGACTTCAACAGGTCTTGATAGACCTCTTTGATCGCCGGTCCCAGGGCACCGAACGTGGGGGGCACAATCGCGCCGGCTTTCTTGAGCGCATCGGACTTGGCGCGGGCGGACCCTTCGCCCTTCATCCCTTCCTTCGCGCCGGCGTGCCCGAACTTCATCCCCTTCGGCAAACTCTCCTGGCAGAAGCCGGAAACGACGGCCAATAACTTGATGCGCCGCTTCTTCGCGCCGTACCACTCCGCTGCCCGCTCCTCCAGATCGCCCCCCATCTCGCCGACGATGACGACCGCCTTGGTCTGGGGGTCCTGCTCGAACATTTCGAGGTAAGACACGTAGTCCGTACCAGGGTACGCGTCGCCGCCGATGCCGATGGCCGTCGTGATACCGTCCGCAAACTGCGAGCAGATCCAGATGATCTCGTTCGAAAGACCGCCGGACTTGGTAATCACCCCGAAGGAGCCTTCGCGATACAGCTTGCAAGCAACCAGGTTATCGAAGGCCCCGCCGATCACCCCCAAGCGACAGGACCCGGCTGAGATGATGCCGATGGAAGACGGCCCGTTGAAGGTCTTCCCGAGCTTGATCGCATGCCGAGCCAGCAGCTTCGCATCTTTCTCCGGCACGCCTTCGGTGATCATGGACACGACTTGGATCTTCGCATCGTTGAGCGCTTCCATGCCGCCTGCACAGGCCCGGTCCGCGCCGATGTAGACGAGGCTGGTGTTGATTTGCGGATGAGCCTTGGTGGCCTCTGCCACGCTCTTGTACACCGGGATGGCCAGCAGGCCGCTGCCGTACGGGATCTCGTTGGTCTTGCCGGCGTCAGGGGGATACACAAAGGCCTCGACGTTCAGCTGGCGCTTGCTCATATAGCAGAATTCGGCCATGCGCCGCGCCGCGTTGACTCCCGCTGCGCCACCCTGGATGACGACCCGGGTGTCTTTGTTGGCTACGATACTCATCGGGATCTCCCCTTTTCGAAACGAGGAACGCGGAACGATGAACTCAGAATGGAAGCGCCTCCCCCATTCATCGTTCAACCTTCATCGTTCATCACTTGTTTTGAAGCGCCTTATCGACGATATCCGTAAGCGGTGTATTGCGGTCGAACACGTGGATGTCGAACCCCTCGTCTTTCAGCGCGCGCATGGCATCGAGGCCTTCTTTTTCGCGAGGCCCACCGCGGCGCACCCAAATTTTCACGCCCTTCAACTTCCCTTCACCCTTGGCCTTGCGGAATCCGTTGATGATGCCGCCGAACGTCTTTTTCACATCGGTGAAGTTTGCAATCGCGCCGCCCACGATGATGTTTTTGATACCCGGCAGGGAACACACTTTATCGGTGAGCACTTCGACGGCCCAATCCGGCGGATCGCCGGAATACTCGGCATAGTTGGCGAGCTTGCCGCCACGTGCGACGACTGCATCCGAGTAATACACGCTCGCGCCGCCGCCTGCCGGCAACATGGCCGTGTCGCCACCGGGAATCTCGATGAATTTGACCGACCCTTTGATTTTGGAATCCACCGCCATCACGTCCAGCTCGTTCTTGCTGTAGGCACGGCCGAACTCGGCGGCGAAGGCAAAGTTCCAATCGGGGTGGCGGAACTTGGCGTCGGCATCGAGCAAGGTCACCGCGTCGAGTGCCACCAGTTCGCCGTCGCTCTCCCGTGCCACGACAGGGTTCACTTCCAGGTACTGCGCGTCCTCGTTGTCAAAACAGGCGAACATCTTGCCGGCGAAGTCGGCCACCTTCTTGACCAACGCCCCGGTAAACCCGGCATCCTTGGCCAGCTTCTCCAGTGCATCAGGCGTCGGCGATTGTCCCACTTCGAGCGACAACCGCTTGACCCGATCCCAATTCGATTCCACTTCGATCCCGCCGCAGTTCGCAACGAGGGTCTCGATGCCCTCCCGAGTCGACTTCACCGCGCAATAATATTCTTCCTTGTGGGCGATCATTTCGGAAACAATGACTTGCGACACGGTGATGCTGCCGACTTGGCGGCCGATCATTTCCCTGGTCGCGGCTTCAGCCCCTTTGAAATCCAAATCGATCTTGACCAGTCCCAGTTTGAATCGCGAGCCGAGCGCTTCGTGGGCTTTCGCAACGAGCTTCGACTCCTTCAACCAATCGTTCGCCTGACCGAGCTGACTCAGCTCATCAACAGAGGTAACAACCACATAGTTGGGAGTGGTAATTCCCCACTTCTTCATCAGCCCCATCCCGGGACCTTCGAGCACTTTCGCCATACACCCGCTCCTTGGTGTCGAATTGAAAGGTAAGGAAAGAGGAAAGTATAGGGTAGCGGATTTTTCGATTCCGCTCAATATCCCAAAGGGCCTAGAGTCCCGGCGCAGAAGCCCTATCGTTCTTAGGTGGGATACGTGAGGTTAACCGATTGATGATCCAAGCATTCTCAGTTGGTGGTTTGAGGCCATTATCCAGCAATCTCAGGTTGCCTGTCCTAAGAACAGCGGGCGGTGCGCTCTGGTGAACGCGCTCCCACGGGATCGACACCCAGTTCTGCAAGCAACTCCCGAAACTTCGGATGCTGGTCAAGCAGTTCGCCGGCTACTCCGACTAGCGCGTCCACCTGAGCGCGAGTCAGCTTGAAGCTGGTAGGCAGATTGAGAAAACAGGCTCGCTCGCGTTCGTCCGTGACGCCCTCGAAGTTGATCTCGACGATGTAGGGTTTCAGGTCCCCGCCGGCTAACGGAGGGAGCGGTTCGGCGGCGGGACAGCGCTTCTCTATTTCCTTCTGGCACTGAAGCAGAACTTTCTGGGCTTTGACCCGCTCCTCGGCCAAATCGCGCATCATCTCGACCGTCTCGAAGGTATAGTTGTCCATGCTCGTCGTGGCGGTCTTATACGCCACCTTATCCAATCCTGGCGGGCTTTCCTCCTTATCCACATCTTCGTGCGGTTCGGTCCGCGAATTCACCACGATGACCACCAGCTTCCTGATCTTCCCAGCAATCCGCTCACGAATAAATCCGCGCCGGTACTCGTCCGAGACGGCGCGCAAACCCAGATTGTCGGCCAGGCCGCCGTCCATGAGATGCGCATAGGGATGCTCGCTCTTGTCCGTAAACACGAGCCGATCTTTCGCCCAGGTATATCGCCTGGGATTCACATAGTAATCTTTGAGGGCGTTCCGCAAATCCTGCGGGACCGTATACCCTGCAGGGTGGGGATGATTCTTCAGGCTGATGGGGCTCAAGAGGAACGGAAAGGCCGACGAAGCCGCCACGGCCCGCCCCACGGAGAAGGTCTGTAAGTCCGATCCCAGCAGATCGAACTGCTCCTGATTGAACTCGAAACGTTCGCCCGTCTCCAGATGAGTGGCATTCAAGATCATGAACGGGCGGCGTTTTCTCGCGAGGAGGTCAGCGAAGGTTTTTCTCTCAAAGATCGTTTCATCGTAGACTTCAGCGGCAAGGTCAATGCGACCGAAGTTCGGCGAGAGCAAGCGAGCCCAGTTGAAATTGAGCGGGTTGAACGCCTTCCAGAATAGGTCATTCTGGAGATCCCGATAGAGGAATCGCTCGCCGAAATCCTGGAAGATCCGATCGCCGAACAGCGCGTAGTAGGCGGCCGTGAACGAGCCACCCGAAACCGAGGAGACACAGTCTACTTCATCTATCAGCCGCTTCGTCCCATCTTTCTCCGGAATAGCAATGCTCGCAAGCTTCGAGAGCACCCCATAGGCGAACGCCCCCGCCCGCGTGCCTCCGCCGGAGAATGTCAGGCAGACAAACAGCGCATCGCTGTTTGAGGCGTCATCGAACGCATTGAACCGGTAACCCGCATTGGGCGAATAGGTCGCCAGCGGCGCGTTGACTGGATAATGCGCGCAGCCCAGCACCGCCAAACACAGCCAAAGGGCGAGCGCCCGTACCGGTCGCCACCCCCACCCAGAGCTGAGTTTCGCTATCTGTTCAGTCTGAACGCAACTCATAGTCCTCCTGTCGCCGCGGCGGGGGCCTGTGGCGTGATTTTTTGGAACTCAACGGTGGCGGGGCTGATCACGGTGGTGTCCTGCAGGGTCACATCCTGACTCCCAGGCGAAAAGTCCTTCGGCGGATCGAGTGTGACCGTATGGGCCCCACCCTCGACTTCCAGGACCTGATTGGTCATGCCAATCCCCATGCCGTCGAGACAAACGCCCCGACTCTCAGAAAACTTTACGAGTAGAAATTCCATGGTGCACCGTCTCCTCCGCTTCAGGTCGTATTTCGCGTTTACGCGCCGTCTTTCCTCGCGGTTTTATCCGGCTGAAGCACGTCCAAGAGTTTGATCAGCGCCGGCACCGCGGCGGTCAAAGCCGAGATGTAACCGAAAGCGGTTTTGAACAGCTCCGCCTGGGTGGAAAACAGAAACACGCCCACCCCCATGAGCACCAGCAAGAGCGGAATCCGAAGCTTCCTCCAGTTGCTGTCCTCCGCCTCTCGTCCAATATCCTCCGAGACGGACCCTGCAAGAACGAATTGCCGGAACGTGTCATTCATGCAGCGGAGACCCGGATCCCTCGCGAGAAGCCCTTTCATCAGCAGGTCTTGCACTGCATGATTCGCAACATTCGCGAAACCATCCTTGGCGACATCAAGCAGGGCAACCTTCTCGGCGTTCGAACAGGCTAACCAGATTCGTCGGTAATACGGACGGGCCCGGTCACGAATCTGTTGGATCAATTGTTCCGGCGTCAGTTGGGCGAATCCGGTGTGCGCCGCAAGTTGCGTTCCGATCGTTTGCAGATAGGCGGTGGGGCTGCATTCGTTCTTGAGCATGCGGAGTAGTTTCGAGTGCTGCATGCGCTTCTCGGCCTCTGAAAGCGTGGTCCCAAACGCCTCCTGGTCCCCATCGCCACCGATATAGACTTTCGAGAAGTTGGACAACACGTCTTCCCAGCGAGCAGCATCCTGGGGCTCCAGGGGATCACTCGCCCGACCCCAGGGCTTCTTCGCTCCCTGATCCACAAAGCAATTCCACGGATCAAGGGAGGACACAATCAAAATGGGTCTCCCCCTGAGAGCCAGTAATTCCATGAACCGAAGCGTCTCCCGACTCTTCTGAACGTCTCCGATGCCATGCTCGAAATGATCGATCGCCACAGCGCTCCCACCCTGAAGGGCCGTCTCAAAGGGGAACTCGTCTGCCCACCTTTCCCCTTGCGCAATGATTCTCAGATCGATAACGGCAATGTCATCCCTATTGAAAAGGGCGCTCTTTCCCGAAAAAGGGAGCCCTATCAGCACCATGTTGACCGTGATTCGCTCCGGGAGCCGGCCCATCCTCATCCAGATCGCCGGCTCTTCCAAACCCAACAGGAACACTCTTCTTGCGATGGTGCCGACCAAGGTCCAGACAAGACCGAACACGAGACTCACAGCCAGGAAGGACCCGATCCACGAATACCAATGATCGGGCCAGCCGAAGGATGGCATCATGGTTGTCAGAGAAAGATGCCGCTCTTCTCTGTAGCCTGACTTCTCAAAGCACAGCCTGAACGGTGATGCCGCGCTCCACCTCCATGATCGATCATCCGATCCATCACCACTGAGGCCCTGGGTCTCGACTGAAATGTTGTTGTAAGGCAATCGGATCTCCTTCAACAATTCGTACACGTTGTGTTCGAACGCCGTTCTTGGTGGCGCCGAGGGACAGCCCGCCCCTTCAGACACATCGGTCCCCCAAAAGTTCGACAGGTAAAGATCCCATAGCCTCTCATGTTCAGACGAACCGGTCAGACTGAGCCTCTTCTCCAGGAAGTGTTTCTGCGCTCCCTCCGGCACAAGGCTGCGATAGTTGCGTTCCACCCGCTCGACTCGCTGCTCCAACGCCCTCGCAAGTTTCAACTGCCCATGCTTGATCAACAGTCCTGTCTCGTAGTCATACCCGCTCATAAAGAACACAACGGCCGGGAGGACCCCAACGAGCACCAGGTGAGAAAACACGGCGAGGCGATACGCGGACCGGAACACCATGGACTTGCGCTGGTCTTGACCTGGCAAGCCGGCCAATCGGCTTTGGCCCGAGCCGACTCTCAAGGCAATCACACCGTGCAAAAGCCCCGTGGGCAAAACGAGCCACGCCATTGCCCGCAGCGTTGCGTCGGATTTGAAGGAGAGCAGAACAAAGACCAGGCCGAGTAGGCTGTTGAGGACAGCGATACGGTAATAGACCCCGGTTTTCTCCGGGTCCGGCCAAAGACAAACGGTCAGCCCCCTCCCGTCAGAACCAAACCGGCGAACGGCCAGCCCCGCCAACCAATGAGCGCCCAACATCAGGACGAAATAGACGACAAAGAGGATGAGCGACACACTGAGAAGCTCAAGATTAACGGTTCGAAGCGCTTGCTTGTTCTCATACACCACCAGAGACCACGGCAACTCAGCGACCGGTTTGACATAGAGACGGTGCCCCGTGCCCAAGTAGGACACGTCCATCCAGGCCGCGCGCCTGCCGTACACAGCCGAACGCAACTCCGGATTGTTGTCTGTTTCTTTGAAGAGATGCTCTCGAAGGTTTCGCGTCTCATCGGAGTGGAACAGCACCTTCCCATCCGACGCGATGACGGCATAGCCGACAGAGGGGGGAATCATCGGATGGATCAGGGACAACAGCGAAGTCTCAATGGCCGAGACATACCCCTGCTTCGCCTTATCCGGGCCGTCGTAGGGGATCGAAAGGATGGCATGGGCTTCCCCTGTCGTCCACGAGATAATGGATTCGAGATAAAAACGAAGCGTGCGGCCGTGAATCGTCTTTGACCACAGCCGATCCTCCGTGACCCGCTTGAAGTAGTCTCGCTCTTTGACGGAAATCATGGGGGTGAGGCGTGTTCTGACCGTCCATTTTGCTTTCTGTTTTCCTGCCTTCGGCTCGGCCCAGAAAGCTAATTCCAGGTAGGGATAGCTCGTCGGAATAGGCCCATTGGTGAGGATTGCTGTGCGCTTGCCGTCCTTCCGATCATCCGAAAGCTCCACGCTTTGGTTGAACGCGTGGAGTTGGTCGTAGACTTTCTCTAATTCGGCCTCGACGTTCGCAACGATAGCCTCGGCAAACTCTTTCAGTTGACGGTCCCTTTGCGCTGCAAGCCCTTGATAGGCATAGACGTCCAAGAGAAAGAAGGTGAGCAGGACGCTACCAATGAGCGCAGAAAACGCGAGGAACACCACATCGAACGTGTTGACCCGCTCAGCCGGGCCCATCGATAACAGTTTCAGAAAAGGCCAGGCCAATAGGGTCATCACCACGACAAAGATAAAGATCAGCAGCACGGTATAGGAGATCGCTAAGCTTTCCGATTGAAACCGTTGGGCCCGCACCAGTCCGCCAACGACCAAATCCGTCGTTGCCTTCTCGGAGTTCGGAAGCCTGATGGGCCAGGGAAGCCGAAAGGACTTTAAGAACAGCTTGTACTCAGCGCCCGCAAGGGTCAACTCAAGGACGCGGATGGATTGGCTGGTAACTTTGGAACCATCTGGCTCGGTTTTCTGCCCTTCCTTCTTGCCGCCAGCGGCAGCGACATCAAAAACCACGTTGCTCAATCCGATTTCGTTTCGCTGGAAGACCACATAGCCGTCATCCTTCGCGGCGACGAAGACGTCGTCGAACACCTCGCGGCTCACAAACGGTTCCAACAAATCGCGAAACGCGGTCTTGACGCTGATAACCGCCGCGTAGTCTTCCCGGCTGGTCGGCCCTTCATAGATAAGCGCAAGCCAACTTTCCCCTTTTTCCTGCCTCAACTCCAATGTGAATGGGGCCTTGGGCTTCTCACCTTTCACCTCCCTGACGATGACATGCTCGTTGTTCCCTTCCGGTACAGGCGCAGGCTTCAAAGCTGGAATGAGTTCGATGGCGCCTTGAACGGCCTTCGTGATACTTTGGGCCTCGTTCCCGTCCTCCCCGCCCTCCTTACGCGCCGCGCGCTCCAACACATCCCGGTAAATTTCGATCTGAAAGCTCAGTTGATGGCTCAACTCCCCGAGAAGACTGAAATTGCGTTGCGTGAAATAGTCAAACCGAGCGGAGACGTACACGAAGTAGAAGACGCCAAAGGCAAGAAGCAGAACGAGCAACGTGAGCGCGGGACTCGCCAGCGCGCGCAGTTTGGCGAGATTGATCGCCATCACCGTCCCTCATCCTTTCCCTTTGATGGTGGAGAAAACCTTTTCCACGCTGCTCCCGCCGAAGTTATCCGATTCCCCCAGACAAGCCCTTCCGGATAGCCACGCCGATGATGTCCCCGATACGCTCGAGATTCCGTTTCCGCTTGTCCTCGCTTTCCTGAGCCTCCTTGGCTAACCGTTCCAGCGTGGCTTTGTGCTCGAACAGCGTTTTCGTATCGATGCCGCGGATGTTCTGGCTGACGGAGACGATGTCCTCCATGCTCAGATCTTCGTCGGCAAGGTATTTCTTCAGCAGAGCATCGGCCATTTTCTTCGATTCCTTGTCGATCATGTCGTCGATCCTTTGCCGTCCTGACTCGAAAATGCCGTCGATGTCGTCGAAAAGACCCATGGGTTGACCTCCTGGTTGCTCTAACGGATGAGTGTGTCGACCTTGGCTTCCAGCGCAGTGCGAAGATCGGCTTTGAGATCTTCATGGAATTCTCGGAGCACCGTTTCTGTCCGGTTCTCCTGCTGTTTGCCGACTTTGAGAATACGTTCCGCGACGAAGTCGGACGCTTTGACTTCGCCCAGCACGACGAGCTTGTTCAGCGTCTCAGGTCTGACGGGAACGCCAAGGCTGCTGAGAGCCCGTCCCATCACGATGGCCAGACCACTGATGCGATTAAAGTACTCGTCGAAAAATTGTTGGTTGTTCTTCATCGTCTGGTAGTGGTCCGCAAGCGCGTTGATGGCAATTCGCAGGTCCCGAATGCCTTCGTCGGTCTCGGCGCGAATGTCCGCGAGCCGCTTCGCAGCGACGTCATATCTGGCATCGATCCGCTTCATCGAGAGATCCAAGCCGCTTTCCAGCCGCTGGGGGTAGGTCTTGTAGGCCTTCACCGTGTTTTCGAGGACACGCAGGCGCCTTGCAATATAGGCGAACACCTCTTCCGGACTGACGACGTCTCCCCCGACGGTCAAACCATCCACGGAAAAGGCCACGCCCGGCGGAAGAGACTCGGATTGGATGAAATTCTGCAAGGCTTTTTCGAAGACGAACGATTCCCGATTGCCCTCCAGGATTTTGGCGCGCGCCTTTTCTTGGGTCTGTTCGAGGATCTCTGTGACACGAGGAGGGATTTCCTGTAATAAACCCCGGACGAACTCGGCCTTGGCGGCATCACGTCTTCGTTCAAGCTCCGCCTGTTTGGCTTTGACGAGGTTTGAGACGTTTTGCTGTGCCTGTTCAAGCAGACTCTCCAGTAATGCCTGTTCGGCGCGTTCATGCAGATGAAAGGCGGTAAGTTGCGCCTGGGAAAGATCCTTGATCGTCTGAGGCGTCGAGCATCCTGAGAGAGCCGCCAGACACAAGACAACCACAGCCATTTCATGCCGTACCATTCTACTCCCTCCTCTTTCAACGCGACCGCCCATCAGACATCCTCCAGGGTTAGCAGGTGCTTCAGGACCTTCACCTGGTAGTGATAGGAGTTGATGCCGCTGCCGTTGTACCGGCGGACGGCGTAGGGCCAGTCGCAGCCGATGTTTTTGCGGATGGGGACACCGGAGTACGTCGTCTCCCGGTGGTATGGCGTCGGCTCGTACTTGCCGCTTGAGCCCTGGTACCAGGAATCCCCCACCTTGATCTGGCAGGTGCCAGCGTCTTGCGCGCATCGTTGGCAGTCCCGCATGTAGCGAGGATCAGCCTGGAGATACTTGCACAGCCGCAACGGACCTTTCCCGAACTCGGCGAAACGGTCGTCCGCTTGGGCCCCGCTATCCGGGCCATTGACGAAGCGGTCGAACTTTTCGCGAAGCTCCTTCATCGCCTTCTGGACGTTCTTGATGGGATCCAGCATGATCTCCGTCACTTCTGCTGCTCGCGGCGGATGGTGAAACAGGGTGTACTGCCCCGCGCCATAGCCGCGCGAGGTGATGGCATAATCCTTGTGCGGCGATCCTTCCTGAAGGTTCCGATCACAACCCACCACAATGTAGGTGTCCTCGTCGCCCGGCTCGGGCTCGCAAAAGTGCTTGAACCCGCTTTCTTGCTTCAGAATGGCCAGCAAGAACGGAAGCGGGACATCCGTGGTTTGAAGCGCGACGACACTGGCCAGGAATCTCCGGTTCTCGTCCGCAGGATTCCGGGCTGACGGCAAAGTCGGGCAGTTCCCGTCATTCAGCAGATCCGCGATGCAGGCGGCAAGAGCCTGGTCTACTACACCGGTGATCCCTGACACCCGCCCGCGGTTGTAATCCGTGAGGCGAACGGGCGCCGCACTATCCCCTTGACCCTGACCCGTGTTGAAGAGCAGATCATATTGCAGCGCCTTGACGGCCCGTTCCGTCTCGCCCCCGAAGTTCCCATCAATCCCCTCCTTCAGATAGCCTAGCCTCCGGAGATCGCGCTGAAGGTCTTTGAGCTGCTCCTTGGTGGCTCCAGCGCCTCCCCGCTGCAAGATCAGGCCCGGCTGGCTGTAGGTCAGATTGACGGGTGGGCGAGGAAGCAGTCGAGCCCAAACAGCCTGAGTCACCACGCCGTCCGTAGGCAAATTGGCTGATGTCTGAAACGCCTTGACCGCAGCTTCAGTCTTGGGTCCGAAGTCTCCGTCGATCTTCCCCGCGTAATAGCCCAGCTCTTTAAGTCGAGTCTGGATTCGTTCAACATCCTCTCCCTTGGAACCGTGTTGGTAGGTCGGCATATAGCCTCCTCTCGAAACGATCAGGGCACGAACGAACGGGGGCTCCATGATCCTGGTTCTGCAAGAACCTTATCTGCCTACGGATCACTGCTTGCTCAGCAGCTCCGTCTTTCTCGCGCTGCCCGCGCTGGAGCCGAAGTGAATCACCCTGCCCTAAGGGAGGGGTAATTCACTTCACCCAAGCAATCCAGTCTTCGAGAGCGTTCTTCACTTCCGGCAAGGCCTGAGCCGCCTCTATAAGAACAGCGCGCAGCCTGAGCGTCATGCGTATCACACATGGTTCTTCCCAACATTGCGGACGCCCAGCTTGGTCCAGGAACTCCGTGATCCATTTGTGAATAAACTCCGCCGGTACTGAGGAAAGATCCTGGCGCAAGTACTGGCCCGCGGCAGGCGCAGCGCCGGTCAGCGGCGTCGAGACAGAAATGAGATAGGGCCCCCCTCTATGCCCCCCAGGAAAGGCGTTGAGAATGCGCCTAGCACGGGCGTAATCGTAATGATCGACGATCCACTGACTTACTTTCTCGACTTCAGCGGGAGAGAGCCGGTCCGACCGCGCCAGCTCGCGAGGAGGTGGCTCCTGCAGAAGGACGTACGTGACGTTCAGCTCGCGCTTGGCGAAACCGCGATCTTCCAGCTCTGTAAGAGGTAGTATTCCATCCAACCAAGTCGAGATCACCTGGAGGTAGCGGCTTCTGGTGATGTCATTGGGCAGTGCACCGAATAGAACGTAACTGTATAGCCCATACCCCTTCTCCTCTATTTGCTTGCCTACCAGGACAGCCCTTCCATATTCCAAACTGCCACCTGCGTGGCCTTTCCCAGCCGGAAACAGACTCGCGCATCCAGAAGCCGTCACGACCAGCCACACGAGGAAACTCAATCGAAAAATCCAGCTCATTGGTTGCCCCCATTTGTCTTCGGCTTGCGGAAGGCATTCCAGATCCTCTTCGCCGCCACTACGGCCCCCGCGCAGATTCCCACCACCACAATGACCTGATTCTGAGTGAGAGGCAGGTCCGGGTCCGACCAGCGCAAGAACACGACCACTGCGAGCGACAAGATGAGAATCCCTGTGATGGTCCCAAGTGGCACTTTCATGATCACCTCGCACAACCAAGCGTGGTTCGTTTCCCGCAACATCCGCGATCCCGTTCGCATGCGCCAGCATCCATATTCTCAACAATGACCGCCGGGCAGAGACGCAACCTCGGCCGGCCTTGGCGCCTGCCGGTAGGCCTGGAGAGCCGCACTCATCTCGACTCTCAAGTCCTTGTAACGTGTTTCGTCAGATGGATGCGTGGAAAGATATTCGGGCAACTTTGATCCGCCACCGCACTTCGGGCTCATGGATCGAGATAGAAAGGAGATGGCCTCCTCGGGGTCATAACCGGCTTGAGCCGCGAGAAAAAAACCATCTCGGTCTGCCTCCGACTCATGCTTGCGCACAAAAGGGAGATCGGCCCCGTAGACTCCACCCAGCCCTAAGGCCCCAACGACAGCCAGTAGTTTCGGATCGATTGGCTTTTTCTTCAAACTTTCCACCGAGAGCGTCGTAATCGGGACAGCGAGGAGCGCATCCATCTTGATGCGCTCCTTAGCATGCCTGGCTAAAGCATGAACCATCTCGTGCCCGAGGATTGCGGCCAACCCGGCTTCGTTCTTGGCGATCTTGAACACACCCGTATACACGGCGATCTTGCCTCCCGGCCACGCAAAGGCGTTGATCATCTCATCATCCTTGATCACTTTGACCCGCCAGTCGAACTGTTTGGCGACCGCTCCAAATTTCTTGTCTTGCTTGGCAACCTCGATGAGACGCTTGGCTACCCGTTCAACCAGCTCGGTTTCTTTTTGGTCGGGTGCCAATGTACCCTGGGACACCACCAGTGGGAACAACGCCGCCGCAACCTTATCGATTGCGACAGAAGATGCCTTGTCCGCAGCAGCCGGCCCCGCCTCCGGGAACGCAGGGGCAGTCTTTGAGAGCATCTCGCAGCCAAGCAGCGCAGCCACAAGAAAGAACGACGTGAGAAGCCACAGATAATGTTCTCGCCGCATGATCCACCTCCCATGACTCCAAACCCCTTTTGGGTGAGTTTCGTCTTTAAGCTTGGCCTCAGGACCGGTTCCCATACGCTCACTGCTTGCTCAGCAGCTCCGTCTTTCTCGCGCTGCCCGCGCTGGAGCCGAAGTAATAGGTCATGATGCCGACCTGAGCCGCTGACAGCACCCCGATCAGGGTATTGAGTAGATCATGGGCTCCATCGGGCAGGTCGTGAAACATGACGACGAAAAGGAGCGCGAAGTACCCAAGCGTGTAAGAGAAGGCGAGGATCTGCGGCGTCCGGTCTCTAACCGCGATCTCCCGCGCGCGGGCGCTGGCGCGATCCTCGGCCGCGATCTTCTCGATATCCACACCGAGCTTCTGCATGTTGAGCTTGAACTCCTGATCCGCCTTCTTGATCCGCTCCAACACCTCGGGGCTCGCGCTGGCAAGCGCGGCTTGCAGTTTCTGCTCCGGGTTGTCCTTTGCTTCCTCCGGCCCAAGCACCGCATCGGCCACGGCCTTGACCGCCATCCCCGCCAATGGGGTGCCGAATACGCTCGCGATCGTCGGCGCAACAGTTCTCACGAGCGATTTCCAATCGAAATCCATCGTCCGCCTCCTTCCTCTCCCAGCCTTGCCACGTATCGGATCAGGCTGGGCCCTAGTCGCAGATGCAACATGCCACCTATCCCGTCGGCGCCGCTTCCAACCTGCTGCGGATCAGCCCACCGCAGTTCCCGGCGCTCGCGAAAGGTGACGCTCGCTCTTGACAGTCGTTCTCCCCGGAAACCTCGAAGCTTGGTGCTGGCCCCGTTCATTTGCCGACGGTGTTCTCAAACACCGGGCATGGCGCGGTAGTCTCTGCCGATCTGTCAATACTGCTCGCCCATTTATTAATACTGTTCTTACTGTTCTCGTCTAACACATCGAAATGGGAGTCGGGGGGATCGAATGGACGAACAAGGTCTGAGTTGAACAGTCGGTCAATGAAGCTTTTCACCACCTCATGTCTTTGGGATCCTCCTACCTTCACCATATATCCGGAAATAGGTAACCCGGTTTTATCATCGCAAGTTTCTTGTTCTTCAATAACGAGCGGGTCCCTGCCAAGATAGTTGAAAAGTATCATGCCATTATTGAATTCGTATCGCGGCCGGCCTTCTGTTTTTTGATCTTCTTCCCGGCTTGTCTTGAGCTGCTCAATCTTTGCAATTTTCACAGTGATCCCAGCCTCGGCCTGCCCCTTCATGATGTCAATCACTTCAGAGAGTTGTTGGGTCTTGTCCTTCATGAGCTGCTCGCTCAAGACAAACAACCTCTCGATCTTGACTCCCCGTCTAGCGGCTTCCAGATTCGCTTTCTGGTACTCCTTAAACCGATCATTCTTGTTCCATGGGAAAATGGCATAGTCGATCGCCTGAACCGTATCTCCTACCTTGGTACTGCGGATGGCCCAGAGAAGTTGATCAAGCGCGGCTTGTTCAATGGCCTCGTCCAAACGGCGCTGCCCGCTCATAGTGCGCAACTGTCGCCACAGCTCATCAAGTCGAGCTTTGAATGGGAGTTGATAGAGTCTTTCATCCCATTCTTTTGGCCAACAGAACTCGTTGTCACTATTAATAAAAACGTTTAGACATCTGGGGCGAAACTCTCGCTTGAAGATGTTGACCAACTGCTTTTCTATCCTCGGCACAGGCTCGCCGGCAGTTTCTCCCGCACAGACTTGCTCCGTCTCGAGTTTGTCCTTCTTCTCTTTGAGACACCGAAGCACCTCGTCCTTGGGTCGTAACGACCCTCGAACCACACGCCTGGCGACACCGATGAGCGTATCACGCTGTTCTTGCGTCAACGAGAGCGAGGTCCTGATACTATTAATATCGTTGAGGAGCTTCGCTTCAGCCTTGGAGGCAGAAAACAGTCCGGCTATGTCGCCTTCCTCAGGCTGTACAACGCGCGTCTCGTTTAGCAGGTCCTTAAAGCTTAGCTCCACGATGTTGATCCCAAACAGGGGGAAAAGCTGTTTGTACAAAGAAAGCGAGAGTTCCGAACGCTGGGTCGTCAGAGAGTCGAAACTCTGATTCAACGTCTCAACGAGGCTCTCACCACCAGTCGTAAATAGGGAGGGGACCTCTGCGTTCACAACGATGATGATCATCTGCAGCTTCCCCCCGTGCAGTCTTTTTTGCTTGAACAAATAGGGCATCAGACCCTCGATGCTGAGATTTTCGTACACACCGCCATCGACAAGAGAGAGATTCTGGCTATGCACCCGGTCGTCATAGAACTTGGAGCAAATCTTCGGGAGGAATTCTGGGCGACTCGCTGGCCTGAGCCGATAGGGTTCGAAAATGCCGGGTATCCCTGTAGTGGCGGCTAGCGCTGCGGCGATCGGAAAACTTTCAAAATTCCGTCGATCACGCCACTGGTCAGTCGCTTGAGCCAGCAGGCACTCCAGCGATACCCAATCAAAGGTGAAGATTCGTTGATTATTCAAATCCGTCGCATGAATCAATAGCTTCGATTCCTTCAGCTCCTTCGCTGAATTGTCATCCTCCTTGCACGGCGGCAAGGAATCACCCCCCACGCAAAAGCGGTTATAGAGCGCCTGAATATCTCCAAACCGTTTGCCCCCAAGGAAGCG
Source organism: uncultured Nitrospiraceae bacterium (assembly GCA_964555285.1). Taxonomy (GTDB): domain Bacteria; phylum Nitrospirota; class Nitrospiria; order Nitrospirales; family Nitrospiraceae; genus JBBIQV01. The sequence goes on from CAZKRM010000018.1 coordinate 20,961, forward strand.
TCCTCCCAGGATCTCTCGGTCATAGATCCGTTCTACCTGACGGATGTTCACCACGCCAGGAACCCCCTTTAACACGACATACCCGGTGAGCGAAGGGGTTGGATAGCCCAAGAGCTGAAGAGGATAGGTAGCTACTGACACCGGAATGTCGAGCGCCGCAAGCAGGCCCCGCAGAGGAAACGCCCAAGGCTCGAAAAACCAGTGAAGATTGCGGAGCAATTCGTTCTCGATATTTTTTTCGAGAATGAAGGGGAAATCGCGCCTTAGCCTGTCAACACCGTGCAGTGAGTAGTACGCGGCAGGGAATGCCCCGCCCGATGTCGCAGATATGAAGTCAACATGATGGAGTAGCTTTCCATTAATGACTGCATCATTAGGGCATCCGGCCTTGGCATCGGTTTCCGCATTCTCATCTTCCCTGTCCCCCGACAAATCGTGATAGATAAACTTGAGTTCGAACTTCCCTTCCTTCTTCGGAATGAGGCACAAGTACACCCGGTCGAGCTCTTGAATGACACCATAGGAAAACGCTGCGGCTCTGAATCCTCCGCCTGATAGAGCCAACGCGATCAGCGGCCGCTGGGATTGAGAGTCCGCTACATTGGACTCCGCTGAGCACAGGACAATAGGAATCACAACGCCAATTACTACGGTAGCAACAATTACAGCGAGCTTCATCATTGTCTCACCATTGGAAGCCCACACCCACTCCGAACAGAATGAACATTTGATGTCGTCCAGGTCCAGTGAGGTTGTATCCAACTCCCACGCTGACCAGGTCTCGCAAGAACCCGGCAACGATGGCTGGCTGAAGGATGAGATCGGGGGACTCGTCGGATTTTGCTATGAACATCGTTGGAGCAATCGAAAACAGCGGAGAAACCATCGACTTCGGCTTGTCATCGGCAGATAATGTCTTTGCGCGGCACTCCTGCTTGATCCGACGGATATCCCCACGCGCCTCCGGTATCTTTGCCAGTTCCGAGTCCGGATAATACCGAAACGCAATGCCTGTCCCTAGCCCTGGTGCGTTCAGCGCCGCCTTCTTGGTAGACAAATTGTAACGAATCAATTGAGTCGTGACGTAAGAACCGACGGATATATTCGGCGAAATGTCACCGCTCGCTAACCCCCCACGTTGTTCCTCACTACTCTCTACACATCCACTTCCGCGTTTCTTATCTTTAGACTCTGTTTGTTGTCCACCAGATTGACTTTCCTCAGACCATGCATTTGATGAAAACAGTATCGCTACGATCACGCCGGTGGTCAGAAGCCTGTTCATAGAACCTCCCTTTCTTCTGGCAGCGTACGTCTCCTTTCCGTTGGAACCACCTCGCAGCCTCGACATCACGATAATAATATAGTGGGTCGTGATCGGACCTACTTGAACAGGTCCGTGTCCACGTACTCTGCCTTCACCAATGTCCAGAAGTCCTCGGCCAGCCCGCCCTCCACGTAGGTGTAAGGTAGCCAGCCGTAGCCTTTGTCGCCCCACTCAGTCCCCCAGGAATTCCGGATAAGCAACGCCCCCTTGTCCTTCCCGATCTTCTTGCCATCGTCATAGCCCACGGCCACAACCGCATGTCCGCCGTCCAACTTATCGCCGGGTCCTGGATATGGAATTTCTCCCTTACCGTCACCGACACCGGGCATGGAGTTGTAGACGGAGAAACCGAACATCACAGGGAGCTGAGCGGCAAGAGACTTCTTGATCTCACTGAGAGCCTTGGTTGGAGCGGTTCCGGGCGGGTCCAGCCGATAGTATTTGACGGCCTGGTAGCTTTGTGCGAAGGCGTAGCAGAACGACGTGGGTTCCTCCTCATAGCGGGTGATCTTGTAGGGCCAGTACTTTTCCGGCGGGACTCCGAACAACACCATGGCCTTCATCGTGTCGCGAAGTTCGGCGCCGGTGTCGCCTTTCGCGCCCATGAGATTGCGTGTGACCTTATAGAGAAACAGGCGAGACGCGTCTGAGTGCTTGCCGAACGCCCGCCGCTCGAAATACTCGAACAGAGCGACTCCCGCATTCGCCGTACAGGACCCCAGATCGCCCTGGTCCTCGATCGGCGAGCACCAAGCGCGGAGGTTCACCGATGGAGGGGTAGCCTTCGCTGCTGCCTTGAGGGGTTTAGACTTCGCGAGAACCTCCTTGATCTTGTCGCTCTCCGCGTTGAAATCACGCACGTCCGGCAAGTCCGGCCGCCACCCCATTCCACGCCATGCCGTTCCGCTCATACGTCACCTCCTTCCTGAACGCTCGTTCGGTCACATGTCCAATCTGCTGGATATCCCAGAAACTGAAATGATTCCCGACTCTTTACGATCCCGCGTTCTTGTCGGGATCAAGCCACATCCCATTTCTGAGCGGTTGATTTCCTACGAACTGCATGCCGTCAGGTCCCGTCACAGCTTTCGGACTTTTATCGAGTACTTCCCTGTCCCACTCTGACGAGAATAGTGACGGACCTGCACAAAATACTCTCCCGCGATCAAGTCCGCTGCGATCCTAGCATTGGTATCGAGGCCGGAGTCGTCATCCTCCGCAATCAACGCAGTCTCGCTGTTTGGCCCGAAGAGCTTCATCACCACATCCGTCGGGCCTAGCGTGTCAATCACATATCGCGCGTCCGCCACAGCCGTAAACCGATAGAGGTCCTCTTCTCCTGCCTTCCCAATCGAAGCCTGCGTGCGGCGCTTGGCATTCACGAGTAGCTCGACGGCGTTGGAAGTCGTGTTCCCTGCCTTCGGGTACATTTTGGCGCCGGCGACGAAGGCCTTGTCCATCGCCGACAGCACATCATTCGCCTTCGTGCCGATGCCGTTGAGCGTCCAGGAGGCAGGAAAGAAGTACAGCATGATGGAATCCGGATCGAACGCGGTCCCATTGATCTGAGCGGCGCTATACTTTCGAAGAATGTTGTGGCGTGTTTTCTCTTCATCCCAGAAATTCGGCGATTTGGCCGCCTCGCGAATCACCACTGCCTCGTTCCATTGAATCCCTCCTGCGGGGTTTTGATGCTCATGGGCCAACCCAATGGCGTGGCCAAACTCATGGCCCGCAGTCCCTCCATCTAGAAACCCCAGGTTCATCGTCGGTTCGTCCAACGGGATGCCGCGGCAATCGGTGCCGATGTAGGACCACGCTCCATCAGTGTGATCAAATGCAATGCGAATCTCGGCATTCAAGGCATCGTTAAAATCGAATTTCAGGTTAGCGACCTGCGCCCACCAATCGGCCTGCTGTCGCGCCACGGTCTGCTCGGTCGGGGTGCCTCCCACAAATCGGACTCTGAGCGTCGAGCCATTCATCCAGGTCTTCCCGATGGGAGCAATCGCACGCCTCCCACCGTCTCGCATCCGGCGCGTCGGCTGAAAACGCATGAGGTCTCGAGGCAATATGCGGTCAATACACACGTTTGGTCGGTTGTCCATTTTCAATTCTCCTTTATAGAATGGTCGGAGCACGTACAGTTCGTCAGCAGCGAAGAGGTATAGCAAGTTAGTGTCTCTGACTCTGGCATGACGCCCCACCCTCCCAAAATTGACGCCGATACCTTTTATCCGCAATGGTTCAGCTAGCAAGCGATTCCAGATCTTGATTGGCGATCTGATCTTCGCCTGCGATGATTCTTTCACGAATTTCCCCAACCAGATGCTGTCCTTTCTTGTCACCCTCGGCCTTCTTCATCACGTCAGCCCAAGTCGGAGAGTCATGCTTAGCGCGCACGACACTCTTCATGGCGGCGACATCGCGCCGGAGGTCGCTTCGGATTTCTTTGATCACGAGTTTCCGTTGCTCGCTCGGCTCCTTGTCCTTGACCAGCGGCTTCACGCGAGCAAGGAAGCTCTCCTTCGTTTCACCACCCTTCTTTCCATACGTCGCGCCGGCGGCATGCCGCACCTTGTAGAGGTTAATAGCGTACCCCGCGCGCGCGCGTCCCTCGGCTCGCTCTGCAAGTTCGCCGGTCTTGCTGAAGAACCGGAACTTCGTCGCTGCCGTCAAAATTGCAGCCTGAGGCTGGTGATCCGCGGTGAAGTCATCTCCCGGCGGCTTCGGCATTGAGCCATAGGTTCCGGTGAGTCCTTCGAGCTTGTATTTTTCAATCGCTTCAGCAATCGACGGGTCGTCGCCGACCAGCTTGGAGAGGAGGCCGCTCAACTCGACGTTCTTCTGGAGCATTTCTTGCTGCTTGTTCTTCCAGGCGTCGCCCTTCTTCTTGAGGTCTGCGATGCTCTTCGCAATCTCCTTCGCCTCCTTGATCTGTTTGCGAATCTGCTTAATCAGATCATCTTTCTTCTTCTTGAACGCGTCGCTCTTATGGTCCAGGTACCAGTTGAGGAACGCTTCGGCGGCCTTTGGATCGCTCGCGACCATGAGGCGTGGCGCATCCTCTCCTTCGATGTAGATGGAGTGCCCCTTCCCACCCGCCTCCTTGAACGTGGTGCGCGCGAACGCCCAGCTAAACGCTGCCTTGGCCGCACCGGCGACCTTGCCAACCGCTGCTTTCGCACTTCCAAACAACTTCTTCGCCTTATCCGCAATCCAGTGCGCCACCTTGTCCAGCACCGCATCGACCTTGTTGCGGATTTTCTGGATGGCTTCCTGGATTTTTTTGGTGATACCGCTCAGCCTGAGGAATCGGGCGAGGAAGTCGATGACGAGCGTCAACGCGCGGGCCAGGCCATGTTCGAGCGCGGCAGCGGCGGCGCTGATGTTGCCGGCGGCGATCTCTGCAATGGAGCCGAGGAAGTTGCCGATCATCTGCATGATGTCCTTCGCCTTCTGGATGAAGAACACAATCGTGTCGTAAATGCCGATGATGGCGCGAATAATTCCCGCGCCGGGCACGAACATGCTGACGATCGTCTCGATCGCTTTCTGGGCGATCTTGATCTTGATGAAATCTTGCACCGCCTCGATGAAGGCCTGCTTCACCTCGCCGGCCATCTCCTTCAACTGTTCCCAGGCGGCTATGGGGCCTTCCTTGATCAGCGTCCGCACGAGCGTGAACGTGGTTTCGAGGCCCTTCACCACAGGCTCGCCCATCAGTTTCACCATCTTGGTGCGGATATTCGACCAGGTCAGCCCGAGTATCTGCAGCGCCACGCTGACAATGCCTTTCAAGTCCCAGCTCGACGGCAATTGTATGCCTTCGAGCGAGCCCGTCAGCCATTCGAAGATGGCGTTCTTGAGGTGCGTGAGGAAGTTCTTGCCGAAATTCTTGAAACCGGTCGAAGCGGCGTTCACGAGGTTCTTCACGAACCGGATGGGCTGCGTGAAGATGGCCTTGAGCACGGCGGCGCCTTTGTTGATGATGCTTTCGATGTCGGCCAGCGAGAAGCCGAATTTCTCCAGTGCCCAGGTGAAGAATTTCTTCGCGGCCCACAGCAGCAGCTTGCCGAGCTTTGCGAGGGCGCCAGACATGGCTTCCTTCATCTTCTCGATCTTCTCGTCGATGGCCTTGATGGCGGCCTGCTGCTTCTCTTTCAACTTGTCCTGCAGCTCCTGTTCTTTTTTCGCCACGAACTGATCCAGCTCATTGAGTTTGGCGTTCATCTCCGCAGCGGCTTTCTTGCCGATGTCTTTCAGGCCGGGATCGAGCTTGTCCACAAACTCCTGGATCGTCTTCTTGGCATTCGCCAGCTCGTCCTTACATTCCTGGATGACGCGCTGGTTGTCGGCGGTGATGTCGCCCACCAGCTTATTCATGGTGTCGACGAAGCCGGTGCGGTTGCGTTCGAAGATGGCCTTCACCCCGGGCAAGTCGTCGAGACCCAACAGCCAGTCTTTAGCCTTTCTGGCCCAGCCAAACCATCCGGAGTAGCGGTCGGCTTTGAATGCATCGATCTCGCGTTTGACGTTGTCTTCGAATTCTTTCGTGGCTTTCGCGTTGCCGGCGTCGAAACGCTTCATCGATTGCATTTCGAGGTCGGCAAGCTTCTTTTTCACCTTGCCTTGCGCAGTCGTGTAGATGCCGTTGATCTTGCCGGCTACTTCCTCGCGCTTCTTCTCGATGGCGCTCTTCGTGCCTTTCTGCTTCTGCGCTGTGGCGCCGAGGCCGGCCTTGCGCGTGGCCTTCAGTCCATCGCGGCCCTTCTTCTCTTCCAGCTTGAGGTCCTTGTCCACCCTTTCGGATTCCTGCCGGGCGAATTTCTGCACGGCGAGCGGTTCGGTCAACGCCGCTTTCTCCATCCCCTTCTTTTCCTTGTTTGCTTCGGCGAGGTCGCCGCTGTCGACCATGTCGAGCTGTTCCTGCGTGACACCCTCTTCCTTCAGCTTGCTGTCGGCCTCCTTCGTGTAATTGCTCACGTCGGTATGCTCTTTCTGTAGCGGCGCGACGGCATCCTGCCCCAGATTCATTGTGGCCGTTGACGGCGCAACTTCTTGGGGCGGCAGAGCTTCTGGTGTGTGCTCAAGCGGGGCAGGAGCGGGCGTGTGTTCCATATCGGCGAAAGTAGAAATCACGGCGTTCTTGTCGCCCTGCACAACCTTCATCACGTCTGCGCCCATGTGCTGGGCCTTTTTGTCGCGCTTGAAATTGTCCACATCTTCGATGGTGCGCGGGATGTGTTCGCTGAGCGTGTCCTGAAGCTTCTGCTTGGCTTTGTTTTCGTCGGCGATGGGCGCAGGACGGCCACTGACGATGTTGACCTGGCCGGCGTTACTTTTCGATTGCCCTTCGCTGGGCGGGATGACGACGGCCTGTTTGGATTGCTTCAGTTTTTCGGCGGCATTGTCGTGGGTCTGCTCGTTCTGCTTCAGCTTCTGCAACATCCCGATGCCTTTCAGCAACACGGGTGCGCCTTTGGCAGCCAGATACTGCGCCACCGGGCTGCGACCTACCGCCTTGAGGAGTGCCGTGGCGGCTCCCCCGGCCTTGGAAGCGGCCGGCTCCCTCCCCCGCTCGGGTGTTCTACCTTTGGCTTTTGGTTTGAATTTGTCTTGCTTCGCTGCTTTCTTGGGGAGGATCTTGACTTCGGGGACCGGCCTAGGAGGGGGACCTTTGCCCAGTTGTTTCTCCGCCGCTGTGGCTTCAACCTCGAGCCTGGACGCTTCCTCATGCGTCATGTCGGGTGGCAACTCCACCATCTGGCCATTGCCGGTACGGTACATGCGTGTTCCGCTCTCGGTGGCCGCGGTGTGCTGTGACGGGCCGCTCGAATGCCGCAGGACCCTGGTGGTTCCAACCACACGGTCCGGCAGGCGGCTCGCGTACGCACTGGCCGGCGCTGACATGGCGGGACGCCTGACCACGTCCCAGCTTCTCGTCGAGGAGGCCTCAGCAGACGAGCCCATAATAGTCTCCAAAATCCGCTTTCTGGCACAGGCGGCCCATCTTCTGGAATTCCCGTTTGATTGCCAGGATCACATGCCGCATCCCGATGACGGCGCCGTCCGCGCGGGCGAAAAAGGCGGCTGTCAGCGCAATGTTCTTGATGCTGCCCCCGGTGAGCTTGAAGCGGCGGGCCAGAAACTCGAAGTCGAGATCCTGCGCGAGCGGCGCTTCCTGCGGAAACACCTGCCGCCAGATCGCCAGCCGCTCTTCCTGCTCGGGCATGGGAAAGAGCACCGTGAATTGCAGACGCCGCTGGAAGGCGTCGTCCAAGTTCTTGCTCAAGTTCGACGCCAGAATGACCACGCCGTTGTGCTCTTCCAGTTTTTGGAGCAGATAGTTGACCTCGATGTTGGCATACCGGTCGTGAGCATCCTTGACCTCCGAGCGTTTCCCGAAGAGCGCGTCCGCCTCGTCGAAAAAGAGAATCGCGTTGCTCGTCTCCGCCGCCTCGAAGATCCGGCTCAACTGCTTTTCCGTCTCGCCGATGTACTTGCTGACGACCGTCGAAAGATCGATGCGGTAGAGTTCTAACCCCAACTCGCGGGCCAGAATGCCGGCTGCCATCGTTTTGCCGGTGCCTGACGGTCCGGAAAACAGCAGATTCACGCCACGTCTCAGCGCGTGCTTCCGTCCGAACCCCCAATCGCTGCAGAGCGCATCCTGGTGCCGAAGATAACTGACGATCTCCTGCAACTGGCGCCGGTGATCGGCCGGCAACACAAGATCGGTCCAGTCATAGCAAGTCGTGAGGACACCGGCGAACTGGCGCAAGGCTTGGCTCGATTCTGACCGGCACGCCTGCAGAATGTCATCCGGTGTCAGCGCACAGGCGGGGCCGTCACGCAGGTCAGCCAAGCTCTGCGCCCGCCCGGCGGCGCAGCGGATCCCCTCGCGCGTCAGACGGAACCGCGCGGCCAGCTCAGGCAAGGAACCATCGGTCGGCACAGCGCCTCGTCCGTTCAACCGTCGCGCCCACAGATGCCTGCGCTCGGCAAACGTCGGCAGCGGACACTCCACCACTGCGGCCGGTGGCTGCAACATCTGGGGATACCACGGCCGGAGACCGGCGAGAAAGATGACAGTCCCCAATGCCGCGATAGCCGATTCGACCAGGCGGCGTTGCGAGGAGCCCTGTGCATCGTCGTCGAGCAGCGGGTCGATGCGGTCGAGCAAGACCGCAGCGCGGTGGAAGGCGGCTTCGCGCAGAGCCAGCTTGATAGCTTGGCCGAACGGCACCTCGCCTCCGATCAGCGCGGGGACATCCACCTGGAGCAGCGGAAGTCCTGTCCGGGCGCAGAGAACCTGCGCCAGTTCCTCCTGTGATGTCCGGTCCGGGCCGTGCAACACACAGAACCATTGCTCGCTGTCCGGCTCAGCAATAAACCGGCGGAGGGAGTCCAACAACCGACCCTCGCGTTCGTCAGCCGGCTCGTTGCGTTCAAGGCTATCCGGCAGGCGGAACGACAGGGCCGGCGCCAAGCGCGCATCCAACATCTCACTGCCCAACAGATACTGCGCCAAGCCTGGGTCGAGACGGAGAGAACACCCCAGAAGCGACCCAGCCGGCTGCGCGGCGTCCGTGAACGTCAGCAAATGACTTCGAAACAGCCGCGCGGTGGGCAAGAAACTTTCCCTGGCCTGTAGTCGCTCCTCCGGATCGTCGCAGAGCAACTGAAGGAGCAGGTCTACCGTGGGCAACGCCGGCGCCGGCTGGTCGTAGAAAGCCGCATACCGGCGCTCGTAGATGCGATCGATCTCCGGCGCCAGGCAGACGACAAGCACGTCGTATTCGAACGGAGAGAGGCCGAAGAGTTGCGCCACCCACGGCAACCGCAAGGCGATGCTGGACTCTTCCGAAGCGGCTACCTTCCGAGCGACGTCTTCTCGCTGCCCCTGGATTTGCTTGCGCAGCTCCGCCTCACCGTCGGCATTGCTGTCGTGAACCGATGGCGGGTTACCGATCCGGCTGTCGCGCGATCGCACACGCATGGACGCCAGCCGCAGCACAAGGTCCAGCCGGGCCAATTCATCGTAAAGATGGTCGGCATTGCTGCGGTAGCCTTGCCTCATCATACCCTCAAGGTTTTCCCGCCGTGGCCTCTTCAGGTTTGTCCCAATGCCCATGGCCCGGCACCGACTCGGCTTGCTCCTCTATCGCTCTCACATGACGAGATAACGTTGCCGGAGTCATTCTTGCCGTGTTATCCCTTTATCGATTGAAAATGGTTTCTCTCACTGTGACGTCACGGATATCTATGACTATCGGTGATCTTCGAGTCGCCCACGGCAACTCCATAATGGTCACGCTGTAAAAGTCGTCGGCATTAGTGGAAGTCCCCCCCAACGCCGCCAGCTTGATGACATGCGATCCCGCGGCGATTCCGCTGACAACGAGTGCATTGGCTGAAAACGCTTTGTGGCTACTGGCTTCATTGGTGTATGCCTTGGCGGAACCTTTTGCGACGTTGTCGACGGATATTTGCATGCCAATGACTCCCAACCCCCAGCCAGTTCCAAATGCAAAGATCAACAGTGTTCCCCCATTGGTAGTGAATGCTCCGTCAAGAGGAAGCCCCCCCTGCCGCGAATTGAAGACTTGTATGACGTTCCACATGGCGCATCGAATGCTGCCCGTGACATCCAACGCTGCAGCTTGAACCGATCCCGCAACATCCAGCTTCTGAGTCGGACTCGTTGTCCCGATGCCGACATTGCCGCTCACGTATGTTGTATCGGCAACTAGGCTTAAGCGTGGGACCGCACCTGCATTTCTGCCAGTCAGTAAGAGTTCGGCAGCACTGTCATCCCCTGCGGTGCTGAAAGCCTCGAGATATATTTTGTTATCGTTTGGATTATTCGCCAATATGAGTTGGCCACCGCCATTCTCTTCCAATCCCAGCTTGATCGATTTTGACCTGACGCTCAGACCTGTTCCGGCTACTGTAATGGAAAGCGGCCCGGTCATGGTATCCCCCGCCTTCGCGACCGCCCCGGCGTGGGGGTTGAGCGCGCCAGTGTGCGCATCGACGTACTGCTTGGGCACTGCCTGAAGCGGGGCAGTTGGATCGCCTGGAAGCGTTAGCGGCCCAGTCATCGTGTCGCCGGCCTTTGCCACCAGGCCCGCGGCACGGTTATCCACGTATTGTTTATTGGCTGCATGAGCGGGTGAGGTCGGCGCCCTGGGTAGCGTGATTGAATCGGTCACACTCAGATCACCCGCCACCGATACCGGAGAACCGATCTGGAGCTTGCCCGACGTGTGCCCGGTTACGAGCTTTCCTCTCACGGTGGTAGTGTCGTTGTCATCGTCGCCAAGCTGGACGTTCCCTTTGGAAATCCTGCTGCTCACTTCCGTCGTGGTGCCCTGGACCTCAAGGTTGCCCTTGATGGTGAGGTTTCTCTCCACGGTCAGGTCCTGCTTAACTATCCCCTTGACCGTCAGATCTTTTTCGACGGTCAAACCTCCCATGGCGAGTGGTCCAGATCGTTGCGGCGAGAAGTTCGGATCAAGCGTCACCGGGTTCGCATTCGTCACCTTGGCTAAGACGATCGTGTCCGCATCGTCGGTCGTCACCAACTCCGCCCACTCGGTCCATCGCTTCTTGCCCTTGACGCCGGCTTCATCCACTTCCTTATCTTCCTTTTCGCGCCACTTAATGCCCACTACGACGGGGGCCGTTGAAATTGTGAGGTCTCTTTTGTCTCCCTCGCTCAAGACGATCTCGCGCCCCTGCTGGTCAATCGCCATCCCCGGGGCCACGGTCACTTTGCCCTGTCCTACCGTGACCTGCAGGCCATCCATCACACCCTGCTGATGGAGCAGTTTGTTATGCCGCCGCCTCAACTCCATGTGGTAGGTTTGCTCGTCTCTGAAGTCCTCTTCTTTGAGGAATTCGCCGGTGAAATAGTTCACTCGTTGAATCGCCATGTTTACGACCTCCGTCTCGATGCTTTCTTAGATGAGTGTGTCCTTCCCGATCCTTGCCCGATTCTCGATGCCGACTTGGAAGGTCGGCCCTCGAAACGTCAATGCATAATAGGTGTGGGCCGGTTTCTCCAGATCCAGCAGCGCTCGCACGGCCCGCGCCTTTTCGCTCAACTTCTGTGCGTCCGGCTCGCTGAAGGCGATGCTGACGGTGAAAAAATGCGGCGGCAGACCGCCGATGACCGTATCCACGCCGACCCTCGACTTGCCGACCTCCAGCGGTTCTGCGCTGTCGGTGATCGTCACGCTTGCCTCGGCGTAGATTTTGACCAGCCGCTCCACCCCATGCTTGGTGCCCCGCAGCGGATAGATCGACACGATCTCCTGGATGAGCTCTCTCCGCGCCTCTTCGCTCCACTCCCCTCTCAGCACAAGGCCGACCCAACCGGCCAGCCAGTCCAAGAATTCGGTCGGCGTCTTTTCTGGAACGAAATAATCGCCGAGCGTATCGATAACCTGTTCGAGCCCCTTCTCCGACCAACCTTCAATCGGCTCGGGAGCCCCGGACAGGAGCGCTTCGAATACTTTCAGGAATTGGCCGACAAAGGGCTTCTTCGGATCCTGATAAATCCTCGGCAAATAGTCTTGATAAGCTTTGACGCTCGTTTCCTGTTCGGTCATGGTCATGGATCAGGCTCCACGTAGCGTGATTTGTAAGGTCTGGAGACTTGGAATCTGGTCTTTTTCCAGTGGCACCGATCCAGCGGCTGCATCGGCGTTCAGCGCCAGTTTGATCAGATAATTGACTCCCTCGGTTTTTTCGATCACCTGGCACAGCTCGGATCGGTGTACGTCCCGACCAAACGGCCAGCCGGTCTTCTCCGGCCCTCCTGTATAAGGGTCCAGAAACCTTCGGAGGTTCCGTTCAAGCTCATCCCGAACGTTCTGCACCTTGGCGCCGGAGACCGGCTCGAATACCACTTCGACGTTCAGGGGAACCAATCGAGGATGCTGAACCCTCACCACCGTCGTGAGCAACCGGAACGGCTCCAGGTTGGCTCTCACACGGGTGGCAAGATCGATGACTGATTGATCGGCCAGCTTGGCCGCCAGCACGTCGTAGAGCAGGGTGGCAGGATCGTCGGCCAGTCCCAGGTAGGTCAGTGAAGGCAGAATGACAACGCTGATACGCCCATTTCCTTCTGACACCGCTGTTGCGCGAGCGACCTGCTTATGAGGACACTCGGCCAACACCTCAAAGTCTTCTAGCTTCGGGTACCCATCGGCTTTCCCCATCGCCTTGGCCACCAAAGACGGCGACGGCTCGACGCCCAATGTGACGGCCAGGTGCTCGAAATCCGCCAGAGTGACGGCGCGCGTGCGCGCACTCAAGGCCCGGAGCGCGCGATGGATCGCGACATTCGAGGTTTCGCCCGATTTTCTTTCAACGCCGATGAGATTGAGGAACAGGTCATAGCGCTCCTCGGGAATGTGGTTCATCCGATAGAGCACTTGCTCGGTCAACCAGGCGAGCAACTCCAGCAATGTGATGCCGGGATCGGCCGGATTGTAATTGGTCCACCGCGGCGCGTACCGAGGAATCAGCGCGCGCCCTTCCGCCACCAGGTCGGCAAAGGTGCGATCGTCCAGATTGGGAAGCGGTAACGACATGTTTTCGAGTGCCTCCGCTTACGCCGGCACCATTGTGATATGATGCCTCCCCGAAGCAACCAGTTCTCCGGCATCGTCCTTGACCTGTAGTGGCGCTGTCAGCAGCAAGGCATTGGTGACCCACACAAGTTTTGCCTCCGCTGCCGGAATCTCTACCCCCTGGTCGATCTTCAGGGATGTACCGGAGATGACTTCGAGTATCAGGCAACGCTCCGTGTCATTCAGCCAGAGTTGGTCGCCCGCGACTAACTCCGTGAAGTGTGTCCCCACGCCGGTCAGAATGTTCGTGGATACTCCCCCAGTATGGAATGAGCCCGCCAGACGGACACGCCCGACCAGTCGAGCTGTTTTGACGTAGTCCACGCCTTCCGTTTCTTCCATGACCGCCAATAGCTCAGAGAGATAGACATCGCGCCCAAAAGCCCATCCCGTTTCGTCTGGTCCACCTTTCAGCGGATGCAGAAATTTCGACAGTTGTTGAAGAATTCGTTGACGAACCTGATCGGCCTCCTCGAACCGGAGCGGAACCACTGAGGCCGTCACGCAGGCTTCGACGTAGGTGGGCCCGATAACCGACAAATTCACGCCATCCGGATGCCGATCATTGATGTACTCCGCCACATGGCGCCGGAGACCTGGACTGGGATAGGGCTTCGGGACATCTTCGTCTGGAATAATCAGCAGTTTGATTTTTCCGGCGTCCGCATCAGTTTTGGCCGGCACGCAGCGCGCTCGGGCCACCGAGACCAACGATTCCCGTGCCAGCCACTCGTAGTCCTCGCTCGTCACGGCACGGTCCCGGTGCTTGAGCCGAAGCGGGCCTCGCACCATCACCTCTTCGGTTCGTTCCTGATCCGTGCCACCGGCTGCAGGCGCAGGGTTCGTCACCCCGGCAATCAAAGGAATCGCGCGCTTTAGAACGGTGATGCTTCCGGCCGCCACGTTGCCGGCCCGCCCACCGCCGATCCGGTATCGACGCATGCGGATATTGTCCCGGCCGGCCGGCGGAATCTTGCCTTGCACCCCGTTGCCGAATCGAAGCTTCCCGCTCTGTCGATCCAACACGTAGTGCCGGCTCGCAGGCCCCGACAGGTGGAAATGCTCGACCGGTTGCCAGCGCACCCACACTTCCGACGCTCCGCTCATTGTCCCACTGTCAGCGCTGACGGGATCGAATCCTCCTTCTCGCTTCAGCGCCTCCAGTTCCTCTTGGCTGGGGCATTCCGGTTCGCGGACTTCCAACTCCTCACCCTCCAGAATCGGTGCGCGAGAAAGGGTAAACGCCTGCTCTGGCTTCCCCGTACTGCTTCCCAACGTTTCCCCTGTGATGGTCGTGCCCTGCCTGGCCCACACAGCGTTGAGGATGATGCCGGCCAGCTTGAACTTGTCTCGATCATTTTTTCCTTGTTCGAGCTTCGCCCGGAGCCAATAGCGGGCAGGTCCGCCGAATTCTTCCTTTAATGCAAAATCCGTTGGGCCCAGAAACTCCAGCATGCCTGGCTGGGTCAGATTGCGCGTCTCGTCCCGGACGCCGAGCGAAACATAATCCGTTCCGTTCCAGTACTCCCAGGCCACCACTGGGTCTTTCGGCGGATCTTCCTGCTCGCCCACCGGCAAGTACAGACTGACCATGCGGTTGGCGAAGGGACGGTCGAAGCCGATATAAACCACCGTCGCGTGCTCCGGTTGCGGCGGCACAAACATGGGAAATGAGTCCGTAGGCTTGTAGCGGGCATAGGAAAAATTGTTGCGAGTTGCTACTGCATCGAGTGGTTGAAATTCAAGATACCTATAGTTGAGCGTTATGCTTTGAATGGACGGCGCATTCCAGTTCGCTTCAGCATAGGTCCAATCCGCCAACGTATTCCCACCCCCCGTTTTCGTGAGCTTCGCTTCCCCTCCATAGTTTCCACTCGCGAGTCGCACTCGGATGGCATAAAGCCGCCGATCGCCCATGAGCGCCTTGTCAAGATTATCGGGAATCGTGAAACAGACATCTCTGTTATCCGGCATGTTCGGGTCAGCCCTAAAATTGATCGTCTTGTCATCCACCGAATCTATTCTTGTCCACGTCTTCTGCTGCTCGTTCCAATACTCCCACGCGAGGCTGGGGTTGTTGCCGGCCCCTTTCGTGAAGCCGAACGTCATCGTCACCTGTGCACCCCTTCGACTGAAGACTTCATCGCTGCCGATGTAGAAGGCGTCGTTGACTTTAGGCTTCTCCCCGAAGGGCCAGAACCCTCCCTTGGTCAAATCGACCGGCGCGTTCCCCGCCAGAATCACATCAGGCGCAATGCTGCCGGCACGTTCAGTCTTCAGACCTGTGATCGTGACCGTCGGCATCTGCTGTCCAACAGCCAGCGGTTCTTTCGTCTTGGCCGTGAGCCAGTGAACATTTTGGCTATTGATGGTCTGTTCCTGAATCGCGTCAATATTGGACAGCTTGATTTCAACCGTGTGCGTTGGAGGCAGGGGCGTCGGAGTTGGCAGCAGCTCTGTCTGTCCCACAGACCATTGCAACGAGTTCAGGAGCCGGAAATGGTCTTCCGCGAGATTGGTCAATTCGAGTTGCACCGTCACGATAGTCGGCTTGTTAATCCGCAATAGCGTGTCGTTCGCCAGCGAGACACTGTGGTCGATGAGGGTCTCCCCGGAAAAGACGGGGAAGGTATCGCCGGCCTGGTAGATGTCATACTTATCGTTGCCCGGGTCATGGACGACGATGCTCTCGATCTTGGCCGGCGTGACGACCAGGTCTTTCTCCGTTTCAAACGTATGCGGCACGGTCCCGGCGGTCGCAAGGGGCGTTCCGGCCGGCACTCGTCCTTCTGTTTTGGCCCCTGCAGCCAAGAGAAACTGCACCGGCGCGCGGGCCGCCTTGGGTGGGAGCAGGCTGGTCCCGATCATGTCGAGGAAGGCGAGGAAGTTTCTCTCCGGCACTCGGTTGAGCCGTTCGATCGCGATCTCCATGTAGCGGGCGAAGATCTCGACAAGCGCCACGACCGGACCGTCATTCGGCCGGCGCTCTAGCTGGTTTCCCCGCCACGACGGCACATGTGCCTTTAGCAGCGCTTGCGCCTGCTCGACGATTTTCTGGCGCGTCCGTCGATCTATCTTTTGCGCCGCGATCATTCGCCCACACCCTCCGTGAGATAGAAGGGATAGACCAGGTTGAAGATCGTGTTGGTGGCAATCACCTTGTATTCGATTTCAATCACCAGGCGATTGTCGCCCGTTCGGTCGGGCGTCGCCTGGACGCGGAGCAGTTCGATCCGGGGCTCCCATCGGATCAAGGCTTTTTCCACATAATAGGCCGCCTGGCCGGCGGTCGTGAGATTGTTTTCCGCGAACACGAGGCTATGGATGCCGCAGCCGAAATCCAGCCGCATCTGACGCTCGCCTGGCGCGGTGCCGACGATCACTTTGATCGACTCTCTGACGCTGTCTTCATATTCCGAGAGCGGCAACTCGCCATCCTCGTTCAGCTCGACGGGAAACCGCCATCCGACTCCGAGAAATTCCTGTGCCATTCTGGCTCCTGTTCAGCCGACGAGCACCATGCCGACGGCTACCACCGTCCCGACCGGCTGATCGGCGGGGTCGTTGCACGTCATGGCTGTATCACCATTCCGCGCCGCCGCCTTGCCGTTGATCTTCACCGTCTGGCTGCCCATTTTGATCGTCCCTTTGTTCGCCGGCGGCTTTTGAAACGGGCCGCCCTGGGGAATATGGGACGGCGTGTTGCTCGCGGTGGAATCCACGGTCGCCGCCGCCTTCCCCATGATCTTGACGTCTGCGCTCAACCCTCCGTCGATCACTCCCGTAAATGGATGAGGAAGCGGTGTCGGAACAGGTCCGGGGGATGGAATCATGACGATGTGGGTATCGATCGCCACGATCTGGTCGCCCTGTTTCGCCGCCGGCTGCCCCATGCCGTCCTCTCGTTTAATTCAGATTGATCGTTGCACCTTTGATGGTCATGTCGCCGGACGCCTCCAGCTTGGTGCTGCCGGATGCCTTCACCTGAACGTCTGTGGCATCGAGCTGGATCTTGCCGTTCGGCGCTTTCAACACAATGTCTTTGTCGCTGCTGATGGTGACCGTCTTGTGTTCCGTATCCACGACGACCATGTTGTTGCCGCTCTTATCCACAATCTCGATCTTTTCTTTGCCCAAGGTGTCGTCCAATCGGATCAGGTGCCCGCTTCTGGATTTGAGCACCTTCTTATCCCGCCCGTCGCCGTCCGTCGGCGGCTTGTCCACGCCGTTCCAGAGCATGCCGATGACGTAGGGGCGGCTCATCTCTCCATGTTCGAACGCGACGAGCACCTCGTCGTCGACTTCCGGCAACACCAGCCAACCTCGGTCCTTGCCGGCCATCGGTAGCGCCAGCCTGGCCCAGGCGCTTTCCTCCTGGTCGGCCAACCAGGGATATTTCACCTTGACCCTCCCTTGTTTGTCGGGATCGTCGTTATTCGTCACAATCCCGACGACGACGCCTCCGACTCGCGCCGCCTCGCCCGCCACTGGCGGCCCGCCGGCCATGAGGCGATAGAGATTCATACGGCGCTCCGGTTGGCTGAGAAGGTCGTGATATAGCCTCTCCTCACCAGGAGGGAATGGGTCACACTCGTCACGTAGTACGAGCCGCTGAATCGCTTGCCCAGTCCCTTGAGTTCCAGCACCGTGCCGGGCCGGATCTCGGGCGCACCCATGCAACTGCCCTCCCCCGTAATGTAGTCGAAGGCCAGATCGTTCAGCAGACCGCCCGCCAAGGCTTCCGCTTCTTCCGGCGTCTGTGCCGATTCCCGGACGATGACCTGGGACGCCTTTTCCCCGACGGTGCGTTCGATCAGGGCCACACCCGTTGTCTGGCCGCCCATCGTGCTCCGGATCGCGCTGGAGCCGGCCGACGCTTTGATGCTCTTACGGTCCTTCGCCTGCCAGAACTGCACGACCACCTCGCTGACCTGCGTCAATAGCGAGAGCCGTGGGAAGAAACTGAGGAGCGATTCTCCATAGGTCAGCGTCATGATCTTGCTTCCGGTTTCGCGCGGTTTGCGGAAGATCAGCCGCTTGCCTTCCACCTTCACTTCGTAGCCGGTATGCCGCGCGCGTTGGAGCAGGAATTCAAAATCGGTCTGGTTGTTCTGAAACAGATACTCGTGCGTCACGGGGGTGTCTTCCACATCGGGCGTCAGGCTCCAATCGCCGGCAATTTGCGACGCGATATCGCTGTCCTTCATCTTGTTAAACGCCCGTGTCTTGTGCGCGAAGCCCAGGCGGAACATCCGGTCGAGCCCTCTCACAGCCAGCAGGACCGGGCCCCGGCCAGGAAATTCCGGCTCCAGGCCGGTGACTTCGCCGATGAACAGTTCGGGCAAGGGCCCATGAAACCCCGCCTTGATCTTGATCTCGCTGCCTTCGCGGAAGATGTCGGCATCGGCCCACTTGATGTCGCCTGTGTGGGGATCTCCCGCGTTGAACGACAGCGTGAACGAGCCGAGACCGTTGAGATCCTGCGTGACCTCCATCTGGTAAAGGTCCATCTCGGCTTCCGGCGGGATCCGGCTCCCGTTGCTGTAAATTTCGAACGCGGGGGCCACCCGCTCGCGATCTTGTTGCTCCGCCATGCGTACGTTCTCCGACTAGATTAACGGCGGAATCTTCAATGCGTCCCCGGCCTTGAGCGCTCTGGGATTGCCCATCCGGTTCTCGTTGGCGATGATTCGCCACAGCGACGGATCCCCGTATTCTTTCGCGGCGATGAGCGACAGCGTGTCACCCTCCTTGACGCGGTGGACCTTGCTCGGATCGCCCGGCGGGTTCCCCCGCGCTTCTTCCTGCGGCGTAGTGAATTGCTTGAAGGTGGCGTTGACGACCGCGCGGACCGGCTGGCCCTCCATCGTAAACATCGTGTAATTCTGGGCGAGCTTCTCCAGCACGCCCTGGAAGGTGAACGGCCCCCAACTCAACAGCAGCACGGGCGGGCGTTTCTTTCCGCCGGACGTGGACACCGTGGGCTGCATCAGCGCCAGCAGCTTGTTGACATACTTCGAGCGGACATCGCTGCGATCGGCATCGGCATAGGTGTCGAAGAAGAACTCGAGTGTGATGGATTTCCGCCCCGTGCCGCCGAACTGTAGTTCAGCGCCTTTGCCCTGCTCCACCCAGTCGGCAGACCGTTCGATGGAGTACCGTTCAGGGTTGTACTGCACGGCCAACTTTTCAGGCGGGTTGGTATCGAGATTTTCGATACGGAGCTTGTTGGCTTTGGGTGCGCTGCTATTCGCCGGGCTCATTCTGCATGCCTCCAGAGTCCAAGCCGCTCCCTGTCATGGCGCAGACGGCGCTCCAGCATGCGATACACCTGGGCGGTCAGCTCGGCGGGATCGGGGGAGGCAGACGCCATCGGCGATGTTCCATCCATTCCTCTTCCCTCCACGGCTCTCATGGGTCCCGCCGCCGGGGTAGCCGAGGACGGCGATCCCCCCCGCACCAGGCTCGACGGGCTGCTTGGCGCATGCGCCGCTGAGGCTCGCCCCGCAGCCGCCGGGAGCATCGCGGTGGCCAAGACCATCGGCGTCGCAGGCGGCTCCCCCGCGACGAGTAACCGCGCATCGAGCATGCGATAGGCCATCCGCTCCGTTTCCAATGCAACCCGTTCTCTTCGCTCCTGTTCCATCGACCCATCGATGACCGCGCGACTCGCCCCGTCACCTTCGGTTTGGTGGACATGGACTAATTCATGGGTCAGCAGAGCAATGCCCCGTGGCGTGGCGGGATCGAACCGGCCCGATCGGAAAAACACCTCGTGGCCGATCGTCACCGCCTCGGCTCCATGAATTCTGGCCAGTCGGTCCGCGCGATGACCGGTGTGGATGTTGACCCGCCGGCTGACGTCTTCCAGCCAACCGAGTCCGGAAACTTGCAACCGATGCGGCACATGGAAGCGCGGCCAGATCGGAGCGCCGGGCAGGGTCGGCCGATCGGACGCTGCTGATGAGCATTCGACATCATGCCGGTCGTGTTGAGGCATCTGCACGGCTTGCTCATGCGTCGCCTGCGGACGGTCCCCTTGCCGGTCTCGGATGGACAGATCGCGGACGGTGTGTTCCGGGGGCGGCAGCGCTTCACTCGCGGCTTCCGGCTTCGTTCCTCGATAAGGCATCGTGGCAACATCGGGGGGAAGAGACGTCCGCCTGTACACGTTCTCTCGCCAATCCTCGCTGTTGTTCTGCCATGTACCCCTGATCGGAACCAAACCACCCACAGCAAGGGGCTTTGTCTGTTGCGAAGGAGGTTGCCCGCTGTAGCTGACGCGGCCTTCGTCCGGCACGTGGATCTTTCTCGGACCTTCCCCCTCCTCACGTCCATTGAACCAGGCCATTGGCGAGAACCATGTCCACTGAGTCATTTCTTGGAGGGGCATTGACTCTCGCTGAAACGGCGTCAACAGCCCGCGTCGATACCGGCGGATTCGCGCGTCCATGTCGCGCCCCCAGCGCGCGCGCCACGGAGTTCCGCGCGGGCACAAGGCGACCCGCCGAACGATGCGCCGCGCCATGCGTTCGGCTTCGTCTACCCGCGCGGGATCACCGGCCGCTTGGGCCTGGCTATACCAACTTGAAGCCATGATGCACCAACTCCAGCGCCTCGATCGCCACGGCGTTGCCGTCCGCCTTCATGTCGGGCCCTGACCATTTGATCGGGAAGGCCCGCTCGATATCCCAGCGCCACGCTTCTTCGCCGGCGCGGTTGAGCAGCACCACCGAGATGTTTTTCATGTCGATCATTCCGGCCACAATGTCTTGATGCCATTTCCACAGCCGATCAGAGTCGGTCAGGCCGCGTTTCAGCACGAGATTGTTAAACTTCGCGCCTTTCGGCAGGCGGTGGATGTACCCGTTGATGCCGCCTTCTCGCCGCTCTTCGATTTCGGTTTCGATCACCAGGCCGGTGCACTCTGAAAATCCGGCTTCGGCGATCCCTTCGATTTCCAGCAGGAACCGATTCGCCGGCAGCGGGTCTCTGTTTCTTGTCAGTGCCATGCTACCGCGCTACTCTTGTGCGCCCTGCCGCGTTTGGTTGAGCCGCTGATTGATTTTGGAAATCTCGTCACACCACCGCCGGCGCTCCCGATGGTCCATGTTCATGATGTCGGCATAGGACCAGTGGAAGTGGTACGCGATAAAGGCGACCTCTTCGTACACCCGCTGCTCCGCGGTCGTCATAGGTCTCCCACCGCGATGGGCTCCACGTCGAACGCGTGCTCGCATTTCGGGCAGATCGTCTTGACCATGCCGTGGCCCTGCTCGTTGATTCTCCGGTAGAAGTCGTTCAGATACGCAAGATCGGCTGAGAACAGCCCTTCAATCACTTTCGGCGTCACCGCGCGCAATTCTCCGAGCTGCGTGATCACCCGAGACAGGAGAATGATCGTCAGATACGCGGGATTGGCTTGGACGCGAGGATCCTTCATCGGCAGGATCTCATCCGCCGCCGTGGCCATCCGCATGACCCCTTTGCGATGCAGGGTGCCCTCCTCATCCACGTACCCTCTCGGGAGCAGGAACTCCACTTCTGTCTGGAAGACCATGGTCTGTCCCCTCCTCTACGTCGTTACTTCCCGCGCTCCATCCCCTCGTGCGTAATCTCAAGGGTTTCGATCGCCACGTCGTTCCCTTTCGCGTTTAGGTCGGATGGGTCGTATTTGCTCGGCCACCCGTTGAGGAAGTCCCACCGCACCTTCTCGTCGCCCTTTTCGTCCAGGACGATAATGGCGCCGTTCTTTCGCACATCCTTGATTTTTCCGTCGATGACCATCTTCCGCCACTCCCACAGCTCCTTCGAGTCGGTGGCGCCCCACTTCAAGGTGATATTGGCGTACTTGGTCAGACCGGGGAGTTTGCGCATCGACAGCGGATCGCTGCCTTCGCGGTACTCCACCACATCGCTGGTCGTATCGAATCCCGTGCATTCGCTGAAACCGGCTTGCACGATGCCCTGAATTTCCAGTTTAAATCGTGAATTGCGCAGCGGATCTTTGCGTTCCGGCATGGGAACCTCCTCTTCTGGACGTTACGCCTTCTTGCCTTGGACCATTTGGGTGATGCGAAACACGACGAACTCGGCGGGCTTCACCGGCGCCACACCGACATCAATGATGAGCCGCCCTAGATCCCGCATCTCCGGCGGATTATTCTCGTCGTCCACCTTGACGAAGAACGCTTCTTGCGCGGTCGCGCCGAACAACGCGCCCGATTGCCAGACGACCGACAAGAAAGCCGTGGTATCGCGTCTCACCTTGCCCCAGAGGCTCCGGTCGTTCGGCTCAAAGACCACCCACTGGGTCCCTTCCTCGATGGATTCTTCGATGGACAGCAGCAGGCGCCGCACGTTGACGTACTTCCACTCGGAATCGGCCGACAGCGTGCGTGCGCCCCAGACGCAAATTCCCGCACCGGGAAACGACCGGATCACATTGATCCCTTCGGGGTTGAGCAATTCCTGCTCACCTTTGCTGACCGGCCGCTCGACTCCGACCGCAGAGTTGAGATTGCCTTCATTGATTCCGGCTGGGGCCTTGTGCACGCCGCGCGTCACGTCCGTGTACGAATAGGTCCCGATCACCGCGCCGGATGGAGGCACTGCCTTCGTTGCGCCCGTGTCGCTCAACGGATCCACGACATGAATCCACGGGTAATAGAGAGCCGCGTAAGAAGAGTTGAACGCGCTCCCTTCATAGGGAGCGAGGGTTCCCTCCTTGTAGCCCAAGACCTGTTGGGGGGTGAGTTTTTCCGGTGGATCTGCCACGAAGAAGCAATCCCCCCGGTTCTGGCAGTAGGTGTAGGCGGCAATGGTTACTTCCCGGTCGCCGGGGCGATCGGGAATGGCGAGGATGTTCACGTCATCCACCACATCAAAGGCGAACAGGCCGTTCCTGGCGCCTGCGTCGCCGATGAAATCGCTGTCGGCCAGCGACTGCAACCCATCGTCTCCGCCAGTGAGCGTCGAGGATGACAGCGCGGGGAGGTTAGTGGGCGCCGCGGTCGCCGACTTGAGATTGGTGGCCTTGATGTATTTGGAGTCTCGCGCCTTCGCTTCGACATCCGTAACGCTCAACCCATCAAACGACTCCACCTCTTTCCCATTGCGCAGCACGACCAGCTTGAATTTGTTCGCCTTGTCCTTCGAGGCCTCTTCGATGACGATCGCAATCTGGTTCCCCCATGCCCCCTCGTTTTTCGCATCGATCCGCAGCGTGTTGGCCGGGGTTCCCGCGCGATCCTTCAGCGTCAATGTGGCGAGTTCGGCCCCTTTCGATTTCGCATCGGTGATATCACTGTAGTGGCAGGTCCGGACCACGTAGCACTTGGTCCCGTGTTCCGTAAAAAACTGGTTGACGGCATACGCGAGATACCCATTGTTGGTATACCCGCCGAATGTCTCCACGAACTGGGTCCAACTCGTGACCAGAACGGCTTCTCCGATTGGACCCCGCTCTGCGATACCGACAAAGCCTCCGGTCGCCGTTCCGACCGGTTCAATCGGCTTCGGACCTGCGATTTCTTCGACGTAGACGCCGGGCGCAAGGTATTGTGGCATGTTCCTTCTCCTGGTTAGATGTTAGTCTCGTTGCCCTTATTTCCTTTTATGACCGGACGCCTCTCCCTTCCGATCCGGAGGTCGTGCTGGTTGAGACGCATGCTTTGGTGCGGCGCGTTCGACGATCAGGAGGTCTCGCTGGTCGAGGAGCTGGTGGATCTCCTGCGTGCCGCGCTCGACTTTGGAAATGTCCGCTTCCCCACCGGGAATGAGATGAACGACCCGTCCTTTCCCGCAGTTGATGATCAACGGCCGATTCGACATATTTCGAATGGTGATCTGCGCCATGATTCTCTCCTAGAGACGGGTGAGGACGATCGGGGTCGCCAGGTGCACCGGCTTGCCTTCTTCGAGATCCCGGAGTGTCACCGCTTTCTCGCGATAGCCCGAACACGTGACACTGAGTTGAAAGAGAGACTCTCGATCCTGAGCCTTGGCTTTGATGAATCGCTTGCCGTTCTTGATGAGGATCCGATCTTCCGTCAGGCCTTTGACGGTGAGCACAAATTTCCCTTTGAGCTTGTCTTCTTGCCCCGGCTCGATGTCTTCCTGACCCTGATCGGTCTTGGTTTCCACGCCGTCCATCAACTTGACGACGGCGTGCGCGACCGGCCGAACGGAGTCCGTAACTTTCCCCGTGATGAGGGTTGTGCCGGACGGAAATGGGTAGAACCATCGAGGCGTGAGCGGGGCCGCCACCACTGGACCAGCCGGTGCCGTCAACGGCAACGTGACTGTTTGCTGCTCGGGCTGATACAACTTGGACACAATCACCACCGTGAGTGTCCCCGCCGGAAGGTTCGTGAAGACCGCATACCCGCTTAGGTTTATGACTGGACGGCGCGAGGGATATTCTTTGATCGATACCGCCATGGGGCCGATGGGACGTCCGGACGATGCCGTCTCGTCGGTTGGTCTGACCACCAAGGATACCCGCATGGATCGTTCACCGGACGGCATGGCAGAGCGTAGGCCTCCTCACGGTTATTTGACCACCGGTTCGAGGTGCACCACTTTTTCGAGCACGGGCTGCGCCGTCAGCGGAGGCAGCACGGAGTCAATCCGAACCGGCGTCACCTGATAGCTCACCGAAAGCTTATAGGGTTTGTTCGGGAACGCGCTCCAGAGGCGGAACATGTCCTCGAGACTGAGCGGACGAAACACGATGCGCAACTCTTCGTCCGTGCCGGCCAAGTCTCGTTGGAGCAAGGAGCCTTTGATGATCGGATGGCTGGAGAACACTTGCAGCACTTTTCCCAGAATCTGCTGCTCGGTTTCCCGGCTCTGGGCGTACGGCACCAATAGGTACGACAAATCCACGGCGTAGGGCGGTATCCGCCATTGCGTCGCGTCGATGCGTTCAAACGGCTCGTTCTTGAGATACTGGTTTTCTGTGACCTGGTAGAGGAACATGGCCAGCCACGGTGCATTGTCGACTTCCACCTCAGCCGGCGACGCCAACGTCACGTGATCCGAGGCAATAGTACCGGCCAACTGGTCACGCAGCAGTTTGAGCAGCGTCTCACTCACATCAGCGATGACATCCGATCCCAGCATGCGCTTCTGTCCCGTCCCCTCTCACACTGATGCGATCTCACGATTGGACCGCTATAGTCCATGCCTCCGGTAGCTCCCTTCATGCTCTCTCGCTGCACGGTTCTCGCACTGCCAGAAGGAGCGTCTGTACAATGTCCTACTTCTACACGTTGGCCATGTCGCGGCGACGCGAACAGAGAGGCTCGAACGCTACGCCTCGATACACAGTGCAGTGAATCTACGATCCCTGCTGCAAGGTCTGCACAGCGGCGCGCACTTCATCCATGCAAGCTGGATTAAGCCCATACACTTTCTGCTTTGAAGGCACAGTCACTTCCTTGAACCATCCCTTTGCAACCAAATGTGCGATCGCCTCGTCGCAATCCTGTTCGCTGCCTCTGGCCGGACTCTTCTTGATCCACCATGTGTAAATCCCTTCTCTGCTATCCTTCGCATCGGGATACCGCAATACATAGGTCAACAATTCCAGAATGATCGCTCGGAGAACAGCTTGAGGGTCCTGCTGAGACAACGGAGTCTCCCATGCAAACAGATGAGGGTTGAGCAATCCACATACCGCTCAACCGTGTTACGTAAGTGATTGAAACACCTGCACGTGTTGTGGCCGGTTTAAGTATCCTGCGGCGGTCTTCCCTCACCCCCCCTCAGCACTTATTAGATATCGAGCCGATTTCGGAGGCAGGCGTGATGCGGTAAGTACGCCTCCTTAACTGCGGCCTCATGCCCGCAGTCGCGGCCATGAGTCTCGATTCGGCGAGAGAGAGACTCGCCGTACAAATGCGCTAGCGAGTTAAGGAAGGCTGAGGAAGTCGTGCCGATCGATGCGATGTTTCTGCAGCAGTCTCTGAAAGGTCCGCCGTTCTTTGCCGGCGGTACGAGCCGCCTGGGACACATTCCCTTTCGCAATAGCCATCGTCTTAGCGAGATAGGAGCGTTCGAATTCCCTGAGGACAGATGACTTGGCAGCCCGGAGTGATCCCGTTAATGGCTGTTGCCGGCCGGTTTGGGAGGGGACGGCAAGCTCTTCTGGGTGGATCGTGGCAGTTTTGGTGAGAAGCACGGCCCGTTGAATCAGGCCCTCCAATTCGCGGACATTGCCAGGCCACGAGTAACTCAACAAGGTGCGAATGGCACTGGACGCGAGGACAAGGCTCTGTTTCCCCTGCTGCGCGCCGAAAGTCTTTAAAAAATGCCGTGCGAGCAAGGGAATGTCCTCAATCCGCTCCCGTAGAGGCGGTACGGTCACCATTATGACGTTGAGCCGGTAGAAGAGATCCTCCCGAAACAGCTTCTCGATCACTCTCTGTCTAAGATCGGTGTTGGTCGCCACGATGACTCGTACATCGGCGGCCTTATTCTTGGAACGTCCGAGGGGTCGATACTGCTTATCTTGGAGAAACCTCAACAACTTCGTTTGACCTGTAAGGCTCAATGTGTCGATTTCATCGAGGAACAGGGTTCCCCCTTCTGCTTCTTCTACGAGTCCGGCTTGGCGCGTGTAGGCATTGGTGAAGGCCCCCCGTTCATGCCCGAACAGCTCGTTCTCGAAAAGCTGATCCGGCAACGCTCCACAATTGACCGGAATGAAAGGTTTCCCTTGGCGACTACTGTGATAGTGAATCGCCCGCGCGAAGAGTTCTTTCCCCGTTCCGGTCTCTCCACCGATCAATACAGTGGCGTCGGAGCCGGCCAAGAGAGGGATTTGTTCAACCTGACGGAGAAACACTTCACTCTCGCCGACCAGTGATTCAACCCGGAAGTTTGCAAGGGGAGACGTGGTGTGGAATGGCTCGAACGTCGCTCGGTCGGGCTTGATGAGGCGCCGTAGGCGAGGAATCAGGTCCGGCCCTGTGACAGGACAGGTGACGAAGTCATCCAGCCCAAGGTCCAACGCTTTCTGAATCATGTCGGGGCAGAGAGCCCCGCAGAAGGCCCCGATGAGAGGCACCGCTTCCCATGATGGGTTTACGACCCGGCGGAACTCTTGGAGCGGAAGCTCTCCCTCCCCGTGCAAAACCACGGCATCGGGAACCAACGTCTCGTTCCCGATCTCCGTGAGTCGTCTTTGAGAAACGTCGAGTAAGGCCTTCGGTCCAGTGTCTTTCCAGCTATCGAAGAATCGTTGGCACGTATCGGGCTGGGGAACGAACGAAAGAGCGTCGATGAGCAAAACTCGCAAAGGCCGCATGAGTCCGATCCATCAGCACGCGACAGCACCACACAAGAGGCTCGCGTGCGGCATGCAAATCAATTCTCTCTCGAACCTATCGACAAGAGCTGCATCTGCCATACCAGGATGTCCTCGAAACGCGCTGAGTGTATAACGATACGACAGAAAGGTCCAGCGGAAAGAAAGGGGGTATACCTAGGTGCGCCATCTTGTATGAGGCAGGCAATTGTGCGTATGGCTTTAGATACATGGCGTATCCGAACTGATACTGCTCATGGCACCAAATAGATACTGTGAAGCTGTTGCACCTGCTTACAGGCTCACTCGCTGGCATCACACTTGAGTGAAACACCAGACCGTCGCTGGCAGGCGGGGCAATAAAACGAGCTGCGTTCGCCTTTGAGGCGGCGGATGGTGTTCCCGCAGTGGTTGGGGCAGGGCTGGCCGCGTTTTCCATACACCAGATGCCGCTGCTTGTATCGGCCTTCCGTTCCATCCGGCGCGAAAAAGTCCCTGACGCTCGACCCGCCGCAGTCAATGGCGTCCAGAAGGACCTGCCGCATCGTGTCGTACAGGCGGTCGATCATCTGCCGTCTCACACGGCTCGCGATCTGATGTGGGTGCAGGCGGGCTCGGAACAGAATCTCGTTGGCGTAGATGTTTCCGATCCCGGCGATCGCTTGTTGGCGCATCAACAACGATTTGAGACGTCCACGGCGCGCGCGAATGAGCCTCACAAAGTCCTCTCGTGTCACGGTCAATGGATCGCAGCCGAAGCGTCGAGCGGTGAACCGATCCAGCCCTTCCTTGTCCAGCAGGTAAATTCTTCCGAACCTTCTGGGATTCCAATAGCGAAGTTCCGGCTCCAACGCCCCTGCGAGGATGAGCACGAGGTGGGTATGGTGCGGGTGTTTCACCTTCGCCGACGGAAATAGGAGCAGTCCGGTCATGCCGAGCTCTGCTACAAGGTACCGCTGGTCCCCGGCACGAGTGAGGGACAACACAATGCACTTGCCTCGCCGCTCGATGCCATCAATCCGCGCCCCTCGATACCAGGAAAGCGTCTCACACCCTTCGCGTACGATATCCGCCCGCCCGACCCAGCAGTCCTTCACGGTTGCGCCGAGGATACGAGTTCGCAGCTGGCGACTCGCGACCTCCGCTTCAGGTAGTTCGGGCATCCCCTCGCCTCACCACAACAGATTTCTCAACCACGTGCCCCGTTCTTGCCAAGACACCACACCGAGGCCCAATAGCCAGTGTGCGATTAGGCCACGGCGTCAGAGAAAAGGCAACCGACGTGAGGAGGTGAGGGGCACTGGTGAGAAATAGGGTGCTGCGTTGTACGGTGCAAACTTGGAGAAACGCCTTGCAGGAAGACTACCGCGCCGGATCAGCGACTAGGCATGAACGAGAGCAGGAACGAGGAGAGCGCGGCGAGGGATAAGGGACCAGCTTATGCGCACCGCGGTGTGGTCTGCGACCGTTTCGCGATGCCTTCGGTGAGGCGAGTCCGGACTTGCCGGAGACGGATCACTTCCTGGACGGACTCCTGCAACTGCGGCAGCGGCGTGGCACCAGGCCGTCTGGCCATGACAAACCTCAGAGCGTCCCTATAGACCATGCCTTGGACACAGCAGAGATACGCGATCACGACGGAGGCTGAACGTCCGATGCCGGCACGGCAGCACACCATGACGCGATTCGACGGCACGTGTGTTTCCAGCCAGTCTACTGCGCGGCTGAGGGTCGCTGAATCAGCCGGCGCAAACTCTTGCATAGGAATCTTCACAAACGTGACCCACGGCGGGGGGGTAACGACGTACTCTTCAGCCACGAGCAGAAGCGCGTTCACGACCGAAGCCGGCTCACGGGCATCATCGATATTGCCGAGCAGAAGCGACTCCGCAATGATATGCATCGTACGCCTAGTATAGCGGCGGGCAGAAGCGCGTCAAGCTCAGCCTACGTTCCGGCAGATCCGTGTCACCGCTGCCTGCCACGCTGCGGTTGCACATCCAGCGTGAGGCTCCTATACTGCGTTCATCGCGACATGGGCTGCGATCAGCAAGATCGAGTCCGGGAAGGCCGTTCATGAGCAGACCCACAGTGGAGGAGGTCGAAACCAGGCTGAAAGGAGTCCGCTGCGCCGTGTGCAAAGAGAGCGGCTTCGCGATCGATCGCCGCACGATGCAACCGGACGGCGAATGGCGAGCGATGTGCATACAATGTCGGTACAGTTTTCCCGTTCACACCGACATGGAGTTTTACCTCAGAACCCAGCCCGATGTCCCTTACCGGCTCAAAGAGATGTCCTGCCTGGCCTGCCGACATCTCGGCGTGACGCTGGATTTCCGTATTATGATGTCGGTCCGAGAAGCGATTTATTTCGTCACGTGCACGACTTGCGCGCACCAGTTTCCGGAGCGCTCCTCGCTCGAGGCCTTCGAATAAGACGATGCCTCCGCTTGTGTGGTATAGTCACCGCATGGCCGCTCCTCAACATCCTCAATCTAAAGAATCGACGTCCTCGCCGGCTGAACCGGCCCCCAAAACTCGGAAAGAAATCCCACTCGTCTCCGTCCCCAACGACCGGGATCTGATCGCGGACGAAATGGCCGAGTTGTTCGACGAAGACAAGGTCACGCATCAACACGGCAGTTCTGAACCGGAAGCGGATTGATCCTCTTCACACCGGCCTGACGATCTCCACCGCAGCCGAGACGGGAATCCTCCCGACCGTGGAACTCCGTCCTTTCCTCTCTTTGCGCACGATGTCTTCGACTGTCACAATCGCACCCCGGTGCCACTCATCGAAGGCCGCGTTCGCGGACGAGCGCATGCGGTCGAGCCGGCCCACCTCCGGCCTTCCCTGTTCATGACATAGCCAGGCCCGCTTCTCACCCTTCATCTCACGCAGCTCGCTCACCACCCGATACAGGCCCGGTGCTCGCGGCACAATCGTGCGCCCATCCTTCCGAAGAATGAGATAGGAGAACTTCAGCGCGTCTTTCACGAACCCAACCTGTTCATCAATGAATTGCACGAGCGCGGGAGCGTGCCAGAGACGTTCCTCATGGCACCAATCATCATCCTTCACCAGAGCCGGACAGTGCCGCTCGTGCAGGCACGGACTATAGACGGTGCAGGCCTGCTCATCAAGAAGCCGATCCCGCACCCGATGCAAGTCGCGGGACGCGTCGCGAAGCGCCGGTTCGATCAGGATCAACGAGCCGTTCTCACGTAAGGCCCTGAGGCAATCCTGTACGAGCGCCGCGCGTTGGCCGATAGGGTCTCGTGACGAGAGGAACAGCTCGCCAAGCACATTTGCCGCAATGATGAGGTCATACTGTTGACCGCCGCCGAGCTGGGAGAGTGTCTCGGACATCGGTCGTTCGAGATCGCTCTCGCGCACGACGAATCGATCAGCCCTCTGAGGAACCCGTTTCGTGTACGCGCTCCACAGCCGTTCACTCTCCCGCAACGCCTGTGGCGACCGATCTACGACGACGCAATGCACGGATTCGGCCGACACAGCCGGTGTTCGGCATACCCAATCACGCACACCCAGTGCGGCCGTGCCTGGTCCACTTCCGAGATCCAAGACCGTGAGCGGGCGTGACGGATCAGCGTCATACAACTCAGGCCGAATTTCGTCGAGCAAGGCCTGCACCTTCGCCACGTTCACAGGCAGGTAGTAGCTCAGATACGCACGGCGCAGGGCGGCATCATCCAGATAGGGTGAGGCCGGCCCGGCCCGCTCTCGCGTAAACAATCGGGAGAGCGACTCAACTCCCTGAGAGAGTCCTGGCGGGAGTTGCACGGATGTGGAGCCTGTCAGGATGCCGATTCTCTCGGACAGGACCTGAACCACCGCCTCGGAGAGTGAGTGAAGCTGTGCCATACCTGCGGTTGACCCACGAAAAGACCGTGATGTATGTTATGTGTTAGGAAGGAGTACCCACCATGACCGACGCCATTATGCAAGCCTACCGCGATGTCGAACAAGCGATGGAACGCTTCACCCAGCAACTCCATGACCACGTGACACTCATGCGCACGATGGAAGGGCCTGAATCAGAACAGCTCATCCGCATGACGCAGGGGGCCACAGCGATGCGTGACAGCAGTATGATCTATCTCTCCTATGCCAAATTCATCGCCTACGGCATGCCGGAGAGCGAAGACCTCATACAGGAAGACCTGCAAGGGTAAACGCACCAATTAGCCGTCAGCGTTCAGCTTCGGCCGCTCGCTGCTGAGAGCTGATGGCTGAAGGCCGCGAAAACGAAGAGCCCGTCAGGGATTGATCCCTGACGGGCTCTTCGTTTTCGAGCGCTTCGTCAGATGCTGCGCATGAAGTGGCCGATCGCCGTCTGATCGACATCAGTGCCCATGATGGCAGACAGGGGAACATTGGTTGACTTTTTGCCGGTCAGCCCGGATTCCACTTCATCTACAATCAACTCAACCGGCATGGACTGGCCACCATAGACGCGTGGACCACCGATAATCTTGGCTTTGGAGTGGCCGTAGATGGCCGTCGCGACTTCTTTCGCAAGCCATCCCACGTAGTTGAACTCCGGGATCACAATCAGTTTGGTGTTCTTGCAGAGCTGCCTGAGTTCTTGGGTCGGGAACGGTCGGAGCGAACGGATCTTGATCAACCCGACCTTGATCCCTTTCTCCGCACAGAGCCGAACGGCTTCGCGCGACTGTGCCGCGGCGCTGCCTGAGGCAACGATCACGGCGTCGGCATTGTCCATATTTTCCGCCGTGCACAGCCCGCCCATGTACTGATCGATGTACTTGCGCGAACGTTCGACCGCCGCCCACACTTCCTGCTGCCAGACGGCGTGAATATTGTAGGCCATGAAATTGGATTTCTGGACCGGGGCGTCGCGCGACAACCGGGCCGGCGGATTCTCCGCATCCAGCACCGGCACGGCACCCCGGTACGCCTCCCGGGGCGGCAGCTTGATGCCGCGTTCCTGCATGCGGACATAGCCGCGCGCATGGGTGACAAAGAAGCCGTCGCAGCACACGCCCACCGGGAGCGTCACGTCGTTCTTCTCGCTGATGGTGAAACCCGCCAGGATGAAATCGAACATGTCCTGTTGATTCTCGGCATGGAACACGATCATGCCGCAATTCAGCAGATAGGCGACCTCGATATTATCCGGTTGGATGGCCAGTGGAGCATTGACGACCCGGCAGGTAAACATGGCGACGGCCGGAAGACGATGCCCCGGCCAAGAGGCGATTCCCTCAAGCCCACGCAGCGTTCCAGGCCCAGCGGTGGCCGTGAAGCAACGCACGCCGGCCCGTGAGCCTCCGGCAATTGCGGCCATGACACCGATTTCCTCCTCGCCCCGGTAGTATTCCTTGACGTATCCCTCACCATAGAGCACACCGACCAATTGCATCGTTTCACTTTGCGGGGTGATGGGATAGGCGATTGCTAAATCGATATTGGACCGACGCACCGCTTCTTTCGCAGCTTCGCTGCCGGTAATGAATTCCTTCGTCCGCGGCGCTTCGTGGAACAGATACTCCGGGGTCACGACCCGCTGCTTTTTAGCTTCTGCATGCGGGTCCTTCCTAGCTTCCGCCTTCGGAGCGGCCACGCCGGCGATGGGATCGCCTTGTGGGTTAGGCTTGACTTGAGGTTCCAGGGTTTCGCTCATCGTTGCACCTCTTCTGAAGAAATTGACGACTGATTCATCGGGTCATCGGTTCATTGAGTGAAGCAATCGTCAATGAGCAAATGACTCAATGCCCCTCAGGCTTCGCGCTTCATCTGTTCCGGTTGATGCCCGAACATCGCCGCACGGCCAAGGGCCGTGGGAGACGGCGCAAAGGCGAAGGGGTTCGTGTGCCTGTTCCCGCCGTGGACCTTCGACTGCGTGCCGGTGAACCGGACGTTCTCGCCGTTCGCCGGCAACGTGATGCCCATGTCCTCTCGGACTTTCTTAAAGATCTGAGCGACCTTCCGCAGCTTCGCCGTATCGGAATCCCGAATCGTGAGCATCGCGTCCTCGTGACCCTGCTCCGCACAGATCGCCATCGTGCAGCAATTCGTTCCCGCCCGGATCATTTTCAGGGTCAGGTTGGCGTAATGGCAGTGGACGCCGACGAAGATACAGGCTTCGATCTTGTTGCCCCAGATGGTCAGGTTGGGATGGTTCGGGTTGATGACTTCTTCCGGATCGATCTTCGGATACTTGGGCCGATAGTCCGGCATCGGGATAATCAGAACCTCGGGAATCTGAGCCGCGATTTCCAACACGGCCTTTGCTTTCTCCATCGCATGCTCGTTCCACGCCCAGAGCACCAACGGCCCCGGGAAGATGGTGGCATTGGGGCTGGTCAGCATTTTCCGCGCCATCTCTTCGATGACCTTCTCCTCATGAGGCTCCAGCAACCCGTAATAGAGGCCTTGACCAGGATCGGGGAGCGACACTCCCAACTGCGCAGCCGATGGGGGATGGAACCCGGCGGGCCCTGGAACAATAATCCGCTCTTCGGTGTCTTGCGATATCCCCATTCTTATCCCTCTTTCTTATCCCTCTTTCTTATCCGACCATCGGACTGGCCAGCACAGCCGTGGTGCTCTTCTCGCCGTAGGTGATGTTGTCGGTGATGGCCGCCTTCGGCAGTTGATCGATCATAATCATCTTGATGGCATGGTTCTTTGCCATGTTGTCGCAGACCCAGACACACTGTGCACAGCCCTTACAGCGATCGACCGCCACATAGGCCGACCCATACTTAAACCCCCGATCTTTCCCCAACTCATCGCTATAGAGGATGGTGTTGGCCTCCGGGCAGTATTGGGTGCACAGCTTACAACTCTTTGCTGCACAGATATCGACGTTAATATCAGCCACAAGATACATGGAATCCTCTTTGTATGATCAGGCTCTGGCCGCAGCTGCGGCTTCCGCCTTCTTCGCCGCCTTGCTGATTTCATCCCAACCGTTCTGAGCCGCAAAGTCCCAACCGGCCTTGATGACCGCCACGTTCTTTTCAATCAGTTCCTGTTTCTTCTTGAACTTTCGTTCCACCACGCTGTCCAATGCGGCGGTCCCACCGGACACCACGAACCCTTTACCCAGGAACCGATCTTTCACCGCTTGCTCCAACGCCTCGATGGTCGTGAGGCCCGTGATACAGCCGATCGCCCCCATGAGCGCCATGTTCGTCGCCAAGTCCATTCCCGCCACTTCCAAAGAAATCTTCGTCGCCGGCAGGTAATACAGCTTCGCCCGGCGCTCCTCCAACTCGCGCGCCTGGTCTTTGTGCAGCTTCATCGGTCCATCGTTGTTGATCAGCGCCACCCCATCTTCTTTCAATCCGAAGTAGAAGGGCATCGTATAGGACTTACCGTGGGTAATCACTTGGGGGTGGAAGATAATGATGATGTGCGGGAACGTGATCTCGCCGATTTCGTAAATGGGCTCATCCGACACACGCACGTAGCTCTCCACGGGCGCCATGCGTTTTTCCGATCCGTAGAACGGGACGATCGTGCTTTCGCCACCGGCGTTGATCACCGCAGTGCTCAGGATGTGCGACCCGGTCACGACTCCCTGTCCGCCGACGCCCGCCATCCGGATGTTGAAGCGTTTTGCCATGGTCGGTCCTCCTTACAATAGGCTCACAGCCTGTTCGGACTCAGGCCTTGGGAATCGCCGCAGCCGGGGCCGCCGGCTTGGGAAGGAATTCCTTATAGCCATACCGGTCGGTCAGATACTGCTTGGCTTCGTCGGTGATGTACTCGGTGAATTGGTACCGGTTGTTCTCGACGTTCTTCGCGTCTTCCATCACTTTGTCAGTAGGAATCGCGTACTCGATGTTGCAAGACGTGTAGGCCTGAATATAGGAAGAACCGACCTCCCTCGCGATCAAGACCGCTTTCTTGATGACGCTCTCGACCCGGCGTGGATTGTTCGGAACCACCGTCGCGACATAGGAGCAGCCCGCCACCTTGGCCATTGTCACCATGTCCATCTTGTCGAATTTTTTCCCCAGGGGAGCCATCTTGAGCACGGCGCCACGGACGGTCATCCCGCTCTCCTGGCCACCTGTATTCCCATAGACTTCATTGTCCAACATGATCGTGGTGAACCGCTCCCTCCGGAACCAGGAGTGAAGAACCTGCGCAAACCCGATATCCGCTGTCCCTCCGTCGCCCGCCATCACGACGACATCCTTCGGCTTGTCCCCGAAGCGCAACCGCAACCCTCTGGTCAGTCCACTCGCCACGCCATTTTGATCCCCGTAGTTGCCGTACACAAAGGGGATCGCCGCCTGTGAGATGGACAACCGGCCGCAGCCTGCCGTCCCGACCATGATGGTGTCTTCTGGGTTAGGGAAGGACACCATGGCGAGCCGGATGAACAGCGTCATCGCGCATCCGGCACACATAGGATGCTCTTCGAGGATTTCCTTGAAGCTCCCCATCTGCGAAACAGACACTTTCTTACCGAAGGGACCATGTTCGACCATGTCCCGATATTCCTTCGGCATGAACTTTTCGAAGCCGTTTGAAAACTTGACATAATCTAGACTCATCTGGAGTCCCTCCCTCTATAGCGTTGGCCCGCTCGATGGAAGCGGGAGCCCGTTCAGAGTTATGCGAAATCACGAACGAAAAAGCCGACCGTCCTCAACCGAAGCACGTGCGGGAAAACAAATGTGTGAGCGCGAATAACTTGCCGCCGAGTGTAGCAAAGGCTCAAAAAAACTGTCAACGAGGAACCACCGCTCAAGTCACTGGGATTCCACAGTAAAAACAATTCTATTCCGTCCTCGACGGCAATGCAACTTTGCAGAAGGCCCACGACAAACGAAAGAAGGCCTACAGCGGCCCTTTCCGGTAGGCCATTCGCCCTAACCTTGAAACGATGAGACCGGTCGTTTCTGGTCATGACTGGTCAGAGGAGAAACCCAGTCTCGTGAATTTCACTCGGACGGTCACCTGCCCGGTGGAGTCATCGGGGCCATTGCCGAATTGACAAAATGTGTCTACACTCATGCCATGCCGTTGCGTGTCATTATCCCCGGAGAGGATCAGGGAGCACAGAACACCGGAGGGGTACACAAGCGCCCGCCGATCCCCGATAGCTCTCCCAAGGCCGAATGCCCAAAATTCATGAGCCACGGTCCCTGCGGCGGGGTACGCAAAGGGGGCTTCTGCGAAGTGTACCCAGAGATGACCTGCCCCTGGGTGACCCTGTATTACGAGTTGGAAAAGATCGATCAGCTCGAATGGATGAAACAAGTCTGAATGACCGTGAAGGGTGAGGCGTGGGGAGTAAGGGGAAAAAGATTCAGCCGGCGACGCGGCTTGGTTATTCAGAACGGCATGCTCTCAGCGGGACAACTGCGAAACTCCCGGAGATCGAAACTTGGCCGAACCAGTACAAGGGGTACGAGATCTCGATCGAGATCCCCGAATACACCGCCATCTGTCCGAAGACCGGACTCCCCGACTTTGGGACCATCACGCTGCGATATATGCCGGATCGCGCCTGCCTCGAACTCAAATCGCTAAAAATGTACATCCACGCGTACCGGAACCTCGGCATCTTCTACGAGAACGCGGTCAACCGCATTCTCCAAGATGTCGTCCATGCCTGCCGCCCCGTGTGGGCGACCGTCACCGGTGAGTTCACCGCCCGGGGCGGCCTTCGCAGTATCATCGAAGCCAAGTATCCCTGACTGATCGGCTGAGCCTGTCACGGTGAAGAAGCTCCTCCTTACAGCGGTCATCATCGGCTCCCTTCTCTGGTGGTTCTGGGGTCGAACGCTCGAGCCGGCCAGAGTCGTGCAGGCTCAATTGGAAGCCATCAGCCACCATGACTACCAGAAGGCGTACGAGTATCTGTCCTCTACCGCGAAGGGAAAGATTACCCTGCAACAGTTCCAGGAACTCGTACAGAACAACAAGATCGTGGCGAGCAACTACACCAGCGAATTCCTGAACCGAACCATCGAAAACAACGTGGCCACTTTCAAAGGAACGGTCCGCGCGCTTGGCGCCGAAACCACGCCCGCGACGTTTGTTCTGGTCAAGGAAGGCGACCATTGGGCCATCGAAGAGTTTCGCTTTTAGGCTTCGTTGACCGTTGACCATGGCGATCTACGCAATCGGCGATGTCCAGGGCTGCTTCTCCTCGCTGCAACGATTGCTCGCGCAGATCCGGTTCGATCCCCCACAAGATCGCCTGTGGTTCGTGGGGGACCTCGTCAATCGAGGCCCCGACTCGTTACGCGTTCTGCGCTACATCAAGGGGCTGGGCCCAGTCGCAATGACCGTCATCGGGAACCACGATCTCTTCCTCCTGGCAGTCTGGGCCGGCGTTGCGACCCTTCGTCCCAAAGACACCATTCAGGACATTCTTAACGCACCGGATTGCAAAGACCTGCTGGAATGGCTGCGGCACCGGCCGCTGCTTCATCGAGAGGGAGAGCATGTCTTAGTCCATGCAGGGCTTTTACCGCAGTGGACCGTGGCCGAGGCGGAAACCCTCGCTCGCCGCACGGAAAGCTACCTGCAAGGCTCCGATACAGAGACGTTCCTGCGACTTGTGTTCGAGACGAAAGGGATTCAGTGGTCTGAGCGACTGACGGGGGTGACGCAGGCGGTCGCGGTTATCAAGGTGCTGACACGGCTGCGGGTCTGTACAGACGAAGGTATCATGGACTCAACCTTTACCGGGCCACCGGATATGGCGCCGGCTGGCTATCACCCTTGGTTCACCATTCCCAACAGACGCCATGCTGAGGCCACCATCGTCTGCGGCCACTGGGCCGCCCTGGGCCTGCATATAGAGGAGAAGGTCATCGCGGTGGATAGTGGCTGCGTCTGGGGCAATCGCCTCACGGCGGTGCGATTGGATGATCGCCAAGTCTTTCAGGCCACCTGATCCACCTGGCCTGGTTACTCAACCCGGCCGCCCTCACACTTCCTCAGCAACCTTAGTGATAGCTTTCGGAGTCGGTGGGAAACTTCCCCTGTTCCACTTCTTCTTTGTAGCGGCGGAGGGCTTGCAAGGCGTCGGCCTTGAGGTGGGCATAGGGCTTCACGAACTTGGGGACGAAGTCGTCGAACAAGCCGAGCAGATCGTAGAGTACCAGCACTTGGCCATCACAGTGAGGACCGGCGCCGATGCCGATGGTGGGAATCGCGAGCGTGTCCGTCACGCGCCGGGCGAGATCGGCGGGAACGGCTTCCAGCACAAGAGCGAACGCGCCGGCTGCCTCCAACGATTTCGCATCTTCGAGCAACGCCTGCGCCTGATCCTTCCCCTTGCCCTGCACTTTATAGCCGCCATACCGATGCACCGACTGCGGCGTCATGCCGATGTGACCCATCACCGGTATGCCGATGCGCGTCATCGCCTCGACACGGTCCACTATTGCGGCGCCGCCCTCGAGCTTCACGGCCGCCGCGCCGGCCTGGAGAAATCGCCCGGCATTCCGAACCGCCTCTTCGACGCTGGCTTGATAGGACATGAAGGGCATGTCTCCGATCACCAGGGCGCGCTGGGCCGCGCCGGCAACCAGTTTCGTGTGATACAGCATGTCCTCCATCGTGACCGCGAGCGTGTTCTTCTTCCCCTGCACCACGACGCCGAGCGAGTCTCCGACGAGAATCGTCTCGATACCCGCCTGCTCGACGATCCGCGTGAACAGCGCATCGTAGGCCGTCACGACGATGAGCTTCTTCCCATCGCGCTTGTGCTTCTGAAAGTCGGGAACGGTCATCATCCCAGTTCCGCCTTGGTTAAGATTTCAGGGAGTCGGTCGATGGCCTTGATCACCATAAGATGGATACCGTCACAGTGAGGCCGCACGGCTTTGATGGTGCGGACGGCGATCTCGACGCCCACATCCAGCGCGTGCTTGTCGCCCGCATGACGCAGCTCGTCGATCATCTCCTGCGGCACCGACATGCCGGGGATGTTGGCATTCATGAACTCGGCCATCTTCGCATTGCGCAGCAGCAGGACCCCCGCCAGGACC
Organism: uncultured Nitrospiraceae bacterium; assembly: GCA_964555285.1. GTDB lineage: Bacteria > Nitrospirota > Nitrospiria > Nitrospirales > Nitrospiraceae > JBBIQV01. Next base: position 60,265 of record CAZKRM010000018.1, read on the forward strand.
TTCACCTTGAATGGGCGCACCGCCCGCATGAATGACGCGAACTGTTCCGGGTGGTACACCGCCTGGGTCTGGAAAAACTGTGCCCCGGCCCGGACCTTGGTTTCAAATTTCACGAGCATCGGGCCGACCGGGTCTGCCTCCGGCGTGACTGCCGCGCCGATGGTGAAGTCGGTCGAGCCATCCAGCTTGTTCCCGGCGTAGTCTTTGCCGTTGTTCAGTCCTTGCACCAATTGCATCACCTGCACCGAGTCTAAGTCATACACCGGCTTGGCTTCTTTGTGGTCGCCGACCGTCGGGTAGTCGCCCGTGAGGCAGAGAATGTTCCGAATGCCGAGAATGTGCGCTCCCATAAGATCCGACTGCATGGCGATGCGGTTGCGATCCCGGCAGGTGAGCTGCATGACGGGATCGTGCCCCATCTCGTAGAGCACCCGGCAGACAGGCAGCGACCCGGCCCGAACGATGGCCGCCGTATTGTCCGTCACGTTGACGCCATGCACGCGGCCAACCAGCCCCTTCGCACTCTCCACAAGTGACGAAATATTAGTTCCCTTGGGCGGGTTATACTCCACCGTCACGGCGAACTGGCCTTGGTCGAGAACGTCTTTGAGGCGTCGTGGCTCCCGCATGATCCCAATCCTCACCGTCTACCCGCTACCCGCTTGGCGGATTCGAGCGTGTTGTCCAACAGCATGGCAATGGTCATCGGACCGACACCGCCCGGCACGGGGCTGATCCATCCGGCTTTCTCGCTCACCGGTCCAAAGTCCACATCGCCGACGACTTTCCCATCGGGGAGCCGATTGGTTCCCACATCGATGACCATCGCGCCTTCCCGCACCATGTCGGCGGTCACGAACCTCGCCTTGCCGATCGCCACCACGAGAATCTCCGCCTCACGGCAAACCGCGGGCAAGTCACGCGTTTTGGAATGACAAATGGTGACGGTGGCATGGCGATGGAGCAGCATCAACGCCGCCGGCTTCCCCACGATGTTGCTCCGTCCCAACACCACCACACGCTTCCCCTCTATCGGCACGCCGGTGGACTCGATCATCTTGATCACCCCCTTCGGCGTGCAAGCCTCGAAGACCGGATTGCCCTCGACCAACCGCCCGAAGTTGTAAGGGTGAAAGCCGTCTGCATCTTTCGCCGGGGAGACGGCATCGAGGATCATCTTGCTGTCGATTTGCTTCGGCAAGGGAAGCTGGACCAGAATGCCGTGGACCTTCGGATCGGCGTTCACTTTCTCAATCAAGGCCAGAAGCTCTGCTTGAGTCGTGCTCGCCGGCAGCTTGTGTTCGTCCACATAGATGCCGGCCGCTTCACAAGCCTTTTGCTTGTTCCTCACGTAGATGTGGGAGGCAGGATCGTCCCCTACCAGGATCGCCGCCAGCCCCGGCCGGACGCCGGTGCTGGCATACAGCTCTGCCGCTTCCTTGCCGATTCGCTCGCGAATCTGTTGAGCCAACGCCTTCCCATCGATCAATTTCGCTGCCACAAGTCCCTCCAGGTAATACACTCAGGTTGAGGTCAAGGCTGAGGCCGAGGAAGAACAACCAAACCTCACGATCCACTCAGTCTTAGCCTTCCTATAGGCAGCGCACGATAGCAGGGGATTTTTGCTCAAGTCAACGCCTCACTCCTCACCCCTCACCGGCTTTCTTGACAGACTCTTCACCTGTTGGCTACGATGCCTCATCGCTATTTCACAGGTCCTTGCTTCAACTTTGTACCTCCCCTCGCCAGCCGTTGATCGTCGGCTCTCGCAAAGAGCCCTCTGGGCCCTCGCGCGCCAGGTGCTTAGCTGTTTCCTACTGATTGGGGTACAGGAAGGGCCGGCGCATGCCGTGCAGATCTTGGGCCTCCAGTCTCCGCACAGTTTCCTGGCCGATCCGTCAAGTACGTCGTATTTCATTTCCAACGTCAACGGGGAACCGGAAGCACGAGACAACAACGGCTTCATCACCAAGTTGGACGAGGACGGCAAGATTGTGACGCTGAAATTCATTGCCGGCGGTGATGGCTCGGTGGAACTGCATGCCCCCAAGGGGATGGCTCTCATGGATCAGACGCTGTACGTGGTGGACCTCGACCAGCTGCGCGGATTCGATAAAAACACCGGCGAGCCGCTCGTCACCGTCTCCGTGGCAGGCCAAGGAAAGACCGCACAGGGACGGATTACACTGACCGACGTCGCCACGAATGGCCAGGGCTTGTTGTACTTGTCGGACCAGGCCGGCGACACAATCTATCGTGTGGATGCCGCACATCGGCACAACGTCTCTGTCTTTGTGCATGACGAGCGGCTGGCAGGACCGTCCGGCGTCGCGGTGCATCCCAAGAGCGGACACATCATCGTGGTGAGTTGGAACAAGGGGAAGATTCTGGACATTACGCCGGAAGGTGCTTTGACCGAACTCGTCTCGAACGGGTTTTTCACTTCCCGGTTCGACCATCTCAGCGGAGTAGATTTCGACCGGTGGGGAAACATGTACGTCTCCGATCAGACGAGAGGAAAGATCTGGCGCATGACACCGGATAAACGATTTCAGGTCATCGCGGAATCCCTGCCGGCGCCGGCCGATATCAGTATCGATCGGGGGAACAATCTGATTCTCGTGCCGTACCAGTTCGCCCATGCAGCCGAGATGAACGGATTGGAAACTCCCACGGAGGGCAAAGCCAAAGGCCAGAAACGGACGCTGGCCGATTATGGGTTCGTCCCGCCGCCGCCCAAACCTGCACCGGAGGCAGCCGCCACACGATGAGCAAGTGCGCCTACTGTCATCAACGGAAGGGGAAGCGGTCGTGCCCGGCCTTGGGCGGGCTCATCTGCAGCCAGTGCTGCGGCGAACACCGGATGGTTCGCATTTCCTGCCCGCCGGATTGTGTCTTTCTGGATACCGGCAGCGACTACCAGCAGAAACGGCTGGGCCAGCAGTTCGCACCAGCCCGGCGCGATCTTTATAGAGAGCTGAACAAACTGGGGGGAGACAAGGCCGCGGCGTTGTTCAATCTGATCGAAGTGGTCACGTTCAGCTACTTCCAAGGACGCCGCGACGGGCAGGATGCGGAGGTCCTCGCCGGGATTCAAGCTCTCCGCCGCACGCTCAGCCCCCTGCACATTCCCTCTGCCCCGATGCCGGTCTTTGCGGAACACCTGAAGAAAGAATTTGAGACCTTCAAGAAACAAGAGCCGCAACAGATGGTCGAGTCTCAGATCGCGCCCGAGGTATTAGATCGCACGCTGAAGTTCGTCACTGAATTCTCCGGAACGGGTTTTCAGTCCCAGCGGTTTCTTGGCGGGTTGATCGGCTACGTTCGCACGTCCCATCCAGAGATCGCCGAGCACTTGGCCAAGCAACAAGAGCACGGTCACATCGTCCTGCCGGGCCAATCCTTCATGCCGCCACCGCCCTCCGAACCACATGAACATGGGCCAGGCTGCCGGCACCATCACTACTGATTGCCCATCATCAACACATCCAACCTGTCGCTTCACTTCTTCCTCCATTGATCTTTCGATCTCTTCTTGAGGAGCTATTTCTTGATCTCCTGCACCTGGGTCAAGAACGCGTTGAAGACCTCGGCGAATTTCTCCACCTGCGCCGCCGCCCCGTCCATAGGATCAGCCGCTGAAACTTGCATCTCGCGATATGAATGATTATCATCCATGACGTGAATAATTTGCCTCCCCCGCTGAAGCGCCATCTCACGCCGCTGGTCCGTCAGGCCTTGGACACCTTTCCCGTGGTCGTTCTCACCGGCGCACGGCAGACGGGCAAAAGCACGCTGATCCGGGAGCTGCTCACGCCTCACACGCGCGAATACCTCACCCTCGACGATCTCGACATACTGGAACGAGCGCAACAAGAACCGGATGCGCTGGTCGCCGCCAACAAGCGGATGACGATCGACGAAATCCAGCGGAGTCCCGATCTCCTCCTGGCCATCAAGCGATCGGTGGATCGCGATCGGCGTCCCGGTCGGTTCCTCCTCTCGGGGTCAGCCAACTTGGCACTGATGCGTTCCGTCTCGGAGACGCTGGCGGGTCGAGCGGTGTATCTGACGCTCTACCCCTTCACCATGGCGGAACGCGCCGGGCTCGGCGCCGTGGGGCGGTGGCAGGCGCTGGTGAACGATCCGTCGCAGTTCGAAGGCACCCATCCTCGCTTCGGACGGCTGGACGAGACGCTGCTGCAGAGCGGCTTTCCCCCGGCAGCCCTCTCACCGAATCCCGCGACTCGACGCATCTGGCTCGATGGCTATGTCCGCACCTACCTCGAACGCGATCTCCAAGCCTTGTCCGCCATCGGCCATCTCGTCGATTTCCGACGACTGATGCGGATGGCCGCCTTGCGATCGAGCGCGATGGTGAATCAGAGCGATCTGGCCCGGGATGCCGGGTTGACCCAACCCACGGCCCACCGCTACCTGAATCTGTTGGAGACCTCCTATCTACTACATCGACTTCCGGCCTATGCCGTGAACCGCACCAAGCGCCTCATCAAGACACCGCGGCTGTTCTTCTGCGATACGGGCTTGGCGGCGCACCTAGCCGGCATCGACACCGCAGCTGATCTGGAGAAAGGTGGACTGATCGGTCCGTTGCTTGAAACCCTTGTGGTGAGCGACATCCTGGCCTGGCGGGAAGGCCGCCGTCCCATGCCGGACATGCTTTACTGGCGGCTGGCATCCGGAGCTGAGGTGGATGTCGTGATTGAACAGGCGGGGACCGTGATTCCGGTGGAGATTAAGGCCACCAGCCGCCCGCGTGTCGGCGATACCGCGCACCTCCGACTCTTTCTGGACGACTATGGGAAGGCCGCCCCCCATGGCCTGCTGCTGCATACGGGGGAGCGTGCCGAACGGATCGCGGATCGCATCTGGGCGATTCCTCTGTCAGTCGCCCTGGGGCTCGATCGGTAACCGCTGCTTACTTCCGAATCTCCTGCACCTGCGTGAGGAAGGCGTTGCAGACCTCGGCGCATTGCTCCACCTGCGCCGCCGCGCTACAAGAATCCATGCCGCACCGTCCCGGATATGAATGGCCTGCCGCACCTGCGCTTCTGCCGTCGGATCGCGGTGCGTGGCATATAAGTCCATACTCATGCTGACCCTGAGGGCTCCCCACTTGGAGCGTCAGGAGGCCGCCGGACGCCTCTCTTAATGACGAGTGACGACCGTCGTGATGACTTTAGCGTCCCGCCTGTGACGCCGCCATATGGCGATCAAGCCAGTATCGCCAGTCGTGAAACCGGCGGAGCGCCCCGCTTTCGTAGAGCAGGCGCGCCTCGGCATCACGTTCACACAGCACCTGTCCCTTGGAGACGATTTCATACTCCAGGAGCGGTGCGTCCAAGCGATTCAGAATGATCACCTGCACCGCGTCGCTGCCCAGCGCCCGAGCGAGCGCGTCCTCGATTCGAAATCGCTCCCAGATCGGGTCCTCTTCGGGCAACCGGGACAGATAGACCGCGACATCCCAGTCGCTTCGCGGACCGGCCGTCGCCCCAACACGAGAGCCGAACAGGTAGGCAAAGGCGACAGCGAAGTGTCCCAAGGTTGCGTCGATCGCATCACGTGACGTGGTCATAGGGATCTCAACCTGTCGAGATAGTGTCTGAAGTCCTCAAGCTTACGGGCCAGAAAATCCTGAAGCGCCGGTCTCGTATCTTTCAGATAATCGTGGGCCAGGAAATTCCGCAGGCCGGCCACATAGACGAAGCGATGGGCGAATTCGGCCGGGAGAACGCCGGTCTCGCCGAGTTTGTCGATGGCCTCCCGGTACGTGCTCGGCTTCGGCCAACCGCGTGTGACGATGATGAGGTCCGCGAGATCCAGCGCCATTTCCGCGCAGAGATACACGGCTCGCTCAACCAGCCGTCTGGCATCCCGACTCATGGCAAGATCGGACAAGAATCGCTCGCGGTTTTGTTCGAGAAAGCGAACTTCCTCGTCCAATCGTTCGAGCTTCTGATAAAAGACCGGTCCCACGGCGTCGGACTATAGCAAGGCGGGCCAGGAGCGTCAAACCGCGGTGAGGAAGAGACAAGGCGAGGGAGGCGCCGACGCGTCTGAGAACGCATATGGGGTCATGGGAAGAACAAAAGGTGTCAGCCTTTGTTCTTGACCGAGCTATTGTTTCCTCCCACTTGTAATACCATGTCCCATATCCATAGCACCTTCACTGGCTGAGTAGTCGGTAAGGACTGAATTTTTGTCAAAATTCAGTGTCACGGTTGTATCTTCGGATTCCACTCCCCCAACAAAGGCGCCAACAATTGGGATGAAAGTCGCAGCGTTTGCCTGAGACTGTCCGTACGTGTACGAGATGGTTCTTATTCCATCGGAATTAACTGTCGACTGTGTCGGCTTGCCAAGCTGCTGGATTACTTCAGCATAGGTTGTTTTGCCTTTCACAAATTGAGAAAGCCGCCCTTGGTCAACTTTCGTGCCATACGATACGCAAGCATTTAACGCAAGAAAAGCAATGAGCACAGATAAGAGCCTGTTGCTCAAACCTATGATCGAACCCTTGGGGCACCCGAAATTGATTCG
>CAZKRM010000019.1:0-64683 GCA_964555285.1 uncultured Nitrospiraceae bacterium
GCTATTACATCCCGCCGCGGCACAGCCCGAGAGGGTATGCGCGGCAGATGTTCGGGCCGGGCGTGGACAACGCCATCGAGAAGTATCTCGTGCCGAGCCGGGAACTGTTGGCCGTCCTCCAGCTCTGGAGAGCCAGCCAGCAGATCATCTTCCGGTACGACGTCATTCCGGGCCCGAAAGTGTTCGAAACCCAGATCCACGGGAAGCGGTTCGAGATGTACAACGATACCGTGTTGGGCTTCAACAAGTCGGGCAAGGAAGTGGCGCGGATCCAGGTCGAAGAGCCGATTTACATTCGGCCGGCCGAGCGTGTGAACTGGCTGTAGTCATTCACCGCGAGGATCGCTTCGCAGAGGGGCAGGATTCCGCAAGGGGTCCTGCCCCTTCTGTTTTCACCGCCCCTGTATAAGACTTGACGATGCGAGGGGGCTTCAGTAGAGTGGGGATCGTGACGATGCGTTCGATTTCTGTTTGGAGGGAGTCAGCGTGACGCCCCCGCCTCATGGCACAGTCCCGTTTGCCGCGCAAGCGGTCCCGTTCGATGAGTTCCTCGCCATCGGCAAGATTCCCGCAGGACTGATCATCAGCGAGTACATCGCACAACAGTTTGTCGAACGACTCGTCCACTATGTCCTGAGTGTTCCATCCGGCAGCTACACCATGGCTCAGCTTGGAAAGTTGTTGGAGCAACTGGACCCTCGCGACCAGGTCTTTTTCTTTAAACGTCTCAAAGAAAATAGTCCCGACAGTTTGAAGGACTTTGCCCCCCTGTACTATGGCTTCATGAACGAGTTTCATTCCCTCCTGTTCACCTAGCCACCGAAAAAATCCCTTGTCGCGCTCCCGATCTCATGTATAATTCATATAACCAATTTTTGAGACAAGGAGCATTATGAATCCGACCTTGCAACGCGCCGTGACGAGCTTTTATAACCTCGTGTATGAAGCCCAAACGTTCGCCACAGCTATGTCGAGAATCGATACGGGGGAACAGGAACATTACACAGGGAGAATTGAGGGATTGAATTGGGTGCTCGATCGATGCCAGGAGCTCGAGGACATGGATGCCAACCTCACCCCCTCCACGCTGCAACGTGTCCTTACGGATGTGAAATCCGACTTGGACCACGAATTGTCGGTCCAACGCCGGGAAAAGGGGCGCCGCGCCGATGGCCGAGAAGAAGCCCTGATGTTTGTGGCCGACTATCTCTCCAGTCTCATCACCGCCACAGAAATCGAATCTGCCAAGACCTCCGTCCAAGGCTGACGGAGTGTCTGGCAGTTCACGGGAACGTCGTGACATCACCGTCTCCCGACAACCACTCATCGACGCACTCTCTGAGTCCCTGCGAGCGGGCCGATGGTGTTGCTGTCGTGGCCTGCCCTTCCAATCATGCTGCCGCAGGTTCTGCGGGCACTCAAGTCCCGGCAGGGTTAGTCGGCTCAATCGTGCGGAGGTCCCGTGGCGCGTGAATGGATCGTCTTTGCCATCTGCCTTGGTCTGGGTGGTCACATTGCCCTGGGAGTCGTGCTCCATGCTCCAGACCTCTGGCCCTGGAAGTATGCCGCTCTCTATGGATTGCTGACGGGGTTCGCCCTGTACGTGGTGGCTCAGGTGAGTCGCTCACTGTGGTGGTTCCTCCGAGGCCGCCACCAGAAGGCCGCCCATTCCAGAACACTGCTGTAACCGTGATGATGGTGCAGAGAGGACGGATCGTCCTCATGAGATGTGACCATGATCGGGTTCGCTGAGTAGGATTTCACGATGTCGAACGTCCCGAGAACGCCGAAGACATCCCGGTGGCCGCCGGGCGTCGGGACACGTGCCGCGTCGCGCACGACTCCGCCGGGAGCAGAACCCTCGCCGGATCAATACGGCTCATTCCAAGCCTCGCTACTCTACTGCCCAACCTGCCGACAAGCCACTCCCACGCGAGAGCGGCTTCTCCTCGTGCTGCCGACCGGCAACTTGTACGAATACCGCTGCGCACAATGCGGAACGTCGACAGGATCGAAGACGGAGAACCAGCGGGAAGACATCCGGCTGTTCAAACCCTAACTCCCGGTCGGGCCTTCGGAACTCCCTGCGCGAGACGGTGTCTTCTTCGACAGTGTGGCGCCGCACGGATGCAGTGTGCGGCCATGCTCCACCCCGCAGTAGCCGGCGGGTCGGCACACTCCGTCAGATCGACAGAGGCGGGCCCTCACAGTGGATGCTGTTCGTCGCTCACCCGCAAAGGAAGGAGGATACGTCAAACAAGGCTAGGAGAGCTGTTCGAGCGGAATACCTTCTTCTATCAACATGACAGGGATATCTTCGCGGATCGGATAGAGGATCTTTCGATCAGCCCGGATCAGCCCGCCATCGAGCTTCTCCGTCACCGTCTTCTTGGCCTTATTCTGGAGCGTACCCTGAGTCACGGCTGCATTCAGTTTTCCAATCAGCGTCGCATCAGCAAGGTTGACGTCCTGCTTCGTCTCAGGGCAACAGAGAATCGCCAGCAAATCTGGAGCGATCGTCACCTTTCTCGTGGATCCCGATGTCTCTTCCATAGAGGGGCCTCCCTGACTAGGAGAGCCATGACTCCCCTGCGTTGAAAGATAGCCCCAAACACGACTTCAGATCAAGGGGGCCCGGCGCACATGACCATTTGCATGCCGCCCACCATTATCTGATACACTGACGACCTCATCCGCCATAAGAGCCATGCTCTCGTTACGTAAAATGTGGCAATACTGGTTCACCGGCCTCCTGCTGCTCGTGCCGGCGTGGGTCACCTTCCTTGTCCTCTCCATGTTGTTTCGGACACTCGACGAACTCCTTGCCGATATCATCGGCGCTCGCGTCCAATCAGAGTTCCCTGGACTCGGCATCCTGGTCTTAGCCTGCTCGATTCTGCTCACCGGAATAGTCGCCAACCACATGATAGGCCGGCATGTGGTCCGATGGGCCGAGAACTGGTTCGAACGCATCCCGATCGTCCGTACCGTGTTCCTCACCCTGAAGGGGATGACCGACCTCTTCAATTTTCGTTCGCGCTTTGGCCGAAGCACGGTGGTGGCATTTCCGTTTCCTCGGGATGGACTGTGGGCACTGGGATTCGTGATGGGGTCAGCGCCGGTTCCGCTGCAAGTGGTGCCCATCACAGAGCTCATCATGGTCTTCGTGCCGACCGCCATTCACCCGTTTACAGGGTATCTCGCCTTCGTGCCGAAAGGACAGGTTCACCCGATCAACTTGCCCGCCGAAGAAGCGATGAAGATGGAATTCTCGGCCGGGCTCTATCGCCCGGTTCGGGGCTGGCTGGCACGCCCGAAGGGAGACGCGCCACCATGACGACGACGTCGCTGGAACACCTGACGGTCAGGCTCGCGCGGCGGGACGACCTGGACCGCCTCACCGAATTCAGCGCCGCGATGGCGCAGGAAACGGAGGGCCGGGTCCTCGACCGCGCGCGACTGCAACGGGGCACGCTCGCGGTGATCGAGCAACCGGATCGCGGCTTTTTCATGGTCGCCGAGATTCCTCACGGATCCAAGGACCTCATCGTGGGACAACTGCTGATCACCTACGAGTGGAGCGACTGGCGGAACGCCCAGTTCTGGTGGATCCAAAGCGTCTATGTCGATCCGGCCTGGCGGAGGAAAGGCGTGTATCACCGCATGCATCGTGCAGTAGTCGAGCAGGCACGGCAACGCCATGACGTGTGTGGCGTGAGGCTCTACGTCGAAACGCAGAACGCAGTGGCTCAAGCTGTCTACCAGCGGGTGGGGTTGAAGCCGGCAGGATACCGGATATTCGAAGAGGATTTCGTCCTGTCCAAACCAGGGCCCGAGTCTTCGGGATCGGGACAGTGAATTGTTCGCAGCGGGGCGATAGTTCCCTGCACACAAGAAGGTGCGCATGAACAGTCTGGCCGTTCTTGCCTTGCTTCTCCTCATTCATGTTGCCGGCTGCGCCTTTAACAGAGGATCGGTCGGCGATCAGTTGCGCGACGAAGATGTGAGTGCGATTAAGAAGGGAGTGACCGCACAAACCGATGTCATCTCGCGTCTCGGAGCGCCCGACCGGATCATCGAGGCCAATGGCCACACGATCTTTCAGTACTACCGATACGATATGAAAGCGGGCAGCCTTCTCTTGATCTTGCTGAACTTTTCTCGCGTCAATATTCGAAGCGACGACCTCTATGTCTTCCTCAACCGGGATGGGCTGGTGGGCGACGTCGTCTTCGGGAGGCGGACCGACCGGCTCGAATTTCAGTTCTGGCCATTCGGGGAGTAACGGAATGGGCACTAAGCTCTTGCGGTGGGCAGGACTGCTGCCCATGGTCGTTGCACTGCTCGGTTGCAGCGCTGCCAGAATATCGGTGAACGATACGCTCACGCCCGACGATGTGGCCTTTATTGTCCATGGCACAACCACGTTGGCCGAAGTCGTGGCCAAGCTCGGCCCTCCTAACGCGCTCGCCGCATCCGATTCCGGTGCGGTGGGAACCTATCACTTTCTCGACTTGAAATACTCGCGGGTCAATTTTGGCTGGCTCGCCAAGCCTTGGTCTCCCGTATCACCTGACCTCGTGCTCTCAGGGACCGGTATCGGCACCGAGGCATTCGAGATCGTCTTGGACTCCAGGTGGGTGGTCAGCCATCACTCCTTTACCCGTCATTCAGAGGGCACCAGTTTCAAGTTCTGGCCGTTTTGACCCCACGGCCCTCCAGACCCCACAAATTGCTGCGCCTTTCCCATCCCGTTATAATAGCCTCTCCATGAGCTGCGCCTCTCCAGACAAAGACGATCCCACAGACCCACTCCTGCATTCCCTTTCCTATCTCCCCGCAGACTGTGACATGGCATTCCTGCAACGCGAAGAACTACGACCGCTCCGCCTGCAGCTCGAACTGCTCAAGCCCGAATTGATCCAGCAAGAGGAGGGCGTTCATTCGACTGTTGTCGTCTTCGGGAGCGCGCGGTTGATGGAGCCCTCACGAGCACAAGACCTGCTCGCGCAGGCCGAATCAGACCTCGCGAGCAGGCCGAGCGACCCTGAGCGGAAACGCGCGGTGATGACGGCACGGAAGCACGTCGCGCTCGCCCGCTATTACGACGACGCACGCGAGTTCGGCCGTCTGGCGTCATCGACCTGTCAGGTCAACGGCCAATGCGACTTCGTGGTCGTCACAGGGGGAGGCCCGGGGATCATGGAGGCGGCAAACCGAGGGGCCGCCGACGTCGGTGCCAAATCGATCGGGTTGAACATTACGCTGCCGCATGAACAGCGCCCCAACCCCTACGTGACGCCGTCGCTCTGTTTTCAGTTTCGCTATTTCGCGCTTCGAAAGATGCATTTTCTTCTACGGGCCAAAGCGCTCGTGGCCTTTCCAGGTGGATTCGGCACTCTCGATGAACTGTTTGAAACGCTCACCCTGCTTCAGGGCGGCAAAGTGACCGGCGTGACCGTCGTGCTGGTCGGCCGCGCCTTCTGGGACCGGCTGATCGACTGGTCGATGCTCGTCGAGGAGGGCTTGATCGGCCCCGAGGACCTTCGGCTTTTCCACTATGCAGAAACGGCCCAGGAGGCGTGGGACCTGATTGCACGCAATCACGGAGTCACCGGGCCGCCATGAACATTTCCTTCCACGGCGCGGCGAGATCGGTCACGGGAAGCCGCCATTTGATTGAGACTCCCGGCTGCCGTGCCTTGCTCGACTGCGGCATGTTCCAGGGCCGGCGCCAAGAGGCCGACCGGCAAAACCGTGATCTTGGCTTTGATCCTCAATCGGTGGGAGCGGTCTTGCTCTCACATGCGCATATCGATCACTCCGGTGCCCTTCCCGTTCTGAGCAAGCATGGGTATTCAGGAAAGGTCTATGTGACCACGGCCACCGCTGATCTCACCAGAATGATGCTGGAGGACGCCGCCCATATTCAGGAGAGCGACTGCGCCTACGTGAATAAGAAGGAACGGCGCCGCGGAAAGGCCTGTGTCCGCCCCTTCTACGACTCGGACGACGTCCGCGCCATTGCGCGCCGATTCGTCGGAGTGCACTACGCCGACACGGTCAAGATCGCCCCTCGCGTCAGGGCGTCGTTCCACGATGCCGGCCACATCCTCGGCTCGGCCGCCATTCGCCTGAGATACACGGCGCGCGGCAATTCAACGACCGTGCTCTTCTCCGGCGATCTCGGGCGGAAACAGATGCCGATCCTGCAGGACCCCGCTGCGCCTCCGGCGTGCGATGTGCTGATCATCGAATCGACCTACGGTGACCGTCTCCATGAGGAAGTCGGCGAGGTCCTCAAGACCAAGGTGGCAGAGTTGTTTGCGCATGCCAAGGCGCACCGCAGCAAGATCATCGTCCCGGCCTTCGCAGTCGGCCGGACACAGGAACTCGTGATGCGGATCAAGGAACTCGTGGCCGAGGGGCGAATCGACCCGCTGCCCATCTTCATCGATTCACCATTGGCCTCCAAGGCCACGGAAATCTTTCGCCAGCATCCGGAGTGTTACGACGAAGAGACCTATCGCACCTTCGCGTCTGAAGGCGATCCCTTTGCTGCCCGCTACATTCGCTACGTCTCGTCGCCCGAAGAAAGCAAACGCCTCAATACCATGAAGGGTCCCTGCGTCATCATCGCCTCCTCCGGCATGTGCGAAGGCGGACGGGTCCTCCATCACCTGAAACACGCGATCCAAGACGAAGCCACTATCATCGCCATCGTAGGCTTTCAGGCCGAGCACACGTTGGGCCGCAAGTTGGTCGAGGGCTGGGATGTCGTCCCGCTTTTCGGCGTGCCGACGCCCCGACGCGCGCACGTCGTCCGGTTCAACGGCTTGTCGGCGCACGCGGACCGCAACGACCTGCTCGCCTATGTCAGAGCCATCAATCCTCTGCCGGAGAAAGTCTTCGTCGTACACGGGGAGGAAAAACAAGCCTTGTCGTTAGCTGCCGCCATCCAGGCTGAACATACCGGCACCGAGGTGATTGTGCCGCAGCGAGACTCCACCCATGAACTCTAGACCGATACGCCGCTGCCGCGCCGACAGATTCTCACGGATACTGATCGTCCTCTCGCTGTTCCTCTGCCTCCCATCGGTGGGCTGGAGCGCGGACCACGCGACACCGAACATCGCTGAAGAGCCACGGCTCCGCGCGCGTGAGCTCGGCATTGTCGTCGGCTCCTATACCCCGGGACCGCTCAACGCGATCACGGATGTCGCCGGGGTCACCGTGGGCCACACCACGGTGATCAAAGGCGAGGGCGCGCTCAAGCCAGGCGAAGGACCGGTGAGAACCGGCGTGACGGTCGTGATCCCGCGGGATGACCTCTGGCACAAGAAAGTCCCCGCCGGCTCGTTCGTGCTGAACGGAACCGGTGAAATGACCGGCCTCGCGTGGGTCGCGGAGTCCGGGTTTCTCGAATATCCGATCGCCCTCACGAATACGTTGAACGTGCCCCGAGTGGCCAACGGGGTCATGAACTGGATGATCGAACGCTACCCGGAGATCGGCATTACCGACGATACCCTGACACCCGTGGTCGCCGAGTGCGACGATGGGCGGCTGAACGACATGCAAGGGCGGCATGTCTCCGAAGCGGATGTGGTGAAAGCGCTCAACGGTGCCTCCTCCGGGGTCGTGCAGGAAGGAACCGTCGGTGCCGGAACAGGGATGGTGTCCTATGGGTTCAAGGGTGGCATCGGGACTTCCTCACGGCGATTACCAGACATTGAAGGCGGTTATACGATCGGCGTGCTCGTCAATGCGAACCATGGGCGACGGCCTGAGCTTGTCGTGGGCGGAGCGCCGGTCGGTCGGCTCTATGAGGCTGTTCCTCCTGTCGCGCAGGCTCTTTCACCGGGACAAAGTGAAGGCTCGATCATCGTCATCATGGCCACGGATGCCCCGCTGGACGGACGACAACTCTCACGGCTGGCCAAGCGCGCGGCCCTAGGCCTCGCTCGCACCGGGTCCACGGCCCGCCACGGCAGCGGCGATTTTATGCTGGCGTTTTCGACCGCCAACACCATCCCGCACTATCCGAAAGAGCCGACGTTCACCATGACGCACCTGGCGGACACCCATTTGAATCCACTGATTGCCGCAACCGTCGAGGCCACGGAAGAAGCCATTCTGAACGCGCTGACCATGGCCACAACTGTGGTCGGCCGTGACGGCCACCGCGTCGAGGCCATCTCGCTGGCGCGCCTCCGCACGCTCATCACCCCGCACGCGCGAACGGCACCATGAGGCGAAGGACCAGGCCGCTGAGCGACTTGCATTTTCCGCCGCTGCCTCGCTATGCTGGCCCCGCGTGGTTCTGAACACTGAGGCGCGATGAGCGACTACCAGCTCGGTGGGGGCCTGCGGCTCCTCACCGCCATCGAGAAAACCCAAGCCTTTGCCGATTTCCTGAAAGACAGGATGGTGCGGGCCGTCGAAACGCAAGATCCGACGGAACTCCACTACCTGCTGGCACAGTTGGACGACTATCACTCCTACATGTGGCGCTACTATAAGCAGCTCGCCAAAGACCGTGGGGAACGCCTCAATCCCGATGTCTAATCAAGACGGAGTCAGGCTTGAGGTACATCGATCTCGTCGTCGGAACAGGCCGCCAGGCAGAGCTGGGCGATACCGCCGGCGTCCATTACACGGGCTGGCTGGAGAACGGAAAACAGTTCGATAGCTCCGTCGATCGGAATGAACCCTTCTCGTTTCGCGTCGGCGCCGGCCGGGTCATCAAGGGGTGGGATGAAGGCGTGCAGGGCATGAAAGTGGGCGGCAAGCGAAAACTCATCATCCCGCCCGACCTGGGGTACGGCGCGCGCGGCGCAGGGAACGTGATCCCGCCGAACGCGACCCTCACCTTCGACGTCGAGCTGTTGGGCCTCCGATGACGGAATCGCGGCCCATGCAGCGAACCCCTCTCTTCGATTGTCACCAGACCGCCGGCGGGAAACTCGTTGACTTCGCCGGATGGGAGATGCCCATCCAATACACCGGCGTGCTCGACGAGTACCACGCCGTCCGAGCGAAGGCGGGCCTGTTCGACGTGAGCCACATGGGACGGATTGCCGTCACCGGCGAAGGCGCGCTCCGATTCCTCCAGCGGGTCACAACCAACGACGTGGGCAAGCTCCCGCTGATGCAGGCGCACTATTCGATGGTGTGTAACCACCAGGGCGGGATCAAAGACGATATTTTCATCTATTACCTCAAGCCCAACGAATATCTCTTGTGTGTCAACGCCTCCAACCAGGAAAAGATTCTGGCATGGCTCAGAGAGGAAGTTCGACACGTGCCCGGGTGTACGGTCGAGGATCGGTCGGTCGCGCTCGCGCAAGTGGCCCTGCAGGGTCCGGCCTCGTGCGACCTGTTGAACCAGATGGGCGTGACCGGCATGGCTTCGTTGAAACTCCGCCATTGTCTGCAGGCTACGCTCGCGGGCAGTCCCTGCCTGATCGCCAGAACCGGTTACACTGGCGAGGTAGGCTATGAATTCTATATACCTGCTGACAGCGCCGCCCATCTCTGGCAGGCACTGTTGAGTCACGGCCGGCCTGCCGGCCTCAAACCGGCCGGTCTGGGCGCACGCGATCTCTTACGGTTGGAGATGGCCTATCTGCTCTATGGGAACGACATCGGGGAGGACACGACCCCGCTTGAAGCCGGAGTCGAGTGGGCGGTCAGCTTCCAGAAGGGCGACTTCATCGGTTGTGAAGCGCTGCTGAAACAGAAGGAAGCGGGACTCACGCGTCGGTTCATGGCCTTCGAACTCCTGGAGAAAGGAGTGCCCCGTCACGGCTTCAAGATTGCCAAGCCCGGGCCGACCGGAGAGATCATTGGTGAGGTCACGAGCGGGAATCTCTCGCCGCTGCTCCAAAAGGGGATCGGCCTCGGGTACGTGCCTCCGGCGTTCGCTCAAGCCGGCGCGTCTCTCGTCATCGACATCCGTGGAAAGTCGATGCCGGCTGTCGTGGTGAAACCGCCGTTCTATAAAAAACCAAGAGCGTATGGCTGATGGCGGATAGCACGAGCGAGACGAGATGACAGTTGTTTCTGCTTCTGCCATAAGCCATAAGCTATCTGCTCTTATCTTATGACTCGGAACATTTACAAGGGCAAGGTCGTCACCCTGAACATCGATACCGTCCTGCTCCCGAACGGCGTCACGATCGATCTGGAGATGGTCCGGCATCCTGGCGCTGCCGCGGTGGTACCGATGAAGGATGCCCACACCGTCATCCTGATTCGGCAGTTTCGCCACGCCGCGAATGGCTTTATCTACGAGATCCCGGCCGGGAAACTCCATCCAGGTGAAGATCCGCTCGACTGCGCGTCGCGCGAGTTGGAGGAAGAGATCGGCTACCGGGCCACGAACTTCGAACTGCTCTCAAGCATCTTCACCGCCCCCGGCTTCACCGACGAGGTCATCCATATTTATAAAGCAACCGGCCTCGTGCCTGGCCGGCAGAACCTGGACCGCGACGAGGTACTCGAGGTACTCGAGATGCCGCTCGCAGAGGCGATCAAGCAAATTCAGGGGGGGATAATCCGGGATGCGAAAACGATCGTGGGGTTACAGTCGGTGTCTATCCAAACCTACTACGGCGAGCTACTCAAGAGGTCTCCCAACCCAGAAGGGCGGGAGACCTCTTAAAGCCGGCTAGCCTCGCCAAGAAGCTTCGACTTACTTGCCCTTCTTGTCGTCCTTCTTCTTCTCGTCCTTCTTTTTCTCATCCGCGTTGAGCATCTGGACGAGCTTGCCGCCCTTCTTCTCGTCCTTCTTGTCCTTCTTCTTTGTGTCATCGGCAAAGGACGGGGCGCTGAACGCGACCGCGACCGCGACCGCCATGATAGCCATGAGCATGCGCTTCATAAGATTTCACCCCCTTTCAGCTTCAGAAATTTGCCTTTCGATAGGCAGTAGACCATTCAGTCAGCAAGCTCGGTGCCGACCAGGCAGAGATTGGCAATGTTCTGAGATTGCCTGCGGTTGCGACATCCTTCTCATCAACGAGCGAAGGGCTTTTCCTCCTGAATCCTGTGGCGGAATGGTGGGACCAAGACTAAACCGCCTCAACCCTTTCCGATCATCTCAAACCCGGCGTCCGCGTCTCTTTGTTCCAAGTCGCATCGTTCTGTGTTATCTTCTGAGCCCGCGTAGGGCTTAAAAGAGAGAGCACCGCAATGGCTTTACTGGAAGGCAAGAAGGGGCTGATCATCGGCGTGGCCAACAAGCACAGCATCGCCTGGGCTATTGCGCAGTCCGCGGCAGGCCAGGGCGCCCAACTGTTGTTCAACTATCAGAACGAGCGGTTACGAGAGAACGTCGAGGAACTCGTCGCCACGATGCCAGGTGCGAAGGCGTTCCCCTGCGACGTGGGAGATGATGCCCAGATCGCCGCATTGATGCAACACGTGGAGAAAGAAGCCGGCAAGCTGGATTTCCTCGTCCACTCCGTCGCCTTCGCCCCGCGCGAAGAACTCACCGGCCAATTCGTCAACACCACTCGCCAGGGATTCGCCACCGCACTCGAAGTCAGCGCCTATTCACTCGTCGCCGTCACGAGAGCCGCGATGCCCCTGATGACCGATGGCGGCTCCGTCGTGACGTTGACCTACCTCGGAGCGGAACGAGTGGTGCCCCACTACAATGTGATGGGTGTGGCCAAGGCAGCGCTGGAATGCACCGTCCGCTATCTCGCCCATGACCTCGGCCCCACGAACATCCGCGTCAACGCCATCTCCGCCGGACCGATCAAGACCCTTGCCGCCCGTGGCGTTTCCGGCATCAGCAAGATGGTCGATCACCACCGGGAGTTCGCACCCCTCCGCCGCGCGACGGAACAAGGGGAAGTCGGTGACACCGCGCTGTTCTTAGTGAGCCCGCTCGGGCGCGGAATTACCGGCGAAGTGATTTACGTGGATGGCGGGTATCACATTCTGGGGTCGCTGGCTTCCCCTGAGTAACGTGAAGCGTATCTCGTGAAGCGTGAAGCGAGATACGAACGACGCGCACACGTTATCTGCGGCCGTCATTATCTCGTTTGGAGCAAATGGCTCGGTTTGAGCGACTCCGAACGGCCCCAGCCAGGTTCCACACTTCAGTCATTGCTCACGCGGCGTCCAGTGGGGAAATGCGTTCGATCTTGTGCTTTGTGGCCTTAGCCGCCTCCCAGAGGTCAACGGCACGCTGGGCGTTCAACCAAAATTCTGGGGCGTTGCCGAACAACCGGGAGAGACGTAGCGCCATCTCAGGACTGATCGCTCGCCGCTCCCGAATCACCTCATTTACGGTCTGCCTCGACACGCCAATCGCCCTGGCAAAGCCGGATACGGTCAGCCCGTAATCAGGCAAAAAGTCCTCGCGCAGCATTTCGCCAGGGTGGGTGGGGCGAATCGTTCTTTGTCTTTTGTTGGGGATGCTCATCTTGCACCTCGCCTCAATGATAATCGGTCAATTCGACGTCAAACACGTCACCGTCCACAAACCGAAAGCAAATCCGCCATTGATCGTTCACGGAAATGGAATGGTGGCCTTTTCGTTCCCTTTCCAGCCTATGAAGTCGGTTGCTCGGAGGAACCTTCAAATCGTTCACCTGCGTGGCCAAATCGAGGTACTCTAACCTTCGCAAAGCCCTTTGCCAGATCTCCGATGTGAAGCGTGAACGAGTACTCAGTGATCAGTTGTCAGTTCCGGAAACTGAGGATTGTCTACTGACAACAGCCAACTCACAAGCGACGCTTACTCAAGCGTTCCTCTGAGTGCTTTCAGTCTTCCTTGTTTCTTCTTGCTCTCTATCCGCCTATGCTGAGAACTCTTCGTCGGCTTCGTGGCTTTTCGTTGCTTGCGCGGGATGGCTACGCTCTGAATGAGCGCGCGCAGCCGATCGAGGGCATCTTCCCGATTCCGCTCCTGAGTCCGATGCTGCTGGGCCTTGATCGTGATGACACCGTCCTGTGAAATACGGTGGTCTTTCAGCTTCAGCAGCTCTTCCTTGTAGAACGGGGGCAACGACGAGGCTCCGATGTCGAACCGCAAATGCACAGCGGTTGAGACTTTGTTGACATTCTGCCCACCAGCCCCCTGCGACCGTACGGCATGGATTTCGATCTCAGTATCTGGGATAGCGGCGTGATGTGAGATGTGCAGCATGGAGTCGAGGTCCTTCAAGGCTATTTAAGGGGGCTGCCCCTTATGTTCCATCTCAATGCCACCTAACGCTCCAGATAGACGCCTGGCCTCACGGCTCACGTGTAGAAGGGTCTATTGGAACGATACGAAGCCCGGGTCGCTCATAACCGCCCTGCCTCCAGGAAGCTGAAGTATCCGTTCCGATTGAAGATGATGTGATCGAGAAGCGCTATTCCCATGACCTCGCCCGCGGCCTTGAGCTGCTTCGTCACTTCTTCATCCGATGGCGAGGGATCGAGGCTGCCTGCGGGATGATTGTGCGCGACGATGACTGCCGAAGCCCGGTCTGTCAATGCATCGGCGAACACCTCCCGTGGGTGAACCGGCGTGCGGTCGATAAGGCCGATGGACACAACCCGGATGTTCAGGATCTCATTCGCGCCGTTGATGCTGGCGCAGAGGAAATGCTCCTGCTTGCGGTCTGCGTAATGCCGCACATGCGGCAGGAGGTCCGCCGAGGTTTCGATCTTTGCCCCCTCCGGCTTGATGCGACGCCGGGCGAACTCGATCGCCGCGAGCAGCAACGTCGCCTTGGCGTCGCCCACCCCGTCGAACTCGCGAAGATCGTCGGCTCGGACGCCGAGTCCTTTCTCGTCGATGACCTTCGCCAGCTTGCTCGCGAGCTTCATCACGTCCATGTCGCGCGTGCCCTTGCCGAGCAGCACGGCCAGCAGCTCCTGATCGCTCAGGGCCGCCGCGCCCTTGCGCAGCAGCTTCTCGCGCGGTCGGTCGTGCTCGGGAAGGTCTTTGATGCTCCTGGTCATGGCATTACGCCGCAGCGCCGAGGTGCGTCTGGATCACCGTCACAGCCATGATGTCGAAGATGCCGCCCGCATCGGTATACTTCGAATCGGCCAGCTCCTCGTAGCGGCCCAGATCGGTGTAGCTGACGCGGATCTCGCCGTTCACCTGGCTGCGGTAGGGGCCGTCGAGATAGATGCGGTCGTCGCGGTGCGCCTGCACGGTGCCGCGAATCACCGGGTCGGCTGCCTTCTCCTCGGTCACCTGCTTGATGTAGAGCGCTTCCTCATCGCTGATTTCGAACTTGGCCCGAATCTCGGCAATCATGTCCTGGACGGAGACCTTCTTGGGCGGCGGTCCGGCTTTATTCCCTTTGCCGGGCTTGAGCTTCACCTCGCCGCCGGTACGAACCTCGCCCTGATGTTCAACCGCCGCCTTCACAACTTCGGTCTGGCGGATTTGCTTCATCAGCTCGGACACGCTGCCTTGCTTGATGAGTTGCGGCCCAATGTATTCCGCGAAGGTGGCGAACTCCTTGATGTCGTCCGGGTACGTGAAGAAGCAGGTGAGGAAATGGAAGCTCTTCACGAACTTGGCGAGCAGATAGACGAAGGTCTTGCGCTCCTCCAGACCGGCGAGCTTCGCCTGGAATCGCACGCGCAGACCATTGACGGCGAATTGTATCTGCGCGTCCGTGCCCGTACCAAGCAGCTTCACGAATTCGCCAGCATCGTTCTGCGTGAAGATACCTGCCGCGAGAATCTCGGCGTGCAGCCTGGCGCAAAGCTCGGGGTCCGGCTCATCTGGCTCAAAGGGCGTGCCTTTACGGTATTTCGCGAACGCTTTCAGAATCTTCGTCGCATTATTGGTGAAGTCCACCACCACGACATCTTTCTTCCCCTCGTGGCAACGGTTCAGCCGTGAAACCGTCTGTACCGCATTGCGGTCCACCACCGGCTTGTCGAGGAACATCCCGGCGAGCAGCGGTTGGTCGAAGCCGGTCTGGAACTTGTTCGCCACGATCATCAGCCGGTAGTCGTTGCCTTCAAAGCGGTCTTCAATCAGCTCGCCGTCCTTCATCTCGTTGAGGGCATGCTCGCTGATCGCCGCGTTGGTCTCGGGATGCACGAAGTCCGAGAAGGCGTAGAGCACCTTGTAGTCCGTGCCACGCTCCTTGAGCTTCTCCTTGATGATGTTGAAGTAGCGCAGGCCGGCAACGCGCGAGGTCGCCACGATCATCGCCTTCGCACGCCCGCCGATGAGCGGCTTCACATCCTTCTCGAAGATGCGCAGCAGCACCTCGGCCTTGTACTGGATCAGTCCGTCGTCCTGAAAGGCGACGTTCTGCAAGGCCTTCGCCACCACGCCCTTCGGATAGAGCTTCTCCTCATCCGGCTTGGGCACGATCGGGCAATGCAGGTTGTAGAGCGTCTTGTAGGAGATGATGCTCGCCGCCACGTCCACGATGTAGCCCTCGGCGATGGCTTCCGCCTCGGCGTAGGTGTCGAACGGCGCGCCGAACAGCGTCACCGTGGCCGGCGCCGGTGTGGCGGTGAAGGCGACGAAAAGCTGGTTGCGGTCATGCTCGCGGATGATCTTCGCGATCCTCTCTTCATCGTCCTTGCCGTCATCCTCGGCGTCCTCGGCGTCGGGATCATCCGACTTGCGGAACGGCACGCGGATGGCCACGCCCATCTGACCTTCCTGCGACCGGTGGGCCTCGTCAATCAGGAATGCCACGCGCAGGTACTTCAACTCGGGGTTCTTCTCGATCTCCTCCAGCACCCAGGCGAACTTCTGCTGGGTGGTGACGATGATCGGCCGGCGCTCCTCCAGGAAGCGCGGCAGATCGTCGGCCTTGCGCGCGAGGCCCACCACGTCCTTGAGGTGGGTGAACTTCTCGATGTCTTCGCGGATGTTGGTGTCGAGGGACTTGCGATCCGTGAGGATGAAGACGACATCCACCAGCTTGTCGCTGGTGTTCGGCTTGAACAGGCTGTGCAGCCGGTCGGCCAGCCAGCAGATGGAAAGCGTCTTGCCGCTCCCCGCCGAGTGGTTGATCAGGTACTTGCGGCCGATGTCGCCGGAGGTGGCAAAGCGCGCCACGGCATCGTCCGCCACCTTCCGCACCATGCGGCTCTGGTGGTAACGCGGCAAGATCGTGAACGCAGGGCGCTCCGGCTTGTCCTCCTCAGCCTCGCGCTTGGGCACGCGCACGAGAAAGAACGACAGCATCTCCAGCAACGGGTCCTTGGCCAGGACTTCGCGATAGAGGAACTCGACCGGATACTCACCCTCGGTCAGCGGCGCATTGATCAGCCCACTGTTGTGCCAGCGGAAGTTTTCGACCCGACGCGGGTCGGTCGCCGCCATCACGTCGCTGGTGTCGGCCGCGAGATACAGGAACGGATGCTGGAAAATCCGGCGGGCAGGGTCGCGCGCGGCGAACTGCGCCACGGCGTCATGCACGTTCTGGTTCTTCTCGTGCTTCACCTCCAGCGCCACGATGGGCAGGCCGTTGAGGAAGAAGACGAAGTCGATCTCCTGGTTGGTCTCGCCGAAGTAGAAGTGCGGGCGGAAGGTGATGCGGTTCTCGCCGTGCTTTTTCGCCGCGGCGCTCTCGGCGGAGCGCGGCTTCGGGTAGAACAGGCGGAATTCCAAGCCACGCACCTTCAGCCCGTGGCGCAGAATCATCCACAGCGGCGTGCGCTCCAGCTCCTTGCGCAGCGCGCGGAACACCTCATCGCGCGCGTCGGTGCCGTAGTCGTCCTTCAGTTTCTTGAGCTGATCGGCCTGCGTGGCATTGAGAAAGGCCCAGAACTGGTCTTCGGCAATGCAGTGCTCGGGGTCGGCGATGTCCGCCTGTTCGAGCAGGCCGTAGCCATGCACGCGGACGAGAAAGTCCGCGATGTGCTGCTGGAAGGTCAGTTCCGGGGCTTTTTTACGCGCCATGATGCGGTGGCCCGAGTCCGTTCGGTGCGATAGAGCGCGGGAGCCTCGGCGACATGATCGGCCGCGTGCGCGTCTTCCGGTTCAATCACCACGCGAACCCTGGCCCTCAATTCCCGCGCCACGCGGCGCAACATGCTCAACGAATGCCCTTCGTAAGAGGGCGATTCGAGCCGGCTGATCTGTTGCTGGGACGTCTTGAGCTTGCGCGCCAGGTCCTTTTGCGAGAGACCGGCCTTTTCGCGAAGCGCCGCAATCTGCAACGCCACATCCCACGCCTCGCCCGCTCGCTTGAACCGCTCCGCAAAATTCGGGTCACGGAGTTGCGCTTCGAGGTGAAGGTCAAAATTAGTTTTCTTCATCATTTCATTCTCTCCTGCCAGTCGCGCATCCGCTCCCGGGCAGTATCGAGGTCGCGGGGCGCAATGGCCTGGCCTTTGTTGCGGATGCCGTGAACGGCGACGATGCGCCGGCCTTTCATAAAGAACCACAGCACGCGCGTGTTCAACTTGCCGACGTGGCGCAACTCGAACAATCCGTCGCCCAGCGCCTTGGCCAACGGTTCTCGGTGAGCCTGTCGGCTTCGAAGCTTTCCCAGACCAGCGAAGACCGCCGCAAAGTCGTCCGGATCGCTCGCCTCAGTTGTCTTCTCGTTGCCAACGCGACAACGTCCTTGAGACGGTCGAAGGTCCAACCGTGGGGAAGGGTTTCCAAGAAACCGTCGTGTTGCTCCTTCACTTGGCCAACCCCTCCAGCATCTTCTCCGCCTCCTTCTCTAACCTCCAGAACTCGGCGAGCAACTCTTTCGATGGTCTGCTCATGACCGTTTCTCTCTCTTCGCTGGAAGGACCGTGCGAACCACGTCGGCAAGCTGTCTGGCCGTCGGCAGTTGGCCTTTCAACTCGACCGGCAGTGTCGATTGAAGCTGATACTCCGCAACGCCGATGGGATTGTGCTTGGTTCTGAGCGCGTATTCGACCTCCACATCATCCTTCTCGGCGCAGAGGATGATGCCGATGGACGGCCGGTCGTCGGGGCCACGTTCCTTGTCGTTGAGCAGGTTCAGATAGAAGTCCATCTTGCCGGCGTATTCCGGCTCAAAGGGCCCGACCTTCAGCTCGAACGCCACCAGCGCCTTGAGGAAGCGGTGATAGAACAGCAGGTCGATGAAATACTCCTTGTCGCCGAGGGCAAGGCGGTACTGGCGGCCGACGAAGCAAAAGCCGTAGCCCAGTTCGAGGAGGAAGGCTTGCAGACGCGAAATCAGTCGGTCTTCGAGTTCGCGCTCTTGAACCGCGCATCGGATGCCCAGGAAGTCGAGGTTGTAGGCGCTCTTCAGCATCTCGTCGGCCTGCTCGGCCAGATGCTCCGGTAGAGCGAGGTCGAAGTTGTGGGTCTTCTTTGCCGCCGCCGCCCGCTCGTAGGCCCCGGACTTGATCTGATTGAGCAGAACATTGCGCGACCAGCCGAACCGGGCAGTGGCGCGGAGATAATACAGGCGGGCAGCGGGGTTGGTGACCCTGGTTAAGGCGTTGGCATGATGCCCCCAGGGTACTGCCGCGACCATTTCTCTCACAAGCTGTGAGAGTCTTTCGGGGTTCGGCGCCGTCTTTCCTCCCTTCGAGAATTCTCTCACAACCTGTGCAAGAAATCGCTCGTCCGCATGGGCCCGGTAGAACTGAAGCATCCGCCAGACATTCTGGGGAGAGAAGCCGGTCGTCCCGGGAAACGCGGATTTGAGATCGCGAGCCACCATCTCCACAACAGATTCGCCCCAACCCCGTGTTTCTTGTTTTTCCGCTATGGCCCGCCCGATGTCCCAGTAGAGCAGGATGATGTCTCGGTTAACCGCTCGAGCGGCGGACAGATGGGCGGCGACGACGCGGGCTTTCAGATCCTCGACGAATCGCCGATACTCCGGCGTGGGCAGGATTGCGGTATCGGCGCTCCTGTTCATTCGGCTAGTCCTTTCAGCAGCCTTTCCGCCTCCTTCTCCAGCTTCCAGAACTCGGCGAGCAACTCTTTTGCGGGCGTGGGCGGCTGGTAACGGTAGAAGTATTTGTTCGGCAAGATCTCGTAGCCGAGTTGTGGGCTGTCCTCCCAACGGATGATGGGTTTGGCAATCTCGCGCTTCAGGAACGCCTCGATGTCCTCGCCTTGCGGGATGTACTCGTCGTCCTTCACGTAGTGGCGGTGGGTCCATTCCACGGAGACGATCTCCGGGTTGTCCCCCATCAGCGCTTTGAACGGCTTCGCCGCATTGTCCTTGGGGCCGAGCGTGAGCGTTGCCGTCTTCTCGGTCTTCCCGAGCTTCAGGCGCACGCGGAAGGTGAGGTCGCTGTCGTAGAACTCCTGCTCCTTTTTGAGATTTGCGGCGGTGAAGGCCTTTTCGTAGGGTTCGGTGACGACGGCCGGCTGGTCGTGTTCGTCGAACTGCCGGAAGACGACGCTGACCTTGTGGTAGGCGAAGTCCTCGCGCCGGAAGATCTTCACCTGGTCGTCGGAGAAGCCGTTCTTCCAGCCGTCATGGTAGCGGCTTTCGATCCAGGCCCGATGGGCATCGGTGATCCGGTTGCGCTTGTTGCCGAAGGATTTCGGCTCTTTCTCGTACTGCCGGCGGGCGTCGATCAGCATCACGCGGCCCTTGTGTGCGGCGGGCTTGTCGTTTCGCAGAAGCCAGATGTAGGTAAAGATGCCGGTGTTATAGAAGAGCTGGTCGGGCAGCATGAGGATGGCGTCCAGCCAGTCGTTTTCCAATATCCAGCGGCGGATTTCGCTCTCGCCCGAGCCGCAGTCGCCATTGGACAGCGGCGAGCCATTGAAAATGATGGCGATGCGGCTGGAGCCCTTGTCGGGCTCCTTCATCTTGGCGAGCATGGTTTGCAGGAACAGCAGCGCGCCGTCGTTCACGCGCGGCATGCCGGCGCGGTAGCGGGTTTTCTCCAGCTTGCGCGCCTCGGTCTCGTAGCCGTCCTTGCCGCCCCAGGTGACGCCGAAGGGCGGATTGGAGAGCATGAAGTCGAAACGGAACTTGGATTCGGGCAACTGGTCGCCCGGCTCCTTGCTGTGCGCATCGTGCGGGATCAGAGAATTGCCAAGATGCACCTTGGCCTGCTGGTCGTTCTTGATGAGCAGGTCGGCCTGGCAGATGGCGTAATTGGTCGGCGACAGCTCCTGCCCATGAACGGTCACGAACTTCTCGACGTGGGCTTTCTCGGCCGGCGTGGCGGCGCGGTCGAGCAGGTGTTCCTTGGCCACCGACAGCATGCCGCCCGTCCCGCAGGCCGGGTCGTAGATGGAGAGGTGCCGGTCGGGGATGGGGATGTCGAGCAACTCGACCATCAGCCGAATGACTTCGCGCGGCGTGAAGTGCTCTCCAGCCTCCTCGCCGCTCTGTTCCGAGAAGCGCCGCAGCAGTTCTTCGTAGATGTAGCCCATCTCCAGCGGCGAGAGCTTGTCCGGGCCGAGCTCCAGTTCCTTGTACTGGTTGAGGATCGGGGCGAGGCGGTTGTTCTTCACCATCTGCCCGATGGTGGCCCGGTAGTTGAAGTGCTCGATAATGTCGTCGACGTTCTTCGAGAAGCCGTTGATGTAGGCGCGAAAGTTCTCTTCGAGCAGCGTGTGGTCTTCCTCATAGACCCGGCGCAGCGTCCACTTGGTTTTGTTGGAGAACGGCGCGTTGCTCGTCTCCAGATCCTTGACCAGCTTCGCCAATTCCTTTTCAGTCAGCTTGGGCCGCTTGGCCTTCACCTCGGCGGCCTTGTCCTCGCGCCACTTGATCAGCACGCACTCCAGCCGGCG
The DNA here is from genome assembly GCA_964555285.1 of uncultured Nitrospiraceae bacterium. GTDB lineage: Bacteria > Nitrospirota > Nitrospiria > Nitrospirales > Nitrospiraceae > JBBIQV01. The sequence continues at coordinate 20,696 of CAZKRM010000019.1, forward strand.
GATCACGATGATCGGCAGAACGACGTTCTGATACTCGTAGGCCTTGAACTTACCGCGCAGGCGCTCGGCGGACTTCCAGATCTCGTCGGCGAGGTTGTCGAGCTTGGGTTTATTCAGGGCAAGGGACATCGAGTGTCGGTTCCTATCTGTGTTGGGTCGTGGGGCACCCGGTGCTCCAGGCGTCTAACGCCCGCGATGAGCGGCGCTGGGCAGCGGCCGCGAAAGCCACGCTGCCATCGCGTCCGTCTCGATCGCGTAGTTAGATTTCATCAATTCACCTTCAGATGTCGGAAGTCGCTCCCGGTGAGGTCAGTGGTTTTGGTCAGTGTCCGGGAGAGAAGATCGCGCCGAATGGCTGCCACAAAGTCACCCATTCCTCTTTCCTTCTCAGCATCGGAATGCTTGCTCTGTGTGTGCACGGTGTCCAGGAATGCGTAACCCTTCTTTATCACGTCGTCGGGACAGTAAAGCCAGCACTGGTTTAGCTGATTTATGAACTCGGCCTTGAGCTTTGCTGCATCCGGAGCGCCGACGTAAAAGCCTTGGAGGCAGCGCACCAGCTCCTTGTAACTGGCCTCTTTGCGTTGATATTGCTCCCAAGAGCGCTTGCGCGCTTCATTCGCAAACCACGCGAACACAGCGCCGAGTAACGGCAACGCGAACTTCCAGAAGTCGACGGAGCTTATGATGTCGAGCATGCGCGTCCTCGGTGAAATCTAACTAGTAAATCTGCTGCGGCCTGGCTTTGCAGCATAGCAAGGCAGCCTCAGCAATCCGTTGAGAGGCAAACCTACAGAAAAATCCAATGCTTGTCCACCACGTCGCCCGGTAGGACCTTCCGGGATAGACTGCGAATCCGGCAGTCTATCCGGCTATCAGCCCGCAGCATATCCGGCTTCGCAGCTAACCAGTGGTGGGAGGCCAGACTGCCGACATTGCCGGAGGAACGGGGACCTACCGAGGCTTCGCTAGGGTGGAAAGCGGAAACTGGCCGAGTCCGCAAGGGTATGTCTGAAGGGTTCCGCCTGGCCAAGCGAGTAAGGATCATGCCGGGAGTCGGGGAAGCCAGCCCGGCTATTCAGCCGTCTTCCTTCAGCCGTTTTCTGATCCACGAGGGATTTCTGCGGCAATCGAGCACGGCATGCACACGCACTAACTGTTTCTCGACATTGTAGTAGATTGCGAAGGGGAAGCGCTTGGAGAGGCAGCGATGATAGGCGTACACAACCTGGTGAATTCCTGCGTAGACGAGGAGAGAGTCGATGTCCGAGAACAAGCAGTCTATGAAATACGTTCCGAGCCCTGGTTCCCGGCTTTCGTAGAAGTGGAAGCCCTGAATCAGATCCTCCTGGGCTTCGTCCAGGATCTCGATTTTCACGACAGCTTCTTGCGAATGTCCGCTTTGGCTGTCTCCCAATCGGTGAATCGAGATGTGCCCTCGGCGAGCCGCTGGCGGCGCTCATCGAGGATATCCTTGTGCCAGGTAGGAGACTCAATGGCTTCTGGAGTGCGAGCGAGGTCCTCCCAGATCGACTCCATGACGGCAAGCTTCTCTTGGAGGGTCATGTCTTTGAGAGGCAGGTTGATCGACATGGGCAGAGTATACCTCGGTGGTTAACGGATTGAAACTCCCTTGGCTACCTATCGCGTCTCCTGCTCACCCTCGGTGCAGGATCGCTCGGCATAGTTTGAGAAGTGACGGCTACTGCAATTCCGGAAGGCGATCGATGATGCGCAGCTTCACGTCGTCGCCCAGTTGGATCTGGACCATCTTGGTCGAGAGGCTCTCGCGGATTTGATGGACGTCTTGCACGCTGAACTCCAACTGCCCTCCACAGCGTTCCACCAGATGATAGAGGAGCAACGTCGTGAGGTAGTGCACCTCGTCGTCGTTGGCGTGCTCGCTGAAGTTCAGGATTTGAGGCATCGTGTTCTCACACGCAACCGCGCCGCGAGGTTTACTTATCGCCGAAGCGCCCCTCATTCTGCAATGCCCCAAAGGAAGGGGGGCTCTGGATGAGCGTGAGGCCACCATACGTACAGGAGGCTCAGTCCCATCGTGGCGCCGTCGGTCAGTGCAATAAGAGGGAGAGGGAGCAGGCTAGCGAGAGGCTGCCCACAGTCGCTCGATGTCGGCTCGCGTGGGCAGCGATTCCTGTGCCCCGCGTTGTGTCGTGGTGAGTGCCCCGGCCGCGTCGGCAAAGACGACAGCATCCTCCATGGCCTGTCCTTCCGCCAAGGCACAGGCCAACGCGCCACTGAATGCATCCCCGGCTCCCGTTGTGTCCACAGCATGGACCGAGAAAGCAGGGAACGCGCGGTGAGTCTCCGCGTCCCGCAGTAAGGCGCCTCGCTCCCCAAGCGTCACCACGACCGAACGGGCTCCTTTGTACAACACCACGCGAGCTGCCTCGTCTGGGTCGGTTTGCCCGCTCAAGAGTTGAGCTTCCCCTTCATTGGGCGTCAGCACGTCCACGAGTTTGAGGACGTCGGTGGAAAGCGGGACAGCCGGTGCGGGATTGAGGATGGTGGTAAGCCCGTGGGCCTTCGCGATCTTCAACGCCTCTATCACCGTGTCGAGCGGCACTTCGAGTTGCACGAGCAGCACGTTGGCTCCGGTGATGAGCGAAGTCGCTTGGCGGACATCGTCCACGCTGAGCGATCGGTTACTCCCGGGCGCGACGGCGATCTGATTCTGGCCTGTGCGATCCACCACGATGAGCGCCACCCCGGTCGGTCTCGCAGGATCTTGGAGTAGCCCCTCCTTCGGCAGGCCGACCGAGAGGAGGTGCTGCTCGATGAGCCAGCCGTTGGGATCGTTGCCCAGTTTCGCCAGCAACACCACGTCTGCGCCGGCGCGTTTCGCCGCGACAGCCTGGTTCGCGCCTTTGCCGCCGAAGGAGCGGGAAAACTCTCCTCCAAGAACAGTCTCGCCCGGCTTCGGAAGCCGATCCACGGCGACCGTGAAATCCAGATTCGCCGACCCGACGACGATTACTTTCGACATAGCCGTCCTCGGACGAGCGACAAGACCCGTGCGGCATCGACAGCCAGGGCCACATGGAGATTGGGAACAGCTTTGTGTTCTGCTTGCAAGGACCGCCGGTCCGCCAGAGTCATCCCACGCGTGGCCTGTCCCTCGGTTTCCACTTCCACATGCAACGGCGTGAGCGTCACGAGGCTGGGATCGATCGCCACCGCTACGGCCAGCGGATCGTGCAAGTGAAACAGCCCGTGCCCTTCTATCTCTTCCGCAAAGGCCAGCGCGGAACCCGTCGTATGCCCCGCGAAGCGGCAGACAGGATCAGTCGACTTGGCCGTCAGCCTTTGTAGGGCGGTGCGGTTCAGAGATACTTTCGTCGTGACATCCAGCGGAACCAGCGTCATCGGCCCGCCTGCCTGCCCGTGCTCCGGCAGGCGGGCCTGAATGACCCGCTGGGCTGCGTGTGGGTCCACATAGATGTTGAACTCTGCCGCAGGCGAGATATTCCCCGGCACCGCAATGGCCCCACCCATGCTGATTACCCCGCGCAGCCGGCCGACGGTCGTGGGGTCCACCTTCAGCGCTACGGCCAGGTTGGTGAGCGGTCCGAGTGTAATCAGGGTCAGCTCCTCCGGATACCGGCGCACACAGTCGCGCCACACGTCCTGCGCGGTCGGCAGCGTGGCCGGCAGGCTCGCGTCCGGATACAGCGGGCTCCCGTCCGGATTCCGAAAACAGTCCAGCCCGCCCAAGCCGTCGGCGCCATGCACGTTGGTGGCATTGATCAACGGCTGCCGCAATGGACGGGCCGCCCCCTGGCCGATTAACAACTCCGGCGGAACCTTCACCAGGTTGAGAATCCGGAACAGATTCTTCGTGGCCTGGCCGACCGGCACGTTGCCGCAGACCGTGGTGATGGCCACAACCTCGATCTCCGGCGACCGCAGCGCCAACAGGATTGCCAGCGCGTCATCCACACCGGGATCGGTATCGATGATCACGCGCCGAGGACCGGTTGCCTTCATAGGATGGACACCAGCGCCGACATCCTGCTGCCATGCTCCGGCTCACGGTGCCGGGGCGCCTTGACGAAGGTGTGAGAGTGCCGGTCGCGTACGCAGCCTATGGCTCCTTCAGGATCGGCTGGCCGCTTGACGCAAAGCGGGTGGAATCGGCCAGCTTCTCAAGGAGCGGGGCATACAAGGGTGCCTGGCTGGGTTGGCCGAGCAGGAAATACATCACCCAATTCTGATCCGGCCCCATGACCGCCAGCGCACGACCGACATACTCATCGCTCTGATAAGAACGCGCTCTCCTTGTGTCGAACCTGTTCAGTTCGCCGGTCGGTTCGAACACGACGCCATGCAAGAGCGGAAGAGGCTCGTTGAGATGCTCGTCGACCTGCTCGGGCGTCACGTTGCGTAAGAGAAAGACCATGCCTATCCCCTGCTCCCGGTTCGAAACCAGGAACAACATGTCCGAATCTTCAGGCAGGCTGCTTCGCCAGCCCTGCGGCACCACGAACGACACCCCCGTCTTGGGAATTCCGACTCTGGTGCCCTCGGCATACTCTTCGCCGACCCGGGCTTCCACGACCGCCTCTGTCGGACCCGACTCGGCCGTCATAGAAGAGAGCGGTTCGGCGCCGAGTCTTCCGCTGCCGAGAGAGACCATGAGGATGGCTGCGCTGAGCAGCCGAGCACGATGACACCGCTTCATCGGAATCTGTCCCAGGAGACAAGCCGGCCGACACCAACCGCTATGGAGAGCGTTCCATCGGCGGGCAGGTGCAGATGAGATGTCGATCGCCATAGGCCTCGTCGATTCGGCCGACCGCCGGCCAGAACTTGGAGGTGCGGACCCAGGGCGCAGGGAATGCAGCTTGCTCGCGACTGTAGGGGCGGTTCCACTCGGACGCGGTCACCGCCTGGGCCGTGTGCGGGGCGTTCTTGAGCAGATTGTTCGTGCGCGGCATGCGGCCGTCGAGGATCTCTTGAATCTCGGCCCGGATGAGAATCAGCGCGTCGCAGAACCGGTCCAGCTCAGCCTTCGACTCGCTCTCCGTCGGTTCGATCATCAGCGTGCCGACGACCGGAAAAGACACGGTCGGTGCATGGAAGCCGTAATCCATGAGGCGTTTAGCCACATCCATCGCTTCGACACCCGCACTCACCTTGAACTGCCGCAGGTCCAAAATAAACTCGTGGGCCACGAAGCCGTTCTTACCGCTGTAGAGAATCGGATAGTGTTTCTCCAGGCGCTTGGCCATATAGTTCGCATTCAGGATTGCGACCTGAGTCGCTTTGGTCAGCCCATCCCCTCCCATCAGCGCAATATACACCCACGAGATCGGCAGGATGCTCGGACTACCATAGGGCGCCGCTGAGACCGGCCCGATCGACTCCGGTCCGCCGATTTTCGTGACCGGATGTCCCGGCAGGAACGGCACCAGATGCCGCGCCACGCCGATCGGCCCCATGCCGGGGCCGCCGCCGCCATGCGGAATGCAAAACGTCTTGTGTAAGTTGAGGTGGCACACATCCGCACCCAGGTCGGCGGGCCGGCACAGCCCGACCTGGGCGTTCATGTTGGCGCCATCCATATACACTTGCCCGCCGTGCGTATGAACAATCTGGCAGATGCGCCGGATATCCGCTTCGAACACGCCGTGTGTGGACGGATAGGTAATCATCAAGGCCGCGAGCTTGTGTCGGTGCTGCGCTGCTTTGGCCTCCAGATCGACGAGATCCACGTTGCCTTGGCGATCGCAGGCCACGGCCACGACCGTCATCCCCACCATCGCCGCGCTGGCCGGATTGGTCCCGTGGGCCGACACAGGAATCAGGCACACGTCCCGGTGACACTCCCCCTGATGTCGATGATACGCGCGGATCACCATCAGCCCCGCATACTCTCCCTGCGCCCCCGCATTGGGTTGGAGAGACATGCCGGAGAAGCCCGTGATCTCGGCCAGCCACGCTTCCAACCGGCGAAAGAGTTCCTGGTAGCCCCGGGTCTGCTCAGCCGGCGCGAACGGGTGCAGCCGCGCAAACTCCGGCCAGGTGACCGGCAGCATCTCCGCCGTCGCGTTCAACTTCATCGTGCAGGAGCCGAGCGGGATCATCGAGTGCGTGAGAGAAAGGTCCCGCGCTTGCAGCCGATACAGGTACCGCAGCATCTCATGTTCGGAGTGATAGCGGTGAAAGACGTCGTGCGTGAGGTACGTGCTGGTGCGAGCGAGGTTCTTGGGGTACCAGGTCTGGACGGACTGCGCCAGCTCTTCCACCGTGAAGACCAGCTCGGAATGGCCGACGAAGAGCTCGATGAGCTGCTTCACCTCCGCCGGCGTACTCAGTTCGTCGAGCGACAGACACAGCGAATCGTCCTCCATCCGGCGGAGATTCATCCCCTGTGCGTTGGCCCGCGCCAGAATATGATCGGCCTGCTTCGCCCCCACACGGATGCGGACCGTGCCGAAGAACGGTTCGGTGCCGATATCGAAACCCAGCCGACGGAGGCCTTCAGCCAACATCACCGCCAGTCCGTGAACGCGCTCCGCGATGCGCCGGAGTCCCTCCGGACCGTGATAGACCGCGTACATGCCGGCCATGATCGCCAACAGCACCTGGGCCGTACAGATGTTGCTGGTCGCCTTCTCGCGCCTGATGTGCTGTTCACGCGTCTGGATCGCCAACCGGTAGGCCACCTTGCCGCCGACATCCTTCGACACGCCGACGACCCGACCCGGCATCTGCCGCTTGTACTCATCCTTCGTCGCCAGGAACGCGGCGTGCGGGCCCCCGAACCCGAGGGGCACGCCGAACCGTTGGCTCGAGCCCACCGCAATGTCTGCGCCGAATTCCCCGGGCGACCGCAAGAGCGTGAGTGCGAGGAGATCCGTCGCCACCACGACGAAGGCTCCCGCTGCATGGGCCCTCGTCACCAGATCGCTATAGTCGCCGACATAGCCGTCCGTCGCCGGATACTGGAGAAGCATCCCGCAAAACCGGCCGGCAGAACAATCGAGCGTCGAGGTCCGGCCCACCCGCAGAGCCATGCCGAGCGGTTCAGCGCGCGTCTGCATGACCGCGATCGTGTGGGGATGACAGTCCTGAGACACGAAGAATTCTTTGTTGTCGCTGCCCGCCGCGCGCGCAATCGCCGCACACATGGCCATCGCCTCGGCCGCCGCCGTCGCTTCATCCAACAGCGACGCGTTGGCCAACGGCAGCCCGGTCAGATCCGCGACCATGGTCTGGAAATTGACCAGCGCTTCCAAGCGGCCTTGCGCAATCTCCGCTTGATAGGGCGTGTATTGGGTGTACCACCCGGGGTTTTCTAAGATGTTTCGCTGAACGACCGGCGGCGTGATGCAGTCGTAGTAGCCCATTCCGATCAGCGACCGGTTGACCGTGTTCTGCACCGCCAAGGCTCGTAAGTCGGCCAACACCGCCTGTTCGCCCTGGTGAGGCGGCAACGCCAACGAACGGCGGAGCCGGATTTCTTCGGGGACGGTGGCGTCGATCAGCGCGTCCAGCGACGGGAGCCCCACCGCCGCCACCATCTCCTGAATGTCGGCATCGGTGGGCCCCAGGTGGCGCTGCACGAAAGAATCAGTCGGTGTCAGAAAGTCCGGTTGCGTCATGGGGATCGTGGTATCCAGAAATCGTGACGGCTCGGCAGGGAGAATGTGACGCCTTCCAGCGAGAGATCGGCCTACTCTTCGATGACATCAGCGGGCACAGAGTACCATGTGCCCTCCGGTTTTCCAAGCAGGGATTTGCGGGCGAGTCGCTTGCCTTGTGCGGGCGCGTCGGGTAATAAGTGAGCACGCGTGGCAGACGGATGGGCCATCGCCCTCGGCTGCCCGGTCGGTCTCACGCACAGTCTCTCTCGCGCATGATCTCGCACGACATCCTGATCATCGGCGCCGGCCTCGCCGGCATGAGGGCCGCATTGGCCGCTCCGCCCGGCCTGAATGTCGCCCTGCTGTCGAAAGTCCATCCGGTCCGGAGCCACTCGGTGGCCGCGCAAGGCGGCATCAATGCCGCGCTCGGCGAGAACGATTCGTGGGAAGCCCATGCGTTCGATACGACGAAGGGCGGATTGTATCTCGGCGACCAGGACGCCATTGACGCCATGTGTCGCGAAGCGTCGGGAGACATTCTCGACCTGGAGCGCATGGGGGTCATCTTCAGCCGGAACGAGGCGGGACGGATTGCCCAACGTCCGTTCGGCGGCGCGGGATTCCCACGGACCTGCTATGCCGCCGACCGGACCGGCCATGCCATCCTCCACGCGATGTATGAGCAGCTCCTCAAGCGGCAGTGCCGCGTCTATGAAGAATGGTATGCGACCTCGCTCATCGTGGAAGACGGCATCTGCCGTGGGGTGATCGCCTGGGACCTGATCCACGGGGGCCTGCACGCCGTCGCCGCCAAGGCCGTGATCCTCGCGACCGGCGGAAGCGGGCGTGTGTTTCTCACGAGCACGAATGCCGTGATCAACACGGGCGACGGTATGGCGCTGGCCTATCGGGCAGGCGTGCCGCTCAAAGATATGGAGTTCGTGCAGTTTCATCCGACGACGCTGAAAGACAACGGCATTCTGATCACGGAAGCCGCGCGGGGAGAAGGCGGCTATTTGCTCAACACGCTGGGCGAGCGCTTCATGAAGCGGTACGCACCCGAGCAGATGGAATTGGCCACACGCTCCACCGTCTCACTCGCCATCGGCCAGGAAATTCTGGAAGGCCGCGGGGTGGACGGGTGCGTGCTTCTCGATCTGCGCCATCTCGGACGGGAACGGATTCTGGAACGGCTCCCGCAGATTCGCCAGCTCTCGCTGGAGTTCGCCGGCCTCGATCCGGTCGAAACGCCGATTCCCGTCCGGCCCGGCGCCCACTATCACATGGGCGGCGTGGCCACCGACCAGTGGGGGGAAACCAGCGTGGCAGGACTGTTTGCGGCAGGCGAATGCGCCTGCGTGAGCGTGCACGGCGCGAACCGCCTCGGTGGGAACTCCCTGCTGGAAACCGTTGTCTTCGGTCGGCGGGCGGGCACGCGCGCCGCCGACTCTGTGCAACGGACACCGCTGCGTATCCCCTCGAACACCACACTCGACCGAGAGACCGCACGCCTTCGGGACCTCCTCGCAAACAGGGGGCCTGAACGAGCCTGGCAAATCCGAGACGAGCTCGGCGCGATCATGAGCGTGAACCTCGGCATCTTTCGGACGCAACAGTCCATGAAGGATGCGCGAGAGACGCTACGGGCGTTGACGGCCAGGGCGGCGCACGTCTTGGTTCAGGACAAAGGGCAGGTGTTCAACACCGACCTGATTCAGGCACTGGAACTTCAGTCGTTGGTGGAGCTGGCTGAGACGATCGTGGCCGGCGCGCTTGCCCGGCAAGAAAGTCGAGGCGCCCATTACCGGTCGGATTTCCCTACACGCGACGACGCCAACTGGCTCAAGCACACGTTGGCGCTCCAAACGCCGGACGGTCCCGTGTTAGAGTATACGCCGGTGACCATCACGCGATTTCAACCCAAGTAGCGGCCATGTTGAGTGAGAAATGTGGAGTGAGGAATTTCAGTCAATTCAACATTCCTCATTCAACATTCCTCATGTGAATGCCATGCGTGTCCTAGTCGTCGAAGACGAGACCAAAGTCGGCTCCTTTATCAAGCGGGCGCTGGAAGAAGAGAGCTACGCCGTCGATCTGTGCGAGGACGGCGCGCAGGGGTTGGAGATGGCATTGAGCGGGAGCTACGATCTGATCGTGATCGACCTCATGCTGCCCAGCCTTCCGGGGATGGAGATCCTGAAGGGGATCCGCCGAGAGAAAATCCAGACGCCCGTGTTGATCCTCACCGCCCAGTCGCAGGTCGACCAACGAGTCACAGGCCTGGATGCCGGAGCGGACGACTACCTCACGAAACCCTTCGCCATCGACGAGCTGCTGGCGCGCGTGCGCGCCCTGCTCCGGCGCGGAACCACGGACACGCCGGGTATTTTACAGATCGACGACCTCCTGTTGAACCCCGCCACCCGCGAGGTCACCCGCGGCGGACAACGGATCGAGTTGACGCTCAAAGAATACGCCCTCCTCGAATACTTCATGCGCCACGCCGGCCGCGTGTTGACTCGCCCCATGATTTCTGAACACGTCTGGAACCAGGACTTCGACACCTTCACCAACGTCATCGACGTCTATGTCAACTACCTGCGGAACAAGATCGACCGAGGCCGGAGCCGCAAGCTGATTCACACCATCCGGGGCAGCGGCTACACGCTGAAAGCTGAGAGCTGACGGCCTACGGCACAGAGCGACATGGACAAATCCGTTTCCATTCGCGTTCGCCTGACGCTTTGGTATGGGAGCGCGCTTGCGCTGATCCTCGTCATCTTCTCGACGGTGCTCTACACCGTGACCGCGCGGGGCCTGCGCGACCAGGTGGACCAGTCGCTCGAAGAGACGGCTTCCGCTGCGGTGCGATCGCTGGAGGAGCGGGGGTTCCTGCCGCTCATCGATGAAGACCAGTTGATGAGCCAATTCCCCGAGCTGGCGCGCATCGACAAATTCTTCCAGATTTTCAGTTCCTCGGGCACGATCACGATTCGCTCACCCAACATCAAGCAGCACGAAGTGCCGCTGAGCCGCACCGCCCTGGATATGGCGTTTACAGGGCGGAGCCTGTTCGAGTCCGCCAAGTATCCGAACGAGCCGCCGCTGCGCTTGATCTCAGTGCCCATCGTGTACCGCGGCACGCTGCTCTATATCGTGCAGGTCGGCACCTCGATGGACTCGGTCGAGCAGACGCTCCGTCGCTTGTTGCTCGTCCTCCTGATCACGATGCCGGTCGCGCTGATGGTGTCGTTGGCCGGCGGCTGGTTCCTGGCCGGACGCGCCCTACGCCCGGTGGATGCGATCACGGTCGCGGCCCAACGCATCGCCGGCGGGGACCTCACGCAGCGACTGACGGTCCCGCCGTCCTCCGATGAGATCGGCCGCCTTGCCGCCACGTTCAATGACATGATCGCGCGGCTCGACACGTCCTTTCGGCAAATCCGCCAGTTCAGTAGCGACGCCTCGCACGAACTGCGCACCCCGTTGACCGTCATGAAGGGCGAAGCCGAACTCGCTCTGCGGCGCCCTCGCCCCACCGAAGACTACCAAGCCGTGCTCGTAAGCAATTTGGAAGAGATCGACCGGATGAGCCGCATCGTCGATGAGCTCCTCTTCCTCTCCCGCGCGGATATGGGCGAGATCAAGATGGAGCACGAGCCCATTCAACTGGAACTGCTCGTCGAAGACATCCAGCGCCAGGCCTCGCTGCTGGGACAGGAGCATGACATCCACGTGATGCTCGGAACGGCGACTCCCGCGACGGTGCTGGGGGACGAGTGGCGCTTGCGCGAACTCCTCCTGAATCTCGTCGATAACGCCGTGAAGTATTCCCGTCCCGGCGGCACGGTGGAGATTCGCCTCCAGACCGACGGCCCACTCGTGAATGTATCGGTGATCGACGAAGGCATCGGCATCCCGCCGGACGCGCACAAGCAAATCTTCGATCGGTTCTATCGCACGGACGAAGCCCGCGCCCACACGAAGAAAGGCACCGGCTTAGGATTGTCGATCTGCGCCTGGATCGCCGAAGCCCATCACGGCAGGATCGAGGTGCAGAGCGAGCCCGGCAAGGGCGCGACCTTCACGCTCGTACTCCCGCTCGCTCCCACGACGGCTTAGAGTTTTTTAATACCTCCCTAATCCTCCTCTCATCGTCGACTGTTACCCTCCACTGTACGTTCACACAGCACAAGGAGGGCGTTATGAAGCCATCATGCTCGTTTACTCTGGGAACCGCTGCCGGCGCCGTCATGCTCAGTGCGGCGCTCCTGTGGGGCGGATTCTCGCTCCCCACGTCACACGCGTCCGGCACGGCCACGGCTTCGCCGACCGCCGTGGCGGCGCCCCCCGTCCAGCCGACCGGAACCGGATTCACCGAGGTCGCCAAGGCCGTGACCCCGGCGGTCGTCAACATCACGACCACCGTCGCAGAAAAGATCTCCGACTCGCGCGATCCGCGCGATGAGATGCGGGAGCGCATGGAAGAATTCTTCGGCTCGCCCTTCGGTCCATTCGGGCCAGGCCCACGCGGGCACCGTGGCCCGGCAGAACCGCGAGGCCATCGTGGCGGCGGGATGGGGTCCGGCGTCATCGTCTCCCCGGACGGGTACGTGCTTACGAACAACCACGTGATCGACGGTGCGCGAGACGTGACGGTCACGCTGCCGGACAAGCGCGAATTCAAGGGCACGATCGTGGGGACCGATCCCAAGACGGACCTGGCCGTCGTGAAGATCGAGGGCCGGAACCTGCCCACCGTTGCCTGGGGCGATGCCTCGAAGCTCCAGGTCGGGGAATATGTGCTGGCCGTCGGGAACCCCTTCGGGTTGAACTCGACCGTGACCCTCGGCATCGTCAGCGCGTTAGGACGAGGCCGCATGGGCATCACGCAATATGAAGACTTCATCCAGACCGACGCGGCGATCAACCCCGGCAATTCCGGTGGCGCGCTCGTCAACACGCGGGGCGAGCTGGTCGGGATCAACACCGCAATCTTTTCGCAGACGGGCGGTTACCAAGGCGTCGGCTTGGCTGTGCCCACCAGCATGAGCAAGCCGGTATACGAGAGCTTGGTGAAGACCGGTAAGGTCGTCCGCGGCTTCCTGGGCATCGGCATCCAGGACTTGAACCAGGACCTGGTGAAGTCCTTCGGGCTGAAAGAGTCCAAGGGCGCGCTGGTCAGCGATATCCGGGAAGACAGTCCGGCTGACCGGGCAGGCCTTAAACAGGGGGATGTGATCGTCGCCTACGAGGGTTCTCCGGTCGAGGATGCCGTGGCCTTACAGCGGTTCGTCACCAAGACTCCCGTGGGGACGAAAGTCTCAGTCAAGGTCATCCGCGACGGCCGTGAAAAGGATCTGGCCGTCACCATCGGCGAGCAACCAGAGACGACTCAGATTGCGAAGACCGAATCCGGTTCCACCGACCATGCGTTCGTGGGGGTGGCCGTGCAGGACCTGGATCAGGACACCGCGCGTGAGTTAGGTCTCAAGGGCAAGCCCCAGGGCGTGGTGGTCACGGGTGTGGAACCGGACAGCGGCGCCGAGAAAGCCGGCTTGCAGCCCGGCGACGTGATTCGTGAGATCAACCGTCAGCCGGTGAAGTCGGTCAAGGACTTCGAGAAAGCCTCGGCTGCGCTGAAGAAGGGAGAGCACGTGCTCATGCTGATCAACCGGCGAGGGAACGCGTTGTTCCTCAGCGCCAAGATCTAGCCCACGTCGATCAACCGGTAGCGGCCCAGTCCGAAGCTTGTCGCCTTGCCGGCATGAACGACCTCGCCCAACCGGAGCAACGGATCACCCAAGACGAAGCCAAACAGGCGCTCGCCGATATCGGTGAACTGGGATTCGGTCGGGATGCCTCCATCGGGCTGGGACGGTTCACCGTTGAGGAACTGGCCCCAACCGACTGGCCGGCGAGGCTAGACGCCGACGCCTGGGTGACTCTGGCTCCCTGCGTGCCGTAAGGCCTGGCCTGGGATTCATCTCGCTGTTTCTATCGTGTGTTTACCTGTTTCGGACGGCATGGGGATCGGGCTGTGCTCCAGGGTCAACCGTTCAAGACGCCGGTCTTGATGGCTGCCTCCGGCGCGGTGTTGACGCCGGTGAGATACGAACCAAGGGCCTACGTCGGTCGGGGGCTGGGTGCGGACGGAAGTCTTTCGAATGCGCTTCCCCAGACGGTTCAGCAAGGCTATGCGCCGGTTGTGGCTGTCAAGGTTCCGCGAATTTCGGAGTCAGCATGAAGACCTTCCATAGCTACCGCCTTGTTTTTACCCCGCTTGCGCCGATCCACATCGGCACGGGTGCCAGCTACGAGCCGACCAACTATGTGATCGAGGATGAGACCCTTCATGAGTTCGACACCGGCTCGTTGGTAGACGCGCTGCCCGCTCGCGAACGTGAAGAATTACTCGGTCTTTCCAGCAAGCCGAAGGTTCCCGCCGTGGATCGATACGGTAATCAGCGCCGCACGAGGGCGGATAGTGGCCCGGACCAGATTTTGGAGTGTGTTCCCGCTTTTCGGTGCCGAGCCTTTGCCGCGCAGCTCAACGTGCAATGGCTTGATGGCGTGAACAGGCCAGGCGAGGTCCCAGCCGCCGACCTGCGCTTTGATATGGGCCATATCGTCCAAGCCTGCAATGCCTTCTATCGACCTATTCTGCTCATCGGCGGTAACCGGTACCGGCTGATCCGGGTTGATCCGATGGAGGATTCGTAGAGCAGGAACCGGCGCGATAAGGCGAACGAAGGAGGAACATCGTATGCCCGCGAAAACCGAATACCCCCATATCGTTCTGGATGAGCGGCGCGTCCCGATCATCGAAGGCACGATTATGAAGGTCGTGGAGCTAGTGGCCGTGCGCCTCGCCTACGGCTGGAGTCCCGAAGAGTTGCACTGTCAGTATCCCTACCTCTCGCCGCTCCGCCGCCGGCTGGGCGCGCAGGGGATGCGCTAGTGCCGATTGCACTGTATGCCGATGTGCACATCCCGCGCGCCATCGTTGAGGGGCTTCGCATGCGCCACGTGGACGTGCGAACGGCTCAAGAGGACGGCTCCGGCGAGTTGGCTGACCCCGCGTTGCTTGACCGCGCATCGGCGCTCGGACGGGTGCTGGTGACGTTCGACGACGATTTGCTGGCGGAATGCGCAAAACGACGACGGGAAGGGAGTTCTTCAGCGGATCGAGTTGCTGCCGTTGGGAGGCTGGCTGCCTGCGTTAAGCGGATGCGGGGGTTGTTCCATGAGCGGTAGAGGGGAGGAAGACGATGCAGGCCCTGTATGCGCGATCTCGATCGCGCCGCTCGGATCGAAGGAATTTCTCTGGCTCCGAAAACCCCAAGCCGAGGGAGCCCATGACCCCCTCTTTCGTCACGCGGTATTCGGGGGCGGTTCGGTGGGCTGAGGCGGAGGGCATTCCCGTGGATCGTCTAGTGGAGCATTTCGAATGGCCGCGCGATCTGCTGCAGGTGCCTGTCTGACAGTGACCTTTCTACTGCGGCGAACGATCTGTGGCCATCTGCGTCGTTCTCGGCCCGAAACAATCCTCACCGTATTCCAGCGAATACGCCTCCGGTTTTTCCTGGCCTGCGGCCTTGCACCTGGCTGCATCTCCTTTGCCTCGTCACGAACGGCAATGTCAGACAGGCTCCTTAGTAGCGGAGTTCCTGGCACGAGAGGGGCGGGTGATCACCACGAGCGAATCGCCGGCAAAGGAGGAATCTCATGTCGCACTCGCATGAGGAACCCAGGCCCTCATTGCCCGAGGAACTGCGGCCGTATTTTTGGGATACCGACTTTGCCCGGCTCGATCCCGTTGCCCATCGTCGCTTCATCGCCGAGCGGCTCATGGAGAAGACCACTCTCGACACCTTCCGCTGGCTGCTCGCTCAGTACCCGGCGGAGGAACTTCGGGAGATCGCCGACCGGAGCAGACGGCTGCCGGCGCGCGATCGGAACTTCTGGAGGCTGTACCTTGCTCAGGCTTGACGCCCTCACCCCGGAGGTGCTGGCGCTTCGGGCGAGCCCGGCCCCTCGAAAGGGGCGTAGAAGGGGTTGAATCATGCGGACCGTGGTGACGACGGTTGGAACCTCATTGTTGGGCCATTCCCGGCGGGAACGTAGGCCGGAGTCCCCAACCGAGGATCAATGGTTCTTCTTCCTGCGGGAGGCGACCCCCGAAGCGGCGTCTGCGGAAACCAACTCGTTGTCCCGGCTGCTGCAGGAAGGCGATCGGATCGTGTTCTTGCATTCGCAAACGAGCGAGGGAAGGCTGTGCGCGCAGGCGCTTCGGCGGCAGTACGAATCCCTCCGCTTCTCCGCCGAGGCCCAGGAAGTGCCAGACCTCACGTACACGGAGAGTCGATTCAAAATGCGGGGGTTCCGGTCCGGGGCCTTCCCGAGGAGGTGCGGCTCTTGCTCGCCGAGGAAGGGGGCCGCACGCAACTGTTCCCGGCGGGGTATGCGCTTGACGAAGCCTTTGAGGATCGAATCCGGAAGGGTACGTCCGTCCCGGTGCTGTGGGAATCCTGACCTGAAGAAAAAGGGATTAAGACTGTGATGAGTGGAATCGGACGCGGCGTGCCGGTCAGTGGGAATCCTGACCTGAAACCAAAGAGGCCTGACTGGGGGACTTAAAATGTTTTGCCAGAGGAAGTAGGAGATCGAGAGGTCCGCGCTAATCAAAGACCACGGTCTTTCGCCCGTACACCAACACCCGGTGTTCGATGTGCCGACGCACGGCGCGCGCCAAGACCATTTCTTCCAAGTCGCGTCCCTTCCGTACCAAATCCTCGACTGTGTCGCGATGGCCGACGCGGATCACATCCTGCTCGATGATCGGCCCTTCGTCCAAATCTTGTGTGGCATAATGTGCCGTCGCACCGATGATCTTGACGCCCCGTTCATAGGCTTGCCGGTAGGGATTGGCACCGATAAAGGCCGGGAGGAAGGAGTGATGAATATTCATGACGGGACATCCGATCGCGGCGAGAAAGTCTCCGCTGAGAATCTGCATGTAGCGCGCCATGACCACCAGTTCAACCCGATGTTCTTTCAGAATCGCCGACACCTGTCGCTCCTGCTGCGGCTTGGTTTCTTTCGTGACAGGACACACCTGGAACGGAATCTTGTACAGATCAGCCCAGACCGCGCAGGTCTCGTGGTTCGAGACGATGACCGGAACGTCGATGACCAACTCATCCCGCTTGTGCCGTTGCAGCAGGTCGGCCAAACAATGGTCCTGTTTCGAGACCAGAATCCCCACTCTGGGCCGATGGCTGGACGAATGTATTTCATACTGCATGTCGAAGACTGTAGCGATCGGGGCGAAGGCTGACGCGATGTCGCTGACAGGAATCTGAAATCCTTCCGTGGCGAACTCCATCCGCATGAGGAAATCATTGGTCTCCTCATCGGTATGGTGATCTGAGTCGAGAATGTTGCCCCCGAAGTCGTGAATGAAGCCCGCCACCCGGGCCACAATCCCTTTGCGATCCTTGCAATTGATCAGCAGCACGACGGAGTCTTTGCGGTGCGTCATGAGCGTGACCGGCTAGGAGACGAGGTGTCCGACGAGGTCGTACCCGGCTGCATCGGTGATCCCGACTTTCACGAACTCTCCGGGGCCGGGGAAGGGCTGGTCTCGGCCGGCCCGGGGCGGGTGGGTGAAATCGGCAACCCTGTCGTTGATGTTGATATAGACCACGCCGTCGATTTCCGGCGCCAAGCCTTCATGCCGCCCTTCGAGCAGCAAATCGGTTTCCTCGGACGGCCCCTCCACCAGCACGTCCATCACCGACCCGACTCGCGCACGCCCCTTCGCGGCAGCAATCGATTCCTGGACTGCGAGCAGTTCATTGCGCCGGTCTTCCATGACCGATCGATCGACTTTCCCGTCGAGATCGATGGCCGGGGTCCCTTCCTCATCGGAATAGAGGAAGGCGGCCACGCGATCGAATGCCGCCTCTTCGAGGTAGGCGCGGAGTTCTTCGAAGGCGACGTCGGTCTCCCCTGGAAACCCCACGATAAACGCCGTCCGGAAGGTCACGCCGGGAATCTTCGTTCTGATCCGCTCGACTAACGACGCGATGGAGGCCCTATCACCCAGCCGGTGCATGCGCTTCAGTATCGCATCGTTGATGTGCTGGAGCGGCATATCGATGTACTTGGTAATCTTCTCTTCGCCTGCATAGAGGTCCAACAACTCGTCCGTCACGTGTTGTGGGTATAGGTAAAAGGGGCGAATCCATCGGAGTTCCTTCACTGTGACCAACTCGCGCAAGAGGGAGACGAGTCCCTGCCGGAGGCCGAGGTCCACGCCATAATTGACGGTGTCCTGAGAAATGAGGTTGATCTCCCTGACTCCTTCACCGGCCAGGCGTTGCGCTTCCGCCACGATGGACGCGATGGGCCGGCTCCGCTGTTTCCCGCGCATGATCGGAATCGCGCAGAAGGCGCAGTTGCGATTACACCCTTCTGCAATCTTCACATAGGCGCTGTGCGCCTTACTGAGACGGAGCCGAGGGGCCAGCTCGTCATAGAGGTAGGGCGGTGGGCTCATCCAGAGCCGTTGTGGTCGACGCGTCGGTGCGAGCAGGCTGCGGCAGATCTCCGCAATGCGCCCGAATTCTCCTGTCCCGACGACACCGTCTAGCTCCGGCAATTCCTTGAGCAGCTCGCCCTGATACCGTTGCGCCAGACATCCGGCGGCTATCAACACTCGGCAGGAACCTTTTTTCTTCAGCTTGCTGTGTTCGATGATCGTATCGATCGACTCCTGCTTGGCCTCTTCGATGAAGCCGCAGGTGTTGATGATGACGACCTCGGCCTTGTTGGAATCTGCGGTGAGTTCAAATCCATCGGCGACCAGCGTCCCTAACATGACTTCCGCGTCCACCTGGTTCTTGGAACAGCCCAGGTTGACGAAGCCGATCGTTGTCTTGCGCGTAGCAGCCCGTTTGGGTTTGATGGATTGTCGTACCATAGACGGATCAGTCTACGAGACGCCTGAAAAGACTGTCAACCGCGCCGGGCGCTTGATTCAACCCGCCGATTCACTTAGAGTCTCCAGGACTTTTGCCTTTTGAACCGTGTCAGGGGCGCCATGATTCGCACCTTCCAGGGCATCAAGCCGACCATCCCGAAATCCTGCTTCATCGAAGACACGGCCGTCGTCATCGGCGATGTGGTGATGGGCGAAGACTGTAGCGCCTGGTTTCATGCTGTGATCCGGGGCGATGTACACTATATTCGCATCGGGGACCGGACGAACGTGCAAGACCTCTGCATGCTCCATGTGACCCACGACACCCACCCGCTGGTGATCGGCGACGACGTCACCATCGGCCATCACGTCGTGCTCCACGGCTGTACCATCAAGGATCGGGTGCTGGTGGGGATGGGCGCGATCATCATGGATGGGGCAGTGATCGGGGAGGATTCGATTGTCGGGGCCGGGGCGCTGGTGACCGAGAGGATGGTCGTCCCGCCCAAGAGCGTCATCATGGGAAATCCCGCTCGAGTGAGACGACCGGTGAAGGACAACGAACTGGCCTGGATTCGCGAGTCCGCGCAGAACTACATCGCCTACGCCCGGCAGTACCTGGCCGACCCCACCACATCCAAAACGGGGTTCCAGGTCTAAAGTCGTCAAGTCCTAAAGTCCTAAAGTCGAAAGTCTCTAGCGAAGGACTTGATGACTTTCAGACCTTTAGACTTTTGACGGTCTCTCACCTATTCTGACGAAGCACACCGGATCGCCGACTAGCGCAGTGGGGTATGCTTTCCGCTCCACCCTGTAGGGAACCAGCCGCCTGTGGCACCACTCGGCAATCCATACCACTTCTTCCGTCGAGGTCGTGACCAACGCGGGCAATCTCAGCTTGCGGAGGGATCGGTCTATCAGCGCCTTCACGATGCGGCATTCCACCACAAACTTGTCCGGCTTGAAGATAGCGGGATTCGCCCGCCCGTAAGACAAAGCGGACAGTTCGGGAAATCGTTCGGGGTCATTCAGCACGCTCACGATCCAGAGATGATCGAACCGGCCCGCAGCCTCGCCGGCATCCGCAGCGCGAAACTGAAAAGGCAGCGACTGGCAAGCATGGTTCAAGGCCTGGACTTCGTGGCGTCGCAGATTGTAGGCAAGCGCGTCACGACCTAACTCCAACGTCTCCATCGCCAGCGCCGGAAGCTCCGCCACCCCCGCACCGACATACAGACTCCGTCCGCCCGGCTTCAGCCGCGCCATCAGCGCTTCAGCCAGCCTAATTCCCAGCCGCTGGCACGGCCCGCGCTTCGCCTTCCAAAAGGCATCGCCTCCTTCGTGGCAATACACGCGACCGAGGACCTCGTAGTCGAGCTGGCCGAACATGCGAGAGATCGCACGACGAGTCTTCGCCGAAAGCCGGTTCTTCATCTCATCGAGTCGTCGGCGGCTGGCGGCTGGCTGGGTCTGCACAGTGCAGATGTCGGACACGCGGGCGGCATGCCAGGCGGGTTAAGACAGCGGCAGTTTGACGGCAGTCCGCTCCCCGGTAGCCTCGTTCTGCAACACCAATTGGCCGGCATCTTCGCGGGACAATTGAGCATTCGCGTTCAGCAGTTCGATGCCATACACCGTGCCGTCCGGAGCCAAATCGATGTTGATCTCATCGCTCACGTGAACGGTCTCCACTTCGGCGGTTTTGGCGTGGAGACGGAGGTAGGCGATGTTGTGGCGAGGGTCATACGTGAGTTTCATGAGCACCTCCTGTTCTACGTGAAACGCAGTTAATAGTAGCGCGTCACCCCCGTAATCACAAGCCAGCCGCTCCTTCAGGGTGAGCCGAAAGACGAAATCGCGCGGGAAACGATCCGCGTTGCGTCTGACCGCTTGATTCAAAGCTTTTGTGGGCACATCGTAGAGCACGGCGAGATCGGCATCGATGATGACTTTGCGTTCGCGGATCGTGAGGATCATGGATTCGAGTGGTTTGAGCGGCTTCATGACAGGACCCTTCCAACGCAGCGAATGGATCGAATGGCTCGTTCAGCCGTCAGCCAATCGAGCCGGTCGAGAAGCTCACTCGGCAAGGCGCTGCCGTGTCCAAATCGACGGCGTATGTGACATAGCCGTTGGTACTCTCTCCACACCGCTTCATCTTCATTGAACCGGCGGGCGAGTTCTTGAGGATCAATGGACGGTTTCATGACACCGTGATCTTAGAGGGCGTCTGCAGAACGAGAATACGCTCCGCTTGGAGTCGTTCCTTCCCCAGTAGGCATCCGGTGCACTACAGACTTTCTGACCGTCGAATTTCTGCAGCATTCTCTTTTTGAGGCGCTGCTTAGCAACCGATCGGCCCGCAGTCTAGCGAAATCACTCTCTGAAAGCTACGACGCGGGCTGACCTGCCAGCTCAATCACCGCCGCGACGAGGCCATCGACAACCCGGCTCATGAAGTCGAGATTCAGCGTCTCGATCGTGTCCGTGGGTTGGTGATAATTCGGATTGCGGAAGTTGGCGGTGTCGGTGAGCATGACGGCCGGATACCCGTAGTACCAGAAGGCGGCGTGGTCGCTGCGCCTGGTGTCGGGCAGCAATTCGCCTTGGCCGGGAACCACGAGCGGGACTACGGGGAGGTACGGCTTGGCTGCGCGTTCAATTGAACCGGTCAATTCGGCGGACGCGCCGTTGCCGACGATGGCCAGGAAATTCCCGACCGACGGCACGGTGATCGGCATCTTTTGCACCCGCCCACCCCAGGCGCGCCAAGACGCGCCCCTTCCCAACGGCGGTGTTTGCTGCGAACCTTCCTCCGAACGCGCGTAGCCGACACATTCCAAAACAATCGCACCCAGGATGGTCTGACCCGCTTCATGAAGCTGTGCGGCATAGGCCAGGCTCCCGAGCAGGTTCTCTTCCTCCAGGTTGAACGCGATGAACTGCACGGAACGAGCAAGCTGAACGTCCCGAAGTCGGTGCGCGACTTCCAACAGCACGGCGAGTCCGCTGGCGTTGTCGTCCGCGCCCGGTGACCCCGGTACTGTGTCGTAATGTGCGGCGACGATCAGCGGCGGCAGCGCCTGGTCGTCCTTGGTTGAAGAGGGAACCGCTGTGCCGATCAGATTGCGATAGGTTCCGCCCAGAGCCGCGAAGGGACGGGCGGCCACGTCGAGACCAAGCTGACGGAACTGCTCCGTCAGATAATGCTCGGTCTCCTTGAGCTTCTCCGGCGAGGAAACAGGGTGGCGTTCCCCGACCACGGCCTGAAGGTGAGCCATCAGTCGGGTATCAGCAGCCATCGGTGATCGTGCGCTTCACGAACGACGCTTCACGGGCTAGGTTCAACGGGAGCGCGCTCCCTGCTATTTGATGATGAAATCCACGCGACTCGCCTTGCCGGCCGGTTTCTTGTCCGATGGGGCCGCGCCACCCTCGACGAGGAACAGCCGTTCCGGCGGAAGCTTCCCCACCGTGAGGAAATAGTCCTTGACGGTCTGGGCGCGGCGCTGGGCCAGTTGGCGC
The DNA here is from genome assembly GCA_964555285.1 of uncultured Nitrospiraceae bacterium. GTDB lineage: Bacteria > Nitrospirota > Nitrospiria > Nitrospirales > Nitrospiraceae > JBBIQV01. The sequence goes on from CAZKRM010000019.1 coordinate 42,818, forward strand.
AGTTCGTCATCGCCCACCGTGATTGCGCTCAGCATTAGCCGTTCCATCTCTGCGTCCGGGACGTCCTTCAAAAACCCAAAAAAATTCGTCGGCCGGCCTGGAATGTCTTCCTTCTTGTAGGCTTGCCTCAGGTACGTGGGAAATTCCGCCGGCTCGACGGTGATGTCATCCACCGACATCGCCGATTCACCACGCTTGACGAGATCCGCCAACTTCTGCGCCTTCACCTTGCGTTCGAACAGGACGCGCGTGAGCCCTTGCTTGTCCGGTTCCGGATCCACGCGTCCGGCGATCTCAAGCTGAAGGGCGGGCCGCTCCGTCAGCAGGGTGGAGATTTTCTTGAGACGCTCTTCCGCCCCCGCGCCCAGTGTGGCTGTCCCGGCGTCGAACTCCAGATGGCTCAGTTCTTCCCCGCCGCCGACCAGCGAGCCCAACAGAGCGAACGGAGACGTGGCGGCTTTCACCAGCAGATTCTTGATAATGTCGAGAATCACGCCCCATACGCTGAACTTGGGATCATCTAACGATCCGGTCACGGGCAGGTCGAGCGAGATGTCCCCATGCCGATCCTTCAACAACGACACGGCGAGTTTCACCGGCAGTGTGGTGGCATCCGGACTGTCCACCGAGTCTCCGAAAGTGAACTGGCTGATCAGCACCTTGTTCGTGGAGTCGAGCTTGCTATGGTCGATCAGGTACTTGAGGTCGAGCGAAAGCTGTCCTTTTTGGGCCGTGTATCCGGCATATTTGCCGGCGTAGGGCGTAAGCGGGCTCAATTCCATCCCTTTGAGATCCAGCTTGGTATCCACGAACAGATCCTTCGCCAGCGGGTTGATCTTGCCCGTCAGGTCGAAGGGGGCCAGATCGTCCAGCTTGGCGTGGAATTCTAAATCCGCCGGTTGCCCTGCTTCCGAAGTGAGGCCGGACACTGTGGCGGCAATCTGGGTCAGGCTGGCGGAGTAGTTCGGCCTGACCGACCGATCGGTGAACGCGACGGTCCCGCCTTGGAGCGTCACGGTTCCGATCTTGATGGGGCTGGGCGCTGGCTGCGCCCCCTCTGTTCCGGTTTCTCCGTCCTTCGCCTTTGCCGGTTCAACCGGTTGCGCGGGAGCCGGCTCCGCTTGGGCGGCGAGGAGGTGCTTGACGTTCAGCGAGCCTTCGGGGTTCACGAGAAGGCGAGCTGAAAAATCGCTCAGGCTCACGTCCTTGACGTCCAGGCTGAACGGCAGGGAAGCAGCCTGAATGCCGGTCACCGCCAATGCCCCGAATTTCAGAAACTCCTCCGAGTTCGCCTTGTCCACGGTCGCGAACTTGGTCAGTGCCGTGTCGCCCACGAAGGTGACAGCGGTCTCGTTGCTCTTCGTCGTGGCCAGCGTCACGAGGCCTTTGGCCGAGAGGGCTCCGCTCGTCACCGTCAGCAGAATCTTGTCGGTGAAATACGGCTGGAGGGGAACCAGGTCGAGGCCTTTCAGGTCCAGTCCGAGGTTGGCGCCGAGCGGGGCGATGCCAACCGAGCCCTGGGCGGCAAGCGCGCCCGTCTTGTTCACCGTGAGCTTGACCGTTGCCGCAGCTCTGTTGTTCCTGGCCGTGGAGAAGTTCTCGATCGAGAGGAAGATCGGCTCGACGCGGATAGGAACCGCTTCGGATGGCGCCTGGTCGTCGATCGTGATTGCGTACCGGTCCAGCGTCAATTTGCTGAGATCGATCTGCCAGGGCGGCGCCGAGCCTTTCGTGTCTTCCGCCGTTGAGACTGGTGCAGTCGAGGCCGGCGGGGAGGTCGTCGGTTCTGGCGAGGCGACCAACTTCGTGAGATTGATCGTGCCATCCTTTGCGCGGTGGACCAACAGGCCGGCTTGGTGTGAGGCAAGCTCCCCGACGCCGACCCTGTGCCCGTTGACATCCACCGTTCCCCCCTTGATGGTCAACTCGGGAAGCGTGAGGAAGTCCGCTTTCTCGCCTTTCTTCCGAAGCCGTAGCGACTTGAGAACCGCCGCAAGGTCAGACAGTTTCGTCTCCGTGCCCGCAGCCGTCTTGGCGAACGAGTACCGGACCGAGATACCGAGCGATCCCTCCTCGACGGTGAAGAGCAACGGGCCGCCGTAGTAGGGGGCGTAACGCTTCAGCGGAATGCCCGCAACAACCACGATCCCGGTGGCGGACATCGGCTCGACGACGATCTCCCCCCGGTGAGTGATCGTCTCCCTTGCGTCGGTCGTCAGCGACAGGTCGAGACCCGTTGGCTTGCCGGACGCATTCGTGAAGTGGCTCACCGTGAGGTTGAGCGGATGGATCGTGGCGCCAAACGGCGGGGTCGTCGTCTCGTCGGTGAACGTGATCCGGGCGTTGGCCAACGTCAGTTCGCCGACCGCGACAGTAAACGACGGCTCCTTGTTGGTTTCCGCCTTGGCGTCCTGTGGCGTAGCAGGCGGTTTGGCCGGTTGTTCGTTGGTTGGCGGTCGATCAGCGGCAGGCCGTGGGGCGTCCGAAGCCGGAGTAGATGTCATGCCAAGCGAGGCCACGTTCAGGGCTCCGTTCTGGCCGCGTCGAATCGACACCGCGAGATCTTTCGCCAAAACCGACTTGACTCCGGCGTTCTTGCCGAACACATCGATCTGTTCGAGGCTCACATCCAGGAGCGGGAGATCCAGAACCGGGCGATCGTCCAACTCCGTGACGGTCAGCTTCTTGATCTGAAGGCCGCCGCTGACTGTCAGCACGGGTGACCGGTCTTTGAATTGGGTAAATGCGACGGTCAGGGTGGTGTCCAACAGGGCGAACGGCAACTTGAACGTCAACCGGCCGGGGAGATATTCGAGATACTTGGGGATATCGAAGTCGCGGACATTCAGCGCCATCTCAGTGGACAACGATTCGTGAAAAGGTTTGGTCTTGCCCTGCAACGCCACCGGGGTGCCGTTGACCGTGGCTCGGAATTCCGGCTGGGTGAAAATGCTCACGGAGGCCGGCAGATTCGAGAGGAAGGGAATGACGATGGTCAGGTCGCGCACCGCATGATCCGTGCGCTTGGGGCGATCCCTGAAGTCGATCCCGCCGTTCAGCAACTGAATGTTATTGATCGAAAAGCGCAGGGGTGTGGTTTTGCCCTTGGGCGGTTCCGGCGCGAGCGAAGCGGGCGGTTTGGCGAACTCGTCGAGCAGATCGGAGAAGTTGTAGGTCAGATCGTCGTTCCGAATGATCGAAACGAAAGGGTCTTTGAGGCGGACTTCGCTGACGACCGGACCGAGCCGAATCAGCGACATGGCCTCGATGTTCAAGAAGAGCTCGTCAAAGGAGACGAAGCGATCCGTTCCCTCGCGTTCCTTGATCGTGCCCCCCAGGATCTGCACCGTCATCGCGAAGGGGTTGACGTGAATCTCGCGGATCGAGGTCTCGCGGTGCAACAGTTCGGTCAGCTTTTTCGTCGCGACGGACTTGAGAATCGGCGGGAGGGCGAAGAAGCCGAACAGGATGAATAGCAGGAGGGTGACGAGCGACCACAGGGCGATCTTCGTCCGGCGCGGGAACGGCTGAGGCTTCGGGGAAACCGCGAAGGGCGAATCGGGAACGGCGTGAGAACGCTCTGGCGCATCGTCGTCAGCCATGATCGAGAGGAGACTGGCCGATTCGGAAATGCCTTGTCAAGCCGGCGGGGCAGGGAAGCTGAGCAGGCCCATGCCCAGGCCTCCGGCGACGCCGCTCGGTTCGGTTTCATGCTTGCGCTCTTCACCCCGCGTATAAGCTTGGAGGAATGACGGAAGTTGGGTTAGGCCACGATCTCGGTCCCGATGCCTTTGCGCGTGAAGATTTCGAGCAGGATCGCGTGCGGCATGCGGCCGTCAATGATATGGGCTTTACTGACACCACCGGCCAACGCCGTCAGGCAGGCCTGGACTTTGGGCAGCATCCCTTCGCTGATCGTGCCTTTCTTGATCATCCGCTGGATGTCTTTGCGGGACACGGTCGAGAGGTGCCGCCCTTTCGCATCCCGAATGCCCTTGATATCCGTCAGCATCACGAGTTTCTCGGCCCGCAAGGCCGCCGCGATCGAGCCGGCGACCAGGTCCGCGTTGATGTTGTGGGTGTTCCCCTCCCGGTCGGTGCCGATCGGGGCGATGACCGGGATGTAATGGTCCTGCTGCAGCTTGAGAATTAAGCTGGGATCGATGGACTGCACATCGCCGACAAGCCCGAAGTCTTCCTCGGCTTCCCCATCGTCGAGATCTTTTTCGAGGCTCGCAGCCCACGCTTTTGCCGTCAGGGGCTTGGTGAGAAGCAGGCCTCCGTCTTTTCCGCTCAGACCCACCGCCCGTCCGCCGTGACGATTCAGCAGGTCTACAATTTCCATGTTGATCTTGCCCGCCAGGACCATCTCCACAATTTCCATGGTGGCTTCGTCGGTCACACGGACCCCATGTCGGAACTTGGCTTCGATGCCGAGACGATCCAGCATCTTGTCGATCTGCGGCCCACCCCCATGCACGATGACCGGATTCAGTCCGACGTACTTGAGGAGCACGATATCTTGGGCGAAGCGCTCTTTGAGAGACGGTTCGGTCATGGCATGGCCGCCGTATTTGATCAACACGGTCTTCCCCGCAAAGGTCCGGATGTACGGGAGAGCCTCGATCAGGACGTCGGCTTTCTTGATGAGTTTGTTCATACGTCGCTTCGCTCCTAGCTATAGGCTGCTGAAAAATGTCCCCAGCTTCGTTCTCGGTCAAAGTCGAACATTACGGAACCGGCCGCCTCACCGACTCGGCGGCGTGCGCAAACGTGATGCTCGTTATTCCTCGCATCGCGCACCCTGCGGCCTCGCTGGATGACCTTGTTGAGCAGCCTCATGACCACAGAGAATCCACCGTTACAGAATGAATCGACTCAGGTCCTCGTCTTTGACGATGTCGCGGAGACGACCTTGCACATACGGCGCGTCGATCATGACCTTTTTGTCGGGCAGCTCCGGCCCTTCGAACGACACTTGTTCCAGCAGCCGCTCCATCATCGTGAACAGGCGGCGGGCTCCGATATTCTCCGTTCGTTCGTTCACCAGTACGGCGGTCGCGGCGATCTCCTCGATCCCGTCTTTCGCAAAGTCCAGCGTGATCCCCTCCGTCGCGAGCAGCGCTTGGTATTGTTGTACCAATGCCCCACGCGGCTCCGTCAAGATTCTTACAAAGTCTCCTTTGGTCAATGGGGACAGCTCCACGCGAATGGGAAAGCGCCCCTGCAACTCCGGGATCAAGTCGGACGGCTTCGCCACGTGGAAGGCGCCGGCTGCAATAAAGAGGATGTGGTCCGTGTGCACGGGGCCGTACTTCGTGTTCACGGTCGAACCTTCCACGATCGGCAACAGATCGCGCTGGACCCCTTCCCGGGAGACATCGGGCCCCATCGTCCGCTCGCGGCCGGCGATCTTGTCGATCTCATCGAGAAACACGATCCCGGCCTGCTCCACCTTGGCGATGGCTTCGCGGACGACTTCATCCATATCGATGAGCTTCTGCGCCTCCTCCTGAGTCAGATGCTTCAGCGCCTCGGGCACTTTCATCTGGCGGTTCTTCTTTTTCCCCTGAAACATTCCGCCTAACATGTCACGGAGGTTGTTCTCTAAATCCTCGAGCCCTCCGATGTTGGAGACCACACCGACCGGCATGGCGCGCTCCTTGACCTCGAGCTCGACCGACCGGTGATCCAATTTGCCTTCCCGAAGCTGTAACCGCAACTTCGAGCGTGTCGCATCCTGCGACTCCGCAGCAGGCGGGCTCGTGGGTTCGTGGCCGGTTTCGTCGTACAGCCCGGTCCCACTCTTGGGGACGATGGGAGGCAACAGCAGATCGAGCACGCGCTCTTCCCCTAGATGTTCGGCTTTGTGCTCGACGTCGTGAAGATGCCGGGACTTGACCATATTGATCGCCAGCTCGGTGAGGTCACGGATGATCGACTCCACATCGCGGCCGACATAGCCGACTTCGGTGAACTTGGAGGCTTCCACCTTGATGAACGGCGCCTGGGCCAGCTTTGCCAAGCGCCGAGCGATCTCCGTCTTTCCCACGCCGGTCGGCCCGATCATGATGATGTTCTTGGGCATCACTTCGTCCCGGAGATCGGGCGTCAATTGCTGCCGCCGCCAGCGATTGCGGAGCGCGATCGCGACCATGCGCTTCGCGTCGCGCTGACCGATGACGTAGCGATCTAATTCCTCGACGATCTGACGCGGCGTCAGGCTGTTCAGATTGAGCGGTGCGGCAGACTGGTCAGGACCCATACGGCAAGATGTCCTATCCCTTGAGTTCTTCGATGATGATTTCTTGATTGGTGTAGATGTCGATGGCGCCCGCGATCTTCATGGCTTCCTCAACGATCACGCGCGCATCCAGGTTCGAGTGGCCTATCAGGGCCCGGGCCGCCGCGAGCGCGTAGGGGCCGCCGGAGCCGATCGCGAGAATGCCGTCCTCCGGTTCCACCACGTCGCCGGTGCCCGAAATGATGAAGGACTGGTCGCAGTCCGCCACAGCCAAGAGCGCTTCCAACCGGCGCAAGACCCGATCGGTTCGCCAGTCCTTCGCCAACTCAACCGCCGCACGGGTCAGGTTCCCGCGATACTCTTCTAACTTCGCCTCGAATTTCTCGAACAGCGTGAAGGCATCGGCGGTGGCCCCTGCAAAACCGGCCAAGATCCGATCCCCATGCATGCGTCGCAGCTTCTTGGCGTTGCGCTTCATGACGGTGGTGCCGACGGTGACCTGACCGTCACAGCCCATTGCGACCCGGCCGTCCCGCCGCACACAGAGAATGGTGGTGGACCGGATCTTCACGCCGGCTTACCCTTTCCCACCGGCTGCCGCTCGCTCTTGTGGCCGGCCCTCGGATGGGCGCGGTCGTACACCGCGAGCAGATGATCCATCGCCACGTGCGTATACTTCTGCGTCGTCGCGAGCGACACATGCCCCAGCATCTCTTGAATCGCGCGCAAGTCCGCCCCTTCATCGAGCAGATGCGTGGCAAAAGAATGGCGGAGCGCATGGGGATTCACCGGCCCACCGGGCAAGCGGCGGGAATACTTCGCCACGATTCGAGCGACGCTTCGCACGGTCAGGCGAGTCCCTCGGTGGTTGCGGAAGATCGGCTTCGCCGATCGGGCGTGAGGCGTGAGGCGTGAGGCGTCAGGCGCCAAGGAGGCATGATAGTCGCGGATCGCCTCGACCGCCACGTTTCCAATCGGCACGATCCGTTCCTTTCGACCCTTGCCACGCAGATGGACGAGCCCCTCTGTCCAGTTCACATCGTCGACATTCATTCCGACCAACTCACTGACCCTCGCCCCGGTCGAGTAGAGCGTTTCCAGAATGGCACGGTCGCGGAGAGAGCGGGGCGTCCGGCCGTCAGGAAATTCCATCAAGGCATTCGCGTCACCCTTCGTCAGCACGCGCGGGAGCGGTTTCGGCAGTCGTGGGGTCCTGATGGCTTCGGCCGGGTTGCGGGCCAACAGCCCTTCACGAATGAGAAAGCGATAGAAGCTACGAAGGGTGGCAAGCTTGCGGGCGAGAGAACTCTTTTTCACCCCCTTTTCATCCAGCCACACCAGATAGTCCCTGATATGTTCGACCTCGACAACACCCGGAGTGGGCGTTTGTCTCGCTCGGATCGTTCTGCCGAGGAACGTCGAGAACTGGCGCAGGTCGGACTCGTAGCTGCGAATGGTCCGGGGGGACGCTCCCTGTTGCCTGTCGAGAAACGTCACGAAAGCCCGGATTGCGTCTTCCATGCCTCGAGATCCTCAATCGCCCGTTGCGCCATGGCTCGCCGCTTCTGCTCTTTATCCCGGCTCTTGCTCGGCGCCGGTGGGAAGAGCCCGAAATTCGTGTTCATCGGCTGGAAATGCTTGGGATCGCTGGTCGTGATGTAGGAGACCAAGCAGCCGTGCGCCGTCGTCGGTGGCGGCACCAACAGCGGCTGCCCCGCCAGTCCACGTGCGGCGTTGATGCCGGCAAGCCCTCCCATTGCCGCAGACTCCGTGTATCCCTCCACCCCGACCAGTTGACCGGCGAAGAAGAGTGTCCCACGCGCCTTGAGCTGAAGCGTGTTCCGAAGCAACTCCGGCGAGTTGATGAAGGTGTTCCGGTGCAGGCTGCCGTACCGGAGGAACTCCGCCTGCTCCAAACCGGGAATCATGCGGAAGACGCGCTTCTGTTCCGGATACGTCAACTTGGTTTGAAAGCCCACCATGTTGTAACAGGACCGATGGTGGTTTTCAGCCCGCAACTGCACCACGGCTGCGGGACGAGCGCCTGTGCGGGGATCCTCCAGGCCGACCGGCTTGAGGGGACCGAATTGCATGGTTTGCCGCCCTCGCTCGGCCATGACTTCGATCGGAATACATCCTTCAAAGTACGGGGTCTTCTCGAACTCCTTCGGCTGGACTTTTTCGGCCTTCACCATCGCCTCGTACAACGCATCATAGGCGGCAGCGTCCATGGGACAGTTCAGATAATCATCGCCGCCTTTGTCATAGCGCGACGCGCGGAACACGATCTCCATATTGATGCTCTCGGCATCGATGATCGGAGAGATCGCGTCGAAGAAGTACAAGTGCTTCGCGTGGGTCAGGTTGGCGATGGCCTGCGACAAACCATCCGAGGTCAAGGGCCCGGTCGCGATGATACAGACACAATCCCCCGGGATATCCTTGATCTCTTCTCGAACGATCCGAATATTGGGATGTCCTTCGAGCGTCTGCGTGATCTTCTGCGCAAACAATTCGCGATCCACCGCCAAGGCCGATCCGGCCGGGACTCGCACCTCGTCGGCCACGCGGATCACGAGCGAATTCAGGCGCCGCATTTCCTCTTTGAGAATCCCCGGCGCATTGAGCAGCTCGTTGGACCCTAAAGAATTCGAACAGACCAGCTCGGCCAACCAGCCCGTCTTGTGCGCCTTGGTCGGCTCCTTGGGGCGCATCTCGTACAGCGTGACTCTGGCCCCTCGGGTGGCGGCCTGCCAGGCTGCTTCAGAGCCGGCGAGGCCCCCTCCGATAATCACAATGTCCTGTCGCATGAGGATGGAAACTCCACGCGGATGAGAGACGGGAGGCACATTGTAGGAAGCCGATTTCGGGGATGTCAAGGCAAACGGCCACCGATGGTGGCAATGTTGAATGCACGGCGCCCTCGCCTGCCAAGTTGAACCAGGCGAGGGCGCCGTGCTAGACTCCGGCCCGCGTGGGCGATTAGCTCAGTGGGAGAGCGCTTCCCTCACACGGAAGAGGCCACTGGTTCGATACCAGTATCGCCCACCATTTCTCTCGCTGCGGTCCTCGTAATCCAGACAATCCCGCACTATCCCACTTCCATTTCCGGAAGGCGACGCTGACTGGACAGAATACGAAAGGTCGGCTAGACTTTTCCTTGAATTCGCCGATCCGGCATCTGTGAGAGTGAAACGGCAGGGAGGAGACGACATGTCCAGACACATTCTTCTCGCGGGCATTGCTGTAACGGCGGCTTTGACGGTCAGCGCGTGTGCGGGGAGCCGCCAAGGAGAGATGAGTGAAAGCGACAAGGCCTACGGCGCCCCCATGAGCATCTACAGCGTGATGGATAGCACCTCCCTCGTGTATTCCGACCCCGCTGCCGCATCGCCCATCAACGATAACCCTTGGCGCTGGCTGGGGTTCCTCCTCCATCCTGTCGGCCAGGCGCTCGATTACGGGATTAACCGGCCCTTATACTCACTGACGAACCAGTCACCGTATCTCTTCGGCTACACGACCGAAGATTCCATGCTCGACACGCAGCGGAGGTAATCCATCCTCCGCCTATCACTCTGGTAAAAGGCCCCGCTTTCCGGCAAGGCCCCTGTCCCGGTGCTCTTCCCCCATCAGCTTCTCTCGTCCTCTCATTCGCATCTTCACAAGCGAGTGGTGTATGCTTCCGGCGTACCGTCGTCTCACCCATGTGGCTCACCTGCTCACACCCACGAAGAGTTGTCTGGTGCGCCTTTCTTGCGCTTGTATTCGTGTTCGGGTGTGAGAGCACCGCGCCGAAACCCAACCTCCCGCCCTCTGCCAGCGACCTTACCTTACTGAAGTCCGTTGCGCTCTGCGATCAGAAGGCCGCATTTCATCAGCGGCACGCTTCCCTGCCGGTGGAAAAGATTGCGTGGGGAAGCGGGCAGGAACTCCGTATCCCGGCCGATCGCAGCCCGTCCAAGAGCGAGGAATCCTACTTCTTCGATGCGGATGGACTGCTCGTTGGTGCCCTGTTCACCTATCCGGCAGGCCTCGATCTGTCCCCCTACTCGGTCCTCCGCGACACGCTGTTGCAACTCAAACCATCGCTGGAATTTTATCTGAGTGTGGCCAAGCTCGCCACGAAGGGGAACATGGAATCGAGCACGCTCTATGAAACAGGGGACGAGAAATCCACGACGCAATACCTCGTGGTCGGCGATCGCTATGAGCCCACGTTGCTGCAAGCATCCTTTGCCATCGATCCCTATTCCCGCCTCTTCTCTCCCTACCGCAAGGAGTTTCTCGATCGCCTGCGGAATCCCCGCAGTGCGAGGGGCGACCAGCGGATCGACAGCCAGGGAGCGGAAGACAAGGAGCCCTTCGCCTCGCTCCAGGAATTTGCGCGGGGGCAGGCGGCCCAGCTTGCTTATTGCGGCCCGCGCAACTACGACATTGCGGCCGATGCCTACCAGAAGGCCATCGCCAGCGGCTTCTCCAACAAAGTCTGGCTCGCCGAAGCACACCATAAGCTCGGGTTGGCGTGGGAAGTCAAGGGCGAGATGGAGAAGGCCAAGACGGAGATGCAACAATCGCTCACGATTCGCCCCAACACGCCCGATGTCTTGAACAACCTGGGAACCGTGTTCGCCAAGCTGGGCGAGAAGGACAAGGCGCGTGCGTCGTTCGAGAAAGCCGTGACGCTCCGCCCCAACTATCCCGTTGCGCGGTACAACCTGGCCGAAGCGTACGAGCCGATCAATCGGAAGCGGGCGATCTCGGAGTATGAAACCTACTTGGCGCTGGTCGAGGGGATTCCGGAAGAGGCGGACCGGGCGGCGGTGGCGCGGACTCGCGTGAAGGCGTTGAAGCAGTGAAAAAGAGCGTCGTGCCTATTGGCGAGTCCGCTCTTTCTCTTCTTGGAGCGTCTTGCACTCGATGCAGAGTGTGGTCACGGGGCGCGCTTTCAGTCGCTTGTATGGAATCTCCTCCCCGCATTGCTCGCAAATCCCATACGTGTTCTTGGCAAGCCGATCGAGCGCTTCGTCGATCTTTCGGAGCAGCTTCTGCTCCCGTTCCTTGATCCGCAGCGAAAAATACTGGTCCTCTTCGGCCGACGCCTGGTCGCTCACATCCGGCAGGGCTTCTTTGGCGATCCGGTTTGTCAGGACCTCGCCCGCCTCGTCCAGGATCGCGGCGCGCTGGCGCTCAAGATCGCGCCGGATGTCGGGATATTTCTTACCTGCGCCGCGGGCAGACACGCGTGGCTTACGTACGATAGCCTTGGGCCGGCGTTTGACCGGAGCTTGTTTGGAGGAGCGGCTCGACTTCATCGTCACATCACGCTTGCAACGACCTTCCGAACGCAGCACTATAGCAACGCCTTCCTGGGGCGGTCAATAGTCGCACGCTCCCGAAAGCGCCCCGTTCAGACTGACGACGGTTTCCTGATTCGAGTGTCACCTGGCTGTCACAGAAGAGCGACGTAGACAAGAGAACGGAGCGGCGCGTCAGAGGTCCCGCCTGCCTTCGATAGACTTGATCAGCGTGACTTCGTCGGCAAACTCGATATCCGTTCCGACAGGAATGCCGTACGCGATTCTGGAGACGCGGACCCCGTACGGTTTCAACACCTTCGTCAAATAGATCGCCGTGGCCTCGCCCTCGATCGTGGGGTTCGTCGCGACAATGACTTCCTCTACGCCGCCCCCCTTCACGCGCTCGACCAATTCATCGACCTTAATATCCGACGGCCCAATCCCATCGAGGGGCGACAAGGTACCCAACAGCACATGGTAGAGACCGCGGAACCCGCCCGCCCGCTCGACGGCATACAGCGTGCTGGGTTCTTCCACAACGAGAATTTTGGTCCGGTCCCGCTTGGGATCGAGGCAAAACTCGCAGAGTTCCCCTTCCGCAATGTTGCGGCACTGCCGGCAAAAGGTGAGGCCATCCTTCACCGCACGGATCGCATCGGACAGTCTCAATGCATCGTGACGATCCGCCTTGAGCACATGAAAGGCCAGCCGCAGGGCCGTCTTTTGCCCGATACCCGGCAGACGCACCAACTCACGGGTTAATTGCGCCAGCAATCCCTGTTGATCAACCGCCATCTATCTCTTCCTTTACTTGTGACCGGCTTCCAGACACAGACAGACCGGGCAACGATCGGTTTATCTTCCTTAATGGAGGTGCCTGGAATGGCTCCCTACTGCGGCCGTCGAACGAGCGCTTTCCGAAGCGCGGGTTCCGGGAGCATGGGAGTCATTCCAGGCACCTCCATCCCCTGCCCAATCAAAACAACCCCGGAATCTTCATTCCGCCCGTCACTGTCTTCATCTCCTCGGCCACCATGGCTTGCGCCTTGCGCAACGCCTCATTGGTCGCGGCGGTCACGAGATCCTGCAGCATCTCCACATCGCCGGACTTCACCACTTCGGGATCGATCTTGACGCCGACCACGTGCAGGGCGCCGTTCGCGGTGACCGTCACAATCCCGCCGCCCGCCGTACCATCCACCGTCTTCGACGCGGCTTGCTCCTGGATCCTGGCCATCTGTTCCTGCATGGCCTGCGCCTGTTTCAGGATATTACCCATATTGCCGAATGGGGTCTTCATTCACGAACCTCCTTCTGGGGGGACACCTGCCGGACCTCGGCCAGATCGCCGCCGAAAATCTCCAATGCCTGCTTCACCAAGGGATTCGCGCGCGCCTGCTGGAAGAGGACGAGCCGTTGTTCTTGTTCTTTCGCGGCCCGGATCTGCGCCATGGTCGGGCCAGGCGGGGCGTCGTCCGTCAGCTCGACCACGCGGAGACGCACCGGCTGTCCATTCAATTGCTGACACAGAGCCGCGATCATGCGGAGGTTGTCTTCTTTTTCGAGCATGGCCCGCGCGACCGTGGCCTGTTTGGCAAACCCGATCGTCACAAGATTGCCTTCAATGCCGGCCAGCCGGCCCATCTCTAGGAAGGGAGCGATGTTCGGATGCGCCGTCGCAACCTCTTCCTGGAACCGTTCCCAATCGAGGGTGAGCGTCGGTGGAGTCGCAGCAGCGCCGGCTACAGCGGAAGCGTCCGGAACCGGCGGTGGCATGGGAGCCGTCGGTTTCTCCACACGTGTCTCTTCACGGCCATTCGTGCCAGAAGCGGCAACGGCTGGGGTACGTGAAGGAGTGACGTCCGGCTGTGATGGTGCACCGGCCTGACCACTCGCCTGCGTGGCGGTTGTGAGAGCCGCTCTCTGGGGAGGAGGGGGAGAAACCTTCGGCCCAGAGGAAGGAGGCTGAGTTCGTCGAGGTTCCGCCGCCGCAGCCGGGCGCGGTGTGGGTGCATCGGCTTGAACTTTCGGCACAGGTTGTGACGCCCCCTGTTCTTTTGGAAGCAGCAACCTCGTGGCCCGGACAGCAGCCGTCTCCAACACAAAGCGCGGGTGGGCGCTGAATCGCAGAGCGTCCTCCGCTTGCGTGAAGATGCGAAAGAGCTCTTGGAGTTGCTCGGGCGTGAAGGCCTTGGCATCAGCGACCAGTTGGCGCAAATCCTCGTCGGACGTCTCCACGAGGCCCCGCAACTCTTGGGGCGAAGGCACAATCCCCGCCACCAGCAAGTTGCGGACGTACTCCACCAACTCTGCGCAATAGGCCCGCAACTCGTGCCCCTGGTCGAGCAACTGCGCCACGACCCGCAACGCCGCCGGGCTATCCTGCGCCGCAACGGCCGCGATCATGGCCCGCACCTGCTCCTGCGGCACCGCCCCGAGCAACACTTCCAGATCCTGGTGATTGATCTGCTTCCCGCCGAAGGCCACCGCCTGATCGAGCAGGCTGAGCGCGTCGCGCATACTCCCTTCGCTGGCCCGCGCCAGCGCCGTCAAGCTCCGGTCTTCCACCGTGATGCCGTCCTGGTTTGCGACATGGCGCAGTCGCTGGATGATGTCCGTCCGGGCGATGCGGCGGAAGTTGTAGTGCTGGCAGCGCGAGAGAATCGTCGCCGGAATCTTGTGAATCTCCGTCGTCGCGAAGATGAACACGACGTGGGCCGGCGGTTCTTCCAACGTCTTCAACAGCGCGTTGAACGCCGAGTTCGACAGCATGTGGACTTCGTCGATGATATAGACGCGGTACTTGCCGCGGAACGGGGTGAACTTCACGTTCTCGCGGATCTCCCGCACATCGTCCACGCTCGTGTTCGAGGCGCCGTCGATCTCGATCACATCCACCGAGGCGCCCTGGGTGATCTCGACACAATTGGGGCACGTGTTGCAAGGACTGCCGGTCGGCCCCTGCTCGCAATTCAGGGCCTTGGCGAGAATGCGCGCGACCGTGGTCTTGCCCACTCCGCGCGTGCCCGAGAAGAGAAACGCGTGCGCGATCCGCTGGGTCGTAATCGAGTTGACCAACGTCTGCACGACGTGCGGCTGTCCGATCACATCATCGAACGTCCCGGGCCGGTATTTTCTGGCAGAGACCTGATAATCCACGCGTCGCAAAGCTCCAGTTATAAGTTCTGAGTGCTGAGTTCTAAGTTCAAAGACCGAACCGCCTGGTTCAACTCAGAACTCACAACTCAAGACTCAGAACTTCTTCAAAAAGGAGTGGGGCCAGGTGATCCTGCGGCACCCAGACGAGCCTGCGTACCGTTGCTTCCTTCCGGACCTGGCGGGGTTGGCAGGATTCTGTTGCACAGGGCCCAGCCCCTTTCCTCAACTAGTTCTGAGTTCTGAGTTTTGAGTTCTGAGTTAGAGGATAAGGAGACGGAACACAGCTTCGCATTCATAACTCAGCACTCAGCACTCAGAACTCAAAACTGATAACTCAGCACTTCTTTGAGTGGCGGAGAGGGTGGGATTCGAACCCACGGTCCCGTTGCCAGGACTCGTGCTCTCCAGGCACGCCGATTCGTCCACTCTCGCACCTCTCCGCACCTGGGGCTGCCGGCATCTTCAAAGAGGCGGCATCTTAGCACGCGGTCGGAGGAGCGGCAAGGAGAGGTCCCTGCCACGCGCCCTTCCGCAGGCAAGGCCGCAGCGAGCGAAGAGGCGACGCGTACTCCGTGCCGTACGTGGAGTCTCTGAGCGACGCGAGAACGATGCCGGCAGGACTTTTTCAGCATCCTGCCAGCCACTCGATGAGCGACTAGAATCCTCCCGTCCGCATCATTCGCTCCTGCAACGTGGCCACGCGTCGCACGACCCGCGAGAGGTCGTTCCCATGGACCTCGGATCGATTCACGGGTTCCTCCTGACGATACCGGCCTAACGGCGGTGGTACAGCCGGTTCATCGCGGCAGCCACCGCTGCGAATTCCTTCCGGAGCGAGGTGGGAGCAAGGACTTCCACTCCGTCGCCGAAGCCCAACAACCACCAGCGCAATTCCTGGGTGTCGCGAACCGTGGCCTTCACGAGCATCTGCCCATCCTTGTGCTTCCGCAAACGTTGATCCTTCGAGAGCGGTCGTTCCGACAGATGGAAGGCGGCATCCTCGTCAAACAGCGCCCTGAGCGCGATGTCCTTTGTGCCGACCGGATACCCAAACTGCCTCTCCTCGTACAGATACCGGTCCAAGTCGAAGTCCAACGGTCGGCGTGCGGCGGTCGAGAGCGGCTCGGCCTTCACTAGGCGATGCAGCGCGAACTGGCAAATCTCATCATGCCCCTTCGCGGTGGCCAGCAGGTAGCCAACGCCGTCGCGGAAGACGAGGGCGAGGGGGTGAAGATGGTAGCCCCGTGCTTGTTCCGCGTTCCGAGGGCGGTACGTCACGATGAGCTGTCGCTCGTCAAACAGCGCCCTTGAGACAGCCAGGTGCACATCCGGCTTGATTGCGGGCGGGGCCAGGGCAGGCCCCCGGCCGATGATGCGCACCTTCTGGGCCCAGGCAGCCGCGGGAGTTCCCCAGGCTTGCTGTAGCACCTGCCGAGCCCGTTGGAAGTGGGACGCCAGCAGTTCCAAGGTGGTCGGCGGCAGGAGCGCGCCGAGATGTTCTTCGGCCAGGCGAAAGGCCAGCGCCTGCTTTGGCCCCATGGCCGGCAATTCGAGCGCCGCTGCCTCTTGCTCCCATGACCACCGAACGGCCTTCCCCTCGCCGCGCGAGATCAGCGGGAACGCCGGCAACCCTTCGAGCTGCCGCAGATCGCGTTGAATGGTCCGCAGCGAGACCTGCAAGCCATCCTCGCCCAGGCGGTCCCGTAGCGCGCGAACGCCGATGGCAGCTGGCTCCCTCGGAATCGCCTGCAGCATGACGAGATAGCGATAGATCGTCTCTCGCGTCTTTTTCATCGAACGCTCCCGCCCATCAGCCTTCCCATTCTGAAGTCTTGCAGGGTGGCAGCCGGTTGAGAGCAAGCTCTCTGAACCGCGACGTAGATTGTCGCACGAGGGAGTTAAAGGTTGAAAGCCCCGGCAAGACCACCAGACGACATCATGGGGAGGCTGCCATGGAAGCGAACGGTGCGCAGATTGACAAAGATCGAGACACGGACCATGCCTGTGACCGCATCGTCGAACTCTGGACGTTGAGGCTCATTTTCTCGACTGAGGGCAAATCCAAGGTACCGGATGCCCGCCAGGCATGTGCGATGCGGGAGGTACTGGGATTGCTGGGATTATGTGAGTCGCTGGCCCCGGAATTCGATACCTCATCCATTCGATCATTCCTCTATCAGAGGTTCAAGCAGCTTGAACGGGACTTGCCGGCGCGTGAAGGGGCGCTGTTTCGCAATCTGGCCAGATTGGCCGAACGCATCGGGCTCAGCCGTGTCGAGCAAGACCTCCTGGCGTTCTCCCTCCTCCTGCGTGACCGCCAACTTATGGCGGCTTGCTCGCAATTTCTCGGAATGTTAAGCGGCAGACGCCTGGCGAGCGCTCTTGCCGAGGCGTTGGGTTACGCCGGCGCGGAGATTCAATGGGCATTGCATCGAGACGGCAGGCTGAGTATCACGGGTCTCCTCTGTTTAGAACCAGTGGAACAGGCAGAGCTTAATTCGGTTCTGAAAGTCCTGCCCGGACTCGACCGTCATCTGCTCGGCGAGGACCGCGACCTAACGACCTTTCTTGATGAGTACCTGTGTGTCGCGCCACCGCCGCGATTGGAGCTTGGCCGCCTGCTGCACTTACAAGAAGATATTCGCTGGATGCGCCGCTTGCTGACGGAATCAATGAAGCAGGGAACCAAGGGGGTCAACATCCTGATCTATGGCGCGCCGGGCGTGGGCAAGACGGAGTTGGTCCGGGCGCTCGCAGCACATCTTGGCGCCCGCCTCTATGAGGTCAAGGCCGACTTAGCCGTAGGAGAGGCGAAGAGCGATCACGGCCGATTCCGTGCCTTCCAATTCTCGCAAGCCATGCTGTCGGGCGATCGCGAGAGCCTCATCCTGTTCGATGAGATTGAGGATGTATTTCCGAGCAGGATCGAGTTCCTCTTCGGGATGGGCTCACGGGCAAGCCAAAGCAAAGCGTGGATCAACAAAACACTCGAATCGAATCCTATCCCAGCCTTCTGGCTCAGCAACGAGGTGCGTCAAATGGACCCGGCGTTCCTGCGGCGGTTCATGTATGTGCTGGAGATTCCGAATCCACCGGAGTCCGTGCGGCGCGAGATACTGAAGACCGAATTGGAGGGTCTGCCTGTTCAGGAGCAATGGATCGCCACCATGGCCCGGGAGCCACGATTGACGCCGGCGCACATCCAGCGAATGGCGACCCTCTCGCGGCTCATCGGCGTGAACGAGGCCGGCGAAGCCGAAGGCCTCATGCGGCGAGCCCTCCGAAACAGCCTTGAGGCGCTCGGAGAGTCGCGGAGTCTGCCGAGAGCGGATGACATCGTCGAATACAGTCTGGACTTCCTCAACGCCAAGCCCGACGTTCGCGCCATTGTCGAGGGACTCCTCCGTCGTCCCATGGGACGTCTCTGTTTCTTCGGCCCACCTGGGACCGGGAAAACGGCTCTGGCTCAGTATCTGGCTCAGCGACTGGACAAGCCTCTCCTCAAACGGATCGCCTCCGAGTTGCTCAGCAAATGGGTGGGCGGAACCGAGAAGGCCTTCGCGAGCATGTTTCGCCAGGCCGAGACCGACGGGGCGGTGCTGTTGCTGGATGAGGCGGACAGCTTTTTGTACGATCGCCGAACGGCGCGGCAATCTTGGGAGGTGACGCAGGTGAACGAGCTACTGGTGCAGATGGAAGCCTTCGACGGACTCTTCATCTGCTCGACGAATCTCATGGACAGTCTCGATCCAGCCGTCCTTCGCCGGTTCGACCTCAAGATTTGCTTCGATTACCTCACGCGCGAGCAGGCATCGGCGCTCTTCGCGCGCACACTCGTTGCAATCGGGAATTCCGGAATGGCTTCAGGAACAGAGAGTAACTGTGAACGGGAGCTCGCTCGACTGACGAATCTTACGCCTGGGGATTTCGCCGTCACCGTCCGCAGAGCCAGACTGCTCGGCCCCCAAGTCAACGCGGAGTGGCTCCTCGCTGCGCTTGCTGAGGAAAGTCGCACGAAACAAAAAGCGGGCAAAAGAATTACAGGATTCGTGAGTTGACGAGCAGCGGGGCCTGTCGCCGAGCAGCCCAACCGTGCTCGCACCCCCGCCCGGTGTAGGGACCCCCGCTGCGCGCGCTTGGGCGCCCGCTCGGCGCCACCCGCTGGAGCAAGACCAAAGAGAAGGTGAATCCTCTCGGATTAGGGTTGGAAGCTCATTATGGCCATCGTCGAGTTCGACAGCCCGGACGAGTTCCTTGCCGAACTCCAGAAGGATCGGCAGCATGTGGACCGGGCCATTGTCCGCATCTCTCAATGGCGCCGGGCCATTGCCATGAGCCCAATCCTGTGCCTCAGTGTCGTGGCGACCGCCCGCGTGGGACCGGATGTATACCGGCTTGATATCTTCTGTGGCGCACTGTGCGGAATCCCTGAGTCCGATCAGCGGGCACTCGACCAACAGGCCGAGGTGGTGGCGGGGCTCAAACTCGGCTGCACGAATCTTGGTCTCGACGTACGGGCTGGGGAGATCAGGGCGTGAAAAAGAGTGAGATTGCAAACATTGCCGGTTGGAGTTCTGAGCAAAGTTGACGCCCAGTAAGTACTTCGGCTACCGTGGGCGCGTTACAAGGGCAGGTAGAAACACGCTTTCTGCTTATACGACACGCGACAGCAATGTTGTCCTTGTGAAAAGGTACGGAAGATGACGACAGAAAACATCATCAAGGATGCCTTCCATGAAATGATCGCAAGCATCTCTAAGACTGTGACCCCGACTACCATCCCGCATCTCTATCATGCTAAGGCAACCACGCACGAGATCAACTCCGTCTACCATTTCGCGAAGGCCGTTGAACAACGTGCCAACCCGTCCGTTGTATATCTCGAATTCCAGTGTGACTCGGGCAGAGTCGACGCCGTAATCATTACCAGGTCTGCGTGGCTTTTCGTTGAAGCGAAGAGCCGGCTCGATCATGGCCGGCTCGGATCCCTTGAGCGCCAAGCCGCACGTCTCCAGAATCCCGATGACAGCCTCCGCCACTATCTTAATGAGAGAATTCCTCCATTCAAGAAGGAAGTCTGGAACCTAGAAGGACAAGATGAGATTTGGGGTGTCCTTCTCGCGGAGACGTTCGAGACACCCTGGAAAGACAAGTGGCTTTCTCTTCCAACCACCCAAACCTATACAGCGCTGAGTACCTACACGTGCCGTGCTGAGCAGAATCAGGTGTATGTTCACCAACCCTGGTGGCATCTACTTGCCTTCAGACGTGTGTTGTGAGTCGTGCCATCTAACGAGCGGCTGGAGTAGCGGGAGAGCGAAAATGTACCGGGAATCTTTTGTTGTCACAACCAAGAGCGTTTAACCAATTGGCAGGATGAAGAACATTCTCTTGCTCAGGGTCGGCATTGACATGGGCTGCGGCGGCACGCTGGGCCCGATCTTTCCAGATAGCACGTTCGAGTACGTCCCGATACCAGAAAACTCCCAATACGTGAGTCCGCGAAGCGTGTACTACCACGACTTACCGGCGCGGCACGGCGGTACACTGGCGCAGTACGTTCCCCGCCGATACTGCGAGGCAGCCGCCCACTATGACCCAGAGTTTGAGACGTTCACATACGGGGATCCAACCCGGAACAAGCGCGCTCAGCTCCTGCGCCTTGGCGATGGAGACCTACTGGTATTCTATGTCGGGCTGCGTCCGGTTGGATCTCGCACCGCAAGTCGACTCTATGTCATCGGTTATTTCACGGTTGCATCCGCTGAAAATGTCGACGGTACGGACTCCTGGCCTCCAAAGGATTTTCCGCATCTGCTGGGGAATGCGCACCTCCGCCGCAATCGTCCTGATCACGGGCTGGTTGTGGTAAGGGGGCACGCTCGGACCAGCAAGTTGTTTGATCGAGCGATCGCGATCTCGGATGAGACGCAGCGTGCCACTCCTGAGACCGAAAAGAGATTGGGCATCCGTGGGTCGCTTAAACGCGCAATTGGACGATGGGTTCCATCGGAGCGTATCACTGATGCCGTAGAGTGGATCGTTCAGTGAGGAGGTGCACTGTGGCCAACCAAAGACACATGCGGACCCTGATCTACAAGAGGACGCACGAGGGCGATCCCGATGAGGGAACGGGCGTGTTCGGGAATAATACATGTATGGGACGGGTCCGATTGTGGAAATTTGATGCTGTCATCGGTGTCGGAGGGGTAAGACCTTGGGCTAAATATAAGGACATAGCGCGCAAGCTAACGTGGATTGGGATCGGCGCACACAAAGACGAAATGGATGGTAAGGGCAATCCGCTCGTGACCTTCGACCATTTTTGGTACCGTGGCAAGAAGGGGCGGCCGTTAGAGGAGGTGGCTCCAGCGTTGGCGAGACGTATGTATGACGGAAAGGTGAGGTGGATGTTTTCAGACTCCTTGACGCCTATAGAACAACAGGAGGTAGAAAAAATTCTTGAGAAGGCGAGGAACGCACCGCCTTCTGGCCAACTAAAGGGTGTGCCTCAACGGAACTTCCAAGAGACCAGCAGCAAATGCCGACCAAAATCTTGTGGCGCAGCAGAAGAAAAAAGAGGGTCATGATGACCCAGGAGCAAGTTACAGGGTCACGTCTTGACTTTGACAAACCAGAGAAATATTCAGGGATGTTTAGTGCCTGTGGGGCGTTGCGCAGAGGACCGGCATGAAAGATGAGAGTCCGCGGTAGCTGGATGACGAACGGAGGCGTCGTCCCTCTTAGACAGAGCTACGTTCCCACTCCCGCGCGCGGCTCGCGAGTGCGGCTTCGTGTTCCGGCCAATCGTGCAGCGTGGCCGGATCAAAGTCGGCCCCGTTCGGCCACACGAGAGTCTGTACCTCCGGATCGATGCGCACTTGGTTGAAGAGCCGCTCATCCCGCAGCGGTCCGAACAGTTCTCCGGCGAGAACCGGGCTGAAGTCGATCACCTGTTCCGTGCGGTCCTCAAACCGCACGTGGAAAGAGATGGGGTCATTGCTTGACTTTGCACTACTCCAGCTTAGGGGGTTGTTGACGTCGGAGCAAAGTCGATCCGAGCGCGTAAGGAAGAGTGTTTGTCGAGAGTGGAGGAAAGGGGGACATCCTCACTCTTGTCCAAAACAGCTTCCGAAAAAACCTCCAGCTTGGAGTAGGATGGT
>CAZKRM010000020.1:0-62242 GCA_964555285.1 uncultured Nitrospiraceae bacterium
GGTGAGGGGTGAGGGGTGAGGGGTGAGGGGGTGGAAGTCATGACGAATGCAACGTGTGTTCGATGTGCAGATGCTGCCCGGACCGTATCACAGGGATTTCGACAAAGACAACGGCTCTCGTGTTCCAGCCCCGCCTCGTCTATACTTTGATCATGACGCCGTCCCCCTCACCCCTCACCCCTCACCGGCTCGATTGGAGCCGGATCGACGACGTCCTGCTGGACATGGACGGCACGTTGCTGGACCGCCATTTCGACAATTTCTTCTTTGAAGAGGAACTGCCGCGACGCTATGCGGCGCTGCACGGACTGGCGTTTGAAGAAGCCCGCACACGATTGATGACGATGTACCGCTCAGTGGAGGGCGAGCTCGACTGGACCGATTTGCATTACTGGACGAGACGAGTCGGCATCGACGTGGTGGCATTGACCAAGGAGTTCGACCACCTGATCGATTTCCTCTCCGACGCGGAAGACTTCTTGCGCCACCTGCGCCGGCTCGGCAAGCGCGTCACGATTCTCACCAATGCCCATCAGTCCGGGGTGGAGATCAAGGTGGCCAAGACGCGCGTAGATCAGCACGTGGACCGGATCGTCACCGCCTTCGAGGTCGGCGCTCTCAAGATGCGGCACGAGTATTGGCCGAACTGCCAACGGCTGTTGGGATTCGACCCGACACGTTCCCTGTATATCGATGATGATGAAGGCTGCCTCGCCGCGGCGGAACGGTTCGGCATCGGCCACATCTACCACAGTTCGAAATCCAGCTCGCAACTCCCGCCGGACCCCTCATCGCGGTTTGCCTCGATTGCGGGTTTCCATGTGCTGATGAAGGACGGAGTCGGCCGGTAACGAGCAGCGGCGTCTTCATCGCCGTCGTTCCGTGATGGCCGCGACTCCTCGGTACATCTCGGCTCCGAGTCTCGGCACACCCTGCATCAGGAAGCGGTCCAGTGTGTCGATCTTCAGCCCCGCCTCCGTGATCAGCCGATCGATCGGCCGGTTCAGGTTGCAGCCACAGGCGATGAGACGCTGGATCGGATTGAGGCGATCCTGCCACGTCGCGATCGTTGCGTCGTCGCTCCGGCCGTGTTCAAGAAACAGGAAGACGCCGTCCGGCTTGAGCACCCGCCGCACTTCGCGAAGGGCCTTCACCGGATCGGGGATCGTGCAGAGGGTCCAGGTGCTGGCCACGCAATCGAACGAGGCGTCTTCGTACGGCAAGATTTCAGCGCTCACATGCCGGATTTGAATCGGAAATGTTGCTCCAGCGCCGCGCTGCACGACTCTCTCGGGCAGGAGATTGGCTGGATCGACGGCATGCAGCCACGACAGGGTCTTCGGATAGTGGGGGAGGTTCAGGCCGGTCCCCACCCCGATTTCCAACACCGTCCCATGCGCGTGCGCAAGGAGACGCCGGCGCTCGTTTTGAAATGCTTCCCCGCTCATGATCCAGTCCATGAGGCGCGGGAAAATCTGTTCGCCGTAGAAGCCCATCGCGTAGCGCCAGTATAGCAAACTGTGCCGGCCGCGATCCGCGCAATCTTGTGACCCTCCACGGGCTATGTTAGATTCTGGCCGCGTGGAAAATAGCTATCAGCGGTCAGCGATCAGCCTTACTTCCGAGTGAAACCGATACGAGTTGCAAGCTGATTGCTGTAGAGCACCCCCATGAGCAAGGGCTACGATCCCCACACCATTGAAGCCAAGTGGCAGGCCTATTGGGAGCAGCACCGGACGTTTCGCGTCACGGACGATCCCGCCAAGCCCAAGTTTTACTGTCTCGACATGTTTCCCTACCCATCCGGGTCGGGCCTGCATGTCGGCCATCTCGAGGGCTACACCGCGACCGACATCGTGTCTCGCTATAAGCGCATGAAGGGCTTCAAGGTGTTGCACCCGATGGGGTGGGATGCCTTTGGGTTGCCCGCAGAACAATATGCCGTGAAGACCGGTGTCCATCCGGCGATCACGACCGCGCAGAACATCGCCACGTTCAAACGCCAGATGAAACGGGTTGGGCTTTCGTACGATTGGGAACGGGAGCTCAGCACCACCGACCCCGATTACTACCGCTGGACGCAGTGGATCTTCCTGAAGCTCTTCGAGCGCGGGTTGGCTTACGTGGCCGAGGTGCCGGTGAACTGGTGCCCAGGGCTCGGAACCGTGTTGGCCAATGAAGAAATCGTCGATGGGAAGAGCGAGGTGGGGGGCTTCGAGGTCGTCCGGAAACCCATGCGGCAGTGGATGCTGAAGATCACCGCCTATGCGGATCGTTTACTGGAAGATCTCAAACTCGTGGACTGGCCGGCGAGTACACTGGAGATGCAGAAGAATTGGATCGGGCGCTCAATCGGAGCCGAAGTGGACTTCGCGCTGGCCGACGCTCGAGGCAACATCCGTATTTTTACAACGAGGCCGGATACGCTCTTCGGCGCCACCTATCTGGTGCTGGCCCCGGAACATCCGCTGGTCGAGGTCGTGACGACGCCGGAGCGCCGGACTGAGGTGACAGGCTATCGTGAAGCCACGGTGCGTAAGAGCGAGTTGCAGCGCCAGGAGTTGGAGAAAGAGAAGACCGGTGTCTTTACGGGCGGCCACGCGATCAATCCGGTCAATGGGGAACGCGTGCCCATTTGGATTGCCGATTATGTGCTGATGAGTTATGGCACGGGCGCCATCATGGCGGTCCCCGCACACGACGCGCGCGACTGGGCCTTCGCCCGTACCTACACACTGCCGATCAGGGAAGTCATCGCGGGGGGCCACGTCGAGCAAGCAGCCTTTGTCGAGACGGAGCGAGGCAAGGTCGTCAATTCAACCACGCCGGATGGGTCCTTCTCGATTGACGGTCTGACGCCGACTGACGCGATTCCCAAGATCACCGCCTGGCTGGAGAGCAAGGGAACGGGCGCGAAAGCCGTCAATTACAAGTTGCGCGACTGGCTGTTCGCGCGCCAACGGTACTGGGGGGAACCGTTCCCGATCGTGTGGGTGGACGGCGAACCACGCCCGTTGCCGGAAGAACAACTTCCCTTGCGGTTGCCGGAGACGAAGAATTTCAAGCCGTCAGGAACCGGTGAGAGTCCGCTGGCGAATCTGGAAGACTGGCTCACGACCGTTGATCCGACGAGCGGCACACCGGCGCGCCGTGAAACCAACACCATGCCGCAGTGGGCCGGCTCCTGCTGGTACTACCTGCGGTTCATCGACCCGAAGAATGCAGGCGAGTTGGTGAACCGGGATAAAGAACGGTACTGGATGCCGGTGGATCTCTACATCGGCGGCAGCGAACATGCGGTGCTGCACCTCCTGTATTCACGGTTCTGGCATAAAGTCTTGTACGACGCCGGTGTGGTGAGCACGCCCGAGCCCTTTCGGAAGTTGGTGCATCAGGGCATCGTGCTCGGGGAGGACAACCAGAAGATGTCCAAGTCCCGTGGCAACGTCGTCAATCCGGACGAGATGATCGATCAGTTCGGTGCAGATGCCGTGCGCCTGTACGAAATGTTCATGGGTCCGCTGGAGGCCATGAAACCCTGGAGCACGCGAGGAGTGGAAGGCATCACCAGATTTCTTGAACGGGTCTGGCGTCTGATGCTCACTGAGGAAGGAGCTGTAGGCAGCGCGGTGTGCCACGCCGAGCCGTCACCGGATCAACGCCGCCTCCTGCACCAGACCATCAAGAAGGTCACCGAGGACCTCGAGGACCTGCGGTTCAATACCGCGATCGCGCAGATGATGGTGTTCACAAACGAGATGACCAAATTGGATCAACGCCCGCGCGCGCTCATCGAGCCGTTTGTCCTCTTGCTGGCTCCCTTTGCCCCGCACTTGTCGGAAGAACTCTGGGAACGGCTCGGTCGTCAGTCGAGCGTGTCACATCAACCCTGGCCGGTCTTCGATCCGGCCTTGGTGGTCAGCGACCGGCTGGAAATCCCGATTCAGGTGAACGGCAAGTTGCGCGGCAAGATCGAAGTCGGGACGGACGCCACGCGCGAGCAGGTCGAGACGCTCTCTCGTCACCAGATCGCCGAGTGGCTCCAAGGGAAAGAGCCGAAGAAAGTCGTGTACATCGAGAAAAAGCTGATTAATTTTGTGGTGTGACCGTGCTCCCTCTTCGACTATTTGCCATCTGCCGTTTGTCATTTGCCATTGCCGCGAGCCTGGTGCTCGCGGCATGCGGCTACCAGTTCCGCGTCGAAGGGGCCGGGCCGACCATCGGGAGCGCCAAGACCACCGAGCAACAGGAGCCGCCGCCTCGGCTCATGATCCGTGTGCTGGAAAACAAGAGCTTTGAACCCAATCTGGAAGCGCGCTATACCAATTACGTGCGCCACGAATTCTCAGCGGGGAGTGGCGCGCAGGTCGTGTCGGACTCGGAGGCGGCGGATCTCGTGATGACGGGGCAGATCTTGTCGGTGAGTCTTCCCACGATCAGTTTCACTCAGACTGCG
The DNA here is from genome assembly GCA_964555285.1 of uncultured Nitrospiraceae bacterium. Lineage (GTDB taxonomy): Bacteria > Nitrospirota > Nitrospiria > Nitrospirales > Nitrospiraceae > JBBIQV01. The sequence goes on from CAZKRM010000020.1 coordinate 4,457, forward strand.
ACGTTCGAAAGCCGGGCCGAGGTGACCGTGACGGTCAAGATCGAGGAGACGCGCACGAAGAAGGTGGTCTGGACGCAAACGGCGAAAGGGATGGCGGAGTTCTTTATCACGTCGGACCTGCAGTTCAACCGCGTGCTGCAGAATCGCGCGTTGGAGCAAGCCGGGCGGTTGGTTGCCGAAGACCTGGCGTCGCGCTTCTTACTGTATCTTGAGTCGAAGCAGGTCGCTGTGACGGCCACCGGTTCATCCACTTCCCTCCCTGCCACAAGGTCGAGCGAGGCAGCACCACCGTGAACCTGTTGCAGCCTATCGGTCCGAAAGTAGACGTATGAAATGTCAGGAGCTTGAAGCGTCGTTCCGCCACGCGGCGCCCGCGCCGGTCTATCTGGTGCTGGGAGAGGACGACTATCTTCGCGACTGGGCCGTGGAGATCATCAGAGGTGCGGTGCTGGGCGACGGGGCGGGGGACGGATTCAATAACGATGTCTTTCATGGGGACGAAGCCGCGGCCGCCGATGTGATCTCGTGCGCGTCGGAAATTCCCGTCTTCGCGGCGCGCCGTCTGGTCACGCTCAAGTCTGCGGAGAAGGTGTCGGCTCGCGAGGGAGAACGGTTCCTTTCTTATCTCGCCGCACCCTGTGATTCAACGACGCTGTGCTTGGTCGCATCCAAGTTGGATGGTCGGCTGAAGTTCACCCAGCGACTTTCGCAGGCAGCGGTGACCGTGGACTGTTCCCCGTTCAAAGGCCACCAACTCACGATATGGATTCAAGAGGAGGCAAAGCGTCTTCGCGTCGGTCTCGACGAGCAGGCCATCGCAACCCTCAAGGATGGGTGCGGCGAATCGCTATACGCCCTCAGGCGTGAACTGGAAAAGCTGGCGGCCTACCTGCCGGCTGGTCAGGCCGCGCGCGCGGCTGACGTGGAACTCCTCCGGGGGACCGAACCGGGCGCGTCGGTCTTCGATCTCACTCAAGCCATCGCGGCGCGGGACCGAGGGCGAACGTTGTGGATTCTTGCGCGCAACATCGAGGCCGGCGAAGCGCCGCTGCGCATTCTCGGTGCGCTCGTCTGGCAATACCGGCGTCTCTGGAAGGTCAAGGAGTCGGTCCGGCAGGGGGGGCGCGAGGGAGAGGCGGCTCGTACGCTTCGCATGGATCCTGCCCGCGTCCGATCGTTCCTGGGCACGTTCACAGATGGCCATTTGCAGGAAGCCTTTCGGCTGTTCCTGGAAACGGATTCCAAGTTGAAAGGGGGCAGCGGTGGGTCGGGGGCACGGATTCTGGAAGCGCTCTTGCTTGCGCTCTGCGCCCGTTCGCAGGACGCTGCCGCGCCGGGTGACCCGGCTGGTCGTGCGACGCGACCGTCAGCCGCGCGACCGGTTTCGAACGTGAGGACGGTTAGGAACGTGAAGCGGTGAGCGCATCCACCTTGAGGGCCAGTCGAGAGATCCGCCGGGACGCCGTGTTCCGCTTGAGCACGCCTTTGGTCACGGCTTTGCTGAGTGCCGATGCGGCGTCACGGAAGGAGGCCTTCGCGCCATCCGCGTTCTTCGCGTCGAGGGCCACCTCGACTTTCTTAACGAGATTTTTCACGGCGCTCATCGTGCCGCGATTGAGTCGGCGACGCTTCTCTGATTGCCGTGCGCGGCGGATCGTCGATTTGTGAACAACAGGCATTGTTCTTCTCCTTAATATCAGGGGAACAAGCTTCTAACATAGGATTCACGAGTCGGTCAAGATGAGGGACGCACAGGCACGGGAGACACGATGACTCGGATTCATGCGCATGACCGGCTGATCGTGGCCCTGGATGTCCCTTCGGCGCCGGAGGCCGAGCGGCTGCTCGACCGATTGGAAGGGCAAGTCCAGTTCGTGAAAGTGGGGCTCGAACTCTACACGGCGGCCGGTCCCGAGATCGTTCAGCGACTGCGTGCGCGCGGGCTTCGCGTGTTCTTGGATCTGAAGTTCCTGGATATCGAGGAAACCGTCCGGCGCGCGACGGAGCGTGTCGCCTCCATGGGGGTGGACTTCCTCACGATTCATGCCAATCGCAAGGCGTTGGCTGCTGCCGTACAGGGGCGCGGGAATTCATCCTTGCGCTTGCTTGCCGTGACCGTGCTCACGAATTTCGACGGCAACGACCTGCGGGATATGGGGATACAACTGAGCGTTGTGGAATTGGTCACGGCCCGAGCGGCCTTGGCTGCGACCATGGGTTGTGACGGGGTGGTGGCGTCAGGCGAAGAGCCGGCGGCGATTCGTCAGAAGGTAGGCGCGCAACTCGTCATCGTGACGCCTGGGGTGCGACCCACCGGCCAGGGGGTACACGATCATGCGCGCGTCACGACGCCGGCTCAGGCAATTGCCGCTGGGTCGGACTACCTGGTAATCGGCCGTCCGATTCGCGATGCCGATAGTCCTGCTCAGGCTGCGGCAGGTATTCTTGCGGAAATGCAAGCGGCGTTCGATCGCAAAGCATTACCGTCAGATTCCTAGTATTGCGGGCCGTCTTCCGACTTTGTTATTATCCTCTCGCCACGTGCCCTCGGATTCGTCTCACATGGTGGGTGTAGCTCAGCTGGTTAGAGCGCCGGATTGTGGATCCGGAGGTCGCGGGTTCGAAACCCGTCACTCACCCCAATTTTCGCCTGGCCCGCCACCTTTTCTGACTCTCTTAGCACTATGGGAACCTCCGTCAGGCCATCGTGCTCGTGGTGTCGGCGTTCGTGCTGTCGGTCTCGCCGTCCGTGAAATCAACCGATAGGACCCCTTCCGCGGCCAACAGTGCGGGCAATTCCCCGTTCGCCGTGCCGTTCGGTCGGTCTCCTAACAGAAGTTTCCCACGGGCTGCGCCGAGCGCGAGAGATTTTCCGAACCCCTCCGCCACCGCGTGCTTCAACAAAAGCCACAAGTCGTCCTCCAGATCATCGTGTCCCTCTATGAGCGTCAGTAACTCGGCAAAGGGATGCCGGCCTTGGGCGAGCGCGGTCGTGTCGGGGTGGAGGTCCGGCCCCGAGAGAGCGAGGAGAGTGTTGCGCAGTCCTCTGGCTTTGGCCTGACATTCGATGAGCGGCGCAAATTCCTGGAGGTCGCGATGCGTGAGGGAGAGGATGCGGTCCAGGACGGTGAGTGCCCGCTCGCGCAGCTTGTCGTCTGTCGCTTTCTTTGCTTGCGCCTCAGTCACCGATTGGAGGAGGGCTTCGAGCTCCTTGATGGAGCTGATTTCTTCTGGTGCTTTGGTGGGGACCGCGGCCAGCAATCCAGCGAGTTCGATGGCCCGATCGCGGAGTTCCGTAAAGTTTCGCCGGGAGGCGGCGAGTTCCTCCAGCAACCCCTCAGCGGGCGGGATCCCTTGGGTACGAACCTGGTCGGCGACATCGGAGAGGCGTTGGCTGAGCTGCGCGAACGTTTCCGTGATGCTATCGAGATCCTTCATCAGATCAGTGGGCGTTGTGTCCATAGTTTCCTCGGTCTCCTCTTGTCCCTCGTGGCTGCGCTGGATGGCCAGCTCGGTTGAATCTGGCAACGTGGACGATTCAAGGAGACTGGGTGGGGAGCGTGACATGGAAGAGATCTCCATTCCGAACCGAGAGGCTTCGGCAAGAGATCCGATGACTTGACGCGGTCTATTTGAACGGTCCCCGCGCACGTCCCACCCTCCCCTTCGGTTACATCATCCGACTCGCATACGATTGGAGAATAATGAGGTGTGTCTTTAGCCGTTGTTGCTGGAGCGATCGTGCGTCAATGCAGGCTTGTTTGGGAGGAAGGGAGGAGGCAATGGTCATACGAATACGGGAACGGGTCACGACCGACTTCGTCGCCGGCTGTGTCGTCGGACGACCACGGTGAATTTTCGGTGGGGTGAGGATTGCACGTCCCGTAGCATCACCTCCTGTGGAGATGACAAGCCGACGCGGATCGAATACTGCTCGCTACCTCATAGATCTTGCCCTGTGCAAAATCCACACAGGACCTTCATTCTTCCAAGGAAGGGATACGGCCTGTCGTGCGTAAGCTGCGAGAAGAAGTACAGTTATGAATAGCCTCACTCAATAAACTAAACTGTAACGGTGAAGCCCTATCTTCAACATACAATAAATGGTAGGACACCGCTATGAATGCCACAATATACTGATGGATGTCAAGAACGAGAAGCGCAGCTTTATGGCTCTACTGAGAGCCGTCCAAATGGCCCTGTCCCATTCTCAAAGCCTCGGGATATCCGGCAACGCCGCACTGGCACCTAGCAGCGACATCCCCCTGTAGGAGGCCCTGCCAGGTTTCCATTCTGTTCTCGCGCGCGAGCTATACTTACATGAGTGCCATGCTCATATTTCCGGTAAATCGAGCCGATATGCTCGATGGAACATCTCTGGTATTGGCCAGCTCCCCGTATGAACGACGGGCAAGAGGGTGGGGAGCCAGGCGAAAGGAGTCTACCGATGGATTCGAAACATATACAGGGTAAGGTGCAAGCCTTCGCCCAACGATTGCTGGAGGAGGCGCAAGGGGATCCGGTCCGGGCTCTGGGTCTCCTCGTGCTGGTGCTGGATGGATCAGAGTTGACCAATGTGGACCACGCGAACCGGCTGGTATCTGAAGTGCGGAAGGTTCTGATGCCGGAACAGTGCGAGACGCCGACTCGAGTGATTCGACACCTTGCTGGGGACGTCTCGTGGGAGGGAGTTCAGCACTGTTTGAAGTGTGCGGCCGTCCTCACTCGCACTTCGGGAAGGCAAGCGAGTGGATTTACTCCCGGATACGTGTACCAAATCGGCAATCGTTTCTCGGCCGAGGACTGCGACGACTTCGAACCCTGCCTCTAACCCACATAATTCATGAGCGCTTCTGCTGCAATTGCCTGCCCGTGCGTGTCCGCGCGCAGGCAGGCGGATTCGCAGGTGCGGTGAGGACACGTGTGGCAAAGGACCTCTCCGCCGCGATGCGATCGAACGCGGCGGTTCAAGCGAAGCTTGGTATGGTGGGTGGGCTCGCCCCTCAGGCCCGGCCGCCTCACCGCCTCGGCGGCGCGCACAAACGTGGCGCTCGTTATTCCTCGCGCCGTGCGCCCTTCGACGGACAGTTCACGTACGTCTCGGTTCCTCGCCGCTCCATGCGCCGTTCTCGCCACGCGGTTGCGCGATTTCGCGACGAACCGTCACGAATAATGTGGGCTTAGGCATGCATGGTACGAGTCGCGCTGCATCGGTGCGAGGCCGCATTCTAAGGCGGTTGTTTACCTGACAGTGTGATCAGCCGGGCCGACCGGGCCAGACTATTGTGGTCAGTCCGATTATGACGAAAAGTGGCCGAGGAAGCCGAGCCGCGAGGAAACAGGCGCTCGGTGCAGTCTGTGGGCGTTTATGGCGGGGATGGCCAAAATTCGTTCTGTGACGTAAAGAAAGGGTAAAGAGATAGCGAGCTTCGCTGACAACTACGCGAAATCACGCCCTGTTCATGCCAGGCTTCGAATGATCGAGGGGCACCCCCCTTGCATCTCTATTGCTGGTTTCCCTGCCATCCTGAAACGGACAATGGGGCCGGCGACCTTACCCAAACCAAGCATCGGCTTAAGCAGCGAATCGCTGTGTATCTGCTAAGGTTGTATCGTGCGAGCCGAACGAAAATCCTCTCCCAGAGCCAATAAGAAAGCACCCTCCCGTGCCCACAAACAGAGTACCGTCGGCTACAGCAAGAAAAGCGCGCTCCTCGAAGAAGCAATCACGCAGATGAATGCCGGCAAGTATGGCCGGTCCTCTGCTGTCCTCAAAGAACTCCTCGCCCTTGACCCCCTGAACACGGAAGCTCGCCGGCTCTTCGCGACCTTGCATCTCCGTCTTGGAAGTTTGATGACGGCGAGGTCCGCGTTTGAGTCTCTCGCGAAAGAAGCACTTCAGCGACAAGACTGTTGGCTCGCCGAATCCCTACTCAAGGAGTACTTGGCTGCCGGCCCTCGGTGCGTCGCCTTCATCGAGATGTTGGCCCATGTGTACGAGGAAAAAGGGGACCCCCTGGCGGCGGTGGCGGAGTATGCAAAAGCCATCGAGATTCTGATCGAGGACGGCGACCCCGATAACCTCAATCGGCCAGCCGAGCTCTATGCGAAGATCCGGGAGTTGGCCCCAGCCAGTCCGGACGCCTTCCGCCTTGCGGCGCAGTTCGACGCGGCGACCGGCAAGATTCTCCGTCCTTCCCCCGTAGATGTTCCCGCTGAGAGTACGTTCCCACCTGCTTCTCAGTCGGTTGAGGGTGATGGGACACCTGGCGAGCCGAGTGAGCAGTCGATGTTACGGGAGAAGGTGGAGGATTCCACCACCCAATCCGCACCCGTGGCCTCGCAAGAGGAAACAGAGCAGGCTGCGGAAGTGCCGGCGTCGGAGGTTTGGAATCCGCTGTCAGGCGACGATCCGGTCGTGGCCGAAGCGGAATCGCGGCAGCAGGTTGTTACAGGAGAGAGCGAATCGTCTCAGAATGCAGGTCCTCAGGCCACAGAGGTTCCACCGGTCTTCGTTCAGCAAGCAATCCAGCCGGCGGGTTCTGCAGATGAGGTGACCTCTTCACCGGTCCTTGCCTTGCAGATCCAGCCCGCTCCCGCTGTCGTCGACGAACCGGGAGACGAAGAGACATTCAAGCTTGTGAAGATTGGCGAGGATGCTGACGATTTCGTTGAGTCGATCGCGGCGGAAGCCGGTGTGGAAGAACGGCTGTCTGAGGCCGGCGGTGGGCGCGTGAGCGAGGCGGAAGAGCCAGCGACAGTGTTGCAGTCCCCATCGGGATGTCGATTGGAGAGCGACGCACATGTGGATCGAGTCCCCCTTTCTGCGCCTATGCCTTGGGAACAGTTGGAAGAAGCAACAGTCCAGATCATGCCGCCTGAACTGCAACCAACATCCACCCTCGCGGTAGAGCCCGAAGCGTTACCTCTTGCCGAAGGCTCCTTCACTGAGGCGGAGACCGCCTCAGTGAAGGAGCCTTCGGCAACATTCTCTGCGGCCAACGATCAGGCGATCGAACAACAAGTAGGTTCAATCCCTGAAATCGTCAACATCGTGACGACACCGCCGAAGGCTGAAGAGCCACAGCCCAGCTTGCCGGCTGCATCGGGGCTTGCCGCGCTCTCCTGGGAAGAGATTCTTGGGAACCTCGGCCTTGACTCTTGGACGTCCGCCTTACCGGTTACGCCACAAGCAGAGTCGGCACAAAGTCTCGATCTGCCGCCGCCGAGTCCTGCGCCGCTGCTCGATGAGACGATCGCGAGCCCGATGTGCGAGGCACCGGTTGTGGGCGACGTGACCGCGCGTACGATCGATGGGCCATCGACTCCTCTTCCGGTAACCTCCGCTCCCAATTGTGAGGTTGCGAGTGGGGAAGCCGGCGCCTCGCCGGTCTTGTCGGTCCCCATGCCCTGGGAACAGGTGGAGGAGGTGTCGGTTCCCATTCTCCAACAACCGGAAGCGGAACCGGAGCCGGCACCCACGCTCGCAGTAGAGTCAGAAACACCACCTCTGCCGGAAGGCCTACCCACCGAGGTGGCTTCCGTCCCAGTGACACAGCCGACGGCAACATCAGCTGCAGCCGGCGATCAGTCGATCGAACAGCAGGGGAGGTCGATTCCGGAAACCGCTGAGATCGCCGTAGCACCGCCTGCGCCGGCTGCATCGGGACTTGCAGCGCTTTCATGGGAAGAGATGTTAAGGTGCCTCGGCCTGTCCTTGCGGACGCCTCCCCTACCAGCTGCGCCGCAAGCAGAGCCGGCATACAGTTATGAGGCATCGCCGAGTCCCGCGCCGGTGCTCGATGAGGCGATCGCGAGTCCACCGTGCGATGCGACCGCACCGGTGGCCGATGAGCTGCCTCCTCCGCCGGCAATCCCCCCTCTCGATGCAGAGGTCTCGCACGGGGATGCCGTCGCGTCATCGGCATTGCCGACACCGATGCCTTGGGAGCAGGTGGAAGAGACGTCGGTTCCCATTCCTCTATCGGAATCGGAACCCATCGAAGTCCAACCGGCTCAACCGGAAGAGGCCGTTGCCTCCAGCCCCGAGAGTCTAGAGACGCCGTTGCCGGTCGAGAACACGTCGTTACACGCGACGGCGACTGAGGCTCCAGCTCCAGAGATCCAGACATCTCCCGTCGAGCCCGTTCAAGCCGAGTTGGTCATCGAGTCGAACCCCATCCAGCTTGAGCCGGAATTTCGGTTGGCTATTGCAGCCGAACAGTCATCGGAACCTCTGCCTTCCCACGAAGCTTCCCCAACAGGGTCGGAATTGGCGGCATCAACAGGCTCGAATGGCGTGCAGCAGCCCGTCGTGGGCCGGCAAGACACCGTGGCCTCGCTGGCTCCGGAGTCTCCTTCATTCTCGATCTTGCTGGAACCAACGGTCGAGGAATTGAAACTGGCTCCACCTCCTGCCCATGTTGTCTTTCAGGAAATTGCTCCACCACCACCTCTTCCTCTTCCGCAAGTTCACGAGGAAGTGGTTCAAGAGACCAAGAAGACCGTCCCGGCAGAAACGGAAATTGCCCTGGCCCCGCCGGTTGTCGAGCCGTCGGCACCAGCGCCGCCGGCCATGACCGAGCAGGTTGAATCGCCCATCGTCTCTAGTTCGGCGCCGCCTCACCCAGGGTCTCAAGAAGAGCACATTTCGCAGGCGAGCGAAGAGCCGATCACGCTCAAGCTGCATCTTCCTCACGCGGTGCCGATCCGAGAAGAAGTCCTGGTTGAAGACCCGCCATGGTCGCGAATTCCAGAGCCTGAATCAGAACCCGTGGCTGTTGCGCCGGAATCTGCACCAATCCCGGCAGGAGTTCCGACACCTCAGCCGCTGGAGGCGGCCGATGCGCCCATCGCGACAACCATGGCGTCTGCCGTCGATGTGCTCTTCGAACGGACAGGAACACAGACGTCGGTGTCGACGCATGATAAGCCCGCCACGGTCAAACTGAAGACACGGCGAACGTTGCCCTTCGCCCGTGCGCGAATGGGGCTGGTGTTGTTCGTCCGCAATTCTGTGAGCACGACTCGGTCGATCATCGTCTCCCTGCTGGGACTTATTGGCCTCGCCGTGGCGATGGCGATCGTCTGCATTGGTGCAACAGGGTTGCTATGGGTCGCCATGGAGGAGCGCCCGAACAACGCGTTCCATAACCTCACCACCACACCTCAACGGAACATCAGCGATCCCAAGAAGAACGGCTATCTCTTGTTGCTGGGCATCGACGCCACGCCTGCGCGCGACCCTCTGCAGGTGGGGTACGAACGGAAATTCGAGGAGACGGACCGCGACATGCTACGGATGTGCCTCACGGGGAATGACGGGTCCACGACGACCGGCTCAGCCTCGTCACAAGTGCTGAGTGGCTGGCTCCGCGCGGCGGACCCGGCCGCTCAATTCAAGACCCAAGCGTCCGGCGTCAAAACCTGGCTTGTCCAGTCGGACGTCATGCTCGGGCGGTATCGGCAATGGCTCAAGATGTCGTTTGAAGATTGGGGCTACGGACAGTCCATCGTACCCAATTGCCGGCAGATCTTGGCCGTCCATCGGTTGTTTCTGGCGGAAGGCTTTGCGCAAGATCTGGATTCCGGGATGGAACGGCTCGAAGCCGACATGACTGCCTGGCGCATGGCGTTGGCCCAGGCCAGAACCCTGGCGGTCAAGATGATGGCGGTCGCGGCGGTCACCGATGATATGGCCATCGCGTCCGGACTGTTGACCAGACCGGACCTCGATCCTAAGTACGTTCCGCGGCTGCTCAAACAGATGCGGCCGTTGGATCAGGTCGAACAGTCGGTGCGGTGGCCGATGCAAAGCCAGTTCGTGCTCGCGACAAAAACCCTGGACAATGACCTCAGGCGGGATAAAGTCGATGAGCGACCATGGTACGTGTCCGTCGCCGCTGCGATGCCCTTGCCGAAACAGAGGCGCTTCAACGCCTACGCAGACTACTATGAAGCGGCCAACAAAACGTCGGCAGAGGTGCGCCCGACGTCGATGCCGAACCGGTCCAAGTACATCAAGACGACCGTCACCAGCTGGCTGGATTACCTCCTCAACCCTATCGAGCACGTGGTGGGAGTCGAGCCGCTTCCGCGCTGGGAAGACTATAGCGGGCGCATTCTTGAAACCGATGCTCGGCTCCGGCTCGTCAGCTTGCAGGCGTGGGTCCGCAAGGGGCCCTCTGAGGGAGAATTAGCGACGCGGATCGCCAAGGCCGGCCAACACTTCTATGACCCCTTCACGGGTTTGCCCATGCTGATCAACTCGAAGAAGGGTCTGATCTATAGTGCGGGTCGCGATGGGAAAGACCAGGAAGGCGACCCCAAGTTCGATGTCGCCGTCTCCGTTCCTCCATTCTCCGCCGATGCAAGCACGGACACCAAGCGCACGGTTTCTGCCACGGTAAAGTAGTCGCCTGTTACCTCACCCGGCTTCTAGCTCTCCTCCGATATGTCGCTGGACGAACGGCGCGAATTTCTCCGGCGGCCCAAGCGGGAGTTCGGCGACGAGCGACGCAATGCTCCCAACGATCGTCCCTTTCGGCCACACAAACGCCCCCCCGGTCCCTCCCAGCTAAACCGGGGTTTCGCGCCATCGCGATCAACAGACCATCCCGTTCAGATCAAGACACGCCGAGGATCAGCCGGTCGGCCTACCTGGACATTCTGGTGCCTTCCTTCACCGGGGGCTCGATTTTGATATCTGGTCCGTCGACATGTGGGAGGAGGCCTGCCCCCATGGGTTTGAGAATGCGCTGATTGTTTTCGTCAAAAAGCTTTTGCATCGAATGCACGTCCTCGGAAGCCGCTGCCTCCAACGCGGCTTTCTCGCCGGTCGCATTGGTGCTGCCGGGATCATTGGCTAATGCTTGCCCGGTGACAGGGCTCACATCGTTCGCAGCCGGATAACCTGGATGCTTTGGCAACATGGCGGGATTCGCCATAGCGACAGAGAAACAGAACCCAATACTGCCAAGAACTGAGATCGAATAGAGTAAGGTCCTCATGGTATAACCTCCTTTCTGAAAAACAAAAAAGCCTCCTTAGGCTGTAGCCCAAGAAGGCCTCATGACAAGGTCATGACCAAACAATGCTCTGAAGGGCTTTGTGCAGTTTACCCCGGTTGCATGGGAAGCACCCTTGATACCCTGCCGTCAGCATGCTCCTGGGAAACCTCGCCGTCAAGGGGGTGCCAATCGGTAAGTGAGAGAGCCAGTGCGAGACTGCCTTGACAGGGTGCATGGGTTCACACAAAATCTCGTGTGCGTTCACGAACCAGGAGGGCGCAACCATGACGCAACACAGCCGGTGGCCGCCTACATCAAAACTGAAACAAGGCATCGCGTCTCCGTCCCCCGTGCCGACCCGCATCGTCTCGAATGAAGAGTTCACACCGCCGGCCCAGACTTTGGCCCAAGCGCGAGTGGATCAACTGGTCGCGTCCCTCGGCGAGCGCGCGGGATGCAAGCTGGGACTCACGAGGAGAGATTTCTTACGAACGACCGGCGGATTCGCCGCGGCCTTCCTCGCGATGAACACCGTGTTCGGCCGGTTCTTCGACGTGCTGGACGTGGAGTTGGTGGAAGCGGCGGCGTTTGCCGAACGGCAGGGTGACCCGTACTTCATTTTCGATGTCCAGACCCATTATGTGGGGTCGCACTACGATCCTTCCGATGCAGAGGCCAACCGGAAGGGAGCGGTCTCCAAGCAAGGGCTGCTGGGATTGCGTCGCCATCTGCGCGAATCGGGAGTGAATCCCAAACTGGCCGGCGATCGCGGCACGATCGACGATCTGTCGTGGGAAAACTTCGTCAAGGAAGTCTTCCTGGATAGCGAAACCTTGGTCGGCCTCATCAGCACGCCACCGGGGCCTTATCCGCAGGAAGCCGTCGTGCCGCCCAAAGAGATGGCGCACATTCGAGACGAGATCAATCGCGTGGCCGGCTCCCAACGCATGCTCGCGCACGGATTGGCCACGCCGCAACTCGGCGCCGCCGATCTCGAATTCATGGCTATGCAGGCGGAAACGCTCAAGGTCGATGCGTGGAAGTGTTACACCGGGTCCTGCCCCAAAGGGTTCGACCACGGGTGGAGGATGGATGAGGAGAAGGTCGCCTATCCGATGCTGGAGCAGGCGCGCAAACTGAAAGTGCGAAATGTCTGTGTGCACAAAGGCCTGCCACTTGGTCCCGTGGCCGACTATAATCACCCGCGCGACCTGATCAAAGCCGCCAAGGATTTTCCGGACCTGAACTTTCTGGTCTATCACTCCGGTTTCCGTGGGACTGCGTCCATCGAAGAAGAGTTCGCCAAGACCGGGCAGATTCCCTGGACGAGCGAGTTCTGCCGGATGAAGAAATCGGAGCCGGGCATTCAGAACATCTACATGGAGCTCGGTTCAACCTTCGGCCAGCTCGTCACGACCTATCCGGCGATCTGTTCTCACTTATTGGGCCAAATCATCGACTCGTTCGGCGTGGATCATGTCCTGTGGGGCACCGACTCGATCTGGTACGGCACGCCGCAGTGGCAGATCGAGGCGTTCCGGCGGTTTCAGATTCCGGATCGCTTGGTCGAGCAGCGCGGCTATTCCCCGCTCACGCGAGAGGTGAAGGAGAAAATCTTCGGCCTGAACGCGGCGCGGGTGTTCGGGGTGGACGTCACCGCCAAGCGCAATGAAGTGCCGAAGGATTACTTGGGCCGCATGCGGATGAGCTATCTGGAAGAAGGGCCGGAGCCGAGCCACAGATTGTATGGCTGGGTGGTGGGGTGAGAGGAGTGGGTTGGGTCGCTCTGTGCTCGCGCAACGCGCGGCCTCAGAAGGCCCTCGTCGGACGCGCGCAATAAGAGCGACTCAAGCCCACTCCTCTAGGGGAGAAGCGACGATGGAAATAAGGAGATCGCGAGAATGAAAAGTGAAATTCTTTATCCCGGGGCGTTTCCGATGGTGCGGGTGGAATTGGCGGCGGGAGAGACCATCAAGGCGGAATCAGGCGCAATGGTGGGGGCGTCGCCGACGATCGATGTTGAAAGCAAGATGGAAGGCGGGTTTCTCGGCGCCTTGTCCCGCAAGCTCCTCACGGGCGAGAAGTTCTTCTTTCAGACCCTACGGGCCGGCCGTGGACCTGGCGAAGTCTTGCTGGCCCCGACGGTGCCGGGCGAGATCGTCATCATGGAGCTTGATGGTGTCAACGAGTACATGGTGCAAAAGGACGGGTTCCTCGCCGGCGCGGAGAGCGTGAAGATCGAGAGCCGCATGCAGAGCCTGAGCCGGGGACTGTTGGGCGGCGAAGGCTTCTTCATCCTGAAGATCGGCGGGACCGGTCCGCTGATCCTGAACAGCTTCGGGGCTATTCACAAGATCGAACTGAAACCGGATCAAGAGTATATCGTCGATAATAGTCACCTGGTCGCCTGGAGCGCCACTACGACCTACAACATCGAGAAAGCGGCGTCCGGCTGGGTGGCCAGCTTCACGTCCGGCGAAGGATTCGTCTGTCGGTTCCGCGGGCCAGGCGTGGTCTACATCCAAACTCGCAACCCCGGTGGATTCGGTAACTGGATCAGGCAGTTTATTCCGGTCTCCGAGTGATTGAACCATTGATTCGTCGAATCATTGATTCATTGAGAGATCGGTGTCAGTGACATCAATGAATCAATCGTCAATCACGCAATGACTCAATTCTCTCCCAACGCTCTCTGTTTCGGCCAAGGATTCCCCACAGCCGGTGCCCCTTGCCATGTCGAGGTGGGCGCGACCGATCTGACCATTCGGTTTGTTCTATCTCCAGATGATGGCAGACAGGAGACCGTGCCCTTCACATCGCTGTCCATTTCTGCCGGCGGCCTGGACCATGACTACCTCGTGGTCAAGTGGGGCGCAAGCAGCGACGAGCGGACCCTCTATCTCAAGGACCCGGACCTCATCATCGCTTTTCGACGGTCGGCTCCGCCGGAGTTGACCTCCCATCTCGAACAGACAGCCAATCAGGTGCGGCGCGCACGGCACAACAGGCGAACGGTTTTGCTCGTGACAGGTGGAATGCTGGCGGCCCTGTTGCTCACACTTTGGTTGGGGTCGGACGCCTTAGTCGAGATGGCGGTAGCACGGATTCCGATCGAGTGGGAACAAAAGCTGGGCGAGACTGCCTATCGAGACTTTCTGGCGAACCAAACGGTCGTGAAAGAGGGAGCGGCGCCGGATGCCGTCCGCGAAATCACCAGTCGCCTCACGGACCGGATCGAACACAATCCGTATAAGTTTCAAGTCTCCGTCGTGAAGAGCGATGTCGTGAACGCGTTTGCCTTGCCCGGTGGCTATGTGGTCGTCTTTACGGGGCTGCTGACCAAGGCGGAGAGTCCGGAGGAAGTGGCCGGGGTGTTGGGTCACGAGCTGAACCACGTGCTCCAGCGGCACGGGCTGGAACGCATCGTGAAAACGCTTGGTCTGGTGGCAGTGGTGACGATACTCGTCGGCGATCAGCAGGGGTTGATCGGCTTAGCTAAGGAGCTCGGCATCGAGCTTGCCACCATGAAATTCAGCCGTGAACAGGAGACAGAAGCGGATGTGACGGCCGTGCGGTTGCTCCACCGCGCAAAGATTGCGCCGGATGGCATGATCAAGTTTTTCGAGCGCCTCGCTCAGTCGGAACAGGGGCGCATCGAGCTGCTCTCGACTCATCCGATGAGCACGGCGCGGGCGGAACGGTTGAAAATTGAGTTAGCGGGACTACCGAAGACAACGCCCGAACCGTTTACGTTCGACTGGGCCAAGGTGCAGGCAGGATTCTGATCAATTACTGCTGGGTTCGTGGCGCCCGATCGGTAAAGGACGAATCCGAACGCGACTCTCTTCAAAAACCACAACACTGCCCTGCTCCAGCGCGTCCGACACGCTCGGCAAGTTGGCTGTCAGGAGTGCCACCTGAACTTCGGGGCGTCGCTGGGAGGTGCGTCGGAAAAGAATCACGGAAGGCTTCGCCTCTTGTCTGAGGGCAAGCAGAGTGCCGAAATCGGTGTCGGCCGAGATCACGACACGGTTTTCACGAGCAGCTCGCGCCACAATGTCTTCATCGTCTGCAGCGTGCATCCCGTAATCGCGGACATGGGCTGCATCGTGTCCAGCTTGACGTAATCCATCAGCCACGAGCGGCGATAACGCATTGTCCACCAGAAATTTCACGGGAGTGGCGCTAACGGGAGTTCTCGTTCCCGCACGGCTTCAGCAGCGTATCGCAGCGCCTCGCGAATATCCTCGATCTCCAAATCGGGAAATGAACGGAGGATTTCCGTTTCGGTCATGCCATCGGCGATCATGCCCACCACCGTCGAAACAGGGATACGCAGGCCACGAATGCAAGGGACCCCCCCCATCTGTTTCGGGTTGACCGTAATGCGTGTAAACGTCATCTCCTACCTCCCTCCATCGAGTCCTGCTATGCGTTCCGCATCATACTCGATTTGGCCTATGCAATCATCTGCAATGTGAGTCAAAGGGAATGCGTGAGAGTAAGAAATGGAGGAACGGAAACCATTCTTGTGGCCGTCTCCGGCAACTTGCGACGTTCAATCTTGGAAGGTAGAGTCAGGCTATGAGTCGGGCAACAACAAGTGAACTGCGTATCGGCGTGATTGCCGACACCCACGGCCTGTTCGATCCGGCAATCCAGCGACACTTTCAGGGTGTCGATCACATTCTCCATGCCGGTGATATCGGTGGGCAGTCGATCATTGAGCAACTTCAGACCATCGCGTCCGTCACATCGGTGTCGGGCAATGTCGATGGGTATGAGGAAAGTGGATTCCCGCCCGAGACCGTGATCGAGCTGGCCGGGCGGCGCATCGCGGTCCGCCATGTGATCTTCGAGGGTGGGAAGTTGACCAAGGAAGGGAAAGCGTTCCTGGACCGCGAACACCCTGACATCTGTGTCTTCGGTCACACCCATCAGCCGAAAGCCGAGTGGTTCGGCACAACGCTGCTCTTTAACCCGGGTTCGGCCGGGCCAAAACGGTTCACACTGCCTCGGGGGCTTGGCATCCTCACGATCGAGGGCGGTCGTATCGAGTCCACCTTGATCATACTGGGCGATCGCGCGGCGTGAAGGATTAACTTTGAAAGAGCGCTTGACAGAAGAGGAGTGCTGGGAGCTGTTCCAGCGTCTTTTCCCGAACGGGCTCGATGATCCCTCCCTGGTGCAGAAATTGGCGCCCGAGGGGTGGGAGCGGTCTCCGCTGGTGCTCGTCTATCTGGGATCCTTCCGCGCCGCGGCCGGCTTCATCGCGGACGTTCGACATCGCCGGAGCCACTCCGAGGCACGGCTCAACGAGCGCAGAGATTACATCGAATTCTACCTTGGCACCTGGATGGTCCGGCACCGCGCAGATCTGACGCCGGTCTATGAGCTGATCTTTCGTCATATGCAGCAACTCGGCTTAGATTGGCGGTATATCCACCCGCGGCTCATGCTCGTGGACCTTCGTCCGCTCCATGAGACGTTGGAGAGCGAGAACGTTCCAGAAGCGGTCCGGTACAATCCAACGGAGCACTACTGGCGCGAGCGAAGAGAAGCAGCGCGTGATGCCGAGGTGGCCGAGCTCCGGCGGAATCTGGATGAGGCCTACAGGGAATCCGTGGAGGAAGCCCGAGACGATCCGCCACCGGCCACGGTACGCGCGTATCGGCGGGTGTACGGCCGTTTCCCTGCCGGCTGGCCTCCCCAAGTCGAGGGCGAGAATGGCGCTTAACCCCAAGGAGTTCCCATCGGGATCACCGGGTGGCCACCTATCTCGGCACGCAGAGGTGTTACCCAGCCCCTCGACCCGGTCGAATCCTTCAGAAAGGCAGCCGGGCTCTATTTCCGCTGTCGCCGCCGAGGCCTCACGATCCCGAGCACGGTTGACTGCCTGATCGTCCAGATTGTCATTGAACACAGTCTCCTCTTGCTCCACAACGATCGCGTTCCCCGCGGATCGCAAAAGCCGCCCGCGAGTTGAAACTAGTCTGAGCCATCTGCATCTTCGGCCACACGTATCAACCCAAGGCCGAGTGGTTCGGCAAGACGCTGCTGTTCAATCCCGGATCAGCCGGACCGAGGCGATTTGCCCCTCCGCGAGGTCTTGGTCTTCTTTATTTCTGCGGAGCCGCGGTGTAGCCACGCGTGATGGCATTGCCTGATAGAACGAAGACTCGTTAGTTCAAGAGATCCGGCCGGCGCAATCGATTATTTTCATAGCCAGTCATCGACTTCTCGGCTACTGTACCTACGGTAGTAGGCAGTCATGTTGTTGTGGAGAGGAAGCAAGGAGGACGATCTATGAACGCATGGAAGACAGTGATGGTGATGGTGCTCGCGGGTCTGAGTCAGGTCGAGATGGCCTTTGCGCTCGGCAACCCGGATAACGGGCCGGGCTGTGGATTGGGCAAACTGGCCTGGTCGGATTACGGGGGACAGAAACAAATTGCGCCGCAGGTGTTCATGGCGACGACGAACGGCACGTTCGGGAGTCAAACCTTCGGGATTTCGTCAGGGACGTCCGGTTGCACGAATGACGGCGTGATCATGAAAAATAAGCACGTCAATCTGGCCGCCGGAGCATTTGACAGCCTCAAGCAAGAAATGGCGCAGGGACAGGGAGAGCATCTGGCGTCGCTGGCCACATTGCTGGGCATACCCGTTGAAGCGCAGCCGGTATTTTTCTCGTTGGTCCAAGAGAAGTACACCTCGTTGGTTCAGTCGGAAGAGACGACGCCTCTCATCATGCTGCAGGCGATTCAGGAGGCGATGGTGGGACATCCGGTGTTGGCGAAGGTCGCGCATGCCGACTAGGCCGGCGGCGATGGATCGCGCGTTATCCGGCGCAGAAATTTTTCTCAACAATCGTGATTGAACGCGCTATAATCCGGCCCGGTTCATTCAGACTGGCAAGATTGATATTTCACCAAATACTAACGGAGGAGGACTTATGAAGAAAGTGCTGATGTTGTCTGTTGCAGTGCTCTTCGGCTTGCAAGCCGGCATGGCGATGGCAGCAAATCCTGATACGGGACCGGGCTGTGGTCTCGGTAAGTTGGCCTGGGGAGATTATAAAGGCCAGAAGGAAATTGCACCGCAGGTATTGATGGCAACCACAAACGGCACCTTTGGCAGTCAGACATTCGGCATCAGCTCCGGAACTTCCGGCTGCACCAATGACGGCAAGGTGATGGGCGAGCACAAGACAACCATGTTTGCGTCGATCAACTTCGAGGCGCTCTCTGCAGAGATGGCTCAGGGGCGGGGCGAACACCTGGCCTCGCTGGCGACCTTGATGGGTGTGTCGGCGGAGCATCAGGCTGAATTCTTCGCGATGACCCAGGAGCGGTACACCTCCTTAGTCAAGGCGGGTGAAGCTTCTCCGGTGGCGCTGGTTAGGGCGTTGAACGACGCGATTGCCGCGCATCCCGTGCTTGCCAAGGTCTCCACTCGCTAGGCCACACAACAGGGCTCCGGCTTCGAAGCCGGAGCCCCAACGCGTTGCTCTCTCCTTTTCTTGCCTACGTCGAAACCGCCACGGCGGCGCTGTGACCTTCTCGTGTGCATCGCAGCCTCTGCTCCATGCCTTGACACCAAGCTAGTCATCTGCGATAACCATTCGTGACCAGGATCGGAAGTGGCATATGAAGACGGTGAATATCGCGACCTTGAAGGCAAAATTGAGCGAATACGTGCGCCTAGCCAAAGCTGGGGAAAAAATCCGGATACTCGATCGTCGTCGGGCAGTCGCCGACCTCTCCGGCGTGTCCCTTACGGAGTCAGAACGCCTCGCCCGATCTCTCGTCGAAGAGGGTATCGCCATGTGGGAGGGCGGAAAACCTCATTTTAGTCCTCGTAAACTCCGCAAAGGCCCAGCTCGCCTCGCCGACGCCGTTCTCGAGGATCGAGAATGATCCTCTACTTGGATACGTCCAGTCTGCTGAAACTCTATGTCCAGGAAGAGGGGACACAGGACGTCCAGGCTCGTGCCGACGCGGCAGATCACGTGGCCACGTCCATCATCGCCTACCCCGAAGCTCATGCCGCCATCGCGCGACGGCACAGAGAAGGAGCGATGAGCAAAAGAGACTTCGATGCCATTATCGATGATTTCCGCGAATCCTGGTTTCGACTACTCGTTGTGTTTCTTTCTCTTCCGGTCGCCGTGCGAGCGGGTACACTGGCAACACGGTTTGGGCTTCGCGGGATGGATTCTATTCACCTGGCTTCTTTTGTCGAGGTCCTTGATCGCGGTGAGGTCCAATTCCTCTCGCACGACAGCCGCCTGATGGAGGCTGCGAGCGCACATCGGCGCCATCTCCGTTCCCAGTAGTCCGCCGCTTTGATCATCCTCTTTCGATTGATCGCCCTCGCCAGGCTCGAACATCTGCAGGATGACCACTTGATCGGAACTGCGCGGCGGGTCATTGGAAGTCGTCGCAATGTTTCCATCATCCTCTTTGTAACGGCTGTTGCGCTGATGGCTGGTCTGTTCCTGCGCAATTCATCCGCGTTCGCAGGCGAGGTGATTGGTCAAACCTATCTTGACGTGTTGGTACAACGGGCCGGCGAGCAGAAGCTTGCCGATCAACGCGAATGGCATCTCCTGCTCCACTACAGAAAGAATCTTTTGGGCGGTTATACGAGCGAGCAGGACGATCCCGGATTTTTCCTGTCACCCGATGGGAAGACCGATCCACAGGCAGAACTTGAAGCGACACTGAAGCAGTTCTTCTCCGATGAGCTCGTTGGGCGCTCGAAGCAACCGGCCCAATGTGCGTTCATTGCGCGGTATGACTGGCTGCGGAATCGATTGCGCTTCGACGAGACCCGCCTCCCGGCTATGGCCTGTGAGCGGTTCGAGCGATGGTTCGCCGATTTCGAGGCCCAATCGATCACGCTCATCTTTCCCTCCGCCTTCATGAACAATCCTGCGTCGATGTTCGGGCACACGCTGCTCCGAGTGGACCAGAAGGGCCAAACCGAACAGACCAGAATCCTGGCCTACACCATCAACTACGCGGCGGACGTGCCGCCTGATGCCGGCCTGGCCTATCCCATCCGCGGCATCTTCGGTGGGTATCGCGGCTATTTCTCGACGATCCCCTATTACCTGAAGGTCCAGGAATACCGCGACATCGAGAACCGAGACATCTGGGAATATCGACTGAACTTCACGGATGAGCAGGTCCGTCGCCTTCTGATGCATGCCTGGGAATTAGGCAACGCGTACTTTGACTACTTCTTTTTTAAGGAGAACTGCTCGTACCATCTCTTAGCCCTCCTTGAGTATGCCGATCCAACCCTGCATCTCACGGATCAGTTTGTCGTCTGGACTGTCCCGGCGGATACAGTAAGGCTGGTGGCCGCACAACCGGGGCTCGTCCGCGACATTGCCTACCGCCCGTCGCGCAGTACGCTGATCAGGCGCAAGCGCGAACTCCTTGCGCCGATCGAGCGGGACCTGACGGCCCGGCTCGTTGACGATCCTGCCACGACGAAGTCCAGCGCCTTTCAAGCGCTGCCGATGAAACGGCAAGCCTTTGTGCTGGATGTGGCCTCGGACTATCTCCGGTACAAGAGCGATACCAACGAGGAGGCCGCCGCTCCTTTCAAAGAACGCAATCGTGCACTATTGACCACCAGAAGCGAACTGCGAGTTTCTTCGGAGGACTTGAAAATCGCCCCCTTTGCCAAGCAACCAGATCTCGGGCATCAGACGTCGCGCGCGAGCCTCGGAGGCGGCTGGCGCAACAACGATACGTTCGAGGAACTAACGGTGCGAGCAGGTTATCACGATCTACTGGATCCTGAAGTCGGCTATACCCCGGATGCGCAGATCGAACTGGCGTCCGTGGCGGTGCGGCATTACAACCGGGCCGACCAAACCAGGCTGGAACGGGTGACGCTGGCCAATGTCCTGTCGCTTTCGCCGATGGACCCCCTCTTCCATGCACCCTCGTGGAAGATCAACGTCGGCATGCAGACAATCCGTCACCACACGTGCCTGTTGTGCAGCAACGGCGTGATCAATGGCGGCATCGGCGCAGCGGTCGAAAGCCACTGGTTGAAGCGGGAAGTCTATTTTGCCTTTGCCGAAGTAGAAGCGAACTATAGCCGAGCCTACGAGGAGCGGCATCGCATCGGTGGCGGCGGAACCGTCGGCATGCTGGCGGATCTGACTGATCGCTGGAAACTGATGCTGTCCGGGAGTTATCTCCGGTATGCTCTCGGCGAGAAGTCGGACGATGTCCGGTGGTCGGTGGGGCAACGCTACATGCTAGGTCAGAATTTGGCGCTCCGCCTCGAATACAACCACCGGGATCACGACAACGACGTGCTGTTCTCCGTGCAGGCCTTTTTCTAAGTTCAGAAGCAGACGGACGTGAGCGTTCTCGACCAATTCTTCGTTTACTATCCGGCTCCTTGGCAGGATCGTGACTGGCGGTCTGCCAGTGGCCTGCCGCTGGAAGACGTGTGGTTTCAGGCGGCGGACGGGACCAAGTTGTTCGGTTGGTATGTGGAAGCGTCGGCAACCTCGGCGGTGTTGCTTTGGTGCCATGGCAATGCGGGCAACATCATCAACCGGCTGGAGAACCTGCGAGAACTCTATCGTATCGGGTTGTCGGTCTTTTTGTTCGACTATCGTGGGTACGGCCGAAGTCAGGGGCGTCCGTCCGAGCAGGGCCTGTACGAGGATACCTTTGGCGCTTATGCCTATCTCACGCGGACGCGCAACATCAGACCCGAGCGGTTGATCCTCTTCGGGCGCTCGCTGGGTGCGGCGGTCGCCGGCGAAGTGGCCACGCAGAAGCCGGCGTCCGGACTCATTCTGGAATCATGCTTCCCGTCGATCGAGGCCGTGGCCAAGTTCCACTACGGCGGTCTGCCGGTGCACCGGCTGCTGGGGGCGGAATTCCGGTTGATTGATCGGTTGCCGCAGCTCTCGCGGCCGAAACTGTTCGTCCATGGTGATCAGGACGACATCATCCCGCTCGAATTGGGTAAGCAGGTCTTTGAAGCGGCCCTCCCGCCCAAGACTTTCTATGTGGTTCAAGGGGCCGATCACAACAATCTTCCCTTCGTGGGCGGGCGCGCCTACTTCGCGAAGCTGGCCGAGTTCATCGCGGCCGTGCTCCGTTCCTGAATCGTGCGTCTGCCCCATTCCCTCGGACGATATTCACGTGCAGGAATTCATTGTCGCTCACGACGACATTTGGTAAAGTGCGACGGCTTTTGCGCCGACAACCATGAGTCGGGGCCGCGCAACGGGTGACCACGGGGGAGGGGTTCGTGCTGCACAAGGGAAGACGAGGCAGGCTCGCGGGCATCTTAGTCCATGGTACGGCAGTCATGACACTGGTCGGATCCACCGGCTGTTCCACTGCACCCACTGCTCGGTCGGCGGCGCAGTCGGTTGATCCAGCCGCCGAGTCCAGAACCAATGGGCCTGAAGGGACGTCTCAGCACGATTCCGGAGCACAACGACTCTACGCGGCCAATGCCGTCACCGATGCCGATGTGCCGGTGGCCCAGGAGCCGATCGCGAAGGACGCTCCGCCGGATGAGTATTACGATCCCTTTGCCAAGCCGGGGGAGGGCTCGGCCGAAGACGAGTACGATCCGTGGGAGCCGTTCAACAGCGCCATGTTCGAGTTTAACCGGAAGGTGGATAAGTGGGTCCTGAAGCCGGTCGCCCAGGGCTACAACTTTGTCCTGCCCGATGCCGTCCAAGTGAGCGTCAGCAATTTCATCCATAATATTCGTTTCGTCCCCCGCTTCATGAACAACCTCTTGCAAGGCAAGTTCAAAGGGGCCGGCATCGAAATGGAGCGGTTTCTGATCAACAGCACGTTCGGCGTGGCGGGAATCTATGACGTGGCGAAAGAGGGATGGAATCTGCAGACGCCGGACGAGGATACAGGCCAGACCCTCGGCTTCTACGGGGTCAAGCCGGGACCGTACTTGGTGCTGCCGTTTTTACCGCCTTTGAACCTGCGGGACGCGGTCGGATTCACCAGCGACATCGCGCTCGACCCGATCAACTGGTTCGTGTTCCCGATCGTCGAAATTGAAGAGGTGCCGTCACTGATCGCTCATAAGAATCGAACCACATTCACCTTTGGACAGTTGGGGGTTCGTGTGGGCGAGATTGTGAACGAGCGCTCGCTCAATCTGGAAAAGTTCCAAGGGGTGGAAGAAGCGACGCTCGACCTCTACACCGCCGTCCGCAACGCCTATCTACAGAAGCGGGCGCGGGCGATCCGAGAGTAGCGTGGGTTCGACGTTCGAAGTGCGAGGTTGCTCGTCAAGATGAACCTCGAACCTTGAACTTCGAACTTGGTTATGCGATCACGCCCAACTCGCGGCCGACCTTCGTGAAGGCGGTGACTGCTCGTTCGAGCTGCTCTCGTGTATGAGCGGCCGACATCTGGACACGAATCCTGGCCTGGCCTTTCGGGACGACCGGGTAGCTGAATCCGATCACATAGATGCCTTCTTCCAGGAGCCGGTCCGCCATGCGGGTCGCCAGCGTGGCCTCCCCCAGCATGACCGGAATGATCGGATGCATGCCGGGGACGAGCGTGAAGCCAAGCGAGGTCAGGTGCGTTCGAAAAAAGGCGGCATTCTCACGGAGGGCGGCCCGCAACGTCTCACCCTGCTCGACGAGTGTCAGGGCGTGGAGCGAGGCGGCTGCGATCACCGGGGGAAGCGCGTTGGAAAACAGATAGGGACGCGAGCGTTGTCGCAGCAGCTCGATAATCTCCGCTCGTCCCGAGGTGAACCCACCGGTTGCGCCGCCGAGCGCCTTGCCTAACGTACTGGTGATGATGTCGATCCGGTCGGCCACCCCACAATGGTCCGGCGTGCCCCGACCGCCCTGCCCGAGGACGCCCGTGGCGTGGCTGTCGTCTACCACGACCGCCGCGTCGTAGCGGTCGGCCAACTCGGCGATCCGATCCAGCTTGGCGAGATCTCCGTCCATCGAGAAGACCCCATCGGTCGCGATCAGCCGCAGACGGCGCGAGGCTGCCTCCTTGAGCCGGGTCTCCAGTTCCGTCATGTCGGAATGGGCATAACGAAGCCGCGTGGCCTTGCAGAGGCGAATGCCATCGATCACACTGGCATGGTTCAGCGCATCGCTGATCACGGCGTCTCGTTCGTCGAGGAGGGTTTCGAAGAGCCCTCCGTTCGCGTCGAAGCAGGAACTATAGAGAATGGTGTCCTCGGTCCCGAGGAATCGGCTGATTGCCCGCTCAAGGCGCTGATGCAGATCTTGAGTGCCGCAGATGAACCGAACCGACGCCATCCCGTAGCCGTGGTTCTTCAGCCCATCGACAGCGGCGTTCCTGATCTCCGGGTGGTTGGCGAGCCCGAGATAGTTGTTGGCGCAGAGATTGAGAGCCTCGCCCTGCGCGACCTGAATCGTCGCTCCTTGAGGTCCCAGCAACTGCCGCTCGGTCTTATACAGACCAGCCGCACGGATCTCGGCCAGTTGCTGAGTCACCACTGTCTTGAACGATGCGAAGGCCATCTCACTTCCCCATCACCTCACCCCTCACCCTTCACGGGAATAAGACCACCTTCCCGCATTGCCCCGACTTGATGAGTTCAAATCCACGGGTAAACTCCGTCAGTGGGAACGTGTGTGTCACGATGGGCCTGATGTCGAGCCCGGCCTGAAACAAACCGGCCAGCCGGTACCAGGTGTCGAACAATCGTCTCCCCGTCACGCCGTACACGCGAATGCCCTTGAAAATAATCTCATTGGGCAGGTCGATGGAGACAGGTCCCTTCGGGATGCCGAACAGCGTCACGCGGCCGCCGTTCCTGACGGTTCGGAAACATTGGTGGACCGCCGACGGATCGCCGGACATTTCAAGCGCGGCGTCGACACCGTGGCCGGCCGTCATGTCGCGAATGGCGGCCGCGACCGCATCGGGCGAATCCATCGCCGCGTTCAGTGTGTGATCCACGCCCACCTGTTTAGCCAGCCCGAGCCGATAGTCGCTGGCGTCCGAGGCGATGATGGCCGCGGCGCCGGCCATGCGAGCGACCGCAGCGGCGAACAGCCCGGTGGGGCCGCAGCCGGTGATGAGCACCGTGCGCCCGGTCAGGTCTTCGGCCAGCGCCGCATCCACGGCGTTGCCAAGCGGTTCTTGCACGCAGGCCAGGTGCGGCGGAATGTCGCGCGATGTCTTCCAAAGAACTCGCTCCGGCAGCGCCACGAATTCCGCGAATGAGCCGTCCCGATCGACACCGAGGATACGATAATTCCGACAGACATGCGCTTGGCCGGACCGGCATTGGAAGCAGAGGCCGCATGTCAGATGCGACTCCGCTGCGACGAAGTCGCCGACCGTGACCAGCGACACATCCGACCCGACCTCCACGACCTCTCCGCACATCTCATGGCCGATAATTCGAGGCGGATGGATCCGGCCTTGCGCCCATTCGTCCCAGTTGTAGATATGCGCGTCGGTGCCGCAGAGCGACGTGGCCTTCACGCGAACGACCACATCGGATGGGCCTGGTGTGGGATCGGGCCGGTCGGTTGCGGTCAACCCCGGTTGCGCAGCGAGCTTCACAATCGCCCTCATGCCCCCATTATAGCAAGCTGGTTCGCCTGTGCGAGAACAGCCATCAAAAAAACGGGTTGCATCGAACCGGCCTCCTGAGTAGGATTCGTCCATGCGACCGTCATCGCGGTACGTCAGGCGGGTGGGATTCCTTCTCATCCTCCACTTCATCGTGCTGTCGTGCCTCGGCAGCGTGGCACTCGCGGCAGACCAGTCGGCGTCCATCCAGTCTCGTCCCCTGCCCAAACGGTGGGTGACGCTCGAATTACAGAATGCCTCGACCCAGGGCGTTGTCCAGGGGGGCAAGGCCGTCGAGCTGGCTGTCGTGCTCGGTGGGGTGCCCGCAGGCAGCGATCCGGTCGTGGCGGTCTTCGAGTCGGCCGCGTTTCAGGTTCAACAGATTTATCTCACAGAGGATTCCACGCCGATGGTCTGGCGGGGGATGGCGACGCTCGAGCCTCAGCCCGCGAGCCGGACGTCCGTCCAACCTCAGGCGGTACGCATCAAGATGATCTTTGCCCGCGAGCGGGACAAGAAGCTCGAACGGATCATGACCCGTATCGTGTACGTCACCCTCGGTCGTCCGGTTCCGCAACCCGAGGAGCAGGACGGCCCTGCCTCTATCGTCCTAGAGAAGGCGGAGAGCGAGATGGCGCCGGATGAAGCCCAGCCGGACGTCGAGCCGGTGGCGAACGCGTCGATCGCGGAGGAAGACTTGATGCCGTTGCCCACGCCCTACGAGGGCAGACCCTATTGGCAGCAGATCAGCCGGCTCATCGGTCGCAGCTGGGGCCGGCATGTGCGGTCGGGGCAGCGTTCGCCGACGAGCGAGACCGTCCGCGTGCGATTCAAGCTGTACCCGAGCGGGAGGGCGCAATTGATCGAGGTGGAGAAGGGGTCCGGCACCCGGGAGATCGATCAAGCAGGGATCCAGGCAGTGGTCCAGGCGCAGCCGTTCCCCCCGGTACCGGCGGAGTTGGGGACGGACGCAGTGGATGTGCATGTCCGCATGCGGACCGGCGCACGGACGGGGCAGCGCGATGTTCACACGGTGACGAGCCACCCACAAGACAAGTCCTCGACGAGCGGGCCGTCTCAGCGGAATTAGACGGCACGCGTGATGGACCGGCGGCAGGAGTGCTGAACAAGATGAGGAGGAAGGTGATGATGATGACATCGTGGAGCAGCCTGCTCCGTGTTGGTGCCCTGGCAGTGTGGGTCTTGGCGCTCGCGCTGCCGGCGCAGGCAGAGATGGCTCGTTATGACGTCGATCCCGACCATTCGAGCATCGAGTTCCGCGTGGCCCATATGGTGGTCTCCAAGACCACAGGGCGGTTCATGGACTACACCGGCGTTGTTGACATGGATGCCGAAGCCGTGGTGGTGAAGACGATTGAGGCGACGATCAAGACGGCGTCGGTGAATACGAATCAAGGGAAGCGTGACGGGCACCTGCGCGGGGCCGACTTCTTCGACGTTGAGAAATATCCGACGATGAGCTACAAGCTAAAGAGCTATCAGAAGACCGGGGATGGCTACCGGGCCGTTGGCGACCTGACGCTGCGCGGAGTCACGAAGGAAATCACACTGGTAGGGAATTTCAACGGCGTGACAAAAGACCCGTGGGGAAACATCCGAGCCGGGTTCAACGCCGAGGGCACGCTCAACCGCAAAGACTTCGGCATGGTGTGGAATAAGACCTTGGACAGCGGCGGCCTCGTTGTCGGTGACGAGGTGTTTATCACACTCGACATCGAGTGCATCAAGGCGAAAGCGAAATAACGGATGCTCGAAGGTTTCTGGTACATCGCCGGGGAAAGCGTCGCAGTTCGGGCCGGTCGTCCGTTCGCGGCGGTGCTCTGCAATCAGCCGCTGGTGCTGTTTCGGGATGGCCAGGGTCGGGTTCATGCCTTGGAGGACCGCTGTTCGCACAAGGGCGTGACGCTCTCGTCGGCCTGGCAGGAGGGGGATTCCCTCCGATGCCGATTCCACGGCTGGCGATTCGACGGGGCAGGGAGCTGTGTGGAAGTGCCGGCTCTTGGGGGCGGGGTGCACCCGGCGTCGGCATCCGCCTGCGTCAAGACGTTTCACGTCGAGGAGCGGGACGGGTGGGTATGGGTCTATATCGGGAACGACCGGTGCCCGAAGCCTTCCGCTCCACCGCCGGCGTTGCCGGCGCCCGCTGATGGCAGTCCGATGGTCTATGCGCGCCAGTCGGCTGAGGCAAAGGTCCGGTGGGATTTCGCGGTGGACAGTCTCATGGATCCCGCCCACGTCCCGTTCGTCCACAACAAGTATTTCCGCCGGCGGGAGGCGGCCAGGAAAAAGGAAAAAGTGTTTACGCGGCTGCCGCTGGGGTTCCGGACGATATCGCAGAATGTCCTGCTGCCGGACACTTTTATCTTTCGCGCCTTGTCTCCAGGGCTGGGCTCGGCCACAACCACCGTCGATTTCGTCCTGCCTGGCATCCATTTGGAGCAGTGGGAGATCGGCAAGCGGTTCGCCTCCGTGATGTTGGTCGCCACACCGTTGACCGATGACCGAAGCCGGTTCGATATAGTCGTCGGGTGGAATTTCTTGCGCGGGCTGCCCGCGGGCTGGCTGGTCCGCCGGACCTTGAGGACCATCATGGGCCAGGACCGGGAAGTCCTGGAATGGCAGGAACAGGGGTTCGGCCAGAAGGGCGGCATGTTGCTGAACTTGGAGCCGGACATGCTGGCGGTGTGGTACCGACAGTTAAAGAAATATTATCTGGATCAATCGGCTGGAGCGATGAATCCGTCGCATCCGATTCCTGAAAAGACCATCCTCCACTGGACCACGTAGCGGTTGCGGAGTCCCCCTCCACCTTCCATCAGCCTGTGCAGGTCTTTACTCGATCGCCAACACGCCCGCGCCCCTGATCCGACCCGCCTTCAGGGCCTGAAGCGCGGCGTTCGCATCTTCCAGTTGGAACCGTTGGGTCTGCGAGCGGATAGGAATCTCTGCGGCTTCCCGCAGCAGATCCAGCCCGTCCTGCTTCGTGTTGGCGGTGACGCTTCGGATTGTCCGCTCTCCGAAGAGATCCCGATCGTAGTCGATGGCTGGGATCGGCGTCATGTGGATGCCGGCCAACGCGACGGTTCCACCCTTCTCCAGCGCACGAAGCGCTGGGGTGACAATCTCGCCGGCCGGCGCAAACACAATCGCTCCGTGCAGTTTCTCCGGCGGTGCCTCGGTTGCGTCCCCGACCCAGACGGCGCCGAGCTCCCGTGCCAATGCGCGATGCTCCTCCCGAAGCGAGCACACGTAGACCGCACATCCCCAATGCCTGGCCACCTGGATCGTGATGTGCGCCGACGCGCCGAACCCGTACAGGCCGAGCCGTTGTCCCGGCCGGACGCCGCTGAGACGGAATGCCCGATAGCCGATGATCCCCGCGCACAGCAGGGGCGCGGCTTCTTCATCGGTGAACACGGGAGGGATCGGATAGGTGAACGAGGCCGGCACCACCGCGTACTCCGCATACCCCCCGTCCACGTGATAGCCGGTGAAGATCGCGCGCGGGCAGAGGTTCTCCCGCCCGCTCCGGCAGAATTCGCAACGGACGCACGTGTCTTGGAGCCACGCGATGCCCACGCGATCGCCTTCCTTGATCGTGCGGACCGCCGGCCCGACGCGATCCACCAGGCCGACAATCTCGTGCCCGGGAACGATCGGCCGCTTGGCGGGAGGCAAGTCACCCTCGACCACATGCAGGTCGGTGCGACAGACTCCGCAGACCCGGACTTTCACCCGCACCTGCCCAGGACCGGGAGTGGGCGGTGGGATCTCCCGCAGCTGGAGCGGATCGGTCCCCGCGTCGGCACTCTGCTCAAGCGTCATGGTCTTCATCACATGTGATGATTGAGAGATCTCATGATTGAGTCATTGACGGGACACTGAACCCATGAATCAATGAGCACATCACCCAATGACTCAATGGTTCGATGCCCCGGAGCCGAGTGTACACGATCAGGAGATGCGGAGCGACATGGCGCGGTGCTACAAATGTTCCGACTCGGTGTGGTAGATTCTGTGCGATGCGAAACTGGATCGCGATACTGTCGGCGTGCGCAGTCTGGCTGTCGGCCGGAACCGGGGCCTGGGCGCTGGAGTTCACGGCGGACCAGATCACCAAGATAGGTGGGCATACCCGCAAGGCCAACCTCTACTACCGGGATGATCGGTGGCGGCTGGAGCACCATACCATGGGACCGGTCAACGTCACGATCGTCCGCAAGGACAAGCAGGTCATGTGGCTGCTGCTGTCGCGCATGAAGCATTTCAAGACGGTCCCCTACGATCCCGAGCAGGACCCCAAGGTGTTCGAGCGCCTGGAGGGGGAGGTCTCGCGCGAGGAAATCGGGACCGAGACGCGGGAGGGCCATCCGACGATCCTGTATGAAGTCACGGTGAAGCAGGGGGATCGGACCGACGTGTATTACCAGTGGCTGGCGACCGATATCCGGTTCCCGATGAAGCTGGCCAAAAAGGACGGAAGTTGGATCATCGAGTATCAACATGTGAAGATGCGCTCCGTGACGGATTATCTGTTCCAGTTGCCGGTCAATTTTCAGCCGCTGGAAGAGTTCGATCAGCCGGAGAAGAAGGAATCAACAGAACAGGGAATGTAGGATCGTTCGTTGTCAACCGTCACGCGTCAACCGTGAGTGTCTTCAATTTCATCACGATGGACGCATGACGATCGACGAGTGACGGCGGTGAGGTGAGGAGGTCGGCGGTGAATGTCCGAAGGAACTTGATACTGGCAGTGTTCGTGATGTTCGGAGCGGTTGACGCGATCTGGGCGCTGGATGTGTCCGATGTCGCGCGGGAGTGGACACCGGAAGGAAAGCATCTGGCAGCCGAGCGGATCACACTGCCGGCCCATGATGAAATGGTCCGCATCCCAGCCGGCTTGTTCATCATGGGCAGCGACAAGAAGGTGGACCGCAACGCCTACGTGGCGGAGTTTCCGCAGCGGAAGGTCCAGCTGGATGCCTACGAGATCGACCAGTACGAAGTCACGACGGTACAGTTTCTGAAGTTTGTCCTCGCCACTGGTCGTGCCCCCCTCATCGACTGGCAATACGACGGAGGCAATTTCCAGGAAACCATGGCCGGCCATCCGGTCATGCACGTGTCGTGGTACGATGCCGAGGCCTACTGCACATGGGCCGGCAAACGGCTGCCGACCGAGGCCGAGTGGGAGAAGGCGGCGCGTGGCGACGACGGCCGCATCTATCCCTGGGGCAACCAGATGGCCGGACTCTCGCGGGCAAATTATGGCCGGAGCGGACTCTCAGGGCCGGTGCGCGACAGACCGGAACGGTTGCTGCTCTATCCGCCGATCATTTCCGTGGACAAGTACGACAATGCAGTCAGCCCCTATGGTGTCTTTCAGATGGCTGGGAACGTGGCTGAGTGGGTAGCGGATTGGTACGACAAGGATTACTACAAGACCGCGCCGGAACGGAATCCGAAGGGGCCCGAAAAGGGAACCCAGAAAAGCTTTCGTGGCGGCGGCTGGATCGATAGCACGCCGAGCGTCCGCGCCGCGCAGCGCAATGGGACCGACCCGAACACGAAAATGAACTGGATGGGCTTCCGCTGCGCGCGGGATGTCAAGGATACAGGGGAAGCAACCGAAGCGAAGCCGATACAGACGAGCTTCCGTTAGTAAGTGTCAATGCTTGCGATCGAGAAGCGTCCGGGCTTGCTCGGACGCTTCCTTGACCAAAATCCCCATCTTCGGGTGTGAGGGTTCGAGGTCGATCGGCCACTCGTGCTGGCGGAGGCGTTCGCTGGCGGTGGGGCCGATGGAGGCGACGACCATCTTCTTGAGTGCCGCACGAAGCGGCTCCACCTTTCCGTCTTGTTCCAGCACCTGCATGACATGATCCACTTGAGCGGCGTTGGTGATCAACAGCACGTCCGCCTGTCCGGCCAGGATTGCTTCGATCACCCGTTTCAGCGGTCCTGTGTCTTCCGGCAACGCCCACCGGTAAACCGGCACTCGGGTCACCTGCGCGCCTCGCTGACTCAGCGCCTCCAGTAATTCGCGATTCGAGACACCGTACTCTTGGACGGCGACTTGCAGCCCCGTGACCGGTTTCTGAGCATCCAGCGTCTGGAGGATGTCGCGCCAGGTATTGGGTTCGGGAACCGTCACCGTTGGCGTGAGGTCAAGCTCTTTCAAAGCGGCCACCGGCTTCGGCCCACGCGCGACGAGCGTCGCGTTCTTGAGAGCAGTCTTGATGGAGTCCAACGAGTGGCGAGTCCGCAGGACCTCGACGAGCGCGCGAGTGCCGACGCCTGTGAGTAAGACGAGCAGGTCGACCTGGCCAGCCAGCAGTTGCTCACCGAACCGAAGGGCCTCGGTGTTGTTCTCCAGCGGAATCTCACGCAACGCGGGAGCGACCAGAGGCCGGCCGCCGTAGCGCTCTATCAACCGCGTCATTTCCGCCGCCATCCGGCTCTCGAACGCGGCGACGGTCTGACCGTCAAAACCAGATTTGCTCATTGGATCATTTTTTCATTGAAGCATTGTTGGAACGTGTTGTTATCTGTGAGGCCGCAAAGATCGCGAGGAGTTCGTTGGCTTCCCGCTGCAGTTCTAATATACAGCCCCGGCCAAGAATTCCGGTTTCTTCGAGAAGCTCAAGCCAGAAGACTGTTTCATCCGCTTCCTCAACAACGATACCGAGCTTCGCCAGAAACTCAGCTCTCGATCTGGCTCTGCAGGCTGCTCGATAGTTCGCAGCCATTGATGTGCCAGAACGCAAGACCTGATTGCCGATGACCCGTGCTTCGTTGGTCTTTGGGAGAGATTGGGACATCCGAACGATACGAATTGCGAATCTCTTGGTCCGTGCCTTTAATTCCTCTGCTCGACCTAAGATCTTCATGCCCAATGAGTCAATCGGCAATGGTGCAATGACCAAATTCCTACCGTGTGTCAGCCGCGCAGCGGAAGCCCGTCGATTCGTTTCTGACCAGCGGGTCGCTGTCCACGCGGGTAAAGATGCGGACCGATGGGGTCTCGTTCTGCCACCCGGCGCCCCGGATGATTTTCTTCGTGCCGCTCTCTGGACCTGTTGGATTGTTCTCCGGGCTTTTCTCGTAGTACCGCGCATCGTACCAATCGGCGACCCATTCCCACACATTGCCGGCCATGTCGTAGGCGCCATAGGGGCTCTTACCGGCTTCGTAACTTCCCACGGGCATCAGCGTCTTCTCGCCGATCCACGGCTGATTGTAATTCAGATGCTTGGCCGTGGGCTCGACGTTGCCCCACGGGAATCGCCGGTCGTTCTGGCCTTTGGCCGCTTTCTCCCACTCGGCTTCGGTCGGTAAGCGTTTGCCGGCCCATCTACAGTAGACATCGGCATCGTACCAATCCACGTTGATGACCGGCCGGTCGGCGAGGGATTCAGAAATGCGGTCTCCTTCCCAAAGATTGCGTGTGGGATTCTTCGGGTTCTGCGGCACCCGGTGATCGGTTGCCTTCACGAACTTCAGATACCGGCCATTCGTCACTTCGTATTGGTCGATGTAGAAGTCGTCGAGATGCACCTCATGGCGGGGATACTCGTCCCGGCCACCGTCCCGATCTCCGGGCGGCACGCCCATCGGAAATGACCCGGCGGGGACGAGCACCATCGGCGCACCATCCTTACCGGTGATGTCCGTGGCAGGTGTCGTACTGTCCGGACCAGCAGCGAGGAGCAGAGACGAATCGAGCAGGAACGAGAGGCCGAGCAGCAGCAAGAAGATACGTCGGAACATGGTTCTGCACTCCTTTGGTTCAACGTGAGCGATAGCGCGATCGTACCATAGCGAATGCGCCGAGCAACAGCGACGGGCGCGGGCAGGACCGGTCGTCCGGTGACATGCAGGAGAGCGGGTCATCGGAGGGAATTTCGATTGACGGACAGAAGGGCGTCTCCCTACTATACGATGTCGGTGTGTGCTGTGCAGTCTGTGCGATACGGCCACCATCGACCCTATGACGACGCCACTCCATCGCGGCCTGCGACATCTGGCTCTCCGCGTGACGGACTTGCCCCGCTCGCGCGCGTTCTACGAGCAGTTGCTGGGCATGAAGGTCGTCTGGGAACCGGACCCCGACAACGTGTATTTCAGCTCCGGCACCGACAATCTCGCGTTGCACCAGATCGTGCCGGCCGAGTTGTCGGACTATCAACCGCCGCGAGGCCAGTTGCTCGACCATATGGGCGTGATCATGG
Organism: uncultured Nitrospiraceae bacterium; assembly: GCA_964555285.1. Taxonomy (GTDB): domain Bacteria; phylum Nitrospirota; class Nitrospiria; order Nitrospirales; family Nitrospiraceae; genus JBBIQV01. The sequence goes on from CAZKRM010000020.1 coordinate 38,321, forward strand.
AGAGTCCCGAATCTGTGGATCGGATGTTTCGGACGGTGGACCGGCAGATTGAGAACCTCGGTGGAACAATCGTCAAACCACCGAAGCAACATCGAGATGGCAGCTACTCATTTTATTTCTCCGATCCAGACGGCAATGTCATCCAAGCCTTGTACGAGCCGACAATCAGCCCGTTAGAATTCCAGCGTAAGGGGTAAGGGGCCCCGTACCCCTTACGCCTCACTATTATGAAGATTTGGGACAGTTTCTCTCGCGAGGAGTACCTCACGCTTGCGCCTTGGACGTGGGTGCAGTTGGAGAGTGCCGAGGCGCCGGGCCCCTTTCCATTCATCGGCGGCGTGGCGCCCGAAGTGGTGGCCGCCCTGCACGAGGCCCATCGCTTGCTATTGAGTTGTGTGGAGACGGCAATCAGCGATGTCTTCTCGCGCCGCGCCTCCCTCGACGATCCCACGATCCAGCGCCGCCTCGAAGATGCCTACGCCGAGCTGGTTCAGTCGCGTCCCCATCTCCGTGAACATATCCGTTGCAGACGGAAACCCGACGGGACCTTTCAGTGGGAGTACCCGTTGGACCCGACGAAATCCGCCACTGTCACCAACGGCGGCCTGCGGATTTTCAATGCGGTGAAACGGCAGGCGATCCCGTTGGGCTTCGAGCGCCCGATGGGGCCGGCAGTCGGGAAATTGTTAGGACTGCTGAGTGGAATCCGCCAGGCCGGAGAAGTTCGCACGGTGGTGACGGCATCGGGGAAAGAGGCCGAGCGGACCTTGACGCGGCTCTTGGAATTGCTGCACCAGCACGAGTGCCTGCTGCCTACTCCGCAGACGTCGATTCGCAGCCGGTGGATCGAGATCACCCAGGATCGGGATACGATTCACCTCGGCCATGCGGCGCTGATGTATCGGCAGCGCGACACCTTCTTGTGGTTCGACCCCTGGCTGCTCCCGTGGTTTGCGGAATCCAACGTGCCGTCGCTGTGGGTGTCGTCGCTCCCGCGCCCTGGCGCGATCTTCCTGACCCACGACCACGACGATCACGTGGACCCGCGCACCTTGCTCCACGTGCCGAAGGACACCCCGATCATCGTGCCCAGCCGGCGCAATCGGCGAACGCTCTACTATGACTACCGGCCGCTGCTGAGAGAATTGGGCTTCACGCACATCATCGAGCTGGCGCACGGCGAATCCTGGAACTTCGAGGGAGGGGTGGTGGTCTCGGTCCCGTTCTACGGCGAAGACCCCTGCGATCTCGAAATGCCGCGCAATTGCTATCTGATCGCCGACCGTGGGTACAACGTCCTGGTGCACGCGGATAGCGGTCCGACCAACAGTGGGAAGTCGGCGATCAAGGAGGGCATCATCCAGGATCTGGTCCGGCGACATGGTCCGCTGCAACTGGTCCTCGCGTCGCAGCAGCAGTTGAAGGAAGTGCGGACCTATGCGGCCCATGCCCCGTTCTGCCATCCTGGACGTTGGCTCGATGTGGGGGAGAACGGCTACCTGACCAATGGCTACTTGGCTGATCTGTGCCGCATTGCGAAGGCGCGCCAGTTCGTCTCCTATGCGACGGGCGGCGCGGACTGGCTCCCGGATCACCTGTCGTTCACGTTCAGCGGGCGCAATCCCGCGCGCGCCGCGCTGCTCACCGCCAACTGGGAGCCGCCGGAAAAACTGAAAGAGCTTCTCGCTCAGCAGGGATGTGAGTATTATTACAGTCACGCGCTCGATCTCTTTCGTCCGCGACCGGACGGGGGGCTCGATGTGGGCTCCGTGGTCGAGCAAGCCAACCCCGTCGCGCTCTATCAGCTCGATCATGGCGTGCCGCCGTTCATGAAACCAGGAGCGCGCGCATAAGAACCTGGCCGGCAGACCTTTACGAGGACAACGCATGAGCGACAAATCGACAACGGCATCGAGCATTCTCGTCACAGGAGCAGCCGGCTTCATCGGATTCCACACCGCGAAGCGTTTGCTCGAACGGGGCGATCAGGTGCTGGGCCTGGACAACGTCAACGACTACTATGACGTCCGCCTCAAGGAAGCGAGGCTCGCGCAGCTTCGTCCCCTCAAGGGGTTCGAGTTCGTCAAACTGAATCTGGCCGATCGTGAGGGGATGCGGGCGCTCTTTGCCGACCAACCGATCCGTCGAGTCGTGCACCTTGCGGCTCAAGCCGGCGTGCGCTATTCGCTCGTCAATCCCCACGCCTACACGGACAGCAACATCGAAGGGTTTATGAACATCCTGGAAGGCTGCCGTCATGCCAAGATCGAGCATCTCGTGTACGCGTCCTCCAGTTCGGTTTACGGGGGCAACACGCACATGCCGTTTTCTATCCACGACAACGTGGACCATCCCGTGTCGCTCTACGCGGCGAGCAAGAAGGCGAACGAGCTGATGGCCCATTGTTACGCGCACCTCTACCGCCTGCCCTGCACCGGCCTGCGGTTCTTCACGGTCTATGGGCCGTGGGGCAGGCCCGATATGGCGCTCTTCATTTTTACCAAGGCGATCTTGGAGGGACGGCCGATCGAGGTGTTCAACCAGGGGAAGATGCAGCGCGACTTCACCTACATCGACGACATCGTCGAAGGAGTCGTTCGGACCCTCGATCACGTTGCCAAGCCGAACCCCCAATGGTCCGGGGACAAGCCGGACCCTGGCACGAGTTCCGCACCGGCTCGGATCTATAACATCGGCAACCACCAGCCAGTCGAACTGCTCCGCTTCATTGAGGTGCTCGAACAGGCGCTGGGCAAGAAGGCGGAGAAGAAATTCATGCCGCTGCAGCCCGGCGACGTGCCTGCCACCTATGCCGACATCGACGATCTCTCACGCGATGTCGGGTTCACACCTTCCACGCCGATCGAAGTCGGGATCCCGCGTTTCGTCCAGTGGTACCGGGAGTTCTATAAGGTATGAGCCGCTGAGCGTTCGAGCAGGATGTCGGAGAAAGCCTGCATCTTTACCGGCAGCCTATCGGAATGAACCCCTGCCCGAATAGTCTGCTCAACGCCAGCCAACGAGCATTATCATAGAACGAATAGCTGGGCGAAGTGAGATTGATTCCGGAGGGGTCGCCGCCGTAGGAGGGGTCGCTCCCGAAGAAGATCCCGCCTCTGGTTCGTTCGTTGAGTCGAATCCATTCTCCATACCTGCTGCAGATCTCTTCCTGAACTGAGCCGGGCAACATATTTCTGGCGTGCCAATCGCGTCCCCAGTCAGGCACGTTCGCCATGTCATTCCGTGAGTATCCTGACGGAGGATTGTTGGGATTCCACTCTGCTTGAGGTGGAACGTCATAGCGTCCCGTAGGCGCAATAGGCAAGTGAGCGATGTGCGCCGAAGCAGGTGGGGTTTCCACGACCGAGAGCGGCTTGAGCTCCATCGCGCGACATCCAGACTGCTCCTTGTTGGTATAGAGAGGAGCGGCGTCCGGCTGAACGCATTCCCAGAACTCGGGCGTAGAGGAGAGAGCCGGTGCGGCGCTGGTCCACAGGAGTATGATGGCGGACAGGAACAGACGGGTCGTCTTCATGGGGCACCTCCCGGTGTCGTGTCACATGTTCAAGAGGTGTTGAGCCTCGTCTCAGTGGCGAATGTGCGCTCACAATTTACGATTCCATCGTAACAAGAATCCATGCCGCTTTGGAGGGGGTGGACCTCATGATGGAGGACCTATTGAACGTGGCGAGCAGCTTCTGCTTGTCCGTTTCGGTTCCCTCATGTATTCTCCGCTCGATCATCCCAATTCTCGACCGCCGTCCTGAGCAGAGATCGATGCAACGAACCCTGACCGCAATCACCGCTGTACGCCGATGACCGACTACAACGTCCTGGGCGATCTCCTTGTCATCTTCTCCGTGTCGATCGCGGTCGTGCTCCTCTTCCACCAATTTCGCCTGCCCTCCATTGCCGGGTTCCTCGTGGCCGGGGCCTTGATCGGGCCGCACGGACTGCATCTCGTGCCGGACCTCAGCCAGGTACAGATTCTGGCCGAGATCGGCGTCGTCTTGCTGCTCTTTACCATCGGCATCGAGTTTTCCTTAACCAGCCTCGCTTCCTCGCGACGGCTTCTGATGATCGCGGCGCCGATCCAGGTCGGGGGCGTGTTGGTGCTTGCCACGCTCTGCGCGGTCGTCGGGGGACTCTCCGTGCGGCAAGGCATCTTCTGGGGGTTTCTGCTTTCACTGAGCAGCACCGCCATCGTGCTGAAAGCGTTGGGCGAGCGCGGCGACAGCGATACGATTCACGGGCGGGCGACGATCGGGATCTTGATCTTCCAGGATCTGGCCGTCGTGCCCATGATGCTGTTGACCCCGATTCTCGCATCCTCCAACGAGGATTCGCTGCTGACCGTTCTGCTGACCCTGGGGACGTCTGTCATGGTCGTGGGGTTCATCGTCGCGGCGACATGGTATCTGGTGCCGAAGCTGCTGGAGGTCATCGTCCGCAGCCGCAGCCGTGAGCTGTTCCTCTTGACCATTATCGTCCTGTGCCTCGGTATCGCGTGGCTGACCTCGCTCGGGGGGCTCTCGCTGGCGCTCGGCGCGTTCATTGCGGGGCTCGTGATTTCCGAGTCCGAGTATAGCCATCAGGCGATGGCGGAGGTGCTCCCATTCCGCGATAGTTTCAACAGCCTCTTCTTCGTGTCGATCGGTATCTTGATGGACTGGCGTGTCGTCGTGGACCACCCGCTCCTCATCGTGGCGCTGCTGGTGTCGATCCTCGTTGGGAAATTTGTTACCGGCACGGGTGCTGTGCTGGCGACGGGCACCCCCCCGCGTTCTGCCGTCATGGCCGGCGTCGCGCTGGCGCAGGTCGGTGAGTTCAGCTTTATCCTGGCGCAAGGGGGTCAAGAGGCCGGCCTGCTCAGGGGCGACCTGTATCAACTGTTCCTTGCCGTGTCGGTCCTCACCATGATGATCACGCCCTTCTTTATCCAGTGGTCGCCGCACCTGGCGAGGCGGACGGAGGCCTTACAGCGGCTGCACCGGTGGCTTCCGGGGCGGACCATGGCCCGTGCCGCCGAAGTCGAAGGCCGGTCTTTGAAGATCAAAGACCACGTGATCATTGTCGGGTATGGGCTGAACGGCCGCAATCTCGCCCGTGTGCTGGGCGACACGGAGATCCCTTACGTGGCGCTCGACCTCGATGGGGACACGGTCCGACGGGAAGCCCAGCACGGCGTGCCCATCTACTATGGGGATGCGACGAATCAGAACGTGCTACGGCACGTTCGGATCGAGGATGCACGGGTCCTGGTCATTGCGATTTCCGATCCGTTCTCCGCGAGGCGGACCGTGCAGGTCGTGCGGGGGCTGAATCCCAAGATCCACATTGTCGTCCGCACCCGATACTTGCGCGAACTGGAAGAGCTGCACCAACTGGGAGCGGACGATGTGGTGCCGGAAGAATTCGAGACGTCCATCGAAATTTTCGCGCTCGTCCTGCGCACCTATGGCTTGCCGCCCGAGTTTGTGTCGAAGAAGGCGGAGCAGATCAGGCGGGAAGGCTATGCCCTGCTCCGGCGAAGCGAGTTGCCGGAACTCGCACATCATTTGCGCGGCGGCACCTTGACGGATGTGGAGGTCGAGACCTGCCGTATCGAGGGCGACTCGCCGGCGGTGGGCAAAACGCTCGCAGATCTCTCGATCCGGCCGATGACGGGCGCGTCCGTGATTGCCTGGACCCGCCAAGGCGTGACGCAATCCAACCCCTCGGAGAAAGTGAGGCTCGAGGCCGGCGATGTCGTGGTCCTGCTCGGATCGCCCACGCAGATCAGACGGGCGATGGGACTCTTGGTGGACATGCCGGGCAGCGAGTGAGTCCTCCTGACCTGCCCCCCGTTCCTTGACAAGAAAAAGAACCACAGACTATGCTGTCAAACGGATGGATCGTGTGTCGAGATAATCGAGCGGAAGAGGTGCGGCTATGACCACCACCCAAATCGAGCCGGCCGCCGCGCCGGCCGAACTTCAAGCAAGCAAGCCGGATAAAGTGACGATCGTCCTCCTGAGCGGGGATTTGGACCGCGCGATGGCAGCCTTCATTATCGCCACCGGCGCAGCCGCGATGGGGATGCAGGTCACGATGTTTTTCACGTTTTGGGGGTTGAATACCATTCGCCGAAAGGGCGCCGCGAGTTCAGCGTCCGATTGGCTCCGGCGGATGTTCGGATGGTTGAATACAGGCGGGGCCGAGACCCTGCCCCTCTCGCGGTTCCATTTCTGGGGACTGGGAACCAAGATGATGCAGGTCGTCATGCGGCAGAATCGCATGCCGGGCGTGCCCGAGCTGATGGAGACCGCGATGGACCTGGGTGTCCGATTCATCGCCTGCACGACGACGATGGGATTGATGGGGATCACGAAAGACACGTTGATCGACGGCATCGATCAGTTTGCGGGGGTCACGACGTACCTGGCCGAGGCGAAGCAGGGGAGCGTGAATTTGTTCATATAGCTGATGGCTGTCAGCCGTCAGCTTGCAGCTAGAGGTGTTGCTCATGCTACAGGCGGATGTGAAACTTGATACGCTCGGCTACTTTTGCCCCATGCCGATCATCATGACGTTGAAGAAGATCAAAGAACTCTCGTTGGGCCAGGTGCTCGAAGTGGTGTCCGATGACGAGGGCATCAAAAAGGATATGCCGGCCTGGTGCCAGCAAGTGGGTCACGAGATGTTGGGATTGGAAGAGGAACAGAGCCAGTCGAAGCGCATCTACAAGGCGTTCGTGAAGAAGTCGAAATAGGCGCCGGCATGGCAGATGTTGCGAGTTGGGCATCACGCTGACGGTAGCGAGAGGGAAGAGCTGCGAGGCGGTGGGGGCCAATCTCGATCAGCAGAAAATCGTGGCATTGTTGGGACTATCTGGGGAGCTTGCAGGAGTGAAGCAGAGCCTTGAGGAACAACAAAGGTTTATGCTACACTCCAACCTCTTTTGGGGCATGCACCTACCGAGGTTGTTGTGGTGCCCTTGTTCACTCTCAACGTCTTAGACGGGAAGGGCGGTTAGGACAGCGCAATGGAAATTCGGGTCTTTAATAACAACGTTGATAAGGCTCTCAAGGTCGCCAAGAAGAAATTGGCGGGTGAGGGACTGTTCCGAGAGCTCAAGCGGCGACGGTACTACGAAAAGCCCAGCGTGAGAAAGAAAGCCAAGCAGCGGGAAGCCCAGCGGCGCCGCCAGAAGTGGCTCTCCAAGCGCAGGATGGATTAGGAGTTCCGTACGCTCCGCTGCCCGACTTGGTCGACTCCCCCCGGTAGGTTCTCCTCAACCGGTCTTTGGCTCCCCCTCCAATGCGCGATAGGGACATCCACGCGGTCATCCGTGTTTTGAAACGGGAGGTGCAGCAGTGGCAGGAGCCTGTCGTGGGCGTCGTGGCGAAGGAATCGGGGCGTGATCCCTTTCGCATTCTCATCTCGTGCCTCCTGAGTCTCCGCACCAAGGATCGCACGACTGCCGAAGCCGGCGAACGGCTGTTCGCGCTCGCGACCAAGCCGGCCGCCATACTGAAGCTCCCGCGACGACGGATCGAACGCGCGATCTACCCAGTCGGGTTCTATCGCACCAAGGCGCTGCGGATTCACGAGATCTGCCGCCGCCTGTTGGAGGTGTACGGCGGGGTGGTGCCGGAGTCGATCGACGAATTGCTCACCTTGCCTGGAGTGGGACGGAAGACTGCCAATCTCGTCGTCACGGTGGGCTACCAGAAGCCCGGCATCTGCGTGGACATTCACGTCCACCGCATCAGCAACCGTTGGGGCTACGTCAAGACCAAGACGCCGGAGGAAACCGAACAGGCCCTTCGTCGTAAGCTCCCCACACAATACTGGATCATCTACAACGATCTATTGGTTCCTTTTGGCCAGCATCTGTGCCGGCCGGTCTCTCCCTTCTGCAGCCGGTGCAGGCTCGCCACGTACTGCGATCGAGTAGGCGTGAAGAGGTCACGGTAAGGGGTGAGGAGTAAGGGGTGAAGGGTGGGGAGCTGACTAGATAAAGAGTGTCGTTTCTGCCCCGGAGGTGAGAGAAATAATCGCCGGCAGGCCCAGCACTTCGTCCACGTTCTTTGCCACCGCATCCGCTTCCACATCCATGTATTCCAGTCCAGCGCTGCAGGCGATCAGGCGGAAGCGTCCCGCCAGCCGAGCGTCCCGAAACATTTCGGAAATCAGCGGGACTTTCTTCTCTTTGAGGAGTTGGGCGACTCGAGGGGCGGAGGCGGCGTACTCAGGAGGGAAATCCATGGCGTCGATCCGCCCCTCCGCGAGCTTCTTGATCGTCCAGAACAGCAAGACAACGATCACATCTTTCTCCATCGCGGCGGCGGTGAGACCGAGGGTTGCGACCTGGTGCAATTTATCGTAGGTGGCGTTGTGCGCAAAGATGACGAACTTGGGCTTGGTCGGCATGGCGATGGCTCTACTTCTTCTTCACCTGAGTTTTGACGCTGTTGATGAAATCGTTGATGGCGGCATCGACCTCGCCGGCCGTCATGGCGCGATCGTGCGTCTCGCTCTCGTCCACCACGTAGGCTTCGTTATTCTTTTCCTGGCGCACGACCACCGTGTTCTCCGGCGTGACATCCACCAACATGAACCATTCTTGGGTTCCACGCCGGATGGTGACCTCTTTGCCGAGCCCCTTCTTGGTAATTTCAATTTCCAACTCCTGGCTGGACCCGGAGGCGGGACCGGCGGCTGAGGCGAAAGACGCGCAAGTCAGCAGCAACGTCCCAGCGAGAGTCGTTCGCAGGAAGTCTCGGAGAAACCGCGCGCGGACAGGAGTGCTGCAGCCTTGTGAACATCCTATCATGTAGGTCCTGTCACCGAGGAATCAGACAGCGGCGAGTGCCGGTCCGACCTCCGTTGCGACAGGGATTATAGCCCCCTCGCGGCTCCGCGTAAACACGGGCATGCGGCAACATACGGCCCTTTCAGTGGTGGCGGGGCCCATGCTAGGATGCGCGACAGATGGATGCGCTCCTGACGAAGGTCCAAGCATACATTCCCCTGGACGTGCTGGTGACCCTGACGGTTGCGTCACTGATCGGGTTCATCGGCACCCTGATCGCGATTCCCTTCATCCTCGTTCGATTGCCGGCAGACTATTTCGATATCCGCGTGCCACGGCCCTGGATGCGGGATCATCATCCCGCTCTTCGGCTCCTCGGGCACATCGTCAAGAATGTCATTGGCGTGGTGTTTCTGCTGGCCGGGTTCGCCATGCTCTTTCTCCCTGGGCAAGGCATCCTGACGATGTTGATCGGCCTCTCCATGCTGGATTTCCCGGGCAAGCGGCAATTAGAAGCCAAGTTGGTCGGCCAACCGGCCCTGCTCCAGGCCATCAACAAGATGCGGGAGAAGTTCGGGAAACCGCCATTGACCATGGCGCCGGATCCCTGACCCTTCACCATGCCGACCCTCTATCTCATCGACGGCAGCGCCTACATCTACCGCGCGTTCTTCGCCCTCCCGCCGCTCAACAACTCGAAAGGCCTCCAGACGAACGCGGTCTATGGCTTCACAACCATGCTCATGAAGATTCTGCGCGAGCACAAGCCTGGCTGCCTGGCCGTGGCATTCGATGAGAAGGGCCCCACCCAGCGCCATGAGGAATACAAAGCTTACAAGGCGCAGCGTCCACCGATGCCGGAGGGCATGCAGGGGCAGATTCCCTACATCCATAAAGTGGTCGAGGCCTTCGGCATCCCCGCCGTCAGGCAAGCCGGCTTCGAAGCGGACGATCTGATCGGCACCTTGGCGCGGCAAGCCGAGCAGGCCGGCTATGAGGTCGTCATTGTGACCGGCGACAAGGACATGTTCCAGCTCCTCACGCCGATGGTCCGGATCTACGATCCGGTGAAGGACAAGTGGTTTGGCGAGGCGGAGTGCCGCGAACGGTTCGGCGTGGAGCCGGCGCGCGTGGTCGAGGTGATGGGTCTCATGGGAGACGCCACCGACAACATTCCCGGCGTGAAGGGGATCGGGGAGAAAACGGCCATCAAGCTGATCGGTGAGTTCGGCACGATTGAAGAACTGTTGCGGCGGGTCGAGGACGTGACGCCGGCCCGGACCAAGACCCTGTTGATCGAGCAGGTCGAGAACGCGCGCCTCAGCAGGCGGCTGGCGACGATCCAGATGGACTGCCCCGTGGAGTTTCATGCCGAAGAATATACAGTGAAGCAACCGCACAGCGATGCGCTCGTGCCGCTGCTCCGCGAGCTGGAGTTCCACACGCTGGTGAAACAATTTCAGCCGGCCGCATCCGCACAGATGCCGGAAATGGAAGTGGACACCATCCACGATGCGGCGGGGGCGAAGCGCTTTGTGCAAGGGCTTCCGGAGACGGGGGTCGTCGGCCTGCACGCCGTGCTGGATGGGGACACCAGCGTGCGTGCCGAGGCCCAGGGGCTGGCCATTGGGGGCCCAAGCGGGCGAACCGTCTTCGTCCAGGGCGATGGCCCAACCTGGCCGCAGCCGATCAAGGACTTGTTGCACGACGTGAGGAGAGGAAAGGCGGTGCACGATCTGAAGCCGGTCCTTCTGGCTCTGGCCCGTCAGGGCATCGAGCTGCACGGTCCCTGCGTCGATACGATGATTGCCGACTACCTGTTGAATCCCAATCGGCGTGCCCACACGCTCGAGGCCGTGGCGCTGGAAGTACTGGGGTATCAACTCGGCGCGACAACCAAGACGGCCAACCAACCCCAGAGCCTCTTCGATGTGGACGAAGGAGCCGTGCAACAAGCAGGAGAAGCAGCAGCAGTCACGGCCAAGCTGGTCCCGGTACTGGAGGAGCGACTGAAAGAACAAGGCAGCCTTCGGCTTTTTCATGACGTGGAGATGCCGCTGGTGCCGGTGCTGGCGGAGATCGAGCGCAACGGGTTCTTGCTGGATGTGGAGGCTCTCCGGTCGCTCAGCAAAGAACTCGAACGTGAATTAGATCGGATGATGGAGACCATCGCCGGGCTGGCAGGCGGCGAGTTCAACATCAACTCACCGAAGCAGCTCGCGACCGTGTTGTTCGAGAAGCTGGGACTGAAGCCGATCCGAAAAACCAAGACCGGGTACTCAACGGACGAAGACACGCTCACGCAGTTGGCCACGCAGCACGACTTGCCCGCGCAAATCCTCAACTACCGCAGCCTCAGCAAACTGAAGTCCACCTATGTGGATGCGCTGCCGGAACTCGTGAACCCGGAAACGGGTCGGTTGCACACGTCGTTGAATCAGACGGTCGCGGCGACGGGCCGGCTTTCCTCCACCGAACCAAACTTACAGAACATTCCCGTCAAAGGCGAATACGGCCTGCGAATCAGGGAAGCCTTCATAGCGCCGATGGGCCATGAACTGCTCTGTGCCGACTACAGTCAGATCGAGCCGCGCGTTCTGGCGCATCTGTCTCAAGACGCGAGGTTGGTCAAAGTATTCGAGCAAGGCGAGGACATCCACATGGCGACGGCCATGGAGATTTTCGGCCTGCCGTCCAGCCAGGTCACCCGGGACATGCGGCGGGCCGCTAAGACCGTGGTGTTCGGCATCGTCTACGGCATCAGCCCGTTCGGCCTCTCGCAGAACATCGGGGTCTCGCAGGCCGAAGCCAAGAAATACATCGATACCTTCTTTGAAAAGTTTTCGTCTGTCCGCTCGCTCATGGATCGCAACATCGCCGAGGGCAAAGAGAAGGGCTACACGACGACGATCCTGGGCCGCCGCCGGCCCATTCCCGAATTACAGAGCGGCGATCCCGTGCAGCGCGGCTTCGGCGAACGGATGGCGGTGAACAGCCCGATTCAAGGGTCGGCGGCGGATTTGATCAAAGTTGCCATGATCAATGTGAATAACGCGCTGCATCACGAGATGCCGCACACCAAGATGATCCTGCAAGTGCATGACGAATTGATCTTCGAAGTGCCGGACCATGATTTGGACGAAGCGAAACGGCTGGTGAAACACGAGATGGAAGCGGTGGGCAAACAGCTTGGCTTGTCGGTGCCGTTGAAAGTGGATTTAGGAGTGGGCAAGAATTGGCGGGTGGCCCACCCCTAGGTCGCGATGGGATGGGCTCCGGGGGGCTGGATATTTTTGATGGGCTGATAGGACAGCAATAGAATTCGTCCCGCATGGAATGTCGAACTGTTTCTTCAAGTAATAAGAAAACTGAGTGACTCGATCAGATAAACTTCTCGAACGTGTTTTGCGAGGGACATCGGACGCCAATATTCCGTTCGAGGGGCTACGGCAGTTACTGGTTCAGTTGGGTTTTGAAGAACGAATCCGAGGGAGCCATCATATTTTCACGAAAGCCGGAGTCGAGGAGATTCTGAACCTACAGCCAAAGGGCGCGCATGCGAAGCCGTATCAGGTGAGACAGGTTCGTCAGGTGGTCCTTCGGTATAAATTGGGAGGCGATGTCAATGAGTAAGTATGAGGTCATCATCTATTGGAGCAAGGACGATCAGGCGTTCATTGCCGAAGTGCCTGAATTGTCGGGCTGTGCGGCAGATGGGGCCACATACCAGGAAGCTCTGGCGAATGTGGAAACCGTGATTCAGGAATGGATCGAGACCGCAAAAGACATCGGCCGCCCAATTCCTGAACCAAGAGGGCGTTTGGCCTTTGCCTGAGCAAATAGGAAAGAGATTCCGTGGTTGTCGCTTTGACCAAGTGTCCCACCTGTGGCAGCGACAAAATCAAGAAAGTCGGGCGGAAGTGGGCCGGCAAGTTTCACGGCCGGACATACTCGGTCCCAAGACTGGAGTTTCATGAGTGTCCAGTCTGCGGCGAGAAGGTCTACGACCGTGGGGCTATGCGCAAAATAGGAGCTCACTCGCCGGCCCTCGCCAAAGCCCGTGCCTCTTAGTGAAGCCATCTTCTTCCGTTAGTCGAATTCTGTACAGTTTGGGGCGTTGTGCTAAAGCAGGCCGTTGGGAAGAACAATCGACGAGTCGCACATCTGTATCGTGAACAAAGCGAGGTGAGCGATGAAGAATATACGTCTGCCGGTCGCGTGGGTGATCGCAGGAGTCAGTCTCGCTGCATTGATGGTGGTGTGTGTGGCTGGCCAGCCGTTTGCCGCGAAGGCGCAGGAACCGAAACGAATACAGTACAGGATCGTCGAGGTGCTGCAGGACACGCAAACCATGCAAGCCATGCTGAACGAGTTCGGCAGCGCCGGCTGGGAACTGGTCGCGGTCAGCGCGGGCGATCTGACGACGCCGAGGATGATCTTCAAGAAGTGAGGAAGACAGGGAGCAGCCAGGCGTCCTTCTTGCTCGCAGAGCCCACACGAACAAGGGGTTGGAAGGACATCTGTGTCGGTCCTGTGCTCCCGGAGCCCGCGCGCTCGGAAGCACGCTCGCTCGACGGCCGCAATTTGGACCAACACGGATATCCTTCCACGGAGAGAACAGATCAGAAAGTAGGACAATGAGATGCGCGCAGTGTGAAGGACCGCCTGGCTGTTCCCTAAAAAGGATGAGGTGGAGGGGATCAGCTTGAAGCTCGCTCGACGGCCGCAGTGGGAAGCATGGCACTGCCTCGCACAAAATAAGCAAGTGAGGAAACAAGTCGGTAGGTGGACGCGCGCAGTTGGGGACCAATCGGGCCACCCTTTAGGCGAGCGCTAAAATTTCGTGAACTTGGGCGCCCAGCCCGGCGCCACCCGTAATCTTGATGCATGGCAAGAGACTCTTCGCTCCCTCCTCCGGAAGCGATGGATGGGAGGGTGGAGGCTGCCTGCCCAACGCTCCGTCTCGACCGCACTCGCCCTCGCATCTGCTCGGCTGCGCAACTTGTTCCGTTCCCTGCGTCGCATAAACGGAACTTCGGACAGTCCTCGCCGTCCGCTTCTGCGGACCGCATCTGTTCGGCAAGTGCGGTACCCCGCCCTCCGTGTCATTCGCGACACCCACGGTGGGACTCTTCCGTTACGTACGCCGGGGTGCCCCGTTCGCCACGCCGCCCGCGGGCGCTTCACCTCGGCACCTCCACAGGATTTTCGGATTGGAGCTAGAAATGCCACCCTACCCCAAACACGCCGAAGTGAGCGTCGTAGTTTGCCTTGAATCCTTCAACGAGAGCGCTCGCGTGGTTGTACTTGTATTCGCCAAAGACGGCAATCTGTTTCGTGACGAACACACGCATTCCTGCCAAGACGTTGAGGCCTGGGCGAACCGCGGAGCCCGCCGTCGATGAAGGGCTGGTATACCAGAAGACTCCAAGGCCGACGCCCGCATACGGCTGGACAAGTTCCCCCGGATAGCGATACACGACGTTAAAGGCCGCAGTGGTCACCCGCACACGATCCCCCGAAATGGTCGCCGTCTGGGTTCCCGAGGGGCCACGCTCCGTGAACTGCTGTTGTTTGAGAAACGGCGTCGCCGTATAGAGTTCCGCCTCGCCGCCGAAGTACCTCAGCTTGTCCAGAAAGTGCCCGATCTTCGCGCCGAAGATTGGGGAATTCTGAAGACCGAGATTCGATCCCGTGACGCCCCCTTCTGATCTCACATCACTTAATTGCGCGGAAAGCCCGTAGCCGGCAAATCCCGCCACATAGGTTTCTGCCAAGGCGGTGGGTGTCACGACAGAGGGCAACACGATGAACAACGCGACGAGCGTGAGGATCATGCTGATTGGACTCATGAGTATGACCTCCTGGTTGATCAGACCTTGGCCCTTCAGGCGTGACTCCGACATAAAGACGTGTCCTCCTTCTTCGCTCTGCCGATTCGAGTGAACGGGCAGGAGCAGGTCGGGCCTGTGTCCTCGCGCATGGCGCGCGGTCGTCATCGGCTCAGCTTCACGAACTCAAGGCCTGCCTCTCATTGTGTGTTCGCCTTTGGTCCGAAGGGCTATTGGCTCTCATTGTCTGGGAAATTCGCGTAGAACCGCTTCCGCGAATTCAGGTGGGCTTGAACTGCGAGAAGCAACAAGTCTTAACCTTTCCAACGTATCAGTACGTTGACTTTCGTCGGTGTGAAGAAGCGCGTACAGGCTTGACAGATACTCCCCTTCCATTCTTGCCAGATCAGTGAAGAGTTGCTGGTGACCGCGAAGGATGAAATTTCTCAGCGTCTTTTCGTGAAGAAGGCTGGTGCGGTCAGCCTTTGACTTTCTGATCGGCTCCAATGAAATGAAGTACATATTTGGGGAATACTCAATGATGGCGTCCGATACATAATCGGTTGTGGAGCCAATAGGCCCACCCGTAATGAAGTTCCCCCAGAAATACTTGTTCATTGTGGTTTGGAGCGGGAGATGCTGCTCCTCATATCCATCCTTTTTGGCGACAACGATGGTGCTCTTTGAGTGTTTTACCTGAGTGGTGCATGGTGTCACGCAAACTTGTACCCCGTTTATAAACACTTTTGCCTTGGCGGGCTCAGAATTGAACGTGACCGTTTGACTCGACCCATCGAGTATTGTGGCGCATCCTGTCATGTGGACCATGAATACCAGCAGCAAGAGACCTGCGACGGTTTTCATATTCGTCTCCTTTCTTTTCTGGCGGACCACCCGCTTGCATCTGTTCACACGCCCCTCGACGACATTGACAACACACCATGCATGCGGTCCCCTGACTCAGCGGAACCACGATCAATGCGTGAGGCAGCGATGCCCTGCCGCCTTGAGCGCGTGATGTGACGGGTTTCCCCTGAGGGGGCCTCAAAAAGTAGAATTCCATTCTTCATCTGACCTTATGCAGTAGAGAACTCTACCAGATAAATAGAATGTGTAAAGTGAAATGCAGTAATCAGGTCGTTCATTTTCATTGGGAAACCCGCGAATCTCTGGCGCAGGAGGAAGGGGATGCAAGACCTGTTGCGGAGACTCGGGGGCCGGATTAAGGAGATCAGAAAGGTCCGAGGTCTGACTCAAGAGGGCTTAGCGGAAAAGGCGACCATCAGCCCGCGCTATCTCAGCCGGTTGGAGGTGGGTCACCAGAGCCCCTCTATTGAGACGGTCGCGAAACTCGCTGAGGCGTTAGAGGTGGAACTGTGGGAGTTGTTTGATTTCGGACATCACGGAACGGTGAAAGAGGTCCGGGAGAGCTTCAGAACATTGATCCAGGAAACCGATGAGCGGAAGCTGCGCCTGGCCGTGAAGGTGCTCAAGGCTTTGTTGCGGTAACCTTATCCAGTAGGATTGCTCTTTCTGCATGGGGAAAGGAAGCAGCCGACACTCTTCGATTGGTGAACACCATCACGGTGAGGCGTGTGTATCGGAGGCGGGCTCACGTTTGAGCGTAACCAGCTCTGGTTTTGAAAGAAGTCCTGGCAAAACGAAAAACGGCTGTGCCAGCCACATTCAGGAAGAGAGTGCGTAGAAGGACCGTACGATCTCAACGGTATTGAACAGCATCGCGTTCAGGCGGGTGTAGGCGGCGTGGCGGTCGACGTTCGGCTTGACGATGCGGTGCTGGCTTGCTAAGGTTTGGCTACGCTCTGGAAAGACTTATGCCGAAGGTTGCTTACCCTCATATTACGAGTGACCCTGACGTTTGCGGGGGAAATGCTGTCATCAGCGGCACGCGCTTTCCTGTTCGGTCTGTCGTGGCCTATGTGCTTCAGCATGGTCTGACCCCAGAGGAGCTTGTTGCGAAATTCCCGTATCTCACCCTCGCCAAAGTGCACGATGCCCTTGCCTACTACTATGACAATCGATCGGAGATCGACCGGGAGATTGTGGAGAATCGTGAAGAGAGCGTCCGAAACAGGTCTCGTCCTAATCCCTGACAGGCATCCTTCCGGTGGCGGTCAAGCTCTACCTGAGAGGTCAGAAAAGGTACCGCTCATCTCGAAGGCTCCGGTCGAGGAGCCTTCGAGATGATTAGATGATTATCAGGTGGCATTTTCGAAACCTATCAGCTATGCGGAATGCAGGCGGCTCACAATCTCCGTCGTATTGAACAGCATCGCATTCAGGCGGGTGTGGCGGCGTGGCCACAGCAGCGGTCGCGGGGCTGTGAGATTGGCGGAGACGAGCTGGCAGGTTAGAGGGGTGCTAGTGGGTAAGGGCCGGATGAAAACGCAATCCGCTAAAAAGTGAGGCGAGCGGGCGCTTCAGTTTTCTATCGCTGTGAATGCGACCAGAGCCTTGATGAAGCGGCGAGGGTTGACCGAGGAAAAGATCCTTGCCGACTTCGAAAGAGCGAAAGAAACGAGGTGTCAACACACACGGTGAACAGTTTCTCGTTCAGCATGCAGACCCGCATGAGGGAGAGAGCAACGATATTGAGCAGAGGCGATGTCGTTGGCCATCATTGATCTCATTCGAAGAAAGATGAGGAATCGGGAATATGAATTCGCGATTCCCCATTTTTTCGAGGAGATGGCTGATGATGACATGGACATGGTGGATGTTGAATCCGTCGTCCTCAACGGGAGAATAAAGCGTCGATTCACACGAGACCCGCGTGGTGCCAGATATGAAGTCGTCGGGCCTGCGACAGATGGTCGTCAGGTCGCCGTTATTTGTCGGATCAAGGAGACGGGGAAGCTCCTTCTCATTACAACCTACGCGCTCGAATGAGCGCAGCGAAAGGTGACCTGTATGTATAACTACGGGAGCTGCCATGTTTGCGGGGGCAAGATGCAGGCGAAACGGATTAGGCAAGATTTCTGGATCAGGAAAAAGCTGATCGTGATCGAGGATGTGCCCGCAGGCGTCTGTGTTCAGTGTGGCGAGAAGATTGTCCGTGCAGATGTGGGACGAAGTCTAGTCGGGGCTCTCAAGGACACTGCGCGAAGGCGAAAAGCGCGAACCATCGCTGTGCCGGTGATTCGATTTGCAAAGGATGTGGCATAAATAGACTTCATAGAATCGGCTCGTCGAGAGACTTCCTCGGTTTACCTGCCCCGCTGGTGCATATAACGCCTTCACGATCTCACTCGTATTGAACAGCATCGCATTCAGGCGGGTGTAGGCGGGGTGGCCGATCCCCCGTCTCCATCACCGTTCGCAATGCACCCACGAGTTCAATGACTTCCCGCTCGTAATCGCCGCTCCCATCCATAGGCATTCTTCCCTCGATGGCCCCCCTTGACAGCCCCTGCCGCGAGATGTAACATTTTGTGACATGACGGCCAAACAGTTCAAACAGACGCGGATTCGGCTGGGATACACGCAGGCGAAGTTGGCGGAGGTGTTGCAGTTGAGCCGGATGACGATCAGCCGCTATGAGGCGGGGACATGGGAGGTGCCGCTGGCAGTCGAGATGGCCTTGGATCAACTCGGCGCGGCGCAGCTCCCGATGTTGGGTCTGGTGGCGGCCGGTGCGCCGATCGAGCCGATTCCGCAAACGGAAGTGGTCGATCTCTTGCCGCTGTTGCTCAAGGGCGGGGACACCTTCGCGCTCCGTGTCAAAGGCGAGTCGATGAAGGACGACGGCATTCTTCCCGGCGATCTGGTGGTGGTGCGGAAACAGGGCACGGCGCGCAACGGCCAGACGGTGGTGGCGCTCGTGAACAACGAAGCGACGATCAAGAAGTACTACCGCAAAGACGGTCGCATTGAATTGCATCCGGCGAATGAAACGATGAAGCCGATTCTCGTCTCGTCCAGCGATGAGTTTCGCATTCAAGGCATTGTGGCGGGGGTGATCCGTCACTTTGAACAGTGAGGTGAGCTATGGCGACCGTGGCACAACAACTCATCGAGTTTCCTTCACGTACCGAAAGTGGGGCCCCGGTCATCAGCATGCCGAGTCATATACTAGCGGCACTTCGGCGGAGTGCCTTGCCGAGCGCGCCGCCCACGGGACTGATCGTATTGTCCGGGCACACGGCGGTGTATCGACTGGGATTGTGCGCCGCGGTGGATCGCGCGTTGGCAGGGGAGGCCGTACTGTATCTCGCCGGCGCCAACATCTTCGACCCGTTTCTGGTCGGGCGTCTGGCCCGTGCCGGCCGCGTGGCACCGAATCGCGTGCTGCAGCAGATTCACGTCTCCCGGGCGTTCACCTGCCACCAGATGGTCCGGCTGGTGACGGATTGTCTTGCCTCGGCGGTGCAGACCTACGATGCGCGCTGGGTCATCCTGTCCGGCCCGCTCGAAACGTTGTACGACCAATCGGTGCCGGAACACGAAGCCACGCGGCTGTTTCGCACGATGCTGACTTCGCTCCAACACCTGGTGCAGCAGGACGTGCAGGTGTTGTGCGTCAGTCCGTTGCCGGCGGTTGCCTCCGACGCGCGCCGCGGGTTTCTGGCCGCGCTTCGTGCGCAGGCGCACCGGGCGATCGACGTGCACGAGGCCGAGGATGGGGTATGGCTCCACGAAGAGGGAGGGGCTGAGCCGACACGCTGGATGATCCCGCGTCTCGTCTGGAATCGGTTGTAAGCATGGGGCGCACGCTTGCCACGTTTACGCAATTGGTGCAGCAGGAAATCGACGCGTGGAGCCGGTATCGGCGAGCCTTGCGGCGGGAAGACCAGCAGGCGCTCGATGCCTTGTTCGCCGCCGCCCGCCACCATGCCCCTGCCGGCGCCTACCTCGCGCGGGAGACGCCCTTCGAGGTGATGCTGCTCTCCATGTTGATCGAGCAACAGAAACACGTGGTGCTGTTGCAGCAGAAAGTGACGACCCTTGAAACCCGCCTGCTCCACGACTCGACTCCGGGGATGGCTCCTTGATGTCTACCCTGCACAAGATGGTATGGTCGTCTGGCTCCTCGGCGAGGACGGGCGTCGTCTCACCGCCGTCGATCCCTTCGTGCCGACCTTCTATCTGGCCGCCTCACCGTCCATCCTCGACCACGTGCTCCGGCTGCTTCGCCGTGCCTCCTGTCGCGTCGGCACCAGTTATGTTGAACGGTTTGAACTCGGTTCGCCCCGTCCGATCCCGGTGCTGGAAGTCACGGTCCATGCTCCTGCACAGTTCTCCTCCGTCACGCAACGCCTGATCCGCGCCTGCCCCGATGCGTCGTTCTTCCATGTGGATGTATCGTTGCCGCAGCGCTACTTCTATGACCGGCAGCTCTTTCCGCTGGTCCACTGCGAGGCCGAACTTACTCCTGAAGGGCAGATTCAGTCGATCCATGCGCTGGAGTCGCCCTGGGACACGGACTATACCTTGCCGCCGCTGACCATCATGGAGCTTTCGCCGGAGGGTCCGTCGCCCAATCCCAATCATGGCGGACGCTGTGCGCTCGTCGTGCGGATCGATGGAGAAGAGCGCGTGCTGGAAGGCGACGATGCCGCGCTGATCCGCCGGCTCGACACGTTGCTCACTCGTCATGACCCCGACATCCTCCTCACGGACTGGGGCGATTCGTTTCTCCTGCCACGTCTTCTGGCGATGGCGGATCGACTGCGCTTGCCCCTCGCGTTGAATCGCGACAGACAGCGGCCCATCGGGACCAAGAAACCTCACTCGTATTTTTCGTACGGCCGCATCGTCTCGCACGCCGGTGCCCGTACACTGTATGGACGGTTGCATCTGGATCGGCACAATTCCTTTGCCTTGGCCGAGACAGGATTGGCCGGGTTGATCGAGCAGGCGCGGGTCGCGAAAGTCGATCTGCAACACATGGCCCGCACGACGACGGGGACCGGCATCACGTCGATGCAACTTGAGATGGCTTGTCGAGACGGCATCCTGATCCCCTATCGCAAGCAGGAACCGGAAGCCTTCAAGTCCGCCCTCGAATTGCTCCACACCGACCAGGGCGGCTTGGTCTTCGCGCCGATCATCGGCTATCACGAACAGGTCGGCGAACTCGATTTTTCCTCGATGTATCCCTCCATCATGGTGCGGTTCAACGTGTCGCCTGAGACGGTGAACTGCCGCTGCTGCCGGGACAATCCGGCTGCCGGAGTGCCGGAGATCGGACACCACACCTGCCGGCATTCCCTCGGTCTTGTGCCCCGCACCTTGGCCCCGTTGCTCGACAAGCGCGCGCGATATAAACGGCTCTTGGCGTCGGCCACGAATCCTCTCGTCCGCACCGTGCTGGATCAGCGACAGACGGCGCTCAAGTGGTTGCTCGTCGTCTCATTCGGCTATTTGGGGTACAAGAATGCGCGCTTCGGTCGGATCGAGGCCCACGAGTCGGTCACCGCCTACAGTCGCGACATCTTGCTGCAGGCGAAGGAAACCGCCGAACAGCGAGGCTATCGGCTGCTTCATGCGATCGTCGATTCGCTGTGGCTTCATAAACCAGGAGCGACACGGGAGGACTACGACACGCTTGCGCAGGCGATCACTGAGCGAACGGGGCTCCCGATCAACCTGGAAGGAATCTATCGCTGGATCGGGTTTCTCCCGTCCCGCGTCAATCCGCGTATGCCGGTACCGAATCAGTTTGTCGGGGTGTTTGAACAGGGAGCCATGAAAATCCGCGGCGTGGAACTCCGGCGGAGCGACGCGCCGCTGGTCGTCAAACGGGCGCAAGCGGAGGTGCTGCGTTGCCTCAGCCAGGCGCGCACGCTTGCCGAACTTCATGAACAGGCCATGCAGGCCGTGGAGATCGTCCGCGCCTATCGTCACTATCTGCGGGAGGGACACGCGACCTGCGAAGAGGTGGCGATGACGAAATCGCTCTCCAAAGATCCGCTCGCCTACCGCCACCACACGCTGACGGCGATTGCCGCCCACGAGCTCCTCGCGCGCGGCATTCCGCTGCAAGCCGGCGATGCCATTCACTACATCATCACGGATGCCGACGCCGCCTGCCCTTCCGACCGCGTGCGAGCCGTGGCCGGCATCGATGGCACGTGGAGTTATGATGTGGAGGCTTACGAGGAGCTGCTACTCAAGGCGGCTGCCGCAGTGTTGACTCCCCTCGGTGTAACCATGTCCTCATTGGAGGACCAGACGAAGAAAACCCATGCCCGAGTAACGGAGAGGACAGTGTCACGGGTGTCCGTAGAACGACTCGGCGATCACCGTTGAATTGAACAGCATCGCATTCAGGCGGGTATAGGAAGCGTGGCCGTAATAGTGGTCGCGCACGTTGGTGGAGCCGGTGCAGTCTTTGTAATCGACGAGCAGGCAGTGGCCGTCGTTCGGGCAGCGAACGCTTTTTCTCGCGCATTCCAACCACCGCTCGAATCCGTCCCAGGGTTCGACCAATTCCCAGATTGCTTTGTTCGCCGCTTTCGCCTGCTCGGTTGTCGGCACCGCATCGCTTCCTGCCACCGCCAGTTGCTGGACGTAGTCGCCGCCCCAGGCGATGGGCATCTCCATCGTAATCTGCGGCAATTCGATCTTTGCCAGCCAAGTCTTCCCATCCGTCCGCAACACGCGATGATTCACCACGTGCAGCAGTTTGCCTAAGCCTGACGGGTCCCAGCCGTATCGCACCGGCGTCCCGAACGTGACCACATCCAGCATGGCATCGTTGAGTAAAGTACCAGCCGGAAGCAGGGGTTCAATGCGCTGGACGATTGAAGGAATCTCGCTGTTGTTGGTCTGTTGGGCGTAGGCAGCCAGAATCTCGAAGAGCTTCTTGCGACTCGATAACGAGCCGGGGAATAGCAGATTGGACGCGAGCGCGAGTATCTGGCCGGCATGCCCGTGAGCCTGCACGAGAATGCGATCACCTGCACCGAACTTGTGCTCTGCGCACAAGCCACGCAATCGGTCGAGCATGGTGCAGGCAGCAATGGTTCGTCCAAGATGATGATGTTCACAGGACCAGAGTTCGCGGACGCAAACGATCGGCCTCGGTACATTCCGGTTGATTGTCTTCCGGAAGGACTCCACATAGGCGTTGGTGAAGTTGCCCGCGTCGCCGGCCTGATCGTCGATCAGCTTTTTGGTAGCGTCGTCGTTCTTCAGTGGTGGGGTCAGTCCACCTGGCAGCGGGGGGATGCCGTTTCCTCCCTCGCGCATCAAGGCCAACAAGGCATCCAACCCGGACACGCCTCGTGAGTACCCTCGTTTGAGTCCACCCACCTCGTCGAGCCGCTGCATGCCGAAGAGGTCGGTACCGAGCAAGGTGCCGTGCAGGAAGACGACGACTCGCACTTCGGCTTGAGCGAGCTGGGTGCCGAGGGCCGCCATGGCTTCCTGCCCTGCGGGCGACTCCGGTGGCGACCCAGGTGTGAACTCGCGCACCGCGAGCCGCTCGCCCGGGTTCTTCCGAGACATTTCGTCGTGCTGAAAGTTGTTTTCGATCGGCATGGCCGGATGTACTTACCCGAAAGGGAGTGAGGAGTGCAATGCAGGGGTGCAGGCGGCACGGCTCTGGCTCATGTCAGAAATGGGACCATTTCAGGAAATATTTTTCCATAAGATGTATTGACAAGCGCCTGTATCGCGCCGTAGGGTAGCGCCCTCAGCTCGAGGCCCGCAAAGCCCCACCCAGCGGGGCCTGAGCCAGGAGGGCGCGATGCAGCCCCACAGAGTTCAGCGAATCGCCGCTGCGCACGCGGCTCCCCGCTTGCACTCACTCACTCACTCACTCACTCACTCACGTCTCAACACCTAACCGCGTTTCTTGGGAAGCGCAGCGCGAGGAGCGACCCAGCCACGAGTTCGGAGCTCGTGGCTGGGTCCTCGTCGCTGCCGGCCCGGGGGACTGGCTCCGCAGCGCGGTGCCTGTCCCCAGTTCTCCATTCATCTTCACCATCCACAGAAAGGAGCGTGACCCATGTTGGCTCAACTCACCACCAAACACCTGAACGGCCTCGTGTCGGCGGCCGTGGTCCTGCCCCTGGCGGGGCTCGTCATGGCACCTCCGGCTTTCGGAAGGATTATGGTAAACACCATTGACCCTGTCGCCATCGTGACCGACCACGGCCGGCATCTCGTGGTGACGGGGCCGATCGCCTGCACGGAGGGGCAGCGGGCGTTGCTGCACGTGACGGTGACGCAGCGGACCACGGGAGCCGTGGCAGAGGGCCGGACCCGCCTCACCTGCACCGGCAACATGCAGCAATGGGAAGTCCATGCCTCGATCCAAGGCCAGGA
>CAZKRM010000021.1:0-62176 GCA_964555285.1 uncultured Nitrospiraceae bacterium
CAGCATTCATCGTTCCGGCCGCGTGCCGATCGTCGCCATGACCGCCAATGCGATGCAGGGCGACCGAGAACGATGTTTGGCGGCGGGGATGGACGACTATGTGGCCAAGCCCGTCACAAGCCAGAATCTCACACGAGTGCTTCGGCGCTGGTTATCGGAGGAAACGATCGGGAGGAAAAGGTGTCAGGAACCTTCAAAGCAAGCGGAAAGAAAGAACCGAGGCCGCATCTGTTGACGGCTACCCAGCCCCTCACGTAAGGTGAGGCGCAATGTTCACGGAGACGATGCAACCATGAAGATATATCTCGCGAACCCTCGCGGTTTTTGCGCCGGTGTCGATCGGGCGATCGACATCGTCGATCTCTCGCTCAAGAAGTATGGCGCGCCCATCTATGTCCGGCACGAAATCGTCCATAGCCGACATGTCGTCAACTCCCTCAGGCAGAAGGGCGCCGTGTTCGTGGAAGAGTTGGGCGAAGTGCCGGAAGGCTCGGTGGTGATCTTCAGCGCTCACGGCGTGGCTAAGTCGGTGTGGGAAGAAGCTGAGAGTCGCCGGCTCAAAGTGATCGATGCGACGTGCCCCCTCGTGATTAAGGTGCACAATGAGGTCAACCGGGATCACATGCAGGGGTATGAGCTGATCCTCATCGGCCACGCGGGGCACCCTGAAGTCATCGGCACGCTCGGCCAGATTCCGGACAAGTTTCACCTCGTGTCATCCGTGGCCGATGTCGAAACGCTCCACGTCGAAAATACGCCGCATCTGTCCTATGTCACGCAGACCACGCTCAGCGTGGATGAATGCCGCGACATCGTCGATGCGCTCCATCGGCGGTTCCCCAACATCAAAGGGCCGCATCAGGAAGACATTTGTTATGCCACCCAGAACCGCCAGAATGCGGTGAAGGAACTGTCCAAGTTGGTAGACGTGATTCTTGTCATCGGATCGCCCAATAGCTCGAACTCGAATCGCCTGCGCGAGTTGGGCGAACATTGCGGGATCCCCTCCTATCTGATCGACTCAGCCGCCGACATCAATCCGGACTGGCTCATGCACGTGAAGGCGATCGGCATCGCGGCCGGGGCCTCCGCACCGGAAGTCCTTGTCACCGAGGTGGTGAGTTACCTGAAAGGGTTCAGGCCTGCTGAAGTGGAAGACCTGACCGTGATCGAAGAAGATGTCGAGTTCCTACTTCCCAGAGAGTTGGTGAATATCGAGCCACTGGCTCGCCAGGCTACAACCTAACGATCACTCCGCCGGACTCTCTTACTGCTCTCTCTTCTCAAGCCATTGGGGGTGGGGAATCGTCATCCCCCATATCCAGTATTTTCTTTTGATTTCACACGGGCCGCTGTGGTACAAGGGCCAAGTTTTTTGTCGGCTTCGTCGGCCAAAGCCACAGCCCTGTCTTGGAGGGATGCCGGATGTATCTGAAGTCCTTAGAGATGGCGGGATTTAAATCCTTCGCCGAGGCGAAGATCGAGTTTCCTGAAGGCATCACCGCGATTGTCGGACCGAACGGGAGCGGGAAAAGTAACGTCGTGGATGCCATCCTCTGGGTCTTGGGCGAGCAAAGTACCAAGACGTTGCGGAGCGAACGGATGGAAGATGTCATCTTTAACGGGACGGCCGTCCGCAAGCCGTTGGGGATGTCGGAAGTGTCGCTGATTATCGGAGGATTCGATAATCAGAAACTGGACGGCGTGTCCGGACTCTCTGCCCAGTTGAGCGAATTCCAGGAGCTGATGATCACCCGCCGGCTCTACCGGAATGGGGATAGCGACTATCTCATCAACAAGACTCCCTGCCGTCTGAAAGATATCCGAAGCCTCTTGCTGGATACGCGTGCCGGTTCCAAGGGCCAAACGGTTATCGCCCAGGGCCAAATCGATCAGATTCTGAATGCGTCCCCGCAAGACCGGCGAGAGTTGATCGAAGAAACGGCCGGCATCGTGCGCTACAAGAGACAGAAGGCCGAAGCCTTGCGGAAGCTCGATGCGACGCAGCAGAACTTGCTGCGGGTGCGCGACATCATCGCGGAAGTGAAGAAACAGCTCAATTCGCTTGAGCGCCAAGCCCGGCAGGCGCGTTCCTACCAGACGCTCCAGCAGGAAGCGAAAGGGGTGGAAATCCGGCTGCTCACGAGGGAGTATCGCGCGTTGCGTCTGACGCTGGAGACGATCGAAGCGGAGATTCAAGAGCTGGATGTGAAAGAAACCGGCCAGGTCGCGGATCAGGCTCGTCTGGGTGCAGAGATCGAAACGGCCAAGTTGAGCATCGCGGCGGCTGCCGACTCGATGCACGGGCTGCGTGAGGAATTGTCTCGGGTGGAGCAGGCGCAGGCTCAGGCGCTCACGGCATCTGAAGTTGAGCGGAATCGGAGCGAACTGTTCGATCAGCAGCGAGGGCAGGCGGCTCACGATCTTTCACGCATCGACACGGAACGGCAGGACGTGGCCGGCGAGATCGCGTCTTTGCAGGCCACGCTCGATCAACTCGAGCAAGAGACGTCCGAGCGTGAACGGACGTTCGCTTCGTTGGATCAGCACATGCGGGAACTGGCGAGCCAACGTGCGGCGGCTGGAGCGGAAGAAGAACGGGGACGCTTCGACATCGTCAACCTCACCGTCCTGGTGGCGAATACTGAACAGTCGTTGCTGCAGTCGGCGGCCCGCGGGCAAGAGATTGCGGCCCGCTCCAGTCGGCTGGCCGGAGAGCAGGAGGAATTGGAGTCGCAGCGGCTCTCGCTTCGTGCGCAGCGGGATCGTGCGGTCATCGAGCGGCAGGAGACCGACCAGCAACTTGTCGGACTCACGCAGCAGCGTGTGCAGATCCTTACCGAGGCCGAGCAGCTCGGCATGCAATCGGCAGACACAGAGCAGTCGGTCATCGGCCAAGCGGAGGAGTTGGCGGCGGTCGATTCCCGTTTGCGCGCGCTCCAAAGCGTTCTGCTCGAAGAGATGGGGTACGGCCGCAGAGGGGAAGACGGTACCGCGCTGAAGGCCTGCGAAGGGGTGCGCGAAGCATTGGCCGAATGGTTGGTGGTGCCGCCGGGGCTCGATCGGGCCGTCGAGGCCATTCTGGGAGAACGGTTGAGAGGCTGGCTGGTGGACCACCCCTCAGCCGCCTGCCGCGCGATCGAGTTTTTAAAGCAAAAGGAATTGGGCCGCGGCACGTTCATGCCACAGGTTCCTCGTTGGACGGCTGGGGACGCGAATCGCGTTCCAGCCTGGTGGCCTGCGCTGGCAGAACGTCCTGGCGTGATCGGACGGGCGATCGATCTGGTACAGGCTCCAAGCCAAGCGGAAGCGACGCTCCGCTATCTGTTCGATGGAATCGTGATCGTGGAGACGTTGGAGGCAGCGATCTCATTGTGGGAACGCCACGACTGGTCGGCTCCGACCGGTCCAGTGCTGGTGACCGTTGCCGGCGAAATACTGGATGCGGCAGGGACGATTTCCGGCGGGGGCTCGGCTGCGACAGGCGGATTGCTCCAGCGGCGGCGAGAGGTCTTGGAACTCGAAGGGCAACGGACGCAACTGGTCGGTGCCGTTGAGTCGGCCAGACAACGCCGGGAGCAGTTGGTGGCCAGGATCGCCACGCTGCGGGACGATGAGCGACAGGCGGGAGAGCAACTACGAGAGGTGGAAATGTCCGCCCTGTCGCTCCGCAAGGACGAAGCGGGATTGGATCAGCAACTGTCGGAGCTTGACCGGCGTCTCGATCTGGTTGTGGTCGAGATCCGAAACGGGCGCGACGAGCAGGCGCGAGTCGAGCAAGAGGTTCGCTCCGGCCAGGCGCAATTGGAACAATGGGCGAGAGAGAAGGGTGGGCAGGAAGCGGCATTGGGGCGCGTCAAAGCCAGACTCACGGCCTTGGAGCAGGAACTGGGCGCGCATCAACAGCGCGTGACCGATGCCCGTCTGCAGGCGGAGAACGTTCGTTCGCGCCGCGAGCATGGGATGGCGGATCTGGAACGGTTGCACTTACAGCAACGGGAGTCGGAGGAGCGCGCCCGTGCATTGGAAGAACACATCGCCGGTCTTGCGACCGCGATCGAACGCAGTCACGGTGAGCGTCAACGACAGGAAGCGCTGTGTCAGGACTTGGGTCGGACGTCCGGCCGTCTGAAAGCCGATCTCGTCGCGGCTCAGGAACGGCAGGCTCAGGCCATGGCCGCGGCCGATCAGGTGGAAGTGGTCCTGGCTGGAGTACGGCAGGCGCTCTCGACTCTCCGCGAATTGCGGATGGGGGCGGAGGTGCGCAAGGCGGAAGTGAAAACCCAGTTGATCAATGTTGAAGGCACGCTCTCCGGGACCTATCAACTCACACCGGCCACGTTGCTCGAATCGCCTACCCGTGAGCATGAAGGCGCAGTCGGTGCATCGAGCGAGGCGAGTGCGATCGATGCCGACGAGGAGGAGCTTCGGGATCAACTGAAAAAGATCCGCGAGCGGCTGGACCGAATGGGCCCCATCAATCTGGCCGCCATCGAGGAACATCGGGAGCTGGAAGAGCGTTATCGCTTTCTCTCCACACAGGAACAGGACCTGTCGAACTCGATCAGCTCGCTCAAAGAGATCATTCAACGCATCAATCGCACGACCAAAGACATGTTCCTGTCGACGTTCAGTGAATTACAGCAGAAATTCGGCGACGTCTTTATGCAGTTTTTCCCTGGAGGCCGTGCGGAACTGGTCCTGGTCGACGAGCCGGCGGGGGAGGGAACAGAAAGTCACGGCAAGCAGGAGCCGGGTGTGGACATCGTCGCCCAACCACCCGGTAAGCGCCTGAAGAGCATCGCGATGCTCTCCGGCGGCGAAAAAACATTGACCGCCATGGCCTTGCTGTTCGCCAGCTTCCTGATTCGCCCGACCCCGTTCTGCATCCTGGACGAGATCGATGCGCCGCTCGACGAGGAGAACATCGGACGGTTCACCGCAGTGTTGAAGGATTTGGCCCGCAGCGCCCAGTTCATGGTGATCACGCACAACAAGCGCACGATGGGGATGGCCGACTCCTTGTTCGGGGTGACCATGGAAGAACCCGGTATCTCCAAACTCGTCTCCGTCCGTCTTGCCGACCTGCAACCGGCCTAGCCGGTCTGTCCGTTCGCGGATCGAAAACCTCCATAGTTCAGAGGGGTTGCCGACTCTATTGCTTGACTTGCCTAGGGGAGTCTGTTATAAGCCGATCGAGTGCTGCCTGGGGGATGATGCGGTTCCATTTCGCTGCTTCGTCGTGAGATGTCACCGTCGCGGTAGAAGTTCCTGCCGTCCTTGTCGGATTACGGACCAACGATGAACTTGATCAAGGCCTTACTCCATCGCCTGTCTGATAGCTTGTGTGTGACCGTCCCAGGGACGCTGCGGATGGTGACGGAACTTTCTCAAATTCCGTCCCTCCGTCTTGTGTCGGAGAAGTCCAACCCAACCAATCTGGGAGAGGCGACGACCAGGCGATCCAACGGCCAGCCCGCCGGTCACCTCGATGCGATCGATGAGGCCATTCGCCGCAGCCAGGCCTGGTTCTTCGCCAAACAAGCGACGGACGGGTATTGGGTGGCGGAGCTGGAAGCCGATACGACCCTCACTTCTGAGTACCTCATGCTGCGCCGCTTTCTGGATCGGGTCGATCCCGAGCGGGAACAGAAGGCGGTCCGGTATCTGAAAGCGACCCAGTTGCCGGACGGTGGGTGGCCGATCTATTACGGCGGCCCCTCCGAAATCAGCGCCTCCGTCAAGGCCTACTTCGCCTTAAAATTAAGCGGGATCTCGGCGAACGAACCCTTCATGCGCCGCGCGAAGGACTGCATCCTTGCCAAGGGGGGGGTGATCAGCGCGAACGTCTTCACGAAGATCGCCCTCGCCCTCTTCGATCAATACGATTGGCGTGGCGTTCCCAGCATGCCGCCGGAGCTCATGCTGCTGCCCAAGCGGTTCTACTTCAGCGTCTATGCCATCTCGTATTGGTCCCGCACGGTTCTGATTCCGCTGCTCATCATTTTTGCACGCCGGCCGCTGTGCCGCATCCCGGAAGATCAGGGGATCGGCGAACTCTATCTCGTGCCCCGCAGCCAGGTGTCGTACAGCCGGGTGCCGCCCTTCAAGAAGGATCGGGCTTGGCTCACGGCGAGGAACTTCTTCATCGCGGTGGATGCTGTCCTGAAATGGTACGATCGCAGGCCGTTCGGTTGGCTCCGCGAGAAGGCCTTGCGCAAGGCCGCGACGTGGATGTTGGAACACCTCAAGGGAAGCGGCGGACTGGGAGCGATTTATCCGGCCATGGCAAATTCCGTCGTGGCGCTCAAGTGTCTAGGCTACAGCACGGATGACCCGGTGGTCGTGAAGGCACTTCGAGAAATCGAAGAACTGGAAGTCTACGACGTGGCGATCGAAGGAGGCCGGCCTGTCGAATCGCTGCATCTGCAGCCGTGCTTCTCGCCCGTCTGGGATACGTCTTTGCTGATGAATGCGCTCGTGGAAGCGGGTATTCCACAAGATTATCCCCCGCTGGTCAAAGCTGCGAGTTGGCTCATCTCGAAGCAGGCACGGGCCGTCGGCGACTGGACGGTATCCTCTCCCACTGCGGAACCGGGCGGCTGGTACTTTCAATTTGAAAACGAACGGTACCCGGATGTCGACGATTCTGCGGTCGTGCTGATGGCCTTGGCCAAAGTCCGCATGGCGCAGGACGCGGCGCAGAAGGAGTCGATTCGCCGCGGCTATCGGTGGGTGGCGGCGATGCAAGGGTCGGACGGAGGTTGGGGGGCCTACGACAAGAACAACAATCGCATCGTCTTCAATTACATCCCCTTTGCCGACCATCGGGCGTTGCTCGATCCCAGCACCTCCGATTTGGTCGGACGCTGTTTGGAAATGTTGGCGACGCTCGGCTACGACAAGACCCACCCAGCGGTGGCTCCCGCGCTCAGGTTCCTCAAGAAGGAACAAGAGACGGACGGGAGTTGGTATGGCCGTTGGGGAGTGAACTATATTTACGGAACCTGGTCGGTCCTCGCGGGATTGCGAGCGATCGGAGAGGATCTCTCGTCTCCTTATATTCAGCGAGCGGTCGCCTGGTTGGAATCCAAGCAGAATCCCGATGGGGGATGGGGCGAGTCTTGCTTGTCCTATGCGGATCAGGCTGAAAGCGGCAAGGGAGACAGCGCTCCCTCGCAGACCGCGTGGGCGTTGATGGGCTTGATGTTGGCCGGAGCCGCGGATTCGTTCAGCGTCGCGCGCGGGATTCAGTACCTGCTCCGCCGGCAAATGAAAGACGGCTCATGGGAGGAGATCCGCCATACGGGCACAGGGTTCCCCCGTGTCTTTTACCTCCGCTACCATTGGTATTGTCAGTACTTCCCTCTGTGGGCGCTCGCGATGTATCGCAATCTTAAGACTCGCGGTCGCACGCGGGCCGATGAATTGTGTGCGCAGGCTCAGGAATCCGGGCGGTATCGGTCCGATCATTGACCGGTGCGCACTTGCCACAGACCGCTGTTCCTCCTCGTCTCCTCGGGGATCCGTTGAAACCAGTCGGCATCTTTGCGGCCACTCGATGGGAGCTGAACGCCGTCAAACGGGCGTTGACCATGGAAGACGAGCGCGTCGTCGATGGGATTCGGTGTCTCATCGGCCGCCGGGGGACGCGCTCGTCCTGGCTGATTCGTACCGGTGTGGGGATGGAGCGGGCAGGACGGATCGGTCACGCCGTCACGTCGGTCACGCCGTTCTCCGTGGTGATCTCGACGGGGTTTGCCTGCGCGTTGGCGCCGGCAGGAATCGGCGATCTGCTGATCGGGACCGATGTCGTCTGCCGCTCGCAGGCGACGCGAGACCGTGCGCCGGTCGACTGCGCGACGACCTATCGCCTGGCCGCCCTTCAAGCGGCTCGCGCTGTCGGTATTGCGGCGACAGCCGGGCGATTCGTGACGGTGCCGGAGGTGCTGTGGCGTGCTCAGCAAAAAACAGATGTCGCTGCTGAAACCGGCGGACTCGGTCTCGATATGGAAAGCGGCGCGCTCGCCGAGGTCGCCGACAAGGCAGGGATTCCTTTCGCGATCGTGAGGACCGTGTCCGATCTTGTGGACGAGACTCTCCCCCTTGACTTCAATCTGTTTCTCAGGCCCACTGGGTGGCCACGCGGCGCGTTGGCCTGTCTGGCGAATCCGGGCTGCGTGGCGGGATTGTGGCGGTTGCGGTCTCAGAGCGCTCAGGCGGCGAGGCAGCTTACTCGGTTCTACGAACGTTTTCTCGATTCGCTGCAGACAGCGGCAGAGGTGTGATGTGAACAGCGGGGATGTATCATGACGGCGGTCTTGCACATCGGGCGAACGACACTGGATCTGATCCAGGAGATGGGGCGGATGGTGGTCTTTGTTCTGTCTTCCTTTGCCTGGCTGGTGCGTCCCCCCCTGCGCGTGTATCAAATCCTGAAGCAGCTGCATTTTGTCGGCTATAAATCGACATTCGTCGTGGTCCTGACGGCGGCGTTCACCGGCATGGTGCTGGCCCTGCAGGGGTACTATTCGTTGAGGAAGTTTGGATCCGAGGCCTTGCTCGGCTCCGCTGTCGCGTTGAGCATGATCCGAGAACTCGGTCCGGTGTTGGCGGCATTGATGGTGACTGCGCGGGCCGGGTCCTCCATGACGGCGGAAATCGGGATCATGCGGATCACCGAGCAGATCGATGCGATGGATACCATGGCCATCAATCCTCTGCAGTACGTCATTGCTCCCAAGCTCGTGGCGGGGGTGATCGGTGTTCCCTTGCTGGTGGCCATCTTCGACGTCGTGGGGATTTATGGCGGGTATCTGGTCGGCGTCGATTTGCTGGGCGTGAACCCGGGGTCCTATTGGAGCTCCATCGAGTCGGCGGTGGAATGGAAGGATGTCTATGGCGGCATCCTGAAATCGATCAGCTTCGGCCTGATCGTGAGCTGGATTTGCTGCTACAAGGGCTTTTATACGAAACAGAGCGCGGAAGGACTTGGCACTGCGACCACGGAGGCGGTGGTGCTGTCGTCCGTCCTGATTCTGGTGTGGGACTATTTCTTGACGTCGGTGCTGCTATAGCTGGGGAAGCTCTCAGCTATCAGCGGTCAGCTGCGGAACAGGACGGGAAGCTGATGGCTGAGTGCTGACGGCTGAAAGCTGTATCAATGATCAAACTCGTCGGTGTCGAAAAGAGTCTCGGAGGCCAGCCGGTATTGCGCGGCATCGACCTCACGATTCCCAAGGGCAAGCTCACGACCATCATCGGACGTAGTGGCGAAGGCAAGAGCGTGCTGCTCAAGCACATGATCGGGTTGCTCCAGCCCGATCGGGGCGAAGTCTGGGTCGATGGCATCGAGATTTCCCGCCTGAAGGGCCGGCAGCTCAATGAGGTGCGCAAGCAGTTCGCCATGCTGTTCCAAGGCGCGGCGCTCTTCGACTCGCTGACCGTGTTCGAAAACGTGGCGTTCCCGTTGAGAGAAAAGCTGCGGTTGAAGGGGCCGGAGGTCGCTCGCCGCGTTGAAGAAAAGTTGGAGCAGGTGGGGCTGACCGGTATGGGCCACAAATTTCCTGCCGAGCTCAGCGGGGGCATGAGGAAGCGGGCCGGGCTGGCCCGCGCGCTCGTGATGGAGCCGGAGATCATTCTCTTCGATGAACCGACGACGGGCCTGGATCCGTTGATGGCGAAGACGATCCATGACCTCATCGTGGCGACGCAGCAGAAGTTCGGGTTTACCGCCGTGATGGTGAGTCATGAGATTCCCGAGGTGTTCGGGATTTCCGATTGGGTCGCCATGTTGAAGAATGGAAAGATCGCTGCGATGGCGCCGTCTTCCGAGTTCCAGCGGATTGCGGATCCTGAGATTCGAGAATTCATCTCCGTTGGAGGCACGGTTCCCTTGCCTGTGGCTGTGTCCAGAAGCTGAAAGAGGAGTGGCCGGATGGAACGGACGAAGTTGGAGTTGATCGTCGGTGTGTTTGTCCTGGTGGGAGCGGTGTGCCTAGGTTATCTGTCGATCAAGCTCGGCAAACTGGAAGTGATCGGCGGTGACGTCTATGTGGTGCAGGCGCAGTTCGATTCTGCTTCAGGTTTGAAGGCGGGATCGACGGTGGAAATCGCCGGCGTTGAAGTCGGGCGGGTCAAGGCGATTGCCTTGAAAGAGGATCGGGCGACGGTCACGCTGACGGTTCACGACAGCGTGAAGCTCTACACGGACACCATTGCGTCGATCAAGACGCGCGGGATTATCGGGGAAAAGTTCATGGCGTTGTCGCCCGGTGGTGGGGGCGATCCATTGAAACCAGGGGACACGATTCGGGATACGGAGTCTGGTCTGGATCTGGAAGAGCTCGTCAGTCAGTACGTGCATGGGAAGGTCAACTGAATCCTTGCGTGTCACTGGGATAGGCGTCAGGAGCCGTGACCGATGCGAGGTATGGCGGTCTGTTGAAAGGGGTGTCGGGAATGGTCGAAGTGCCGAAGGTCGGAGGGGGGACGATGGGAGGAAAGACACGCGGAGGTTCTCAAACTGGTTTCTGGATGATGTGCGGGTTGGTGGCTCTGTCCGTGTGGAGTGCGGCGATCGGGCAGGCATTGGCCGTCGCGGCGACGGAGTCGGTGAAAACCACCATCGACGAGGTCCTTCGGATTGTGAGGGACAAGGACTTGAGGCAGACAGCTCGGGCGGACGAGCGGCGTCAGCTGCTGGAGAAGGCGGTCGGCGAGCGGTTCGACTATGAGGAAATGTCCAAGCGGGCGCTTGGTGCGCCTTGGAATCAGCTGAAAGACGAGGAGCGTACAGAGTTTGTCCGGCTGTTCAGGACCTTGCTGACGAATTCCTATGCGGATAAAGTGGAAACCTATTCGGGGGACGGCGTCCAGTACCTGAATGAGCGGACGGAAAAGGACTTTGCCGAAGTACGAACGAAGGTCTCGTCCGGTAAGGCGGAAATTCCGTTAGATTATCGCTTGCTGCTCAAAACAGGCGACTGGCGGGTCTATGATGTCGTGGTGGATGGGGTCAGTCTCGTCAACAACTATCGAGGGCAATTCTCGAAGATTATCCGGTCATCCTCCTATGCCGATCTCGTCGAGCAACTGCGGAAGAAGTCCGACAAGATCAAGTCACCGTAACCCCTCCCCGCCTTCCCCATGAACCTGGTGCACCGCCTCTTCGTTGTTCTCATGGTGTGGGTTGTGGAGAGTCTGTCCTTTCTGGATGCGGGGCGTGCCCTCGCTGAGACTCAGTACTTCCCGATTCCCTCGGTCTCGTCGTCAAAAAATGACGGCAATGACGCCGGCCTCATCGCGCCTATCCTCATTACCGAACCGGATGGCGAGCTGAAGTACATTGTGGCGCCGATGTTTATCGTCAACTCGTTTGTCGGGCCGCGGGCCACGTTGAACTTGTTCCGGTATGAACCTGGAGGTCGCGAGCTGCGATTCATCGGTTCCTATTCTGAGAAGATCGAACGCAAGCTCGTCTTTAGCTACATCGATCCTGCATTCAGCAACGGACGATACACGCTCGCGGTCGGCGCGTCATTCTTCAAGAACGCCACGTCGCGGTTCTTTGGTCTCGGGGAGACGACACTCGAATCGGACCAGACAAACTACACGGCACGAGAGATCCGCGCGAACTGGAAATTCGGCCTGTATGCGAACGAGGTGACGCAGATCGCCGTGGGCCAACGGTATCGCGAAATGGAGATTCAACGGGGCGTGGTCAAGACATTCCCCTTCGCAGGCCAACAGTTCCCGACCGTCGATGGTATGGGGGGGGCGGCGATCGTCGGGCATCGCGTCACGTTTCACTATGATACCCGTGACAACCTGGTCACACCGACCGACGGCATGCAGGTGACCGCCTATGCTGAACTGAACCAGAATCTGAGAAACCAGGATCACCCGATCTACTCTCGGTATGAATTAGAGGTCAAGAAACTCTTTCCCAGTGAATCCAAGCGGGCCATTCTGGTCGTACGCGCAGACCTTCAAGCGACCATCGGCACCCAGGTGCCGTTCTATGAGCAGAGCTCCCTGGGTGGGCAGAACAATCTCAGGGGATTTGGCGTGGATCGGTATATCGACAAACATCTCGTCGCGTTCAGCGTTGAGGAACGCATTCATGTGCTGCGCACCAAAATCGCCGGGACGACCGCTGATTTTGAGGTGGCTCCATTTATCGACACGGGCCAGGTGTTCAACAATTATCGCGATGTCAGTTTCAAAGACTACCGGATAACTCCCGGCATGGGATTTCGTGGGATCGTCCGGCCCAACGTGGTGGGCCGTGTCGATTATGGTTTTAGCCGCGAAGGCGGCGCGGTCTTTGCCGGGTTGGATTTCCCTTACTAAGCCTCGATGTCGTTGTGGCATGCGTGTCTCCCTAGCGATGAGAGTGTTGGTTTGGGTCTTCTGCGAGACCGTGGCAGGGGCACTGTGGGCATGGCCGCGCAGCAGCTACGCTGAAGGGTTCGGACCGTTTCCGGTTCGGAACTTTCAGCCCGTCCAGTTGCTGTTTCTGGGAATGCCGGGCGATCGCGCGGAGGTTCTGAAGAAGGACGCATTCGATGTCCGAGTCGAGCTCGCGGATACGAGCGCAATTTTCAATGAACACAACCCACAATCGAATGCGGTGATGAAACTCGAAACGCTCCGGTCGGGCATATTTCTCCGGTACGGCTTGACCGACCGATTCGAGGTGGCGATGGAGGTACCGGTTCTCTATCGGTACCAAGGCATCTTGAATGGGTCGATCACCGCGACAGAGCGGGCCACGACGGGCCTATCAGGGCCTAGGAAAGACCTGCAGAATTTGGGCTATGCGTATTCGGTTTCTCCTGGTGGCAGAACTGCGTTTCACGGTGGGCAAGATCAATTGGGGTTGGGAGACATTTCATTGATGAGCAAGTACCAATTTGTCCGACAGACCGAGACCTTGCCGGCCGTTTCTCTGCGGCTTGCGGTGAAAGCTCCGTCCGGAGACGCAAGTCGGGCCTTCGGAAGCGGCCATCCGGATGTTGGAGTCGGGCTCGCGCTGGAGAAGACCTTCCTGTCTCGCTGGATCTCGTACGCCAACGTGAACGGTGTCTTCCCAACCGGCCCCGCCGGCGGCTTCCATCCCCAACCGATCATGTCCGTCGTCACTGCGGTAGAGTACCTCTGGTCGGAGCACGTTTCCTTTACGGCGCAGTTCGATTACTACTCCTCCGTGTTTCATGGGACAGGGCTCAAGGTGCTTGATCGGGGGGTGACGGAGGTTGTGCTGGGATTCAACTATCGGCTGCGACCGCATGTGTTCTGGCAGGTCTACGGCGTCGAGAATGCGGACTTCATTACCGGTGGTGCGGCAGATTTTACCCTGTCCACAGCGATAACCTACCGCTTTGAATCTTAAAGATGGCAGATCCCAGACATAGGCTAACCGCTTGACAGGTCAAAGACTCTATGTGAAACTGTGCACCGTTTAGGAAGGTGCTGGCCTTGACTCGCTGCTTCTGACGCTCCTACTCAAGTTCCCTCCCCTTGCCCCTTGTGCGAGGGGAATTTTCTCGACAAAGGAGAACGGTATGTCGTTGTTAAAGACGATTCATAGCCCCGCTGATTTGAAACGCGTGCCTCTTGCGCAGCTTCCTCAATTGTGTCAAGAAATCCGCGAGTTAATCATCGGTGTGGTCTCCAAGGTGGGGGGACACCTTGCCTCGAATTTGGGGGTTGTGGAGCTCACAGTCGCCCTCCAGTATCTTCTCGATACGCCCAAAGACAAGATTGTGTGGGATACGAGCAATCAGGCGTATACCCATAAGTTGCTCACTGGCCGCCGGGAACAGTTCCATACGTTACGGCAATACGGCGGATTGAGCGGATTCTGCAAACGGGAAGAGAGCGTCTACGACACGTTCAACGCGGGCCACGCAGGTACCGGTGTCTCCGCGGCGTTCGGGATGGTCGAGGCCCGTGAGCAATTAGGACAGAGACATAAAGTAATCT
This sequence comes from uncultured Nitrospiraceae bacterium, assembly GCA_964555285.1. Taxonomy (GTDB): domain Bacteria; phylum Nitrospirota; class Nitrospiria; order Nitrospirales; family Nitrospiraceae; genus JBBIQV01. The sequence continues at coordinate 13,990 of CAZKRM010000021.1, forward strand.
GCGTGGTGGGCGATGGGGCCATGACGGCTGGGATGACGCTCGAAGGGCTTCATCACGCCGGTGGACTCGGAAAGGACTTTCTGGTCGTCTTGAACGATAACCAGATGTCGATTTCAAAGAATGTCGGCGCGATCTCGTCCTACCTCAGTCGCACCTTCACAGGGGAGTTTTATGCCAAGGTGCGGGAGGAGACGGGCCAGTTGCTTCGTAAGATTCCCCACATCGGCCAGGATATGCAAAAGTTGGTTCGACGGGCCGAAGAATTGGCCAAGGGTGCGATCCTGCCTGGACTGTTGTTTGAGGAACTTGGCTTTCAGTATGCCGGACCGATTGATGGCCACAATTTTGAGCATCTCCTGCCCACGCTGGACAATGTTCTCAAGCTGAAGGGGCCGGTCCTGCTCCATGTGATTACCAAGAAGGGACTGGGCTACGAACCGGCCGAGAAGAATCCTGTGTGGTTCCATGCCTGTCCGGCGTTTGTGCGAGAGACAGGGACGGTCGCCAAGAAGCCATCTCGGCCGAGCTACACCACGATTGCGATGGATGCGCTCGTCAAGCTGGCAAGACAGGATAAGCACATTGTGGCGATTACTGCCGCGATGGGCGAAGGCACCGGCCTGACGGCGTTCGAGAAGGAATTCCCCGATCGGTTGTACGATGTGGGGATTGCGGAGCAGCATGCCGTGACATTTGCCGCAGGGTTGGCGACTCAAGGGCTGCGGCCGGTCGTGACCATGTATTCCACCTTCTTGCAGCGGGCCTACGACCAGGTGGTGCACGATGTCGCCACACAACATCTGCCGGTCACCTTCTGCATCGATCGCGGAGGGTTGGTCGCGGAAGACGGGACGACGCATCATGGCGCGTTCGACTTCGCGTACCTGCGCCACGTTCCCAACATGGTGGTGATGGCGCCGAAGGATGAAAACGAGTTGCAGCACATGATGAAGACCTGTCTCACCTACGATGGTCCGGTGTCTGTGCGCTATGCCCGTGGGGTCAGTCTCGGGATCCAGATGGATCCGGAACCGGTGGCTCTGCCGGTGGGTAAGGGAGAGATCCTACGCGAGGGAACCGATGTGGCGATTGTGGCCATCGGCGTCACGGTGTGGCAGGCAGTGCAGGCAGCGGATCGCTTAGCCATGGAAGGGATTTCTGCAGCGGTGGTGAATGCTCGGTTTGTGAAGCCGCTGGATGCCGACCTGATCGCCAAGGTCGCGAAACAGGTTCGGTTTCTCGTGACGGTAGAAGAGGGATCGAAGATGGGCGGGTTCGGCTCGGCAGTTCTCGAAGCGCTGTCCGAGGCCGGCATCACCCATCTCCCCACGAAGCTCATTGGTCTGCCGGACTGGTACATCGAGCAAGGGCCGCAGGATCTGTTGCGGGAAAAGTACGGTCTGACCGCCGAAGGGATTTATCAAAGTGTGAAGGACCTGCTCGGGAAAGGCTTGCCGGCCTCCGATGAACTGAGACTGGCCTCGATGACCAATCTGTTGCCGTACGGCGATGAGCAGGGGAGCTAGCGAAGACGTAAGGCGTGAAGCGTGAGGCGAAGCGAAAGCGCATGCACATAACAAGGCGCAAAACGAGGCAGATCAAAGTCGGGGCGGTGAAGATCGGCGGCGATGCGCCGATCTCGGTCCAGTCAATGTGCTCGACCGACACCCGCGACGTCACGGCCACCGTCGAACAGATCCGCCGACTTGAACAGGCGGGCTGCGAGATCATTCGCGTCGCCGTGCCGGACATGGAAGCGGCTGAGGCCTTGCCGAAGATCAAGGCCCAGATGACGGTGCCGCTCATCTCCGACATTCACTTCGATCACCGCCTGGCGTTGAAAGCGGCTGAGGTCGTGGACTGCGTGCGGATCAATCCTGGCAACATCGGGGCTTGGTGGAAAGTCACCGAAGTGATCAAGGCGGTCAACGATCACGGGATCCCGCTGCGCGTCGGCGTCAACGGTGGATCGCTCGAACGACACCTGCTGGAGAAGTATGGCTACCCGACGGCCGAGGCGCTGGCGGAATCGGCATTGAACGCCGTGCACGCGCTGGAAGATGTCGGCTTCACGAACATGAAGGTCTCGCTCAAGGCTTCCGATGTGCATCATGCCATCGATGCCTACTGGCTCTTCTCGCGGCAGTCCGACTATCCCTTGCACATCGGGATCACGGAAGCGGGAACCGCCATGACCGGCGCCGTGAAGTCGGCGATCGGCTTGGGCTGGCTCCTCTCGCAGGGAGTCGGCGATACCTTGCGCGTCTCGCTGGCGGCCGACCCGGTGGAAGAGGTGAAAGTCGGATTCGAAATCCTGAAGTCGTTGGAGCTGCGGCATCGCGGCATCAACGTCATCGCCTGTCCCACATGCGGCCGGGTGGAAATCGATGTCATTCGGATGGCCAACGAATTGGAGAAGAAGCTGGGCCACATCAGAGTGCCGCTCGATGTGTCGGTGCTCGGCTGTGTCGTCAATGGCATTGGCGAAGGGAAAGAAGCGGATATCGGCATTGCCGGTGGTGAAGGAGTGGGGATTCTTTTCAAGAAGGGTAAGCTCGTTCGCAAGGTTCCAATATCAGAACTGATGGACACACTGATTCAGGAAGTCGAAACGTTGGCCAAAGAGAAAGAAGCGGAAGGAACCGGCGAGACGGCGGCTCATTCGACCGGCGGATGGGAACAGATGATTCCCCAGTCCGACCAGCCTTCGACGCTCGGCAAAGACATTCCGGTCCTGTCCAATAAACGGTAAGTTCCCTCTCTCGCCTCTAGCCTCGCACCCCTTGCCCAGACTATAATGCCGCCCGTGGCGCCGTACCCAAGTGGCTAAGGGAGCAGTCTGCAAAACTGCGATGCAGCGGTTCGAACCCGCTCGGCGCCTCCAAACCGCACTTCGTGCGTGCCGCTCGCTCTTCAGCGTCTTATCGTAATTGACGCGAGCGGATAGACACCTCCAGTGATCTTATCTTTCGGTTGAGCCGACCACTATTCATCGCCGTATCGCAACAGCCGTCGTCGGATAAACTCCTCCAGTGTTCCCCTTTCTGTCCCCCATGCACGTAACGGTTCGTCGATTGGCAGGGGAGTGTACGCGAAGCGTTCACCTCGATTGCAAACACCCGGTGCTCTGTAGATAGCAAGTTAACTTGCTATCTACACTGCGACGCTGCACCATCTCATCTGAGGATGGGACGGGTGCGCGGGAAGGGGAACGTAAGAGCGGACGCTGCGCGGATCGAGCGGCCACAGCCTCATCGTAAGGGCGTTCCTTCTGTCAGCGTGTGAGTTCCACAAGCACAAAAGATGCGCAGACTCTCTGTGGGTGAAAAATTGACGACCTCCGAGAGCCGGTGCTAGAATCCCTGGCAACTTATGCCTCCGGTTACGGCCAGTCTTCTTGGCCGGTTACCATACACCACATAGCAGAAGGAGTCGGGGATGGCTGTTCCAGTCTCCCAAATGTATACAGTGGCTTCGTATGTCCTGGGTCAGAAGCTCAAGGGAGTCAAGCGGTATCCGCTCGTTTTAATGCTGGAGCCGCTGTTCCGCTGCAACCTGGCCTGCGCGGGTTGCGGCAAGATTCAGTATCCCGATCATGTCCTCGATAAGCGACTGACCCCGGAGCAATGTTGGAGGGCGGCCGATGAGTGCGGCGCGCCGATCGTGAGCATCCCCGGCGGGGAGCCGCTGATCCACCCGGAAATGCCGGAGATCGTGCGCGGGCTGGTGGCGCGGAAGAAGTACGTCTATCTCTGTACCAATGCGATTTTGTTAGAGCGCAAGCTGGACGAGTATGCTCCTTCCAAGTTTCTGACATTCAGCGTCCATATGGATGGGTTACGCGACGAGCACGACCTGGCGGTCTGCCGGGACGGGGTGTACGACGTGGCGGTGAAGGCGATCAAGGTCGCGCTGAAGCGGGGTCACCGCGTCACCACGAATACGACGTTGTTCGACGATGCAAATCCCGAACGGGTGCGCGCCTTCTTCGATGCCATGATGAAGCTTGGGGTCGAGGGCATGATGATCTCCCCCGGCTACAGCTACCAGAAGGCGCCGGATCAACAACACTTCCTCAAACGCAGCCGGACGCGCGAATTGTTTTCCCGCATTCTCGAACACCGCCATCGCAGCTGGCAGTTTAACCAGTCGCCCCTGTTCCTCGAATTCCTCATGGGCGAGCGTGAGTATCAATGCACGCCCTGGGGGAACCCGACCTACAATGTATTCGGGTGGCAGAAGCCCTGCTATCTCCTGCAAGACGGGTATACGAAGACCTTCCGTGAGCTCATGGAGACGACCGACTGGGAGCGTTATGGGACCGGCCGAAATGAACAGTGCGCCGACTGCATGGTGCATTGCGGGTACGAGGCATCGGCCGTAGAAGATACGTTCAGCACGGTCTCCGGGTTTAGCCGGACCGTTAAGTTGACGTTGCTGCCGAGCGTTCGATGACGCGTCCCGCGTGAAGCGTATCGGCCAACGGTTTCAAGTTCCATGTTTCAGGTTTCAAGTTTTTGGTTTCAAGTTTCTGGTTTCCGCACAACTTGAAACTTTGAACTTGAAACTTGGAACTCAGGATCGAGAGAACGAACGACGCATCACGCTTCACGGTCTCACGATGACTGATGCCAAGTATCATGCGCCCGAATCGGGCAGCCTCGAAGGGCGAGTCTTCCGCCCGACGAATTTGGTGGAGGCTACTGAGGCGGTCGAACTCGCGTTTGACTATCGTGGTGACGTCACGCTCGGTCTGAAATCGGGACAACGCCTCGTCGGCTACGTGTTTAATCGGGTTTCGGGTGGATCGAATCCCTCACTCGATCTCTTTCCGCAGGACCAGCCAGGTATGATCACCGTGCGGTATGCCGACATCGAGACTATCATGTTTAGTGGCAAAGACACGGCCTCGGGCCAATCGTGGGAAGTGTGGGTGGCCAAGAAGGAATCCGAGCGCCGCGCGGAAGCCGAGCGAGTCGCCGCGGAGGCGCAGGCGCGAGGACATTTGTAGATGATGACCGTCTTCTGTGTCTTGAGGCGCGCATCGCGCTCCTTGTAAGTCGACATCGACCCATCTTGTTTCTCCCATCTTGTTTCTCCCTTCCATTTCATGTGCGGTCCTTCCAAAAGTCAGACTGCAACAGTTTGAAATGGTGCGCGTCTCTGTGTCCTGAGCGCGAGCTCGCGTTATTGACAAAGAAAAACCTGTATGTTAAAAGGGTCGGCCTCAAAATCGGGCACGCCCAGTGTTGATGAGGCTTTTCGTTGCCGAGCATCAATGACGGGCTCGACAAGGGAAGACTGAATGGACATGGGTGAATGGGGCAGCGAGGGAGAACGACAGGAAGATCGTATGCGCGATGGTGGGTGAGTACTGTTGCGCTCGTAACCTGGACAATCTCTTCCCCTCCGTTCCTGTTTGCCACACATGAAGCCGATCATCGGTTCACCGTTCATGGCTTTGTGTGCGGGAAAGATGGAAAGCCGGCCTCGAACGTCGAGGTGTTGGTCAAAGACACGCGAATCTCGGTTGGCCAGACTGTCTCGACGGATGAGGAGGGGTACTACAAAGTTACCCTCCATCTTCATAACGATAATGTGGGCGACCCTCTGTTGGTTGCAGTCGGTAGCGATGAGCAGCATCAAAAAGTACAGTTCGATCCCAAGGATATTGAGACTGAGCGGAAGATACAGGTCAACTTCGGCAGTGGCTGTGAGCATGAGCTCGGGACTCCCCGATGGGTGTACTACGCGTTAGGGGGTGGGGTTCTTGCGATCGGTGGGTTGGTCGGTCTCAAGATGTTTCGGTCTTGGCGGAAACAGGAACAGAAGCGAGGAAAGCGGCAGGGCAAGGGAAAGAAATAAGAAATCGGTCCGTGGGGCGATTCAGTACCTCGCCGGATCGGGTGTCGGGACAGGGCGGGGAAGTTCACACGTGACCTCGATGGACTCGTAAGTCATGGCGCTTTTACTGAGGCGGTTGGAGCCTCGGTAAAAGCGTCTTTTTTTCTGTCATGCCCTGGGAAGAGCAGGTTCTATGGAGCATCGGCTTCCCAGGAAGAAAGGAGTGGGTGATCGGTTATGAAGCGTACGGAGTGGATCCATGTGGCACTCTTCGTGAGTCTCGGTGTCATCGGTATGGCGGTCTCTGGGTGTGGCGAAGCTGGTGAGGGACCAATCGTTCCTCCTCCGCCGGCACCGGCCGAGTATGCCGATAAGCATATGCCGGCAGGATGGTGGGCTGATGACAAGATCGTTGAAGAAGGCAGGCAGATATTTATCGGCGAAAAGAATCCCGATGTGAACTGTGCGAGCTGTCACGGCAAGGATGGCAAGCCGGTTAAGGCTGGGGCGCGGGACTTCCGTAACGGAGAGCGCATGAAGCTGTATTCCGATTCGGTGTGGTTCTGGCGCATCGCGGAGGGGGTTCCTAACACCAAGATGAAAGCGTGGAAGACCAAGCTCTCCGACGAAGATCGGTGGAAGGTGTTGGCTTATGAGCGAACGTTCGGACTGAAAGGGAAAGAGTGGGACGTCGCCAAGAAGGAGTGGGTGTCGGTGGGTAGCGCCAGTGCGGCTCCAGCAGCAGCGCCGGCACCAGCCGGTGACGGTGCAGCTCCAGCGACTCCGGTAGCTGGGAAGTAATTCGTTCTGATCTCTGATTGAGGAGGGGCGGCGAGACATCATGAAAACGTGGCAGCGCAGTCTCTTGGCCATCTGTGCGCTTGTGGCGCTGTTCGGGGGCGTGGCCTATGCCCAGGTTCCGAGTGCGCCCCCGGTGGAGTTTCCCTACACGGGGAACCGGACCGCAGTGTGGATCGTCGCTCAGCTCCACATCCTCTTTGCTGCGTTCATCCTGGGAGCTCCGATTTTCGTCGTGATCTCGGAGTGGCTGGGGTATCGGAAGCAGGATCCTCGCTACGATCGGCTGGCGAAGGAGGTGATCAAGGTCACGGTCATCCTCTACAGCATGACGGCGCTCACGGGCGGCCTGTTTATTTTTGTGTTGCTGGCGACCTATCCGCAGTTCACGACCTGGTTGATCAATCATTTCTTCATGCTCTTTGCAGTGATCTATCCCCTGCTGTTTATCGGGGAAACGATCGTCTTGTACCTGTACTTCTACACGTGGGATGCATGGAAGGGAAACAGGAAGGCCCGACACATCGCCCTGGGCGTATTGCTGAACATCATCGGGACGGTCACGCTCTTCGTCATCGACGGCCCGACCTCCTTCATGAATACACCGGTGAAGGCGGAGGGTGTGTCGCCTCAGGAGTTTCTCCTGACCGCGACGCTGTGGGACAAGATCTATAACTACAGTTGGATGCCGATGAACCTGCATCGGCTGGTGGGCAACGTCACGTTCGGCGGGTTCATTGCGGGGCTGATTGCGGCCTACATGTATATGGGGGCCAAGAAGGAAGAAGAGCGCGCCTACTACGACTGGATGGGATTCGTGGGGAATCTGATCGGCGTGGGCGCGTTGCTGTTTCTTCCCTTCATGGGCTATCTCCTGGCCTACGAGCTCTGCGACTACGATGCGTCGATCTGTCCCTACATGATGGCGGACCAACTCTCGATGTTCTTCGAGATGCAGGGCGCCATGATCGGGCTCATCTTCCTGGCCAGCAATTACTACATCTGGCTCAGCATGAAGCGGATTGAGGGGGTCGAGCGGGTGAGGATGACGGTCTTCACCCCTCTGGTGATAGTGGCGCTCCCGTTTGTAATGACCTATGTATGGACCATTTTCCCTGTGCCCGATCCGCGGGCACTGGCGGTCCTGCTCCCTCTCGCGCTGGCGCCGCTTGTGCTCGGGCGGTTTATTCCGCTGACCGTGTCGTCGAGCACGGTCATCAAGGTGGGATTCCTGATGGTTGTGGTCGGAGATGCCATCTGGTTGACCCCGCATGGGTTCGCGCCGACGGGCGCGAAGTTGGTGGCTGAGTTGGAACTACCGTCGGATTGGAACTTCCTCGCGTTGATGCCGGCGAAGAATTCGGCGGCCTTTACGTTGGTGTTCGTGACGGTCGTCAATTACATCATTTATAACCGAGCTATCAGTCAGGGAACGATCGTCTGGGGGAAGATCGACTTTGCGTCCCAGTTCGTTCTGGTCTTTCTCGCGTTCAGCGCGATCTGGACGATGGGGTTGATGGGAGCGGTGCGGTCGTTCCTTCGGAAGTACTTCCATACTTATAACCTCATGCCGGACTTCACGGCTGAGTCGTTTACGCCGACCCTTTCGTATTCGGCCTGGTGGATTACCGGGATTACCGTGGTCTTTTTTCTGGTCGTGAGTTTCGCGATCCGCGTGACACTTCAGGCTTCGGATGCCAAGGGGCACGCGCCGGAAGGAAGTCCAGTCCCGGCCGGGGCGAAGTAACCTAAGGGGCTGCGCAACGCCTGTTGAGGAAAGAGGACGCGTATGGGCAACGTGATGAAGAAACTCGTGGTTGGTTTGGTGGCGGGAGGGGCGCTCTTCGGGGTCACCAAGGCCCTGGATTTCCCGATGGTCTTTCAGATGTTGTTTGTCGCCTATGCGATACTGGGAGCCGTCGTTTTCATCATCTTGGACGCGCCGTCGCTCAAACCGATGAGTGGGGGCAAGGCGCTGGCCGCGTTGGTCGTCTTCTACGTCGTGCTCTGTGTGGCCTATATCGCCGGAGCGTCGCTCTGGCCGCAATACGACCCAGAAGATGAGAAGGGGAAAATCGACAAGATTCTCAAGCCGAAGCGGGCGCTCACGGAACAAGGGAAAGCCGACGAACTGATTGCTCGCGCGAAGGCCTTGGACGAGAAAGTCAAGGCACTCGCCGAGCGAGTGAAGGCGTTAGGTGGAGACCAGGCGTCTCAAGACCAGGCAGCCGGAGGGGCTGGTGCTCCGCCCGCGAGTGGAGGAGCCGTTGCCGCGGGAGATGTCGCGAAGCTCGGCGAAGAACAGTGGCAGCTCCAGGAATGCTACAACTGTCACAAGCTGAAAGGCGAGGGCGGGAAAAAGCGAGGGCCCGAGTTGGACAATATCGGGAGCTACCTGACGACCGACGAGATTAAGCAAAAGATTCTCGAACCGCAGAGCTGGATGGCGGAGGGATTCGAGAAAGAATACGAAAAAAAGAAGATGCCGGACAAGTACAAGGATCTCATGGAAGACAAGGACGTGCAGGTACTTGCGGCGTGGCTCGCTGGTTTCAAGAATACGTCGGTGAATACGCCGAAGCCGATCAAAAAGAAGTAAAAAGTTAAAAGGAAGAGTCAGTGCAACCTAAGCTCAAATCCAAAGTCCGCTGTACCGACCGCGAAGTGGGAGAAGTGACGCGGGTGATCATGGACCCGTTGTCCCATGAGGTCAGTCACATCGTTGTGGGTGGCGATGGTCTCGGTCCGGCAGAACGCCAAGTGCCGATGGGCCAGGTCCATGCTGTGACGGACAATCTCGTGGAGCTCCGCGCGTCGTCCACGGAGATCTCCGCGCTGCCCACGTTCCAGCGATGCGATTTCGTCACGACACACGAAGTCGAAATCGCACATCTGGAAGACCATATTCACGTCACGCCTGGCGAAGTGCTGGTGCCGCTGCCGGAGTTGGAGCGGAGCGTCAAGCGCCGGACCTTCTTCGCGAACTTTACCCACGCGATCGGGTTCCTAATCGGGTTGCCGTTGGCGTTTCCGGTGCTGCGCTACTTGATGAAGCCGATGTACCAGCCATTCGACAATGGATGGCTGACGATCGGTAACGTCAGCAAGATCAAGACGGAAGACGTCGGGGTCCAGTTCAAGTACAAGAAAAAAATCAAAGAAGCCTACATGCCCGAGCAAGAGATCGACAAGAATGTCTGGGTCCTGAAGGCCACGCCGGCAGTGCTGGAAAAAGTCTACAAGGGCAAGGATATGGAATTTAAGGATTCTACCGGCCGTGTCGTCTGGACCAACAAAAAAGATGTTCCCTACGTCGCCTTCTCGGGGAAGTGTCCGCATCTCGGATGCGGCTACAAGTGGCGGACGCATAAAGTGCTGGGCCAGGTGTTTCTCTGCCCCTGCCATCTGAGCATCTACGATTCGTCGGGGAAAGTGCTGGACGGGCCGGCGCCCCGCCCCCTCGACCCGTTGCCGATTCAAGTGTCTGCCGGCGGCCAGGTTCAGATCATCGACATGGAATTCAAAGCCGGGACGAAAGCGCAAACTCGGATTGTCTGATGGACACCACGCCTTCAACGAACACCCAACCGACGGCGATTGAAAAGATCGTCGCCTTTATCGATGAACGCGTCGGCCTCAAGACGCTGCAGGCGAAGATGCTCAACGAGCCCGTGCCCGGTGGCTCGCGTTGGGCCTACGTGTTTGGGTCCGTGCTGTTGTTCATCTTCATCATGCAGGCGGTCACAGGCATCCTGCTCATGTTTTACTATGTGCCGACGGCCGACCACGCCTACGCGAGCACGCAGTACATCATTCACGAAGTGGATTATGGCTGGTTCCTGTTGAGCTACCACTTCTGGGGCTCTACGGCGATGGTCGTCTGCGTCTTCGCGCACATGTCGCAGGTCTTTCTCTGGGGTGCCTATAAGAAGCCGCGCGAAATGATCTGGCTGGTCGGGCTGGCGCTCTTCGGCATCGTCATGGGATTCGGGTTCACCGGGTATCTGCTGCCATGGGATCAGCGCGCCTACTGGGCGACCACGGTCGGCGTCGAGATTATGGACAAGACGCCGATCCTCGGCGACTTCATGGCGCGTTTTCTTAAGGGGGGACCGACCCCGGGACAAATGACGTTGAGCCGCTTTTTCGTGATCCACGTGATGATTCTCCCGGCGGCTCTGATGGGCCTCGCGGGACTGCACATTTTCTTGTTTAGAACGGCCGGCCCGGCCGGGCCGTTCCACGGCAGTCCTGAAGAACTCAAGGCGAAGACCGACTACTTCTTTCCCCGCCAGATATGGAAAGACATCGTGGCCATGAGTGCGGTATTCGTGACAATCTGCAGTCTGGCATTCTGGGAGCCGGTCGTGTTGCTCGAAGAAGCCACGCCGGACCCCGGCGACTACCACCCGGAGCCTGAATGGTATTTCCTGTTCCTCTTTCAGTTGCTGCGGCTGAAAGTGTTTGCCGGTGAGTTCGGCCAGTTCCTTGGAGCCATTGCCTTGCCGGGCGTCTTCATGGCGTTACTGGCCGCGCTCCCCTTCATCGATCGCAGTCCTGAACGCAATATCTTCAAGCGACCCATTGCCTTGATCGGATGGATCATCGTGATGGCCAGCATCCTGATTTTCACGGTGTCCGCCATCATCAATCGTGAGTTCCTGGAATAGCGTGGGTCAATGCTGAACGATGAATGCGGAATGCTGAAGTCATTCGGGCGAGTTGCCGCTCATCGTTCATCGTTCTGCGTTCATTGTTGGGTGCTGGTGTGAGCGATCGCATGTCGCCAGTCAAACTAGGCCTCTCCATTCTCTGGCCCGCGTTCTGGACGGCCCTGCCTATCAAGCTGGCCCTCGCATTGTTGATGCTCGCGATGGGCACGATGCAGGTGGAGGCCAAGGCCGGGGTGGCCTTCCTGCTCCTTCTCGCGAGCCCTGTCACCGTCGGGGCCTATCCCACGCTGACGTCTGCGTTAGATGTGCATGTCGCAGAAGGCATCGGCCTGGCCTTGCTGTTCTTGCTCTCGATTCCTATCGACATCTGGGCGCTCGGTCTGGTGGGGCGCACCGTATTCTTGGAGCGTCTCCGAGTCCAACCGCCTGACCAACTCGGGCTGACGCTGTGGTGGCAGACGGCCTTGATTGGTGCCATCTACTTCCCCCTCCTGTGGTTTATCGAGGGATTCGCGACCGATCTGGCGCGATCGATGGCGCGTTCGATCATGGATCTGGAGTTGCTCAAGGCGGTTCCGGTTGCTGAGCGAATCAGTGTCGAACTGACGATGTGGGGGAGCGTCTCCATCGTGGTACTGCTGGCGTTGCTGCTCGTCGGGCTGTGGCTCATCGGCGGCTTCGTCGTGAAGAAGCAGGCCGCGAAGGCTGTCCCGGCGACCGAGACGTATCAAGGGTTGGTCTCTCGTTGGGATTTGCTGCGGGTCCCGGCCGACCAGGGGCTCATGTTGACGGCCTTCACCGGCACGGGTGTCTTTATCGGGGTGCTGTTCTGGGCCTCGTTGCCGGTGACTACGCCGCATCCTCATGAGTCGTACAAGCAACCTGTCGTGAAGGTCGCGCCTCCGTTCAAGCCGATCGACGCGTTGAACAAGTCCGAGAAGGCCTTGGCTCAAGCCGAGGCAACCCTCGGCGCGATCGAGAAGAAAGCGGAAGAGGACGCACAGGCGAAGAGCAAGGACGGAAAAAGCAAAGCAGCAGGCAAAGACGCGGGCGCGGCAAAGGGGGATCCGACTCCGGTCAAGCCGCCGCCGGTACCCGCTGCGGCACAAGCGGCGCCGCCGGCTGCGCAAAGCGGGAAACAGTAACCTGGGCGAAGGGTGAGGTGAGTTTCATGGTGCACCAGGGCAAGTTCCTCACAAGGGCGATGAGTGCGATGGCGGGACGGACGAGCCTCGTGGCCGCATGCCTGATGGCAGCCGGGGTACTCGCTCTTCCCGCGCTCGGCTTGGCGGAGGATGCGACCGCCTCTGTGAGAGAGTACCGCGATATTCCCGGTATCGGGAGTCGGAATATCGTCTGGGTCATCGCACAGCTGCATTTATTGTTGGCGGGTTTCGTCTTGGGGGTGCCGATCTTTGCGTGGCTCTGCGAAGTCGTCGGGTGGAAGACGGGCGAGAAACGATACGACAAGCTCGCCAAAGAGTTCACCAAGCTCCTGACCTCCTCCTATGCGACGACCGCGCTCTTCGGCGGAATCCTTCTGTTCCTGCTGATTGCGTTCTATCCCAAATTGATGACGTATCTGACGGATATTTTCTTCCCGTCCTTCATCGTCTATTGCCTGCTCTTCTTGGTCGAAACCGCCACGCTGTATCTCTATTGGTATGGGTGGGATGCGATGCAGGAAGGGGGGAAGAAGAAGCTCCATTTGTTGTTGGGCTTCTTGCTGAATGTCTTCGCCTTCTTCATCATGATCGTGCCGAACTCCTGGGCGACTTTTCAGTCGAGTCCGGTCGTGATCGCCGAGGGGTCCGACCTCGCGCGAGCCTGGGCTGCGACGTGGAACCCGACCTGGTGGCCGGTCAACATTCATCGGCTGATCGCGAACGTGGTGCTCGGCGGGTACATGTGCGGCGCCTATGCGGGTATTCGCTATCTAGCGGCCCAGAGTGCCGAGGAGCGCGATCATTACGACTGGATGGGCTACGTCGGGAACTTCATCGGGGTCTTCGGCCTGCTGCCGCTGCCGTTCGCCGGCTATTGGCTGATGCGCGAGATTTATCAGTACAACCAGCAGATGGGCATCACGCTCATGGGCGGGTTCCTCTCCTGGCTCTTCATCCTCCAGGCCATGTTGATCGGCGTCCTGTTCCTTGGGTCCAACTACTACTTCTGGCTTGGGATCACACATCGGATTCCCGGATCGGAAATGAAGTATCGGAAGCCGATCATGGCCATGCTCATCATCTTATTACTCTGTCTCGGAGTGTGGATGACCCCGCATTCGCTCGTCGCGAGTCTTGAAGAAGCGCGAAAGATGGGCGGGACGCACCACCCGCTGCTCGGCGTCTTCGGCGTCATGTCGGCCAAGATGACGGTGGCCAACCTGATGATCCTCGTCACCTTCATGAGCTTCATTATGTACTGGCGTGCCGGGAAGGAGGAGACCGCGACCTGGGCCAAGCTGGCCAAGGCTGTCATGAGCGCGGTGCTCGTGCTCGCAGGTATCGTTGTGGTCGTGCTCGGTGTGTGGGGCTACTTCGTCCCTGCGATCGTCCGCATCAATTACTTCTCGACCTCGCAAGTGCTGATCGTCTTGTTCGTCATGCTCACGATCACGCCGTTGACCGCACTCTTGTTGAAGAGCGCGAGAACGACCACGGAGATGGTCTGGGGCAGGATGCCGCCGCGGGCGGGCTATGCGCTCGTCCTGAACGCCGTGATGGTCATCCTGTTGATGACTCTGATGGGGTATGCACGATCGTCATCCCGCGTGCACTGGCATATTTACGGCGTGATGCGCGATTCCTCGCAGTATGCCTATTCGCCTGCGCTGGGCTATGCTGCCGCGTTAATGGCGTTGTGCACCTTCCTCTTCTGCATGCTGGTCGCCTTCATCTTTTGGGTGGCGACGATGGGCGACAAGGCCAAGGCGGCCGGCGGAGGGCATGGCTCGAAGGGCGGTCTGGCGCACGGCGCGTTGCCGGCGATGGCGGGCGGAGCGCCGGCGCTCGAAGAGCGCGGGCGCAATGCTGAATTCTGAATGTTGAATGCTGAATCATCGACCAGCAATTCAGAATTCAGAGCTCATAATTCATAATTCGCGAAGCGTAGGGGGCGTATGAGCGAAGTCGCATTCTTGCAGCTGATCGGGCTCAGCATCGTGGGGACCGGTATCGCGATCCTCCTGTTCATCAAGGCCCAGTTCGTCCGTGTGATCGGGTTCGTGGCGATCGTGCTCGGACTGTTCGCGCTCACGGCGCTGGGGGTGCCCCAGATGGCCTCGTTGCCGCCGGCTGAGGAAAAGTTCGACGTCTCCACCATTAAAACCGCCGCGGACATGGCAGCCATCGGGCAAAAGATTTTCTTCAGCAAAGGTCAATGCGCCCTTTGCCATTCGATCGGCCCGAGCGAATCCGCTCGTTGTCCGGACTTGAAGGGGATCGGCGCGAAGCTGACGCGAGAGTTCATCTTCGAGAGCCTGACGCAGCCGCAAGCCTATATCTATCTGGACTACCGGCATGAAGGCCTGCCGAAGGAATACCCGGCCCGCATGCCCCACATTAATAAGAACCCGATCGGGCTGTCGAAAAACGAAATCCTGTCCGTCATCGCCTTTCTGCAACAAATGAGCGGCGAGCCGATCACGGTCAGTCCGACGGAGATCGAAACGCCGGCACCCACGAAAGCTGCGGAAACCGCGCCAGTCGCAGTGGCGCAGGCGCAGTAGGGCAGGAGCTTGACCCAGGGTTGGGTCAGACCACGAGAGCGGGAGGAATCATGGGCGGCCCACTTGTCAGACCGATCATCATTATCGGAGTAATGTATGTGTTCCTGAAGTTCGGGATGCCGTTATTCACGGCGCCGCTGCCTGCCAGCTTGATCTTTCTGTACATCGCGCTGACGACGACCGGGATCGTCATTTTTCAGACGCTGAGCGGCGAGTCGAAGGACGCGTTCTTTGGCCCGATCTTCGGCTTTCTCAGTGGCGACAACGTCGGCGCATTGCAGGCCGCGCGTTACGCGGTGTTGGTGCTCTTCCCCCTCCTTGTAGGATGGCAAACCTATACGAGCACGGCGCCGAGCGATCAACCGCCGTCAGAAAACCGGACCATCCACCCGGCGCCGCCGGGGGAGTTTACAGGGCTGTCGAATCCGGTCGCCAATACGCCGGACAATGTGATGACCGGCAAGGGGCTCTATGCGGCTTTCTGCTCGCCATGCCACGGTGGGAATTTCGACGGTAAAGGAGTGGCGTCTCGCGGGTTCAATCCGCCGCCGGCGAATTTTGCAGACCCCACGACGATCGCGATGCTACAAGAAAGCTATCTGTTCTGGCGGATCAAGAAGGGCGGTGTCGGCCTACCGGTCGAGGGGATGCCCTGGAAATCCGCAATGCCGCGATGGGAAGTCGAATTGTCCGACGAGTGGATCTGGAAGATCATCATGGGCGAGTACGACGGGGCTCACCAGAAGCCTAGGACGTGGGAGTAGGGTGTAGGAGGGGAGATGGGTCGCCTCCCGTGCTCGCAGAGCGCGCACACTCGGAAGGTGCTCGCTCGATGCGCGCAGTAGGAGGCAACCCATCTCCCCTCCAGGAAGCGTGGTGAAAGAGAAGTGAGAAAGGACAGAGCGATGAGAACCGGAAAGAGAACAATAATCTTGCTTCTCGGTGTAATCATTGGCGGGGTGGTTCTCAGCTTGGTGCCGTTGATGGTTCGGCCTGTAATCGCCCAAGAAAGTGTGGCGGTCCGTGCCACGATGGTGAAAGGGGGCCTGCCCGCCGACGATCCGAACGCGGCGGCCTGGAGCGCGGTTCAGCCTTCGCAGTTCCCTCTGTCCCCACAGGTTCACTGGAAAGAACGGATTCAAGAGGCGACCGTGAAGGATGTGAAGGTCCGGGCGCTGCATGATGGGAACCAGGTCGCGATCCTGTTGGAATATGCGGACCCGACCGAAGATCCCGACGATGCGGCTGCGCTGGAATTCATGGTCGGCGAGAAGAAGGCGCACTTTGCCCATGGGCAACCGATGCTGCAGGTCGAAGGCGGGCCCGTCAACATTTGGTACTGGAAGAATAAAGAGGCCAAGGCGCTCGACATGAACGCCAAGGGGTTCGGAACTCTCAAGGCGCAGGACCATCAAGACGTCAAAGGAAAAGGCACGTACGCCAACGGTACGTGGAAGGTGGTGTTCGCGCGCCCTCTCTCGACCGAGCATCCGGATGAAGACACGCAGATGAAGCCTGGCGAATTCATCAACATCGCGTTCGCGATTTGGGACGGCAAGAAATTGGAGAGCGGCGACCTGCGGGAAAAGGGGTCCCAGAAGGCCGTCTCGTCCTGGTGGTATTTCCGGGCCGAAGCGCCGCCGGACTATTCGGCCTATCTGTATGCCGCGTTGGCCATCGGTCTCGCGGCCGGATTTCAATTCGTCGTGATTCGGAAAATGAAGAAAGGGCAGTCGGCATGAAGGCGGCAAGGCTGCAAGTCGTCGGATTGGTTATAGGACTCGTCGGCGTGTGGGCGCTCGTTGGGACGGGCGGCTGTTCCCTGTTTCAGAGCGAGCAGCTGAAGAAAGGGCAAGAGCTCTATGCCCACTACTGCATGCACTGCCATGGCGAGCACGGTCGGCAGAACGAGGGCTTCAATTGGTCGTCCATGTCGGACCCCAAGCCGAAGGATCTTTCCAACAAGGAAGAGATGGGCACCTTCAAGGACGAAGATATTTTCAATACCATTTCCCGTGACATGAAGGACACGAGCCCGGGCGGAGACAAGATCGGCGACGATGAATTCGCCGTGCCGACGATGCCGACGTTCAAGTACACCTTGTCGGAGGATGAAATCTGGTCCATCGTCGCCTACGTGCGCACGTTGCACGGGAAGAAGTTCGAGTTCAACATCGACGGGCGGAAGAAGGAACTCCAAGAGGCGCAACAAGCTGCCCAGCAGAAATTCGATCAGGCCGTGAAAATTTCCGAGGACGCCGAGAAGAAGGCGAACGATGAAGCCGAGAAAAAAGGCGTCGAGGTCGATGATGCCGTCTACGCCAAAGAGCAGCAAGCCATGGTCGCTGCAAAGAAGGAACTCGACAAGGCCAAAGACGCCGTGACGAATTTCACGTCGAGGCCGAAGTTTCCCGCCGTGGCTCGTCCGGATCTCACGATGACGCCCGAACAAGCGGCGCAACAGGCCGAGGTTGGGAAGCGGTTGTATGCCAATAAGTACGGATGTAACGGCTGTCACCAGGTCGGCGAAGATGGTGGGAAGGTCGGGCCGGCGCTCGATCGGGCCGGGTTTCGGCTGAACGGCAGCTGGATGTACCGCTGGGTCCGGTACCCGCAGGCGATGAAGCCGGAAACCCGCATGCCGAATCTCGGGCTCACCGATGCGGATGCCAAAGCGGTCACGCTGTACTTACACACGCTGCGCGCGCCGAAATCTGACGCGACGGTCGGTACCCCGGCTAGTTGAAGAAGGCCGACGCGAAACCAAGGACGCTTCCTAAGAGAATCGTCCATCCGGCCCACACGTGCTGTGTGAACATCGCGAAGGCCGCCTCCGGCGTGACCCTGTCACGCAGTCGTACGACCTGACAGAGAAACAATCCTCCCGCTCCAATCAAGGCACAGAAGTAGAGTACACCTGCGTTCGTCAAGATCCCTGCCATGGCGAGTAGGACCAGCATACTGGAAAGGCATGCGCCGACGGCCCACCATGTGTGAGGACCGAACAGGATGGCCGACGACTTGACCCCGATGCGTAAGTCGTCCTCACGGTCCTGAATCGCGTAGATCGTGTCATACGCGATTGCCCAGCAAACGGTGGCACCGAAGAGGCACCACGCCGGGGCTTCGAAGGAGCCGCGCGAAGCGGCCCAGGCCATCACGGTGCCCCACCCGAACGCGATCCCCAACACGGCTTGTGGGATCTGCACCACGCGTTTGGCAAGAGGGTAGAGGGCGGCGAGGGCCAGCGCGATCGGGCTCAAGAGCATGGCCAACGGATTGAGCAACAGCGCCAATGCAGCAGCAGCGAGAATCAGCAGCGCGGCGACCACCAAGGCCTGTAGAACAGTCACTTCACCCGTGGCCAGCGGACGCGAGTGTGTCCGCGAGACTTGCCGATCGAACGACCGGTCGGCGATATCGTTGAGCACCACTCCCGCGCTCCGCATCAAAAACGAACCGGCGACGAAAATGGCCAGAAGGTTCAGCGAGGGCCGGCCCTGTGCGGCGAGCACGAGCGACCACAGCGTCGGTAACAGGAGCAGGAACGTACCGGATTGATTGGGCAAGCGAATCAGCCGACCGACGGCTGAGCAGGAGAATTTCGGAGGAGTGGGAGCGCGAAGCGGGCCGGCCTCAGTCAGTGACATCGTCATGACCTTAGCGAAGCGGAAGAAGCCTGTCAATTTCAGGCCGTCCGGCGCGAGTCAGGTTGTTATGCGTCCATGTTTTGGGTATAACCAACGCATTGTGCGTCCCTTCCCGCCGTTCACGGTGCTCGCTTCTTCCGTACCATTCCCGCACGTCTGCCTCGCGCTGTGTCTCCTGTGCGTGGCCGGCTTGACCGGCTGCAATCTGTTGTCGAGCCGCGACGGCGTGACGGCCGGTTATCGGCTTCCCCTCACGGCCCAATTACGGCTGGATTCCAGCGTGACCGACGTGGTGTTGGACTATCAGGATGCCTGTGGTCGGCAGAAAACCCTCCCGCTCGCGGCGCAGCTTAAAGAGGCGCTGACGCGTCGAGTCGGGAGCGTCTTCGAGCGGCTTCAGACGGATGGCTCCGCGCCGCCGGCAAAACCGCTGGACGGCTACGTCGATGTCGCTCTGGGATTTAAGGAAATGGAACTCTTTGGCGTGCGAAAAGGTACACGGACCTATCCGGCGACCATTTTGCTTGGTGCGGACATTTCCTTCACCGATATGAACGGTGCGGTCGTACAACGGAAGAAATTGCAAGCGGTCGCCAAAGGCGACGTGGAGACCGACGACTCCTGCGACGTGCGAGGGATCGACAAGGTTGCGGAGGAGGTGATCGCCAAGCTGGCGGAAGGTGTCGCGGTGCAACTGGGGGGCGCCACGAAGATTCGCGAGTTGGCTCAGATGGCGAAAGGAGGACCGCAAGCTCCACCCATCGTTCAGCCAGTGGAGGGGGCATCGGGACCGACCAAATTGTCCTTCCGCGCGATTATTCGTGACGACAATCGCAATCAGGTGCTGGAACAGCAGGAAGCCGTGATGGTGGAGATCGAGGTCAAGAACGAGGGGCTGTCGCTCGCCCGGGGCGTGTCGGTGTCTCTCAGCGGCACGCCTGCGGTGATGGCCAAGTTTCCCCATTCCGTGGCGGTCGGCGATCTGCAGCCGGGTGCAATCAAACGGGTCACGGCTGGTGCGACGCTGGACTTCGTCAAGGATGTCGAGCAAGTGGAGATGGTGTTGACGCTCCACGCCTCTTCTCCCAGTGTGCAGCTCCCGCCTGCAAAAAAGTTCTTGGTGGCGATCCGACCGGACAAAGGGGAAGAGGTGGAAGTGCTGTCGGTGGATGTGGATCAATTGCCGAAAGCAGGCAAGGGGGTTGTGCAGCCCAAGGCGATCGGCGTGGCGATCGGCGTGGGCAGTTTCAGGGAAGAGTCCGTCCCGCGCGTCAGGTTCGCGGCGCGTGACGCCGAGGTCATGGCGGGGTATTTCAAGACCCTGTCGGGAATCCCTGCGAATCGTGTTCGGCTTCTGGTGGATCGCCACGCGTTGAAGGACGATCTGGCCGATGTGTTCGAGGAGTGGCTGCCCAAGCAGGTGGACTCGGCCGCGCCGGTGTTGATCTATTTTTCTGGTCGCGCGATCGTGGACGCGACCACGGGCGCTGTCTCGCTGGTGCCGTTTGATGGGAGCACCTCATCGGTGGCGAGGCTCTATTCGTTGCGGCGGTTGCAGGGGGCGCTCGCTCGATCGGGGGTCCAGCGCGCGATCGTCATCCTCGAAGTCTCGCTGGAACCGTCTCCCGGAGCTGATCCAGGGCAGAGCGCGGCGCCTGTGTGGGATGGTGCCGAATCGGAACCGGGGAAAGAACGCATTCTGTGGCTCGTCGGCAACCGTTTGCATCAAGAGGCGTATGCCTACGAACAAGGCCGGCACGGGCTCTTCACCTATCATGTCCTCAAAGGTCTTCGCGGTGCCGCCGATGGGGATCGGGATGGGGTCGTCTTGGCCGGCGAGCTGTGCGCGTATGTCGGAGGTGAGGTGCCGGCGGCGGCGCGAAAGGAATTCGGGAATGCCCAAGAGCCGGTCTGTGTGCCGAGTGTCGGGCAAGGGGCGCCGATCCGCACCCTGCCGCTGACCAAGGTCAAATGAAGGCGCTCCGGCAGTGTCCTGTTCATTGACAGCCGTTTCCCCTCATGAGTAAGATGGGCCCGCTGTAGACCTCAGACTCGCGCGCGCCCTATAGCCTATAGCCGGCGTAGCTCAGTTGGTAGAGCAGCGGTTTCGTAAACCGCAGGTCGTCCGTTCAATCCGGATCGCCGGCTCCATCTTTCACCAGCTTACACATTCGCCCACAGCCGTAAGAGGCTGCTGTGCTGAAATTGTGCTAACGGCCCTTTTTTGGTCTAGGATCTCCACTCCATCCCGTAAGCTCTCCGGAAAATGGTGGGCATACCGCTGTGTCATCATTGGAGACTTATGTCCGAGCAGCCGCTGCACCTTGTAGAGGTCCACACCAGCCTGGACCAATCTCGTGGCGAAGGTATGCCGAAGATCGTGGAAGTGGAGATCCTCGATCTTCGCCGCCTTCAGGGCACAAGTAAAGCCTCGCCGGAGATTACTTCCATCAAGCACAGTCTCCGTTTGGCTGGCAAACACCAGCTCGCGCCCTGAGGCTCTTGTCGCATACTTCTCGTTAAGCAGATCGGACACAGTCTGATTCACCGGGATCGTCCTTCGCTCTCCATTCTTCGACCTAAAGACGGTGACAGTTCGACGAGAGATATCCACTCCAGCCCAGGTAAGCGCCAGGATTTCTCCTCTCCGCATACCGGTGTTGATGGCAAAAATGATCAATTCCCGTACCCACGGTGCCGCCGCCACGAGTAGCCGCTGTTCTTCGTCTTCCGTCAGCCACCGGTCACGGGTGTTCTGCTCCCGTTCCATCGACACCCGGCACACCGGGTTATCTTGTGTCCATTCCCACTCACGACAAGCCAGGTTGAACGCCTTTTTGAGCACGGCCAGTTCCCGGTTGATGGTCGCCGGCGTCACGTCATCGGCGTAACGTTTGTTTTTGAATGCCACGATGGTTTTGGGTGTCACGTGATGCAGCTTCCGATCACCAAAGAAGGCTTTCAAATTGTTGACCATGTTCACATACCGCCGATAATGCATCCGTCTGCTGGCATGTTCCCGGAGATAGCGTTCCATGAGCTCTGAGAACGTCTTGGCATCTTCCCTTGGCTTGTCAAAGTACTTCCCTTCGACTATCTGAACCTTCACCTTCCCAAGGATGGCTTCAGCCAGGCGTTTATCCGACGTTTCTGTGGATCGCCTGATTTGCCGTCCTTCATACGTGAAGGACATCCACCATACATTGCCTCGTTTAACGAGCCCCATCCTCTTCCTCCTTCCTACTAGGGCTCGGTGATACGGTTTCCCCGTGGCGGGGAGTATAGGCTTCCCGTTTAGCGGCTTCAATCAGCTGATCGACGTCATTGGGGGTGGCTCGAGAGAACGACCGCACCGGCTTGGGAGGCCTTTGATTACACGACTCCAGCCAACCCGATATTTTGTCCCGGTCGAACCGGATCAAACCATGAATTTTCTGACACGGGATCTTTCCCTGTGCGGCCCAGAGATACAGCGTTGAAGGTTTAATATTGAGCCAGACCGAGAGATCTTTGATGGTGAGCAGCATGAGACTGGCCTTAGCAGGGGGAGTCTGACGACACCCCCTCACCCCCCTGAGATGGTGCGCCCGCGTTCCCGCCGGCGAATGATTTGCCTCTCCGCTTTCTCGCTGCTTGCTCGCTCGTAGACCCCAAGGTGGCCAGTGCCCGATGTTTTGCTTTCCATCGTCCGACCGCGGCGACAATTTGCTTTTCTAACCAGGCTTGTCCCTCCGGATGGTGCCCGCATATCACGGCGAGCATCGGCGCAACGGAGTGCTTCACCCAACGCTTGACCTTGGGGAGGCTCTGCGTGTCCTTCTCCACCACCAGTCGGCCTTTTCGAAAGTCTTCCGTCAGTTCCTTCCACCAACTGAGCACTGGCGAGCGATAGCGGTCTTCATCGGGTTCCTCCCGGCTCGTATCTCGAAAGTCGACATAGGAACGAAGCACGCCGATCATGAATTCCAACCAGTCTGTTTCTTCGATATGCGACAACACCTGACCGCAGACTTGGGCCCGGTCTTGCTTGAGTTGCAGCTCCCAGCGAATCCCATATGACTCCCAGTCCTCCCGTGCCTTGGCCTGCAGTTCGGCTCGCTTATCGTAGATCCGCAGCAGGGTTTGACTGTGGGGGCTGCCTACATAGAGGGTTTCTCCGTTCGGTGTGCCTTTGTGAATGGAGCTGGACGCAATCGTCTGCATCCGGTCCGCTCGGGTGACGCACTGACCCGCTTCAATTGCTTGTTTGATGGTGTTCAGTGCAACCGAGCTTGCTCGATCGTCCAAGGCGCAATCCAGCCGCGTGAGATGGCCTTCATGCTTTCGGACCCACTGGAGCACCGTCCGTACCTTGGCAGTCGGCCAGGCCGAAACAATCCCGCCTGAGAGGTCCACGTGCACCTCCAGTGGAGCTCGTGGAGCCCCTGTTCCGAGTTTTCCCACGCCTCTGTCTGCGACGGTCATCCAGGACAGCGGATACCCGCGAAAGCCGCCTGGGCTTTTGATCCACTCTCCTTCGAGAATTTCCATGGTGTCCTTCACCTTGACACTCGACAGGGTAAAGGAGAGCCAATCAATGGTGAGTGTAAATGGGGTACTCATCGAACGGATGGACCTCCTGTAACGAGACGTGTGGTGAGTGCCCCCGTGTTACCAGTCGGGGGCGATTGGGCTGCGCGCGGCCGGCTGTCGCCGCCCGGCGCGCTGGCCTTGCTCCTTCGACGGTACGGCATTGATTTCGCCCGTTCCTCCATCGCCCGACGGACTTCCCGCCAGTCGAACTGGTAGGCCGTCCCTTCGCGGGTGGATGGAATGAGCTTTTTCCGAGCGGCACGACGAACCGTATCCGTGCTGACGCCAAGAAGCTCAGCCAGTTGCTTGATCGACATCAATCCTTTTTCCTTCATACGTTCTCCCTTCTCCTTGGTTTGAACACTCCCTCACCCTACGCTGACGTCCCTTCGCTGGGAATTAGGCACATGTCTGCTTATGAGTGCTCATGAATGCTTTAGAGTGCTTTAGGGTCCACATCGTCACCTCATCCCGAACGAACCTCCCTCCTTGCTTTTCGTAATGAGCGTAAAGCGGAACGGGCGCCAAGGGAATTAGGCAAGTTTATGCAGATGTAGTCAGTTGTGCGCAGTTGACGCAGTTCGCTCCAACAATTGCCTGATTCAGGAACACTGTGAGCGTAGAGCAGAGGAGAAGAGAAGGGAATTAGGCAGTTTGGGTCTGCTTAGGACTGTTTGGGACCGCTTGGGACAAGTAGCCCTCACCGGAACAGTGTGCGCGATCGACGGATTGGGCCGGAGATTGAGACCTATCACGGATATCGTTATAATGCTACCCGTGATACGCTCGTTCCGTGGACGAGGCATCGAGGACATCTTTGATGGCGTTGACAGTTCCGTTGCTCGAAGAACATGTCCCAGGAATCTGTGGCAAGTTATCCGGAGGAAACTGGATCAGGTCAATCGAGTCAGAGATCTCAGCGAACTCGCTGTTCCACCGGGGAATCACCTCGAACGGCTGCGCGGGAACCGGAGCGGGCAGCATAGCATTCGAATCAACGATCAATATCGGATTTGCTTCCGATGGGAGGCTGGAGATGCCTACGAGGTTGAAATCACGGACTACCACTAAAAATCGGGTTACAGCAGGACGACGGGGCCATGTGCGAGTGCTTGTCGGACGCCGCTTGCCTCGTCAGCGGCCACCTACCCGTCCCGGCGAGATGTTGCTAGAGGAATTCGTTAAGCCGCTCGGCATCACCCAGTCGGAATTGGCGACCCGTTTAGGGATCTCGTTTCCACGGCTCAACGAGATTGTTCGCGGCAAGCGGGCGATCACCTCGGATACGGCTCTTCGGCTGGCGCGGGTTCTGGGGATGTCAGCCGACTTCTGGCTCGGATTGCAGTTGGACTGGGATCTCTGGCATGCCATGCGGGGTGCAAAAGCGACCGAGATTGATCGGCTTGCACCACTCCGCACCTCAGCCTAAGGCAGTTGTCCACCCAGCCGCTCCAGCCGACGGGCGCAGTCTATGCTCCGTCTCGTTGTGTGTCGGACGCCACGGGGGATCGGTGTGAACCTTTGCATCCGGCCGCGAATACTTCTCAGAAAAGCGGCTCCGCGATCTGTCCTACGCAACAGCGTGGCCACTGGCAGAACTCAACGTGAACGATAACTTGGACATCGAAGTGCGGAAAGGGGCGCTCGTGCTGAAGCTGCAGCTGCGCCGGGTCTATCGGCTAGAGGACCTGGTCAAGCGTATGACCCCGCGCAACGTGCACAAGGAACTCGAATTCGGCGTGCCTGTGGGTCGAGAGGCGCTGTGAGGAGCAGTCGTTCCCCATATCTCCTAATATCATCTAACGCTCGCAGCGACTCGTCGGAAATTCAGAATGTCCCCGATTCTCGCCCACAAAATGGTTTCTCACCTCGCCGAGATGGACGAGTTCGAGCCTGAGAGGCATTAGTACCATGGCCGACGACGAGTGCACCGGCAAGACATTCTTCCTTAATACCCCTGCCGATCTGCTGGAGAAGCTGCGATGGGAGAAGGACGCTCTGTGGGCTAGTCCACCCTTCGATTTGCAGCAACGTGCTTACCTGGTAATGAACTGTCTCATCACCTCCTGGCAAATGAAAGACTGGGTGTACAACGCGCTGGAGTTTTCTAAGCGTCTTAATGATTTGAATGCTTATGCCAGACGCAATATAAAGAATAGGGAGGACTTCGGCGCGTATCTAACAGGGGCACTTCCGCAGATGAAAGTGGCGTATCAGATTGCAACGGCCAGTAAGCACCGTAAGGTCAATAATAGAAATGACCCGAACGTTCGGACCGAAGTAGGAAAGGTCTACATTGAACTCCATGGTGGCTATGAACGGGACGAGCTCTTCATTTTCGACGGACAAGAAAGCATCGTTGCGCATGACCTTGTATGCCGCCTCTACGTCTATTGGAAAGAAGTGCTCCATGCCCTAGCGCTTATGCCCGAGCAAGAGCCTTTTGTTCCTGAAGGTGACAGGCCATTACCACCCGGGACACCTCGGCTGCGGCTCAAGAGACCTGATTGAGCCAGCGCGGCAAGCCCGTCGTCCATAGGGATTGTAGGCACCTTCTAGTTTTTGTTGTTTGATATAGCCGCCTGAAGAAATTCTGAATGTCCCATACTATTTCCGACCTCAACGATTTAACTCGGTTGCACCGTGGCTTTTCAGGAAGTTGATCATTGCTGCCGACTCGGCGTAATCCAGTGGCGTTTTGCCAGAATTGTCACGGGGCATTATCGTAGCACCATGGTCGACCAAAATCTCAGCTGCAACCAAATTGTCGTCCTTCGCAGCGATATGGAGAGCTGTCCTGCCGCTGCTATCTCTTTGAGCTACCTTCCCGCCATATCTCAGGAGGTCATTGACAACGAGTGTCGCCAGCCTTTTGCTATCGCCTGAAGGTTTGTTAAGGGTATCCACATTCATTGCGACCGCCAAGTGAATTGGTATCCCTTCAAGGCCGGTAAAGAGACTTTCACCTGTAACATTCGGGTCTGCCCCAAGCTCCAACAGAAGCTTGATCGTACGATATTGCTCTTCTTTGTAGATTGGCCATCGCAATGCAACTATAAGCGCTGTTTGATCACGATCATCTTTTGCGTTGGCGTCTATGCGTCCCTCACGTGCTAGTCGATTCACCTCGGTGAGATCGCTGCGACTCGCAGCACCGATAAATCGTAGTAGAGTGGACTTCTTCGTATCAATGCTTGGGATACCATGGGCTCTTAGGACCTCAGCAACTTTGGGCTGGTCATAATGAATCGCCCACTCCATAGGACTTTGTCCGTCGATCTTTTTGCTGGGATTAGCGCCATTCTGTATCAGCAACTCAGTAAATTTTGCCCAACCTTGTGAAATCGGGAAAAATAGAATGTGATCGTCGTAAATATTTGATACCTTAGCGCCATGTCCAAATAGGGCATTTGCAATTGCGATTGCCGTTTCCTCACTTCCTGGCTTACCGCTTGGCGGAAACCCCCCATAGAGTACAAGTGTGCCTAGAGCAGAGAGTTTCCTCACGTGTGAGGTATCAACCGCATTAGGATTAGCACCATCCTTCAGGGCTTGAATCACGCCTTGCACATCCATTGCTTTGATGCGATCAAACAGAACTGCATCGGCTTCTAGACGCCGAAATAAGTTTGCCTCGTTCTTTTGCACACGTGCAAAGTCCTTCTCGCTCTCCTTGATCCGATCAATAGCTGTCTGGCGCTTAGCACCCGTGGTTGCCTCTGAAGCCACTTGCTTCCAGGTTTCCAACTCACGGCTGAGCCTGGCATATTCACCCTGAAGGTTCTTGTATTCCTGAGCCACATTCTTGCCTCTGATCCGTTGAGCCAAGTCCTCCATTTTGTCGGTGGTCACCGTCGCCTTAATCTTTGTATAGAAGCGTAATCCTTCGCCCATCAACGTGCGCGTCTTCTCTAGCACCTCAACATTCAGCACCCCACCTGTCAGGGTCTGTATTTCTTCAGTCGTCAAATCATAGTTATGGGTCTTGGTATAGGCCTCAACATAGGTACCGGCCTGTTCTAAAGCGGCTTGCTTCGCCTTCTGGAGTACCTGTGCTTCAGCGAATGTCGGCGATTCGCCGTCCCCCATCGTGTAGCTGGCCTCGGCTGTAATTACCTTGACCTCGCCTTGAGCTAGAGAGGGAACGAGCAACGCGACCAAGAGAATAGGAAGTAGCATAAGTATCCTTTACAACCCATGCACCGTCATGAGGGCACGTGCTCGATTCGGCTGACGCCGCAAGGCTAGGCCGTCTGCAGGGAAGCTGTCAAGGTTTCCGGGAGCATTGGAGATGGTGAAGTGAAACCTTGTTATTTTTGCCGCTTCACTCTGTGCCATTGCCGTGAGGCATTCTGCAAGGCTGCAATGTATACCGGAACTGAAACTAGACTCCTTCAGTGTGATTCCCGGGCCTCTTGTTTTAGTCGCACCCGTTTCTGACTTTAGGAAAATCGTCGAAGCTCGCAACAATAAAGGGCGAAGTCGCAGTCGGATTTAAACACGGGTTCAAATCCCGTTGGGACCACTACTTGTTTCAGGCACTTAGCCCGATTCTCATGCAGGACTGTTCTGGAAACCTAAAGACGATCACACCGCCGCGATCCGTGGTGCCGACACGCCAGCTTATTCACCACAAAATAATCGCCAATCAGTAACGTTGGAGCCATGGCTCCGCTTGGTTCTTTGAAAGACTGTTTCATACTCCGAATATGTGGAACTAGCTTGGGTAGGAAATCTCTAGCGTCCCCGCCCAGCTTTGCTCCATCTCACCTGCGACACTCGCCGTTCGAGTCGCAGAAACGAGTTGCCGGTCCTTTGCCACCGATTTGATCTTGAACCAGATGGCATACAAAGCTGGCAAGAACACGAGCGTGAGAACCGTGCCGCCGAAGGTTCCCCCGATCAAGGTGTACGCCAGCGTTCCCCAGAAAACCGACTGGGTGAGCGGAATGAACGCCAACATGGCGGCGAGCGCCGTCAGAATGACCGGACGGGAGCGCTGCACGGTGGCCTCGACCACCGCATCGAATGGCGCCAATCCATTCTTCTCGTTCTGGCGGATCTGGCCAATCAGGATGAGCGTGTTGCGCATCAGGATCCCCGAAAGCGCGATCAGGCCGACCAGCGCGTTGATGCCAAACGGCTGCTGGAACAGCAGCAAGGTCGGAACGACCCCGATGAGGCCCAGCGATGCGGTTGCGAACACCATCATCATCACGGAAATCGAGCGGACCTGAAAGATGATCGTGATCAGCGTGAGGGCGATCATGATTGGCAACAGCGGAGCCAAGGCTCGATTTGCCTTGCCGGACTCCTCTATGGAACCACCCTGCTCGATTCGGTAGCCCGCCGGCAGTTGGGCGATGACGGGCTGGAGCTCCTTCCACACGGCGGTGGACACATCCGGCGGCTGCAAGCCCTCGGCAATGTCGCCGCGCACAGTGATCGTCGGCATGCGATCGCGGCGACGCAGGATCGGGTCTTCCATGCGGATCTCCACGGTTCCAATCTGCGATAGCGGAATCCGTTGGCCCGCCGTGCCCACCAAAGTGAAATCGGGGATCTTGCTCGGATCGAGCCGCGCGTCTCCGGCAGAGCGAGCTATGACCTGCACCGAACGGATGTCTTCGCGGACGTCGGTGATCGGGATGCCGGTCAGAAGGAACTGAAGCTGTTGGGCCACGTCGCTGGACGTCAAGCCGATGCTCTGGAGCCTGTCCTGATCGAGCGAAAAACGCAGCGCGGGCACTCGCTCGCCCCAATCGCTGTTGACCGTTCTCATCAGGGCACTCGCCTGCATCACGGCAACTGCCTGCACCGCAATGTCACGAAGCTTGTCCGGGTCTGGACCCATCACACGGAAAGCCACAGGGAACGGTGAGTACGGGCCGAACACCAGTTGGGCAACTCGCACGCGGGCCTCCGGCGCCAGGCCATCGGCCACCGCCTGTCGTAGTCTGAGCTTGAGCGCCTCACGCACCTCTTCGCTCTCCGTCAATACGACGAGTTTCGCGAACGACGGATCGGGTAGCTCCGGTGACATCGCGAGATAGAAGCGCGGCGCCCCTTGACCGACATAGGCGGTAACGGTCTTGGCTTCCGGCTGCCTGGCCAGCCAAGCTTCGACCTTGGCGGTGGTGGCACTCGTCTGCTCGATGGAAGTGCCATACGCCATTTGCACTTCGACCAGCACCTCTGGCCGATCGGAAGTCGGAAAGAACTGCTTCTTCACGAGACCCATGCCTAACGCGGCCGCGAAGAACGCCGCGACCACGCTCCCCGCGATCAGCCATTTACGGCGAATCACAGCACCAAGGAGCCGCCGGAAGCGGTTGTATCGCAGCGTGTTGTAGATCGCCCTATGCCCGCCCGGGCCCCTCTCATTGTTCGGGAGCAGCTTTACGCCCATGTAGGGCGTGAACACGACAGCGACGACCCAGGAAGCGATCAGCGCAAGGCCGACAATCCAGAACATGTTGCTGGTGTACTCGCCAGCGGTGGACTTGGCGAAACCGTTCGGCAGGAAGCCGATCGCGGTCACCAGCGTCCCGGCGAGCATGGGTGCGGCGGTATGACTCCACGAATAAGCCGCCGCTGCGATGCGGTCGTAACCCTCCTCCATTTTCACGACCATCATCTCGATGGCGATGATCGCATCATCGACCAGGAGTCCCAGGGCCAGTATCAACGAGCCGAGCGTAATGCGGTCAAAGTCTTTGCCGGTGGCCGCCATGACAATGAATACCGCGGCCAAGGTCAGAGGAACCGCGGCCGCGACGACAATGCCGACGCGCCATCCCATGCTGAGAACGCTCACGAGCATCACCACGCCGAGGGCGACGAGAAACTTGACCATGAACTCGTTCACGGCCGCCCGAATGTTGACGGATTGATCCGTGACCTTGGACAGGCTCATCCCCAGCGGCATCTCCGCGTTTATTGCTGCCACTTCGACGTCCAGCGCTTTGCCAAGGTCAAGGCCATTCCACCCCTCGCGCATGACGATGCCGAGCAGCAACGTCGGTTCTCCATTGTTGCGGATGAGGAAGGTCGCCGGATCCTCGTAGCCGCGCTTCACTTCGGCGATGTCGGAGAGCTTCAGCGTGCGGCCTTGTGCGGCGACCGCGGTATTCCGGATTGCCTGCAGATCGTTGATGGCGCCGTCCAGCCGGATGAAGACCTGCGGGCCTTTGGCTTCAATCGAGCCACCGGGCGTCATGACGTTCCGGCTGTTGAGCGCGGCGAAGAGGTCGGGAGGGGACACGCCCAAGGTTGCGAGCCGGTCATAGGAGAACTCGACGAAGATCCTTTCCGCCTGCTCGCCGATGATGTTCACCTTTTTGACACCGGGCACGTGCAGCAGGCGTTGGCGCAAGACCTCCGCATCGCGGACGAGGCGCCGATGAGGTTCGCCCTGCGCCTTCAACGCATAGAGCGCAAAGGTCACGTCGGAATACTCGTCGTTCACCATGGGACCGATGACGCCACGTGGCAGGTTCAGGGCCTCGTCGCCGAGTTTTTTCCGCGCCTGGTAGAACTGCTCGGGGACATCGGCGGGCGGCGTGCTGTCACGCAGAACCACCGTGGTAAACGCCAGGCCCGGTCGCGTGAAGGTCTCCGTGCGGTCATACCAGCGGAGCTCCTGCATCCGCTTCTCCAACCTTTCGGCGACCAGTTCTTCCATCTGTTTTGCGGTCGCTCCCGGCCAGGCCGTGACGACGGTCATCTGCTTGATCGTGAATGAGGGATCTTCCGCCCGGCCCAGCATCAGGAAGGCTACGACACCCGCTATGGAAATCGCGACGAGCAGGAAAAGCGTGACGGCGCGCTCGCGTACGGCGAGCGCGGAGAGATTGAAACCGCTCATTGCTGTTCCCTCCGATTAACGGCCACGCTTGATGCAGCCTCGCTCCCCGTGAGTCGTACGTGCTCGCCTTCGTGCAGCAGATGCGCACCGAGCGCAACGACGCGATCGCCCGCCTCGAGTTCGCCGACGACCGAAGCCGCTTCGTCACTGAGGCCGGCGATGTGCACGGCACGCCAGGTGACCCGAGGCGATTCCCCTTCGACCAGCCATACGCCGGGGCCCTTGCCCGGATCGAAGATCGCACCGATCGGTACCTGCAGCCCTGGGGCAGTCCGGCCGTCCGGAATCTGGATGGAGATGGTCGAGCCGAGCGGCGCGTCTGCCAGATGGCCCTCCAGCACGTACCGAGCCTCGAACGTCCGAGTCTGACGGTTTGCAGCGTCGGATAACTGGCGAAGCGCCGCGGAGCCCGTGAGCCCGCTTCCATACAAGGTTGCGCGGCCAGTGGATCTCATCGCCGGGCGCAGGGTTTCGGGAAGTTCGATGACCGCCTCGCGGGGTCCGGCATGCGCCACACGGACGACCACCTGGCCGGCAACGACGACCTGCCCCGGCTCCGCCAGAGTCTCGACCACCACACCATCCGCATCAGCAAACAGGACAGCGTAGCTCATCTCGTTGCGGGCAACGTCGGCCTGGGCTCTGGCCGCATTGAGCTCCGCTCTTGCCGACTCAGCGGCAGCCTTGGCCTTGTCATAGTCCGATGCCGAAACCGCACGGGGGCCAAGGAGGTTGCGGTGTCGCACCTCGTCCTCCGCGGTCTGGTGCGCACGCGCCCTTGCGGCGGCAACGGCTTCCTCGTGCGCGCGCATGGCCAGCCTCAGGTCCGTGGGATCAATACGCATGAGCGGCTGGCCGCGCTTGACGGTTTGCCCCGCATCAACCAAGCGTTCCAGGACCTTCCCGGGGACTCGAAACCCCAAGTCGCTCTGCACGCGGGCCGCGACGATGCCGGTAAACGACCGCTCAGACTGGACGGAGATCTCGACAGCCTGTATCCGTACCAGCGGAGGCTGGGTCCGTGGGTCAGTTGAAGAAATGGCGTCGTTGCATGCCGCCAAGACGAAAGGCAACAGACCGATGACGGCAACGAATGGGATATCACGGCGTGTAAGCATGGAACCCTCCCGGAAAGCCACTGCCGCCATTGACGTTCTCGTCATGGCGGACAGATACGGCATAGGTGCCCTTCGGTACATTCCGAAAAACCAGCTCGACCTCTGTCGCCTCTTGTTCCATTGTTATGCTCCCTAGCCAATAAGATGATTTCCATCATCTCATGTGCCCAAAAAAAGGGCTCAGCCCTGACAAAACGCTTGAATGTAGAACTCTTGGGCAGCGTGTAACAGCCTGGCACGGGTCTGTTCATCGGACACAGCTCGGGCTAGGCTCAGAGTACCTGCCATCCCCGAAAACAAAACGAGAAAGTTGCGTTGCCTTTCTAGCCGGGTCTTTCCCGGTAATAGCCTCTCGATTCCGTCCATATACGTTTCTAATGCCTGATCAAAGGCCGCTCGTACGGCTCGGGGTTGATGCGGGATTTCAGAAGCCAATGCTGCCAGGGGACAACCTTCAGCTGGATTCGCCCAGTGCCGCGGACTTAGATATCTTTCGATGATGACCTTCAGTTTACCAGCAAGGGCATTGGCATCACTGCCCGTTGTGAGCTTTGCGTGGGACTCCTCCATGGCGCTACCAAGTGCTTCTGCAAACAACTGCTCCTTGCTATTGAAGTGTCGATAGAATCCACCATGTGTGAGCTCGAGGTCATGCATGAGGTCCGCTATCGAGAAGCCTTCAGCGCCTTGACCGCGAAAACGCCGTGAAGCTTCGCGGACGATGCGCTTGCGCGTTTCTTGTTTATGTTGCTGAGAGTATCGCATCTGTTTCCCTGTATAGGATGATGTATATCATCTTATGTCGGCGTGTCAACTGTGATGTGACTTCACGGGGTTCTCATCGCTCTGTCCACTCGACGTATTCCTCACCTCAGCCCCGTCAATTTCTCCACTCTCTGGCTATGCACAGACCGTTCCAGACGGCTGACGATCGACGACCTGACAGCCTCAAGTGACGGACAGCAAAGACGTTGGCGGTGAGGAGTCCGGATCTCTACGTGCCAGGGAGGACGACGGTGACGAAGCGTTTGCGCCATTATATCGGCGGGGTGCCGAAAGATCGGCGCGACTGCAGTCGAGAGATTCCAATTCCTGCGGTATCAACAGGAAGCGGTATTCGAAAAGCTATTACAGTCTCGGCCCGCAAAAGAATAGAGCTGCATAGTTCATCCTTAATTGTTCTCCTCGCTGCTGGAATCTGCCACCACACTGCTACCCAGGACAGCACAAAATCCGCGCCATCCGCTGCAACTTGGGCGGGTTCCCTGAATTGTGGCTTCTTGTGGGCTTCCTGGTTCGATCCCAGTCGCCGGCTCCAAGAAGGCAAGTTAGCAAACCCACAAAGTGTGCTAACATCAAGCTGTCTCACCAGAGGGGTTCGCCCCACGGCGCTGTGCTAAATTTGTGATAAAAGTTTTCAAAATAGCCAGAGTCGCTTCGGACCATATAGAAACAGTAGAATCGGCGCGAACACTTGTCTAGCAACAAAAAGCGGGGAAACCACTTGCATCACCGAGCGTTAGAAAAACTTACCAGCTCAGATTCGTAAACCGCAGGTCGCCCGTTCAATCCGGGTCGCCGGCTCCACACCGCGCTTGCGCGACCCGGAGCGCTCACAGATTGGGCTTGGGCGCGACGGGATAGAACCGACCAGAACATTCTGCTCCACCTGAACCGCCGACCCGGGGAATGCCGGCCATAAGGATAGCTCTGCAGCGAGGCACCCCGAAGGCCGAACGTTCAACACCAGGCCTTCCTGGTCTTCTGCTGCTCACTCACCCCTTGTCTTTGGGCAGATAGTCCTTGAGACTCCGCCCGATAATCCCGCTGGAGAGCCAGGGATACTTCCCGCTGAGAGCACTCTTTCCGATGGCTGTCACAATGCCGTCTCGGTTGCGGATGATTTCCCGAATATTGCGATCGATACGTTCCCTGGCATTCCGAAAGACTTCGTCGGCGAGGTCCCACCCTTCCGGGCGCCCAGCGGTTCGCTCCTGCCTCTCGGCATAGAGGGCTGACGCAGCAATGGTGAGGAGGTCTTCGCCGACGGCCTCAATCCGGTTTTGCCGGCCTTGATCGTCCCGCAGCGCTTCCCGATGGATTGCCATGGCGTACAAGATCGCCCGCGCCAGTCGTCGGCTGGCTTGTTCCACATAGAGTAGTTTGGGGCGGACTTTGGGGTGCTGCATTTCGAGTCGGGACGGCAAAGGGGTTTTTCTCCATTGTCTCCAATACCACGGCAAGTAGAAGCGGAGCAGGTGCCACGATTCCTTGATCCGGTGAGTGCCGGTGACGTGTTCGTCGAAGTAGTGTTTGGCTCGTTCGAGATGCGGGCTGAGCCCCTCGCGTGCCACGAACGGTCTCAGGATGTCTGTGGCGCCCTCGCCGATGCGGGACATCTCGGCATCGCGGACCAGTTGCTCGATGCCGAAGCCCGGCTCTCCGCGGAATCGCTTCGATTCGGCTGTCTCGTATCCCATCCCGCCGAAAATGATTTGGGCATCCTTCAGGAATCGAATCGTCTGTTCCGAACAGAACATTTTGGCGATGGCGGCTTCGATGCGGATGTCATAGCCGGTGTGATCGGCGAGATGCCAGACCAACTGCGCCAACGATTCCATGGCGAACAGGGTGGCCGCCATCTGCCCGATCCGCATTTGCTGCGTCTGGCGCTGGGCGAGCGGCTTCCCGAAGGTCAGTCTCGCATTCGCCCGATCGAGGGTCGGCTGCCACGCTTGCTTGGCCATGCCGAGACAAATTGCGGGGATGCTGATGGCGCGTCCGACGTTGAGGATCGTGAGTGCATAGCGAAGCCCTTTGCCGATCTCCCCGATCGTATTTTCGGCAGGGACGCGGACGTTCCGGAAGGTCATGTGGGCGTTTTCGATCCCACGGCAGCCTTCGAATTGACAACGCTGGCGAATCTGCACCCCCGGCGTGGCCATGTCGAGGATGAACGCGGAATGCACGTGATCCTCGGCTCCTTTCCCTTCCGGGACCGGAATCCATACCGGTTTGCCGTCCCGTTGAACTCGCCTGGCCGGGACCCGCGCGATCAACGTGACGAAACGGGCGATCGTCCCGTTCGTGCACCAGAGTTTTTCGCCGTTGACGAGGAATGTTGCGCCGGTTGCATCCAGCACCGCCTCGGTCTTGACGTTGGCGGCATCGGAGCCGGTGATCGGTTCGGTCAGGGCGAAAGCCGAAATGTCTTCCCGCGCCACGCGCGGCAGGTAGCGTTGTTTCTGGTCCTCGTTCCCGAACATCACAATGGGGATCGCGATCCCGATCGACTGGGGGACGGCCACGGTCAAGGCGAGAACATTGCTCCACCCGGCGAGGAGGGTGAGGACACGGCCGTAGTTCGTATACGAGAATCCCAATCCTCCGTACTCTTTGGGGATCTTCATCCCGAAGGCTCCAAGTTGGAACAGGCCTTTGAGGACAGCGTCGGGAATCTTGGCCGTCCGCTCGATTTCGTCGGGATCGACGTGCGCGGTCAGAAAGGATTCGATGGTGGTACCGTACGCGTCTCCGACCGCGCGCTCTTCTGGAGACTCGTCCGGCAGGAGCAGCAGATCAAAGTCAGGCCTGCCCTCATACAGGCCTGCCAGAAAGCTCAACCCGGCGATGCGCTCACGGGCCTCTTCGAGCCGCTCTAAACCCTTCAGCAGTTGGGACATGGCCACATTCTCCCTGGACTACGCGTTGTCCTTAAACTGGATGTCTCGGTAGGCAGCAAGTGCGGGCGCGAGCCGCGATGTTAACTCCAACCGTTTGGGTTTGCCGGTTGACGTGTAGGGAACCTCTTCCCCGTACAGAATGACTTTGGGGCGCTTCGAGAACGGAAGGTGTCCCCGACAATACGCAAGCAGGTCGGATTCAGTGGGAGGACGCGCGCGGTCCATGGGGACCACGTAGGCGGCGATCTCTTCGCCGTAATAGCGATTCTCGAACGGGACGGCCATGGCGAACTTGACGCTGGGATGGCCTCTCAGCACATCGTCGACCTCGAGCGGGGAGATGTTCACCCCGCCCCGAACGATAAGTTCTTTCAACCGTCCGGAAATGAAAAAGAAGGGACGTCCCCTCTCGTCGCGGATGTACAACCCCTCATCCCCTGAGCGAAACCAGCCCCACCGGAACGCCGCCTCATTCGCATCGTCGCGTTTGAAATAGCCGGCGCAGACCGTGTTCCCTCGGATGCAAATCTCCCCGCGAGCCGTTTCCGGAAGAGGCTGTCCCTGGTCGTCGAGGATCGTCATCTCATTATGGCGCAAGGGCACCCCGATGGATGGGAATTCATACTCGGTGAGCCAGTGGCGATGCTGTGCCGCCGACAAGTCGTTGGGCAGGAAGCAGGAGTAACAGGTGGTCTCCGAGAGGCCATAGCCATGGCGGATGGGAAACCGGAACCGATCTTCAAAGCGCGACGCCGTCTCTTTGAGCAACGGCCCGGCGCCGCAGATGACTCCCCCAAACCGGTCCAGTTTGTACTTCGTCACGTCCTCGTTCACTTCCAGGAGAAATTCAAGCAAGGTTGGGACGACGCTGACGCAGGTGGCCTGCTCTTCATGAAGCCTCCGCCAGAACAGGTTGGTCTTAAACTTGCGATTCAACACGACGCTGCCTTTGCAATAGAACGGGGTGACGAGTGTGACCACCGTTCCGTTGACGTGGTGGATCGGGAGCACGCACATCAAGCGATCGTTCAAGCCAAAGTGGTGCCAGTCGGCGATCGCGTCGGCATCGATCAGAAGGTTGGAGGCAGTGAGAATCACGCCTTTCGGAGGCCCGGTCGTTCCGGAGGTGTAGACGATCAAGGCTTCTTCGTCCAGGCCGGCGGCATGAGCCTCGGCCCTCGAACCTCGACCCCCTGTCCTGAAACGGCCCCTCGCCCCTCGCCCCGCGCCCTCGATAAAGCCGTCGTCGCTGAGCGCGATGGCTTCGCGCAGAGCCGGCAATTCCCGCTGGAGGTTCTTGATGTCATCGAAATAGTCCTTCCAACAGAGGACGACCGATGCCTCCGAATGCTCCAGGATGTAGCGCTTCTTCTCGGCGGGCTCTTCGACATTGACCGGCACGACGGCGATCCCCAATGTCCAGGCGGCAAAGTACACGAGGACGGTGAGATCGTGGTTGAACAGGACGGTGGCGATGCGATCTCCATGCGTCAGCCCGAGTCGGTCGTGGAGAAAGGCGGCGGCCCGCTCGACCACCGCTCCGAACTCAGCGTAGGTGTAAGTGCGATGGATCTGTCGATCGTCATCGTAGTAGGTCAGGAAATTGCGATGGGTTAAGGATGGATCGTACACGCGGGATTTGAAGAATTCGGCAAACGAGGTCCAGGGCAGGGTAAACGGCGAACCCTCCATCTGCCTGGCCTGCGCGATCCGGTCATGGACGTCGATCAATGGGGACATAGTCTTGCGGTGGCGGTCCGGTATAGAGTGCGCGCGGCCGGATCAGCCGGTTATGGTCCTGTTGTTCGATCACGTGGGCGCACCAGCCGGTGATGCGCGAACAGACGAAGACCGGCGTGTACAGGTCTCGCGGAATGCCCATCAGGAGATAGGCCACGGCTGTGTAGAAATCCAGGTTCGGGTAGAGGCCTTTCTCCTGTTGCATCACACGATCGATGATGGTCGCGATCTCGTACCAACGGGTGTCTCCGCATATGCGGCTCAATGTCTCGGCCTGCTGCTGGATGATGAGCGAACGAGGATCGCTTTTTTTCAGCACGCGATGGCCGAATCCCATCACCCGGCGCTTCTGCGACAAGGCCTCCCGCACCCATTGCTCCGCCCGATCGCGGTTCTTGATCTCCAAGAGCATCGAGGCCACTGCCTCGTTGGCGCCACCGTGAAGGGGGCCCTTGAGTGTCGCGATCGCAGCGGTCATCGCTCCGTGCAGATCCGTGAGGGTAGAGGCTGCGACGCGCGCGGCAAAGGTTGAGGCGTTGAATTCATGTTCGGCGTAGAGGATCAGCGAGACGTCCAGGACGCGCGCCATCGTCTTTGCCACCCTGTCTCCTTGGCGGTCGGTCAACAGAAAGAGCAAGTGTTCGGCAAAGTTCAGGTCCGCGCGTGGCTGGATCTGCCGCTTGCCGTTGGCGAGCCGGTTTGCCGTTGCCATGATGAGGGGGATTTGGGCCAGGAGCCTGACCGCCTTGCGAACATTGGACTCATGGGAGCCATCTGCAGCGTCCGGGTCCGTCATTCCCAACAGCGAGACCCCGGTTCTGAGGATGTCCATGGGATGAGCACTCGGCGGGACCACGCCAAGGAAGGCCGCGACAGGTCCAGG
This sequence comes from uncultured Nitrospiraceae bacterium, assembly GCA_964555285.1. Lineage (GTDB taxonomy): Bacteria > Nitrospirota > Nitrospiria > Nitrospirales > Nitrospiraceae > JBBIQV01. The sequence continues at coordinate 52,548 of CAZKRM010000021.1, forward strand.
GAGCACCCGGTGTGCAGCCAGCTGCGTTGCAAAATCGTCAAGCTCCTTCCGGGTCGGCAGCGTTCCTAACAGCAAGAGATGGGCGACTTCCTCAAACGTGGCTTGTTCAGCCAAGTCACCGATGGCATACCCGCGATACCTCAGACCGGCCTCGCCTTCGTCCACTTGGCAGAGAGCGGATTCTCCGGCGGGCACGCCTTCTAACCCTGGGCTGTACGGCAGGCTCTTAGAGGGTTCAGTGTTTGGGTTTGTCATCATCCGTTGACCTGAATTGCCTTTCTTTGAGCTCGTAATCCGCGTACTGCAGCAGGTCGTACAGTTGCGGCCTGGTGTGCATGTGGCTGAGAGAGTCGCGTTGCGAGCCGCGCCTCTTCAACTCGATCAACAGTCGCTCAATCGCCTTGGTGGCCACCCTGAGCGTCGTGACAGGGAAGAGCACCAGCCGATACCCAAGATCTTCAAATTCACTCACACTGAGGTACGGCGTCTTTCCGAACTCCGTCATGTTCGCGACCAACGGCACCTTGGCGCCTTCTCTCGCGAGTTGCACGGCAAAGGCACGGAACTCATCGGCCGACTCGAGCGCCTCGGGGAAGATCGCATCGGCGCCTGCATCCACGTAAGCCCTCGCCCGGTGGACTGCCGCATCCAGTCCTTCGCCGGCGCGGGCATCGGTGCGGGCCACGAGCAAGAAATCCGGATCACGGCGAGCATCCGTTGCAGCAAGGATCTTGCCGACCATCTCTCGGGTGGAGACTAATCGCTTGCCCGGAAGGTGTCCGCACTTCTTCGGCATATCCTGATCTTCCAACTGAATCCCGGCCAGCCCAGCCCGTTCGAATTCACGGACTGTTCGCATGACGGCAAGGGGTGGGCCGAAGCCGGTATCGGCGTCCGCCAAAGCAGGGATGGCAACTGCATTGGCGATGGTGGCGGAATCGGATAGCACGTCAGTCATGGATAGCAGGCCGATATCCGGTAGTCCACGCGCTGCCGCCAAGCCGGCCCCTGAAACATAGACGGCGTTGAAGCCCGCACGTTCGATCTGGATCGCGGTGAGGGCATTGAACGCCCCCGGCAGCACCACCGTCTGCTTGTCGAGCAGCTCTCGCAGGCGCCGCGGCTTCGTGTGTTGTTTGTCATTCATCACGCATCACCTGTCACAAGGGGGTCAGACCCCGGTCGGAAGGGGGTCTGACCCCTGCGTCACTCGTCACCCGTCACGGATTCTTAGCAGCGGCATCAAGACGCCGACATCGTTCACGCTGTCCAACTTCCAGACCAGGTCGATGACCCTTGCGACTCGGGCTCGATCCAGCTTGCCTTTTGCGAGCCTGCGGAACTTGTCTTCGACCTCACGGTCGGACATGGGGTTCCGGGGATGGCCGAGCGGATACTCCACCTGCTGCACATACTCCTTGCCGGATTTCGCTTTGACCGTCACACGAGTGGGCATGGCCTGCGGATACCGGTCGACGAACTCGGGCTGCCGGACAACACGCACCTTCTGCATCAGCGCGTGAAGAGCCGGATCGATCATCCGTTTCTTTTCAAATGAGCGCAGATTCACGACCCCATCCAACAGGGCGACAACCACGCAATATGGGAAACTGTGGTCGGCGGTCTCTCTGGTCAGAGGGCGCCATTTTTCCGGATCGCGCCCGATGATCTCGATGGCGACATCGTAGCTGCCGATCTCGACCTCGGTGATGTCGGCGAAGGCTCGATGTCCATCGGATTTCAGCAACTCATCTCGCAGGACAAGGGCTGCTTCAACCGCCGTCTGAGCATGATATTCAACCGGGTAGTGTTTGATGTAGGTGTCCAAAATCTTAAATGGAACTCCGTCCTGTTGCGGCCCTTTCTCACCGCCAAGCGGCGGAAGTTCAAAGTGACCCGAAACGAGGTTCATGAAGCCCTTTTCACCTTCAAAGATCGGCGAAGGCCCCGTCATGCCTTGCTGCGCCAGCATGGCGGCGAACACGCCGTTGCGGGCGGCATTGGAAAAGGCGCAGGCTTTCCACATGGAGAGGTCCCCGACCCGCGTTTGCCTGAGCGCCACGTTGGCGACGCCGGCCAGGTTGACTGCTTGGAGGGTTTCGGCCTCGGAAAGTTTCATCACCTTGGCGGCAGCCAGCGCGGACGAGAACGGACCGTAGGTCACATGGTCCCATCCACGAGGACGGAGCGCCGCGGCATCGCACAAGCGGCACTGGACCTCATAAGCCAGGGCGATGGCCTGGATGACTCGCCGGCCGGATGCGTGGCAGGTTTCTCCGACCGCCAGGGTTGCCGCGATATTGTCCGAGGGGTGCGCCGGCTCTTTCGCGAGATACGTGTCGTTGAAATCCAGATAACGGACGAACGCTCCATTCGCGAAGGAGGCCAAGTCCGGCAAGGTCTTGTGACCCGTCCCCCAGACGGTCGCGCCGTGGGGGACTTTGACCGACTGAACGAGACGGCGCGCGATCCGACAAGGAGGGGCATTCCAAGCGCCGAGTGCGCAGCCCACACTGTCCAGAAGACGCCGCTTCACCTCATGCACGACGAGAGGCGGGAGGTCATCGTAGCAGAGGGAGCGGGTGTAGTGGGCGAGACGGGCCGCCATCATGGCCGTGCTCCCTCCAGTTGTCGCGATGTCCGTGACGCGCACAAGAGCCGTCTCTTCCCGGCTAGCGGGCTAGGAGTCGGTGTTCAGAAACTTTGGCGGCCGCTTTTCCAGGAAGGCCTGGAGGCCTTCCTGCTTATCCGGCGACTCGCAGAGCTCTCCAAACAGCTCGGCTTCTCGCGCCAGTCCTTCGGCGAGCGGGCTGTCGAGACTGGTCCGAATAGCCCGTAGTGCCGCCTGAATAGCGAGACGGCCTTTATTGGAAACCTTCGCAGCCATCGCCATGGCTTCGTTGATGACTTCTCGATCCGGCACGACGCGGTTCACCAGCCCCAGGGCCAGTGCCTGTTCCGCCGTGATGGTCTCTCCCAGGAGAATCAATTCCGACGCTCGTGAGGGACCGATGATCCGGGGCAGTCGCTGCGTCCCTCCAAACCCGGGAATCAGCCCGAGCTTAATCTCGGGGAGACCCATCGCAATCCCTGCGGCGGCGATACGCATGTGGCAGGCCATGGCGAGTTCGAGGCCGCCGCCGACGCAGGTCCCGTTGATCGCGGCGATCACAGGTTTGTCGAACCGTTCGATACGGTTCAGGAGCACCTGCCCCCGACCCGCAAATTCAGATCCGGCGTAGCCGGTATTCTGATGGGCCAGTTCATTGATGTCGGCCCCAGCGCAGAAAAAGCGGTCCGACCCCGTCACGATCACCACGCGGATATAGTCGTCCGCTTCCAATTCGCCGAAGAGCTTGTCCAACTCTCCAAGCAAAGACAGGTTGAGCACGTTCGCCGGCGGGTTGTGCAAGGTGATCCGCGCCACGCGATGAGAAACGGTAAGCAATTCGCGTGACATGATGCCCCCCCTTTGTTAGCTGACCCGTCCCTTGCTGAGGTGCAGATTGCCGGATGGACCGTGCAGGTCCATGACCCGCCGGTGTTCGGCGATCGCAGCAAGCAGCTCCGGAACGCCTTCTCCTGTCGTGGCCACGGTACGAATCACGGTCGGACACCATTCGCGCAAATCTCGTAGCGTGGTATCCGCGCCTGCATGATCCCCTTTGTTGACGACCACGATGTGAGCCACTTCCAACAATCCGGCTTTCATGGCTTGGACTTCGTCACCCAGGCCCGGCGCCACGACCGCCACAACAGTGTGCGCGAAATCCACGATCTCCACTTCGTTCTGGCCGACTCCAATGGTCTCGATCAGAATGACCTCGTACCCAGCCGCTTCCAACACCAGCGCTGCGTCGCTGGTCGCTTGGGCGAGCCCTCCATGATGTCCGCGAGTGGCCATGCTCCTGATGTAGACCCCGTGATCGAGCGCGTGTTCCTGCATTCTGATGCGGTCTCCAAGCAAGGCGCCGCCCGTGACGGGGCTACTGATATCGACCGCCAGAACACCGACTTTCATGCCTAGACGCCGATAGGCTGCCACGAGTCGATCGATGAGCGTACTTTTGCCTGCCCCGGGATAACCGGTAATCCCGATCACGGCTGCACGGTGCGAGGCCGAGACAAGCAGGCGAAGAATGGCGATGCCGTCCGGGTCCTGATTCTCCAACAATGTGATCACACGAGCGACGGCACGGACATCTCCCGCCTTGACTCGCTCGGCCAACGCCAAGGTGTCTCCCAATTCACTCCTTGTCTGCAGGCTCGAACCAAACATCCGTCACCTTAAAGGATGGTGTCTTGGCGAAACGGGCGGTCACCGGCAGGCCGATGTGAACCGCTTCCGGCTTGATCCCTTTCAGACGGGAGAGAAACAGCGTATCGGCGCCGTCGAATTCCACGAGGATTAACGTGAACGGCGTTTCCTTCAGAAAGGCTTCACCACCATAGTGGCAGGTGGTGAATGTGTGGACTCTGCCGGACAGCGGCAACTCGTGCCAGGTCGTCGGTTCTCCGCACTCCATACAGTGAGCACGGGGGGTGGCATAGGTATAACCGCAAGCCGTGCACCGTGAGCCGAGGAGCTTTCCCTTCGTCAGTCCGATGAAGAACGGCGAGTCTTCGGCATAGCTGTGAAGATAATCGATTTCGTAATGATCACGGATGACGAGCGGGTCGACGCCGTAAACGATGGTGCCTTTCTCTGTCATCACGCTACTCCTTGCGCCTCGCAGCGCGTCGTGCGTTGCCTTGGGTTCCTGGTTGCAAGTTTCAGGTTTCAAGTTGCCGGAGGCAATCCGAAACATGAAACTAGAAACAAGAAACTTGAAACTTCCGAGCGAGGTACCCATCACTCATCACGCGTCACTGCTCCTCTCACACCGCTTCCATAATCGACACAGTAATATACGTCCCTGTCCCTGCGTGGCTGTGGATCAAGCCGCGCTTGGCGTTCTCGACTTGCAGCTTATCGTTTCCCAGATGCTTCCCGACAGAACCTTGCAATTGCCAGAACGCAAACACAGCCTGCATCAAACCGGTGGCGCCGACCGGGTGCCCGCATGCCAGCAATCCGCCGGATGGATTGACGGGGAGACGCCCTTGCTTGGGAAGCTCCAGGCCGTAGTCGATACCGGACATAAAAGGAGTCCCGCTTTCGACGAATCGTCCCCCCTCGCCGTATTGGCAGAGGCCCAAGTCTTCGTAAGTTTGAATCTCGGAAGAGGTGTAGGCATCGTGCAGCTCGATGAAGCTCAATTCATCCATCGGGCACCTGATTCCCGCCATCTCATAGGCCAGTTTCGCCGCCATGCGACCACCACGAAAAGAATGGACGCCGGGATATTTCAGATGGCGATAGTCGGATTCTCTCTCGTGCGGTAACAGAATCACCTTGCCGTGGGGCCGGTCTGCCATGCGCATCGCGTCAGAGCCAGACCCGACACCGGTGATCTTGACCGGGCGGTCACAGACCTTGGTGGCAATTTCTTCGGAAGCCAGGAGGCAGACCGCGGCGCCGTCCGACATGGTGCAGATGTCCTCCATCGTCAACGGGGTGGCGACCATCGGGGACTCTCGCACCTGCTTGATCGTGAGCCGTTTGGCTTTCTGCGCGTAAGGATTGTAGAGGGCATTCGCGTGGTTCTTGACCGAGACCATCGCCATCTGCTCGACCGTCGTGCCGAATTCATGCATGTGGCGCTGGACCATCATGGCGTAGTACCCGCTGTAGAACCCGCCGACCGGGAAGTCGAAGTTGGTGTCTGAAGCCAAGGCGATGAACTCGTTGCCCTTCCACGTATTGACCCGCGACATGGTTTCGAAGCCGAAAGCTGCGCAGCAGTTCATGCGCCCCGAGGCCACGGCTTCCCAGGCGGACTGAAAGCACAGGCCTCCAGTCGCGCCTCCGCCCTCGATGCGCTTGGAAGGTTTCGGACAGAGTCCTAGATAATCCTGCACCATGCTCGCAGCCTTGAGCTGTCGCGTGAAATGATCTGAGAAATAGGACCCGACGGCTCCGTCGATCATGTTCTTGGAAAAACGAGGCACATCGCGCAGGGCATAGTCGTAGGCCTCTTTCACCATGAGACGAAAGTCCTTGTCCTGGTGCGCCTTGGCGAATTTCGTGATCCCGCCGCTGATCATATAGACCGGTCTCATGATCGGAGCCCTTTCACGAAGTTCACAATCTCGTTCATGGGAGCCCCCGGCCTGAACAAGGCCCTCACGCCGGCTGCTTTGAGCGTGGGAAGGTCTTCGTCGGGAATGATCCCGCCGCCGAACAGGGCGATGTCCTTGGCGCCCTGTTCCTTGAGCAGCTCCAGCACGCGCCGGAAGAGCGTATTGTGCGCGCCGGAGAGGATGCTCAAGCCGATCGCATCCACACCTTCCTGAATCGCCGTGCTCACCACCTGCTCCGGCGTTTGATGAAGACCGGTGTAGACCACTTCCATCCCGGCGTCACGCAACGCGCGCGCAATCAATTTCACCCCTCGGTCATGGCCGTCGAGCCCCACTTTGCCGATCAGCACTCGGATTGGCTTGGCTGCCACGGTCATCGTCCAACCTCAACGATAGCTATCAGCCATCAGCTCTTGCTGAAGGCTGAATGCTGAGAGCTGACGGCTTCAAGAAAATACTTTCCCTCGACATCCTTTTTGACATGCCCCGCCTGGATCAGCGGGTCATGCTCAAAGAACAACAGCCATTTCTCTTCGAAGGCTCGGTCCAGGATCCATCGTTTGGTCTCCAGCGTCTGGATGGGGAACAGGTCGTAGCCCATGATATAGGGGAGAGGCAGATGAGACACGGTCGGGATCAGATCGCCGAGGAAGAAGGCTACCTTCCCTTCCGATTCGATCTTCACACCCTGATGGCAACGGGTGTGGCCGGCGGTGACGATAGCCGTGATACCAGGGAGTAATTCCGTATCGCCGTGCAAGAAGTCCCACTGCTTCACGTGCGCCAACGGCGTAAAGTTGTCCCGCCGGTAACTGGCTTTGGTCCGCTCATTGACGCGGGCTGCATCTTCGAACTCGCCGTGCTGGATAAAGTATTGTGCCTTGGGAAAGGTGGGCACGACGGCCCCGTCATCTTGTTTCATCGTGTTCCCACCCGCATGGTCGAAGTGCAGATGGGTATTGATGACCATGTGGATGTCGTCTCGCCCGAGGCCCAGACGCTTCAAGGACTCCAACAATGTTGGCGTCCGCTCGACAGCAAACATGCGCTGAAACTTCTCGTCCTCCTTAGAGCCCAACCCAGTGTCCACCAGGATGTTCTTCCCATTCGCCCGAATCAGCAGACAGGTCAAACTCATCTGGATACGATTCAGCTCATCGGCCGCGCAGCATTTCTCCCACAAGACTTTCGGCACGACCCCGAACATCGCCCCCCCGTCCAGCCGGAATCGGCCGTCGGCCACGGGATAAATTTCAAACGCTCCGAGTTTCATGAATCTCCAGGCCATGGGCGATAGCACTTCAAGACGCAAGCCTTCACCCGCTCTTCCCTTCTCGGTGAGTAAGAACTCTGTTCAACCGACGGCGATGACCGGCACGGCCAGGGTCTCCTTCGCAGACAATTGGTCGGCACGTCGCAGAAGGTGTCCGATCTTCTCTGACCATTCTCCGGAAACATACTGCTCGCCGCATTGCCGACACTCGTTAAGCGGAACGCCAGCAAAGATGACGAGCCCACCGTCAGGTTTTGTCATCCTGACGTCGCCCGCAGTGCGAATCAGCTCGCCCCCGCACTCAAAGCATTTCACTTCTTCTACCTCCTCGTCTTCGGATTAAGCCACTCTGTCGGGTCAGGCTCATAGACCGTGATGATCCAGAGGATCTCGTAGGCTCGCCCGCAGACCACATGGATGTTTCTCCCTGTTTGAGACTTTCCGTAGACAAGGCAGCTTTGTCCCCTCCTGTCCTCGGGGTATTCCTCGATAATTTCTCCGTTCAAGAGCGCTTCCTTGATTTCGAGCGGGTTGATTCCCCGTAAGGACGCCCTCTCCAACGCGTGACGCCTGAGCTGATAATTGCCACGTTCGACCAGCTCTTTGATCCATTGTATATCCATTCGTCTTTAGCGGAGGAGGAGCCCGGTCATTAAGCGGTCGAACGCCGGTTCTGCTGTGGTGCCAGCGCCCAACTAGGCTGCCACGAGAGGCGCCAGTTCGTGTTCTTTTACCGGCTCAAGCCGCACGCTTTTCAGTATCCCATTAAGCCGTTCAAGTGTCACCTGGTCGGGAGCCATCAATTCGATCCCGATCGGGTGGTCATTCGGGCCGTAGTCGATCACCATGCCATGTCCCGCTTCTTCGGATCGCACGCTTCGCTCGTTCGACTGCCGAGAGCGGTACAGAGTAGGCGGCTAGCGGTTTCCCGTGCCGAAACGTGACCTCAAGGTATCGCTCCTTCAATTTAATCATCTCTCGACAGGTGCGCTGTTATGCAAGAAAACACTGCCTCCCTCATCAATTGCGGCTCTGTGGCTTCCTCGAAAACACATCAGAAAAGTTCCATGTCTTTTTTCCTGCTCCATTAACTCCCCATTTTAAAAGGCCTTTATCCGCCACCGAGTTCACCACTGGTTTCAACAATAAATAATTCACCTCTGAACTCCGGGTATAAGTCGTCGAAGACGACATAGCGCATGTTCTCGTAATCACCTTTCGGGGGCACGGTAAAGATGAGAGTCATGGTCTTCCCAGGTTCCAGGTGGAACGATTTCAAGTGCTTACCTCTGACTTCGATGCCATCCCCTTTCATCTCGACCGGGATTGCCTTGAATAGTGTCGAGGTGAAGCCATGCGTGACGCTGTCTTCATTGCGGACCACAATGGTTGTGGTCTCGCCAGGTACCGTGAGTCCCTTCACTTCGTAGCCCTTCTCCTTATCCTTAATGACTACTTCGACTTTAATAGGGGCGGCTCTTGTCATTTCAAGCGCGTTCTGAGCAAGGTGCCGATCTTCAGATCCTAAGGCTGCGAATTGCGATGTCCAGCTTTTGAGTCGTGTCGGCTCTAATATGGAGGTGACAGCATTGACAAATTCCTCCTTCGTCATTCGCTTTGCATCGTTAGGGTCTGCGCCATAGCTGCCTATGATCTGATCCTTACTTATCCTCTCAGACCACTGGGCCCAGAAATTGGGCCAGGGGAGTTTGCCTCCAGCGTACTCGTCAAATGCATTTAGCAGTAGTTTTATGTCCAAAAAGCTGAGCAAGCCAGAGTTGGTTACGTTATCTGAGAGGGCATCCCTCTTCACTTGTCGAAGCTCAGTGTCTGCCATTCGTGCCTCGCGGAACTGCTGCTGCAATTCAGCATTCCCGAAAAGAGGCTCGGGATGGAATTCAGTATCACTGGTCTCAAATTTCAGCAACATGTAGGACGTTAGATCAAACGTGTCCCCTTTCTTTTTCACTAGGCCGCCCAACCAACGCGAGAAATGAACATCCTTCTTGTAAACTAGGGCGCTTCCATCCTTATCCAATTCGAGATTGTTCCGAATCCATGCCTTGTTGATCGGAACCCCTTTATATTCCGTTGGGCCGAGAACAACATAAACTACATTCTGAGGTGGCCCCATGTGTTTGGACAGTATATTCCCTTCCTTAAGTGGCGCCTC
>CAZKRM010000022.1:0-56088 GCA_964555285.1 uncultured Nitrospiraceae bacterium
CGTTGCGGCTTTCTTAGGCTGATATACAGCACGTCCGCTTCCTCATCATAGTCGAGCCAGAGGTGTTTGGATCGCAGGTTCAATGCCTGTGGCACCAGGCTGAGGATATCTATGACTTCCGCCATTGGAGGCCTCTCTGGATCAGCTTGTCCGCCTTCGACGGCATGAAGGCGGTGACGATGAACCCATCCCGTTCGTGTTCACGGTACGCCACCACCACATCATCAGGATCACCCAGCGTCTCTACCACGAGATCGAGATGTCCTGCCATCTAATCGTGCGACTCGACAATGTGGCTCCACCGTTCATGTGTGAGGCGCACAGGGATGCCGCGCTTGGAAGTGACCGTGGCGAGGATGTCCACTCCTGTCGGTGACTCCGGATTCAGCGATCCCTGCCCTTGCGCCTGGATGACCTCGCGCCACGCGGTTGTTCTGAGATGGTCGTGGCGCGCGTCTTAGTATTGCCTAGGCTGCCCGGCATTGCAAGCTTCGGCTTCCGGTTTTGAACGTCCAGTCGGTCGACTATTGGTCGAGTTCGACGTACGCCGAGAATCCGGCCAACGCGTGGGACATGGGCTTCGGCGGTGGCGGCGTGTCCAACGGCAATAAGACCACCAGCATCCACGCCTGGTGTGTGCGCGGTCCGATGCGGGAGGCGGTGTATTGAGGAGCGCGACAGGCGCGACGAGCGAGACAGGCGAGAAACGAACCACCACGCGGCGAGGGGCAAGTGGACTTCGGCGAGCTCAGTCGAGCCGCGAGAGGCAAGGGGTGAGCGCCAGCAAGTCCCGTTCGACGACGGACCACACAATATCCGTGTCGATGCCGAAGTAATCGTGCACCGGCGTGTTCCGCATCCCGATAATGTCGGTCCAGGGGATTCCGGGATAGGTGTCCCGAAACTGCGTCGGCAGGGCGCGGACCGCCTCTCTAATAATTTGCAAAGGATCGGCCGGCGGAGAGGTTGGTCGTGTAGTCGTCGTAGGACTTGAACAGGACGAACCTCGAGAGGGACAAGGGCTGGACGACTATTGCACTCCTTACAAGGTGAACTCTATTCAGATGAGCAAGTCAGACAGGTGAGCCGGACGATTAGGGTAATGCTCTGGTGTAGATGTCTGAAAAAACGGTGCCCCCGGAGACCAGGTTGGTGGCTGCAGACACAAAGGCTATGAACGAGCCATCGGTTGCGATGGTTGGTGCGCTGCTGGGTCCGTTACCGGGGTTGGCAGGCGAGTTGTTGTCTTTGGACACCAGGCTCGTTTGGTTGACGGTGCGATCCCGCAGATAGATTTGCTGACCGGTCACTGCCGGGATTCCGGGAACGGGAGGATTCAGGAGATTGGTGGCGACAGATGTGAACCCCACAAAGCGGCCGTCTCCGCTGATCGTGGGCTCGCTGCTGACCCCGTTCCCCGGAGTTGGCGTGGTGTTGTTATCTTTGGAGATCAGGGTGGTCTGGTTCAGCGTAAGATCGCGAAGGTAGATCTGTTGCCCGGTAGCGGCTGGTGTCCCGGGGGCTGGCGGGTTGAGCAGGTTCGTGGCCTGCGAGACGAAGGCGACAAACTGACCGTCTTGACCGATGACCGGTGCGCTGCTCGTCCCGTTGCCTGGAACCGGTGTCACGTTGTTGTCCTTGGAAACGAGGGCGGTCTGATTCAGCGTTCTATCCCGGACGTAGATCTGTTGGCCCGATACTGCCGGCGTGCCGGGAGCCGGCGGATTAAGCAAATTCGTGGCCTGCGAGAGGAAGACGACGAAACGGCCATCCTGACTGATCGCTGGTGCTGCGCTCTCACCATTCCCAGGGATAGGTGTGAGGTTGTTGTCTTTGGAGACGAGGGTTGTCTGGTTCAGTGTGAGATCCCGGATGTAAACCTGACGGCCGGTCACGGCGGGCGTCCCAAAGGGCGGGGGATCGAGCAAATTCGTGGCCTGCGAGACGAAGGCGACGAAACGGCCATCGGCGCTGATCGTGGGGGCGCTGCTCGATCCATTTCCGGGATTCGGGGTGAGGTTGTTGTCTTTGGAGACGAGCGTGGTCCGGTTCACGGTGAGATCGCGGATGTAGATCTGAGTGCCGGTGCCGGCAGGCGTTCCAGGGGGCAGCGGGTCGAGCAGGTTGGTCGCTTGTGAGACGAAGGCCACGAAGCGGCCATCGGCGCTGATTGTGGACGCACTACTTTCGCCATTGCCTGGGTTCGGCGTGGTGGCATTGTCCTTCGATACGAGAGATGTCTGGCCTGTCTGCCGATCACGGATGTAGATTTGCTTCCCGGTGACTGACGGCGTCCCTGGTGGCGGCGGATTCAGCAAATTCGTCGCCTGCGACACAAAGACGACGTAGCGGCCATTGGCACCGCTGGTTCTTGGCTCGGTGCTCGGTCCGTTTCCCGGGTGAGGAGGGGTATTGTTATCGACCGACACCCGATCGGTTCTCACGTAGATCAAAAGGATGAGGGGACTGGTCGCCGTTCTCGATTGCGCATCCTGCACACGGATGGTCAGCACGGCAGAGGAGGGCGCTGTCGGCGTGCCGGTGATCTGGCCTGTCGCGCTGTTCAGGGTTAATCCCGGCGGCAGTGAGCCGCCGATCACAGCCCACGTTATAGGAGCTGCCGCTCCCGCAGCCGTGAGCGTTCCGGAATAAGCTTGCCCGACCAGGCCGAAGGGTAGCGACGTGGTTTGGATCGTGACGGTTGCTCCGCTCCCTCCTCCTCCGCCTGGACCATAGTCGACTCCACAGGCCGATAGCACAGCCAGCAAAAGGGCGGCGACGGACCAGCAACCGAGTGACCCAGCTCGACTCGTCGGCATGCGTTCCAGTTTAGACCTTGGTCATGTGTGAAAAGTGTTGCCAGAAGCCCGCTTACAGGTTCTTGATCTGTAGCATTCGTGTGCGCCGTCGGTCAATCCTCCAAACGTAGGGTTTTTCCGCCGGCGTCCCGCTCTCACCTCTTGTCGAGGCGGCTCTTGCAGTGCTCGGTACCCATACAGGGGATCATGGGCGATCTGCTTGGTGGACACCGGTTGGAGAAGCGCTCATGAAGATGGCCGGACTCAACCGTTCGTCTGAATCACGAGGGGGAGAGCCTGCGTGGGAAGGCGACAGCCTCTTGAAACGGTCCTATGGGAGGCGCATTCTGATGTCGATTGGTCGGATAAGGCGGGAGTGAAACACAGTATCGAGGGGTTGTCCAGCAGGTGGAACGTGGAACGGACTACGGTGGGGGGACTTATGGCACGTCCGAGTCAGTCTCATGCTGATCAGCCGGCCATCAAGATGGCAGAGCTCCAGCGTTTGGAGAAAGACGCCCGCCGGGAAGCACACTGGAAGCGCTGGGGACCCTATCTCAGCGAGCGGGCCTGGGGCACCGTGCGCGAGGACTACAGTCCCTCCGGCACAGCCTGGGAGTTCCTGCCGCACGACCATGCGCGCTCGAAAGCCTATCGTTGGAATGAAGATGGGCTGGCAGGTATTTCAGACCGGCACCAGATGATTTGCTTTGCCGTCGCACTCTGGAATGGGCGCGATCCGATCCTCAAGGAGCGGATATTTGGCTTGACGGGCAATGAAGGCAATCACGGCGAAGACGCCAAAGAGTACTACTTTTATCTGGACTCGACACCGACCCACTCCTACATGCGGTACCTCTACAAGTATCCGCAAGCCGAGTTCCCCTATGCGCGCCTCGTGGAGGAGAATCGCAGAAGGGACCGGGCGGCGCAGGAGTGTGAGTTGGTCGACTCGGGTGTCTTCGCTGGAGACCGGTATTTCGACGTTTTTGTGGAATATGCCAAAGCCTCGCCGGAAGATGTCTTGATCCAGATTCAGGTGGTGAATCGCGGTTCGGAGCCGGCTGAGCTGACCGTGTTGCCCACGCTGTGGTTTCGCAACACCTGGTCATGGGGGCTCGACGTGCGGCGCCCTCGCCTGCGCAAGGGGGAGTCGGTCAACCATACGAGCGTCATTGAATTGAATCACGACTACTACGGCTACCGGCGTCTCTTGTGCGGAGGGGAGCCCACCCTGCTCTTTGCCGAAAATGAAACGAACACGCGACGGCTCTATGGAGATACGGACGGGGCGCGGTATGTGAAAGACAGCATCAACGATTATGTCGTGCACGGGGATACAGACGCCGTGAACCCGGACCAGATCGGGTCGAAAGCAGCCGCTCACTATGTCCTGAACGTGGCGCCCGGTGCCGTGTCCACGATCCGGTTGCGTTTTACCGATCTGGGGAACGGCGCCGCCCTGACGACGGACAATTTCGCTGCGATCCTCACACAGCGGCAGCAGGAGGCCGATGAGTTCTACGACAACTTGGCGCCGGCCGGTCTCTCGGAAGATGCGCGACGGGTTCAGCGCCAGGCCTTCGCCGGGCTCCTGTGGAGCAAGCAGTTCTACCATTATGAGGTGAACCGCTGGCTGAAGGGCGATCCGGCCGGCCCCGAACCACCGGCAGCACGCCTTCATGGCCGCAATTCGGACTGGACCCATCTCTACAACGCGGATGTGATCTCTATGCCGGATAAGTGGGAATATCCCTGGTACGCAGCCTGGGACCTGGCGTTTCATTGCGTGCCGTTGGCCTTAGTGGATTCGACCTTCGCGAAGGAGCAACTGATTCTGATGCTCCGCGAGTGGTACATGCATCCGAACGGCCAGATGCCGGCCTATGAATGGGCGCTCGGCGACGTGAATCCACCGGTTCACGCGTGGGCGGCGTGGCGAGTCTATAAGATTGAGAAGAAACGGAAGGGCGTCGGCGACCGTGTCTTTCTCGAACGCGTGTTCCACAAGCTGCTGCTGAATTTTACCTGGTGGGTGAATCGCAAGGACGCAGAGGGCAAGAACATCTTCCAGGGTGGATTTTTAGGGTTGGACAACATCGGCGTCTTCGACCGGAGCGCGCCCCTGCCCACCGGCGGCCACATCGAACAGTCGGACGCGACGAGCTGGATGGGTATGTACTGTTTGAACATGCTCGCGATTGCGCTGGAACTGGCCAGGGAAAACCGTGCCTATGAAGATGTCGCCAGCAAGTTCTTCGAACACTTCGTCTACATTTGCCGTGCGATCAACAATATCGGCGGGGAACAGATTGAGCTGTGGAACAAGGAGGACGGCTTCTTCTACGACGTCTTGCACCTCCCCGACGGCCGCAGTTTCCCGCTGAAGGTGCGCTCCATGGTCGGGCTGATTCCGCTCTTTGCTGTGGAGACCTTGGATTCTGAATTGGTGGACAAGCTCCCGCGTTTCAAACACCGCATGCAGTGGTTCATCGAAAACCGGCCGGACTTCAGCATCCATGTCGAAACCCAATCGCACGATGGGGGTGTCCGGCGGTTCCTGTCCCTGGTCAATTGTAAGCGGCTTCGCCAGGTGCTTCGGTACATGCTGGACGAGCAGGAGTTCCTGTCTCCGTATGGGATCCGCGCGCTCTCACAGTATCATCGGGATCACCCCTATAGCCTTACCGTCAACGGCATGCAGTACCGCGTGGACTATGAGCCGGCCGAGTCGCGCACCGGGCTCTTCGGGGGCAACTCGAATTGGCGAGGGCCGGTCTGGTTCCCGGTCAACTACCTCATCATTGAGTCGTTACAGAAGTTCCACTACTACTTGGGCGACAGCTTCACCGTGGAATATCCCACGGGCTCCGGTCGGATGATGACACTGTGGGAAGTCTCGGGCGAATTGTCGCGCCGCCTCACGCATATTTTCCTGCGGGACTCCAATGGACGTCGGCCGGTTTTCGGCGGCGTCGAGAAATTTCAACGCGATCCGCATTGGCGAGACGTGATCCCGTTCTACGAGTATTTCCACGGCGACAATGGAGCCGGAATCGGGGCCAGCCACCAGACCGGCTGGACAGGGCTGGTGGCGAAATTGATCCAGCAAAGCGGGGAGTGAGGTGAAGGATGCTGGTGTGTGGATCGGGAATCCCCGACATGTCGAAGCATCATTATGGTCCGCCTTGAGACGACTGGCGGTTGGCGCTGCTTTGCAAATCCATCTCGAACAGAACCGCACTGTCGGGTTTCTTGGGGTCGAGTCGGGTCGGCATCCGGTCCGCAACAAGTTTGGTCAAGGGAACCGCGACGATGTGCGGGGCTTTGTCTGAAGGACTGGAATAGAGCGCGATCCGGACATTCTTCGGCCGTTGGCTTGGGGTCAACTGCGGCTTGAGGTCCGGCCCCACGAATCCCACCAGCATCCCGCTGCCGTCGGCGAGTTTGTGGATCTCATAGGCATTGGTGGCGGGAGGCATCCGTTCCAACGCGATATCCGGACTCTGCGTCACCAAGGCCATCCCCAGGAACTGTGGGGCAATGAAGCCAAAGCTCCCCGTTGGAGCTTGCGAGAAGCGGATCCCCGTGGTGGAGGCGCTGAGTTCGGCCACCCTGTTCTTGTCCCGTAACTGACGCCGCAACTCCGCTTCGCTTCCGGGCGTCTCGATGAACACCGCCGCCGGTGCGGCCTTTTGCAGGGGCAACACCTCCGTCTTGCTTCCTGGTGCAGCGTCGAGCGAGGCCGGAGGGAGACCCATGAGCATCAGGACGAGCAGGGGGCCGGCGATTAGGTGACGGACATGCGGGATTCGAATCAATCGTGCGACAGTGTCAGACATACGTGCAGATCCCTCTTGGTTCGGCGATAAAGCGCGATTCTCTCAGTGGTGAAGGATTCTAGGAGTCTCTCAGTCGAAAATCAAACGAGGGAACAACCGTAGGCGAGGATGAGTTGCGCGCCGCGAAACGGGAGCCGTGCAACGTTTCTTCGCTGCCGCGCAATCAGAAAAGGCTCCCCCCCTTTGTTTCCTCCGCACGCATTGACAGCCGGAAGAGGAGGCACCATGATACGCGTCCAAACGGCCATGAGTGATTCCGTGCAGCCCACAGCGCCGGCGAGCGGGTCCACCGGGAAGATCGTGATGGCGACGATCCTCGGACTGGCTATCGGCGCGTTCTTGTACTTTGATCTTGGACACTATCTCACGCTGGACGCCTTGAAGGCGAACCGCGATCGGCTCCTCGCCTTTACCGATGCCAACTTCACGGCGGCGGTCGGGATCTTCATTGCGACCTACTGTGTGGTCACCGGCTTGTCGTTGCCGGGCGGGGCGATCCTGACTCTGGCCGGCGGGTTTCTTTTCGGCAGCCTCTTGGGGACCGTCTTCGTGAACGTCGGCGCAACGAGCGGGGCGACGCTCGCGTTCCTGGCCGCTCGTTACCTTCTGCGCGATTGGGTCGAACAGAAATTCGGAAGTAAGTTGGGCCCGATCCAAGAGGGCTTCACCGACAACGGGTTCAGTTACCTGATGACGCTGCGGCTGATTCCGCTTTTTCCGTTCTTTCTGGTCAACATGGTGTCCGGCCTGACGCGCGTCAGCGTCGGCACCTATGTGGTCGCGACTGCCTTGGGGATTATCCCGGGGTCGTTTGTCTATGCCTACGCGGGACGTCAGTTGGGTACGATCAACTCGCTGAAAGAGATTGCCTCGCCCAACGTGATCGCCGCCTTCGTCTTGCTGGGACTCTTGGCCCTGGCGCCGATCCTGTATAAGAAATTGACAGTGAAGCAGACATGAGCACTGGGATCCTGGGGGGCAAGGGAGTCGCCTTATGATGACCCCACCAGTCGGAGAGGATTTCACCCATGAGTGTGCATGATAGCTCCCTCGTGCTTCCCCAGGATGAGCACAACCAGAAGCTCGTGGAGAATGTCCACCCCTCGAATTGGGTGAACCCAGAGCCGACCGGTCGCTACAACATGGTGGTGATCGGGGCTGGGACGGCGGGGCTCGTGACGGCCGTGATTGCAGCCGGTGTTGGAGCCAAGGTGGCGCTGATTGAGCGACACCTGATGGGCGGCGACTGTTTGAATGTCGGTTGCGTGCCGTCGAAAGGGGTGATCCGTGCTTCAAGGGCCTGGGCGGACCTCAGGAAGGTCGAAGAGTTTGGACTGCATGTGCCCCCTGGGGTGACATACGATTTCGGCGCGGCGATGGCCAGAATGCGGAAGCTGCGGGCGCGGATCAGCCACACGGACTCCGTCCATCGTTACACGCAACTGGGAGTGGATGTCTTCATCGGAAACTGCCGGTTTTCCGGACCGGATACGGTGACGGTCGAAGGGCCGGCGGGCAACCGAATTCTGCGGTTCGCGAAAGCGGCGATCTGTACCGGCGCTCGGGCCTCCGCTCCGCCCATTCCTGGCCTATTGGAAATCGGCTATCTCACGAACGAGACGATTTTCACGCTGACCGAGTTGCCGCCACGTCTCGGTGTCATCGGCGCTGGGCCGATCGGATGCGAGCTGGCCCAGGCGTTCGCCCGGTTCGGCAGCCAGGTGTACCTCATCGAGGCTCTGCATGGCATCATGCCGAACGAGGACCGAGACGCGGCACACATCGTCCATGAGTCCATGCTCCGTGACGGCATCACGCTGCTCTGTTGTGGCAAGGACTTGACGGTCGGCCAAGCGGACGGCGGCAAACGGCTGACGGTCGATTCGCATGGCCAACAGTACGACATCGCGGTCGATGAAATCCTGGTCGGCGTCGGCCGCACGCCGAACGTGGAAGGGCTCGGACTGGAATCGGTCAGCGTCGAATACGACAAGGCCGGCGTGAACGTGAACGACCGGCTGCAGACGACCAACCCACGCATCTACGCCGCCGGCGACATCTGCTCGCGGTATAAGTTCACGCACGCTGCCGACGCGATGGCACAGATTCTCATTCAGAATGCGCTGTTTCCACACCCGTTCGGCCTGGCCTATGCCAGCATGAATTCGCTGATCATGCCATGGTGTACGTTCACGGAACCGGAAATTGCCCACGTGGGGATGTATGAAGCAGACGCAAAAGCCAAAGGCATCGAGGTGGAGACGTACACATACAAACTCGACGAAGTCGACCGCGCGATTCTAGATGGTGAAGACGAGGGCTTTGCCAGGATCCATATCCAAAAAGGCACGGACAAGATTCTTGGCGCCACCATCGTGGCGGCTCACGCGGGGGACATGATCAACGAGTTTTCAGTACTGATGAAAGCCGGCGGCGGGGCGAAAACTATTGCCGGCACGATTCATCCGTACCCGACGCAGGCTGAGGTGAATAAGAAGGTCGTCAATTTGTGGCGAAAGGCGCATTTCACGGATGGGCAAAAGAATATTTTGAGGAAGTGGTTCGGGTGGACGAGGAAGAGGGGAGGGTGAGGTGAGGCAGCCCTCTGTGCTCGCAGAGCGCGCACGATCAGAATGTGCTCGCTCGATGCGCGCAGTGGAGGGCCACCTCGCCCCACCCTTAGAGGGAGGAGGGGAGCTTGAAGAATGTGATTCGTGTGGGAACCATAGTTGTGTTGTTGATAGCCCCCCTTTGTGTAGAGGCAGATTCTGGCCCGGTTCTCGAAGTCGGCAAGTTCTCTGCGGGGACGGTGGGGCAGGGAATGCCGGAGGGGTGGAAGCCGCTGACGTTCAAGAAGGTCGAACGCCACACGAAGTACGAGTTGGTGAAGGAGGATGATGTGGTAGTCGTGAAGGCGGCCAGTGAGGCGTCCGCATCGGGGCTCACGCGAGAGGTCAAGATCGATCCCAAGGAATTCCCGATCGTTCACTGGCGTTGGAAGGTGGGAAATCTGTTGAAGACCAGCGATGTCAGCCGCAAGGACGGCGACGATTACCCCGCGCGCCTGTACATCACGTTCGAGTACGATCCCGACAAGGTTGGGTTTACCAAGAAAGCCAAGTACAAAGCCGGCCGGCTCCTCTTCGGGGACATTCCGATCGCGGCACTGAACTACATCTGGGAAGCCAAGGCTCCGATCGGCCTGATCGTCGACAATGCCTACACGGATTTTGCGAAGATGATCGTCGTGGAAACCGGCTCGCAACGTGTCGGGATGTGGGTCGAGGAGGAACGGAATATCTACGACGATTACAAGAAGGCGTTCGGCGAGGAGCCACCGATAATCAATGGCGTGGCGATCATGACCGACACGGACAACACCAAGGAATCCGCGACAGCCTATTACGGCGACATCGTGTTCAAGAAACCAACGCCTTGAAGGTTAGCAGAGATGTGTTCTTGCGGCACGGGTCTCTAACAGGCTGCGGAAAAACCCGGTAGAACTATGTTGTTGTCATTCCCGCGCAAGCGGGAATCCAGGAAGTCATTGAACATAGTGAGGACGAATGTTCTGGACTCCCGCATTCGCGGGAGTGACGAGAGTTTTTCCGCAGCCTGCTAAAAGCAAATGGGCCGGCCTGTACAGGGCCGGCCCATCGTCAGGACATCACCGCGCCCGAGCGGGTGCGCGGATTCGGAGTGGTTACTGAATGGAATTCGCGAAGCCGCCGTGGGTCACTTCTGCGCGGATGGTGTCCCCGACCTTCTTCTGGCCACGGAGCTTCTTCGTGTCTTTGCCCACGTAGACGCGGATCTCGTTGCCGTTGTAATCCTCGACCACGAAGATGTCTCCGTCGATCTTGTGTACTTTTCCATCAATCGTTCTGTAGGCCGGACCCGGCTTGGTATCCATCTGCTGCTGCTTGGGAGACGAGGGGCTCCCGGCAAAGACCAAGCTGGCGCCGAACAGACCTGCGACAGCCGCAAGCACCAACGCCGTTACTTTCTTCTTCCCCTTCTTCTTCATTGGCAACCTCCTTTGTGACTGACGCAGAGAGGGAGGGCTCACCTTTCTGGTCTTGTTGAAAGCCATCAACTATTTTTCAGCAAGGTGTGTGCCGAGGCGGAACAAGATGAATTTATGGAGGAATCTCAGGATGTTAGCAGGTATTTAGGATTAAGGTTGTGGGGTATGGCGTATGATCCAGGGGAAAAAATGTCATGCCGCTGTGCAAATCTGCTCAATCCTACACGAGTCGGTGAGTAGAGAATGAAGACATGGCAAGCCGTTCTGCGATTCAGGCCGGCGGCTTCATGTACCAATTCTTCGGCAACGACTGGCGGCTGTGGGCTATTTCTGTTCTCGACAACTTCCGCTGCCTGCGAACGGCTGGTCAAGGTGACCACCCCGTTGTTGCTGCGACCCCCAGTTGTGACGGACTCCCGCAAAATCATTAAAATGGGTATCTGGCGGAGCTTTCTGCGTATCCTCTTGATCATCCTCCACGTCGAGTTCCGGCTCCTCGTGCTCCCCCGCACCTTTTTTCAAGACGTCCGGTAAGACACCCGCTTCCGCGTTTACCTTTCTTCACCCCCGTCGTCTAACCCATCAGACGAGGCCAGATGGTGTCCGGCGCATGTGGCGTGGTGGCGGAAAGGCCGCGGCCGGCGGCATTGCCGGCAGACGATCTGTCCAAACCAAAATCATAGCCATCTTTTCTTCACAGGAGCAGGACCTATGAAACAGGTATCCAACATATTCAGTCTTTTGACGGCGATCGGCTTGGTCGGCTTGCTGAGCGGTTGCGGCAGCGGTGGCGAAGGGGCACCCTCCGGAACGGTGAGTGGCAGTGCCAGCGGAGCGGCTGCGGCTTCGGGCACAATTACCGCCTTCGGCAGTGTGTTCGTGAACGGCAAGAAGTTCGAAACGAGCGGGTCGTCGTTCGTGGTCGACGGGCAGCCGGGCAGCCAGGGCGATCTCAAGCTCGGCATGACGGTGGTGGTGACCGGCTCGGTGAACGGCGATCAACGGTCGGCGAGTTCGGTTCGCCAGAAAGACGCAGTCGAAGGATCGGTACAGTCGATCGCGGCAGATGGACTGGGCTTGGTGGTCTTGGGCCAGACGGTGCTGGTTGACAATACCACGCTCATCGACAACAACATTCCCGGCCAAAACCTTCTCAATCTTGTGCCGGGCACGGATGCGGTCGAGGTGAATGGGCATATCAGGCCCGATGGCGTGATCCAAGCGACGTTCATTGAAAAGAAGCTCGCGCCGCTCCCTGAGGTGCGTGGCTTCGTGAAGAACCACAGTGACGGAGCGAAGACGTTCCAGATCGGGAACCTGACCGTGAATTATGCGACGGCGCTCATCAACGACATGCCGAATCCGGCGGGCAATGCGTGGAACGACCTGTTGGTGGAAGCAAAGGGGACACAGTTCACGCCGGGGCCGAATGTGCAGACGCAAGGGACGCTGGTTGCGACGAAAGTCGAGCCGGATAATCCCGGCGTGCAACAAGTAGATGAATTCGAAGTCGAAGGGTTCGTGACACAGGTTGTCGGCCCCGGCGACTTCTTTATCGGGACGACGCATGTGCAGACGACGTCGAGCACGGAGTTTCGCGGCGGCACGATCGATGAGATCGTCGTGGGCGCCAAGCTGTCTACCGAAGGCCGGTCGGCCAACGGGATTCTGACGGCGAAGCATGTGAAGTTCCACGAGAGTGCACGGCTGGAGGGAAACATCGCCGCGATCGATCTTGCGGCAAAGACCTTCACGATCACTGGGCTCTCTGGCGTGACGGTCAGCGTGACTAGCCGGACCGAGTTCAAGGCGAACGGCGGGAATACGATCACGAGTCTCAGTGACCTGCCAGTCGGCGACCATGTCCGGGTGCGCGGTCGTGTGAGCGGCAGCAACTCGGTGATCGCGACGCGGGTGGAGCAGCGGTCGGCCGACGACGATGTGGATCTGCAGGGGCCGGTGCAGGCGGTGTCGAACCCGACCCTCACGATCCTGGGCGTGGCCGTCAACACCTCAGCGCTGAACGATAACGACTTCGAAGGCCTTAACGATCAGCCGATCGGTCGCGCAGCCTTCTTCAATGCGGTGAAGGTCGGCGCACTGATCAAAGTCAAAGGCCGGCTGAACGGCGGGGTCGTGACGTGGCGTGAAGCGGAGCTGGAAGACTAACTGAAGAGGAGGACGATCATGATACGTGGTACGAGCATACACATGGCGGCCTGGATACTGAGCGGATTGGCTCTCTGGGCGATGCCCGCCTGGGCGCAGACAACTCCACCAATCCGGAATGGGCAGGTGGAGATTGTCGGGGCGTTGCCGCGGACGACGGCCGGTGTTGTCGATGTGGAAGCCTTGAGACGGACGATTCAATCACAGTTTGCGAGACCTGGTGTACAGGAGGTGCAGCTTCGCGGGGTGAGCCTCACGGAGGCCGAGCAGCGGGCGCTGTTTCTGAACAGCGATCCGAACAAGAACCTGCTTCGGCAAGTCTCGGTTGCCGTGCCGTCCCCGAATGGTGCGGAGCGGAACGTCACCTTTCGGAATAACGACTTTCGTGCGAAGGTCGGACGCGAAGAGGGGCAGCTGCGGGCCAGGATTGAGGGCATCGCTCAATCGCAGTTGACAGAAACAGAACGACAGAATTTGCGAGCGCAGTTCGACCGCTTCCGTCTCGAAGGGGCCGGCAATCGTGGAGGCCGTGGCGGAGGCGACAACAGCGGTCCCGGTTCTGGAAATAGCGGGCATGGTTCCGACAACAGTGGCCCAGGTTCAGCCAGTAGCGGGTCCGGCCGTGGTGGCCGGGATGATGTCCGCAATGTGAACGACGATCGGCGTGAAGATCGCCGAATGGATCGCCGAGATGATCGTCGTGAAGACCGACAATTGGACCGAAGGGAAGATCGGCGGGCGGATCGGCAGGTAGAGCGAGTCGCACGGATCGAACGTCCTGAACAACTTCAGCGGCCGGAACGGCCCGAGCGTCCGCAACGGCCGGAGCGCCCGGAACGCCCACAGAGACCCGAGCGGCCGGAACGGCCGGAGCGGTCAGGTCGAAATTGACGTTGCTCGATGACGGCGGCCCGTGGCGGCGCCGAAGAATCTTCGGCGCCGCTGTCTGGCGATGAGTTGAACTTGTGCACCCTTCCGGATAGGCTGATCCCGCCAGCCGATGGGAGGAGGGACTGTGCGGGTCATCACCAGGGAAAGGGGCGAGGAGAATGCGGCAGTGGATGGCGATGTTCTTCGGCGTGGGACTCTGTGTGGCAACCATCGGGGGGATGGCTGTCGCTGCAGACAAGAACGATCAAGGGCCGCCTGCGGGCGACCGGAATTGGCAGATTGGGTTCACCCCCAGCTATAGCAGCGGCAACTTCGGGACGAATACAACCAGCACCTTCTTGTATGCGCCGCTCTCTATCCGTCGCCTGTTTCGTGATGGCGACGTGACGATCGTGATTCCCTTTGTGACGGCCACGACCGATGGGCGGACGACTCTGGTCGGAGGAAACGCGGTTCGAGTCGATGACGGCGGCGGGAGCAACTCCGGTCCTGGTGGCGGAGGGGGCGGAGGAAGCGACGACGATGGCTGTAGCGGGAAAGGGTCAACCGTCAGTGGCAAGGATCGAGTCTGCGGTACCACGACACGAGCGGCCGGCCAAAAGGTGACCACCACCGGTCTTGGCGACATCATCCTCAGGGGTCGCTACTATGTGGTGGAGGAGAAAGACGTTCTGCCGCTCATTGCAGTCACAGGTCGGGTGAAGATTCCTACTGCCGATGAACAACAGGGTCTCGGAACAGGGGCGCTCGACTATGGATTTGGGGTGGAAATGTCCAAGTTGCTTGGAGAGAAGTGGATTGCGTTTCTTGACGGGGGATACAACATGATCGGCGACCCGGATGGCCTCGCACTGCGCAACCAACATTGGTACGACGTCGGCGCCGGCTATTACCTCACGAAGGACCTCCTGGCCGGCGTCTATTTCGAAGAGTATCGTTCGCTCGTGGCCGGTCTGGTGAACATTCGAGATGTTTTCTTTGCGGTGAACTATACGGCCTCAGCCGCCTGGCGGTTCAACGGAGGTGTGACAGTGGGTGTCTCCAATGGGGCGCCGGACTACGGCATCAGTCTCGGGGCCGGGTACCGTTTCTAGCCCGGTGGGAGACGTGTACGAAGCGGTCGGGTGCTTGTCTCATGACTCGAGTAGGCACATCGAGACGGTCGGATGACTGCCATGCGTGGTGAGTAAGCATGGCGATGCCATTACACCAGGGCGGGGCTGCGGATGAAGCCACGCTTGTTGCCGGGAGTCTGGAGAATGACTGCGAGGCCTTTGGGCATCTGGTCGAACGGTACGCCGGTGCCATCGTCAATCTGGCCTACCGAATGGTGGGGGATCGAGCGGCGGCCGAAGACCTGGCCCAGGACACATTTCTCGCAGCATTCAAGGCCCTTCCATCGTTTCGTGCCGACGCGCGTTTCTCGACGTGGCTCTATCGAATCGCCGCCAACAAATGTAAGGACTGGCTCCGATTGAGGTATGCCGGCCAAAGGACGAGCCACGTGGATGTCGATGACTGCGTGACTGAGGAGGCGATCGAGCACCGGACGCCGGAAGAGGCCTTGTCGCAACAGCAGGTGGCCGAACATCTGGAACAAGCGATCCAGCGATTGCCGCCGCTCTATCGCGAAGCGTTTGTGCTGAAACATGTGGAGGGGTTGAGCTACGAAGAGATGGAAGAGATTCTTGGGGTGAAGACGGACACGTTAAAGATGCGGGTCTATAAAGGGCGCGTGCAGTTGAGCCGGGAGTTGGCGGAGTGGAAATAACGATGCCGGCAGATAAGCAGGGACCACGATGACTGAGCAGGATCGACTCATCCAGCGGTTTATCGATCACGAACTGACGGCCGACGAGCGGGTTCATTTTCTTCAGGCTCTCGATGAGGATGCTGGATTGCGGCGGCGTCTGTTGAATGCGGAGCTGGTGATTGCCGAGGCCGGCCGATTGCCGCGCATCGCCCCATCGGCTCGCTTCGTGGCTCAGGTCCAGGCCAGGCTGGCTGTGCCGAAGCCGAGCCTGATTGAACGCATGATGTCGTGGTTGACGGCTCCGCGTGTGGCGCAGTGGAACATGGCCGGAGCCCTGGCCGCGGCCTGTGTGGTGGCGGTATTGGCCTGGGCGGTCGGCTCCGCGATCGTGAAATCACCACAGTCTTTGCCGGTGACGGCGGAAGTGAAATCGGAGCCGGTGATACTCGTCCGCCTGATCCTTTCGCAGCCGCAGGCAGCATCCGTGGCCGTGGCCGGCGATTTCAACGGGTGGAATCCCGACCGCACGCCCTTGCAACGAACGGATGGCGGCATGTGGACGGCGACGATCCCGCTCCCGCCGGGCCGGTATCAGTACATGTTCGTGATCGACGGCAAACAATGGATGGCCGATCCCCTGGCCGCCGAAGACGCGGTCGATGGATTCGGTTCACAGAATGCGGTGCTGGATGTCACCACGTCGCTCTAAGCGGACAGGGCCGTCGCTTGCAACGACCCCGATCCTCAGGTACGCTCTCGCCGATTCGCGATTCGGAGAGAGACATGAGACGGTCGTTCGTGAAAGCGGTCCCGGCAATGATGATGGTGTGGATGGTGAGTGCCTGCGCAACGACGTCTAAACCGGAGTTGCCCAAGGTAGTCCAAGGTGGCGTGCAGTTTACGGTCTCGATGCCGGGCGCGAAATCCGTTGCCGTGGGCGGCTCCTTCAATGGATGGTCAGCGGCATCCCATCCGATGAAGCCGGCCGGGTCCGATGGGTGTTGGTCCGTGGTGGTTCCTTTGCCTGAAGGAGAACATGCCTTCATGTACCTTGTGGATGAGAAACGGTGGGTGGCGCCGCCACTCGCGGAAGATTTCGTGACCGATGGGTTCGGCAATACGAACGGGGTTGTGGTGGTTCGATAACCACATGACATACGCTGGTCTACTCAATACGGTGTTCCTTGTCACGGCGATGCTGCTCGTTGTGGCTCCTGTCTCCGGCGAAGTGCTCTCCCCGCAGGACCGTGAGGAGATCGGCCGTCTCCGCGCAGCGCAGGGCCACTCGGCCGAGGAAGTCGATCGGCTCATCGAGCAGGTTGCCAAGGCGGGGGACCGGGGCATTCCCACCGAACCGCTGGCCAACAAAGTCAAGGAAGGGCTGGCAAAAGGCATCGAACCCAAACGAATCGATCCCGTCCTCCGCCAAATGGTGAGCCATTTCGAGACAGCCCAGGAGGCCTTCCGGGACGCAGCGGCGCGTGGGGCGGTGGATTCTGCCGGAGGCAATCGTCAACGGGCGCTGGAAACCATGGCGGAAGCGTTTGCTCGAGGGGCCACTACAGACGAGGTTCGCGAAGTGGGACGTCTCGCCCAGGAGAGCAAGCAAAAGCTCAGTCAGGAAGCCCTGGCTGCTGGAGCGAAGAGTTTGGCCGTCATGAAAGAAGGCGGGATTCCAGTCAAAGATGGGGCGGCCCTGGTTCAGGAAGGGTTGCGGCAGGGGTTCCGTTCTTCTGAGCTTGCGGACCTGGCGCGAGAGATCAAACGGCGGGCACCCGATGTTCAGCAGGGCCGGGTGAATCTTCAGCACGTCCGCGACCAGATCGCTCGGGGCCAGCGCGTGGATCGGATTTTCCGCGACAGCGACCGCAGCGGTTCAGGTGGAGGGGATCGCCAGGACCGCAGCGGCGGGTCGGACCGAGGCGGTCGCGATGACCGTGGCGGTGGTGGGCGCGACGATCGAGGTGGACGGTCCGACCGTGGTGGTGGAGGAGGCCACGGAGGACGGGATCACTGATGCTGGGGCAAGGGGGGTATTCTCCACAACTATGAAGGAGGCGAGGATGAAGACGATCGTGATGACCTTAACGGCGGCGATGATGTTGATGAGCGGCATGGCCTATGCCCAAAGTACCGAGACGCCGAGGATCGACCAGCGGCAAGCGAACCAGGAACGGCGGATCGACCAGGGCATTGCCAGCGGGCAACTGAACGAGCGGGAAGCCGCCCGGCTGAACCGTCAGCAGGATCGCATCGAGAACATGGAGAACAAGGCGAAGGCCGATGGTGTGGTCACCAACAAAGAGCGAGCCAAGATTGAGCATGCGCAGGATCGTGCCTCGCGTCACATTGCCCGCGAGAAACACGACCGCCAGGGTGCGCGGCACCGCTAAGTGAAAAGCATTGAGGACTGAGTGCGGAAGGGCTACGTACTGACGCCCGTGACACCGTCATGGGCGTCTACAGCAAGAACTTTAAGCCGACAAGGTAGGCGCCTTTCCCGCGACTCCGGCCGAAGGGCACTTGCCGTGCCCAGCGTACTTCGGACAACGTCGGGGTCTCGACGGTGCCGAGAGGTGTTGGAACTTTCACTTTCAACACCTGCTCAATGGCTGGGGCGCGGTCCATCAGCACCAACATCCCGCCGGTGCTCAGATTCAGTGTCAGGGCTTTCCCGCGCTGAATAGGGGCGGAGGAGTCTTCAAGGGGAGGCATCAGCTCATACCCGATTTGTCGCAGGATCGTGATCCTGCCCGCGTGGTTATCGTCGCTCGTTGCGATCGGCCATTCCCACTCAGTCTGCCCCACCGTGTCCCTCCCGTGTCGAGATATGCAGTGCATCCGTTAGAGCCTCAAGTATGGCGCAGTGGGTAACTGTGAAACCTGCCACTCCAGCACACGAGGCCGGGTGCAATCTTCTCAAGCCGGCCTCGTGTTTTGCAACCCCAATTTGTCCTTACCTGGAGCGGGCTGGCCGGTCCTGACGACGATCTGCTTGGCGATCCTGCTGCCGATCCACCTGCCGATCCGTCTGACGGTCTGCTTGACGATCGAGCCGTCGATCTTGTTGCCGGTCGGCTTGCCGGTCTTGCTGTCGATCTGCCCGGCGGTCTTCTTGGCGGATATCCGCCTGGGCGAACGCGTTGCCAGGGATGAAGATCCCCGCCACCGGCGCTGTCGTGACCATTACGAGACCTGCGATAAGTCCTGTCTTGATGAATGAGTATGTCGGCATGGTTGCTCCTCCTTCGATAGTGGGAAAGTCGTTTAAATGAGGACCATCCTTCTGCAAGCCTTTTATGTCCTTTGACGAGATGATTGGGGAAAGGTAAATGAAACGTGGGTGCTGTGGAGAACACGAAGAACGGCTGGAAAAACAGGAGCCAGCCGCGGGAGGACGGCTGGCTCGCGAACGACTTAGTGTAACGCTCCAGACAGCACGCTATTGTTGGCAGTGACGCCGATGCTGATCACGTCTCCAGCCTTCAGCGTCGGTACAGCCTGACCATCCTGCGCGTTGAGTTCCATCTCACCGCACAACAGGGCCTGAGCTGGCACGGGACAGGCCGCAAGAGCAATGGTGCCGATCTGGCTTGTTCCATTCACGAACACCCCCAAGGCTGCCGGGGTTGTACCCGGCAGGTCCTCGGCCTCGACGTTGAGCCGCTTGCGGTTTCCCCGCTCCCGGTAATCGGCTTTCCCTGAGGCAGCGCCGGATACCATAGATGCACTGAGGCGAACCTCTCCGGCTCCGGCCATGGCGGGGATGCTGGACGTAACCAGCATGCCGAGGAACAGCAGGCTGGTTGCAGAAATGACGAGGGTCTTGGATACCTTCACGATCGATCTCCTTTGTTGGGCCATCAGTACCAACAGGTCCCGTTCTGTAGTCGCCGGCCTCCCCCAGCAACCACGGCATTGTTTGAAGAGAATAAAAGCTCTCTCCGGGGGGACAGGTGGTACCTGGCGGTTCACTGCTACTCTGTCTGACGAGTCAGCCTCGAAACGGTAAACGGAAAAATGGGGGGTAGGGAAGGGATTGCCGGCGAGCCGTTTCGTGGTTGCGGCGACCCTGTTACAATGCGGGCATGGATGTCATCACCACGCATCTCCACGCGGATTTTGACGGCCTCGCCTCCATGGTGGCGGCGCGGAAACTCTATCCGGGCGCATTGCTCGTGCTGCCGGGCGGAGGGCAGGAGACGGTGCGCAGCTTCTTAGCTGTCCACGACCTGGGTGTGACGCGGCTCAAGGACATTGATCTCTCCCGGGTGACGAGGCTGATTCTGGTCGATACGCAGGAACCGGACCGCATCGGTCCGCTCAAGGCCTGCTGGGATGATCCCAAGATCACCATTCATGTGTACGACCACCATCCGGATGGGGCGAGTGAACCGCATGCGTGGCAGGAAACATCTCGGGGCCGCGCCGCGCTGCGCGTCATTGAGCCGGTCGGCGCGACCACCACGCTCATGATCGAGCGGCTGACAGAGCAGAAGATCCCGATCACGCCTTTTGAAGCAACCGTGTTCGCGCTGGGTCTGTACGAGGAGACCGGCTCGCTCGCCTATGCTTCGACGACGCCGCGGGATCTGGAAGCCGCAGCCGTGCTGCTCCGCGCCAGCGCGGATCTGAACGTGGTGTCCGACACACTCCGGCGTCCGTTGGCTCCCGAGCAGATCGCGCTGCTCAACGACCTGTTGCGCTTGGGCGAGACCTATTATCTGGAAGGTCGCAAGGTCCTGCTGGCCACGAGTGCCTACGACCGGTATCGGGGCGATGCAGCCGAAGTCGTTCATAAGCTGGCTGAGCTGGAAGGCCTGGATGCGGTCATCGTCGCGGTGGCGATGGAAGACAAGATCGAAATCATCGGGCGAAGCCGGCGGCCGGAAATCGACGTGGGGTGGATTGCCCGGGAATTCGGCGGCGGCGGGCACGCGGTTGCTGCCGCGGCCAGCGTGAAGGGGAAGACGCTGGTCGAGGTCAAGGAACAGCTCACCCGGCTCGTGACGGAACGGTATCGCCCTACGCTGTTCGCGCAGGATGTGATGACCAAGCCGGTGAAGGCGATCGCTGCCGACGCCACCGTTCGGGAGGCCGAGAGCCGGTTGACCCAATATGGGATCAACGTGCTGCCGGTGCTCGACGGGAAAGACCGGTATCGTGGGCTGGTGACACGCGAAATCGTTCAGAAGGCGTTGTTTCACAATCTGGGGGACACGCCGGTCGAGCACGTGATGCAGAGAGACCAGTACAGCGCCGAGCGGGAGACGCCGTTCCGTGAGATCGAGATGCGGATGATCGAGCGGAATCAGCGATTCGTCCCTATTCTGTCCGGTCCCAAGGTGGTCGGCGTGATCACCAGGACGGACTTGCTCCGCACGTTGCATGACGATGTCCTGCTTGCCGCGCGGGCGCGTGCCAAACAGACCGGTCCCGCCGTCGAACCTCCATCAATTTACCGAAGGAACATCGGCGGCCTGTTGCGCGACCGGCTGCCGCATGAGGTGTATGCGCTGTTGCGCGAGGCCGGCGAGGTGGCGGACCGGATCAGCGTCTCCCTGTTCGTGGTCGGGGGGTTCGTGCGGGACCTCCTGCTCGGCATTGAGAACCTCGATGTGGACCTGGTGATCGAGGGCGACGGGATCGCCTTTGCGCGCATGCTGGCGAAGGAGAAAGGGGCGCGCGTCAAAGTCCATGAGCGGTTCGGGACGGCGGTGCTCGTATTGCCGAACGGGTTTAAGCTGGACGTCGCGACCGCGCGGACGGAGTACTACGAATATCCCACCGCGCTTCCCACCGTTGAGCAGAGCTCGATCAAAAAGGATCTCTACCGGCGGGATTTTACGATCAACGCATTGGCGGTCCGGCTCAATGCGCGCGCGTTCGGCGAGATGATTGATTTCTTCGGCGGACAGCGCGATCTCAAAGAGCGGACCATCCGGGTGCTCCACAGCCTCAGCTTCGTGGAAGATCCCACCCGCGTCTTCCGGGCGATCCGATTCGAACTGCGCTTCGGGTTTCGGCTGGGGAAGGAGACGCTCGCGCTCATCAAGGGCGCGACCAAGATGGACCTGTTCCACCGGCTGTCAGGCTACCGGCTCCTGGAGGAACTGCGGTTGCTGTTTGTGGAACGAGAACCCCGGCTCGCGGTCCGGCGGCTGGCGGAGCTCGATCTCCTCCGGTTCATTCATCCGACGCTCGAGTGGACGGCGCGATTGGATCGGCTCCTGATCGGCGTGGAGGAATCGCTGGACTGGTATCGGCTGCTCTATTTGGATCGCAAAATGGATGCGTGGCTGGTGTATGTGATGGCGTTGCTGGAGACGCTTCCGGAGCGGGCTGTCGCAGAGGTGCTGAAACGGTTTCCCTTCACGGAGCGGGAGACCGAGAAGCTCGGAGCGGCCCGCTTTGCCTCCCATGACATGTACCGTAAGCTGGCGAGACGACCGCCTCCTCGCCCGGCGGAGACCTACCGGTTGCTGACCGGGCTCTCCGATGAGACGATGTTGTTCGTGATGGCAAAAAGCCAGTCGGAATCCGTCAAACGCCAGTTGTCGGCGTATATGACGAGCTACCGGCAGACGAAACCGGCGCTGACGGGAGCCGATCTCAAGGCGATGGGACTGAAGCCGGGGCCGCTGTTCAAGCGAATTCTCGCGGACCTTCTGGACGCTCGCCTGAACGGGAACGTCAAGACCGAGACGGAGGAACGCGCGCTGGTCGGGCGAATCGCGAATCTCGGCTGACGGGGATGGCGAACATCGATTAGAGCCGCGCGAGTCGCGTGTCTCCTTCGATCTTGCCGAATAGATCGTTCAGCGCAGCGTGAACCGCCCGGTTGACCGAGCCTTCCTCGTCGTCTCTCCCGCCTCGCGAGACGTCACCGGTGTCCTTCCCGAATCCTGAATAGCCGGCTATGACACGGTGGCTTCTCGGGTCGGACAACGTCGCATCGATGCGAGCGACATAGATGTAGTTGAATTTGTACTGGACGCTCGGATCGATGTAAATGATGACCCGTAACGCCAGGTCGAGATCGGCGCCGCCTCCTTGCTGCACCTGCCTAAATGTCCGGCGCGCCGCCAGATAGTCGAGGATGGCGTTCTCCCACTCGGCTCGCGCTGCCTCGAAGCCGCTTTCTTGGCCGGTCACGTGATTGTGAAGGTTGGGATCGGCGATCATCGTGGCGCCCGGTTCGACCGTATACGCGGCCAACTCGGCGAGCGTGACTTTCGCGGAATAGGGCAGCGGGTTCTTCGTCGGTACCACGGGCGCAGGATGGAGGGCGATACCGGTACATCCTGCCACCCAGGCACAGAGGAAGAGAGCTGCACACACATGGCGCTCATGAGAGCGCTGCGCGAGGCATCTGAGGCTATCCATCTCCTGCCCTCCTGTGAAACTGGTGAAGGCCACCCACTTGAGGTGAGGATCTCTTTCACCCTACAACCCACACAGCCTGAGCTGCAAGCTGTCAAGCCATCGATCGATCGCATGGGGCTGGATCACCTGCGATAAGGGGGAAGTGCTGCATCGAGTTGGGCTCGCAGGGCCCTCGCCAGTGCTTGCGCCTCCGGCATCCGCACGAACGAAAAGCGGAGCCGGTTGCCGGGTACAAGCTGCGCTGCCATCGGAATGTCCACGGAAATCACCACGGCAATCTTCGGGTAGCCGCCGGTCGTCTGCCGGTCGGCCATCAAGAGAATAGGTTGTCGATCGGCCGGCACCTGAATGGCCCCAAGGGGAGTGGCGTCGGACACGATGTCGGCCGATCCAGCGTGGGCGAGCGCTGGACCCGTGAGACGGTATCCCATTCGGTCCGACAGAGTGGTCAATGTGTAGTAGTCGGACAGCAACGCGTGCGGCGTCTCGGCAGGAAAACAATCGTACTGCGGACCGGCAACGACGCGCAGGGTAGGAGATGGGGAATAGGTCGGCAGGATGGAAGAAGGGACTGCATAGCCGATCAGCCGGTTCATGTTCACGGGCGGATGTCCGCCACGTATGAGATCATGTTTCGCCAGCGCGCGACCCTCAAGCCCTCCGGTGCCGCTGCGCAGGTGGGTGGACCGGCTTCCCAAGACCGGCGGGACGTCGATTCCACCGGCCACACACAGATAGGCTCTGCCGCCGCTGACCCGCGCGCCGAAGGAAAGTCGGCTCCCTGCCTTGACGGCCACCGTAGTCCAGTTGGGAATCGCGACGCCATGAAGCGCCGGAGACAGATCTCCTCCGGTCACGGCAATCACGGCATCCGTTTCGAACTGTAACTCCGGTCCCTGGAGCGTCACCTCCAAGCCGGCTGCCTGATCCGGATTCCCCACCAGCCGATTCCCGATCTGGAGCGCCAGGGGTTCCATCGCGCCGCTCACGGACACCCCATAGCGCTGGAAGCCGACGCGCCCGAGGTCCTGAACGGTGGTGAGGAGGCCGGGACGGATGACGCGGATGCGCGCGGGGTCAATGGGAGACATGATCGAATCGGGTCACGACGATGCCGGCACCGATGAGAGCCTGCCGAACGGCATGGGCCAAGCGATCCGCACCTGGTGTATCGCCGTGCAGGCAAAGGGTGTCGGCCTGGATGGAAAGAAGCGAGCCGTCGAGGCTCGGGACGTTCCGATCGCGAACGAGACTGAGCGCGCGGGCGACCACGGTCGGTTCATCATGGATCATAGCACCGGGCTCGCTGCGCGGCACCAACGTGCGGTCGGGACGGTACGCGCGATCGGCGAACGCTTCTTCAGCTACGCGGAGACCGTTGGCGATTCCTGCGGCGATCAACTGCGATCCGGCGAGGCCGACCAGGATGAGTCGGTCATCGACTGCTCGGACGGCTCGAGCGATAGCGTCTGCCTGCGCGCGATCCATCGCTGCCATGTTGTAAAGCGCGCCGTGAGGTTTCACGTGAGCGAGCCGCGCGCCTTCATTGGTACAGATGCCCGCCAGCGTGCGTACCTGACCGGCGACGAGACGTTCCACTTCGTCTGGTGCGACCGCGCATTCGCGCCGGCCAAGTCCTGTCCGATCGGATAATCCGGGATGGGCGCCGATTGCGACGCCATGCTCATGAGCCAGCCGAACCATTCGACGCATAAGATCGGGGCTGCCGGCGTGGACGCCGCAGGCGATGTTGACCGAGGTCACGGAATCGAGGAGCCGGCGCTCTTGTTCCATCTGAACGGGGGCCGATGATTCGGCTACATCGGAGTTCAGGTCGATTCTGGTGGTGAATTGATTCATTGGATCATTGAGACATTGTGTCATTTGATCTGAAGCAAATCTTCAATGGATAAATGACTCAATGATTCAATTCAGAAAGTCGGTCAAACTTTCGCTGATCGATCGAGACGAACCGCACGCGATCTCCTGCGCTCAGGAGAAAAGGTTCGGGTCGTGTCGGATCGTACAGACGCAGGGGCGTCCGTCCGATGAGACGCCATCCGCCGGGGCTTTCCTGCGGGTAGATGCCGGTCTGCGATCCGGCAATCCCGACAGAGCCGGCCGGCACCTTCGTGCGGGGAGTGGCGAGGCGCGGCGTGGCGATTGCGTCGGGAACTTGTCCCAGGTATGGGAAGCCGGGGCTGAAGCCGAGCATGTAGACGCGATATTCGACAGAGGTGTGCAGCGCGATCACGTGATCGGGTGTCAGGCTGTGTAAGGCAGCAAGAGCTGCGAGATCGGGACCGGCATCGCTTCCATAGAGCACCGGGATGGTGACCGTGTTTGCTACATGAGTCGATGACGGCTGTATCTGTCTCGCGAGCTTCAGAGCTTGCTCGGCGAGAGGCGCAACATCAGTCGTGAGTGGATCGAAGTAGAGGGCAGCCGACCGGTAGGTGGGGACGATCTCGACGAGGCCGGGAACGGCCTGTCGCTCAATCGCGTGCGCGAAGCCCAGCACGAGGTCGTTCATCTCGGGCGCGATACGGTCGCCGAACTCGATCGTCAGTCCGCTGTCGCCCAGGGGGAGGATGCGAGGGAAGGTCGGCATGGAGTCTGTTCTGCCGTTGGCTCAGTCCGGGAGTGGCTTGCCCCTGGTCTCCGGCGCAAAGAGGAGTACCACCATCCCGACCAAGTAGATCAGCGCCACCGTGCTTGCAGCTCTCCCAAAGGTGCCGAGTTCCATCACCAGCCAGCCGGTGAGAAAGGGCGAGACCGAGGCCAGGACGCGGCCGGCGTTGAAGCAGAATCCGGCGCCGGTGGCACGCAAGCGCGTCGGATACAACTCCGGCAAGTAAATCGGAAAGCCGCTGAAGATGCCATTGTTGAAGAAACCCAGGAGCGGCAACAGTAACAACACTCCCGCGTAGGTGTCCGGCACCAGATACGTGATCGGGAGCATGACCGCGCTGCCGGCGCACATCAGTGCGAAGACGGGGCGGCGTCCGAAGCGATCCGCCATCGGGCCGAACCCGAGATAGCCGAAGAGAGCCCCGGCGTTCAGCGCCATGATGGCATAGCTGACGTACACCGAGAGCGTGGCCGGATCGTTCCCCTGCAAATCCGGCAGCGTCCGGATGAGCGTCGGCGCCCAGTTCGTCGAACCCCAGAGGCCGAACACGGCCACGAACGCGAGCCCGGAGCCGATCCAGGTCGCGCGCTTCAATTCGCCGTGAAAAATCTCCGACAGGTGGACGAGTCCTGCGTGACCGGCGCCGACCTCCTGGTCATGCGCTCGCACCCACCGCTCCGGCTCCTTGACCCACCAGCGGACCAAGAGCGCGACGAGCGCGGGCAGGATACCGACGAAGAACAGCGCGCGCCACCCATAGTTTTTCAATAGGAGATTACATGCTGCCGCGAGAAAAAAGCCGACGGCCCAAGCGGATTGCAGGATGCCCGCTGCCTTGGCGCGTTTGCTCTCCGGCCACGTTTCGGCGACGATCGCCGCGCCGGCCGCCCATTCGCCGCCGATGCCGAGCGCGGTGAGGAAGCGATAGATCGCCAGATGCCACCAGTCCTGCGAGAGGGCGGCCAGGCCGGTGAAGAGGGCGTAAATCAGGATGGTGGCAATCAGCGTCTTCGTGCGGCCGATTGCGTCGGCCACGATGCCGAAACAGATTCCGCCGATGGCCCAGCCGATCAGGAAGATCGAGAAGATGATGCCGCCGTACCAGCCGATGGTTTCGTGGTTCGCCGCGCTCCCAGAACCCGATAGGCGGAGCAAGTCCTCCAGGGCCGGATGGAGGACGATGGCGTAGATCGTTGCGTCCATCGCGTCGAACACCCAGCCGAGCCAGGCCACGAACAGAACGAGCCATTGATAACGGGTCACTCCCTGTCGCCACGATGACGCTGCAAGAGCCATGTCTTCGCTTGTTTAGAATTTAGTGATTGAGTGATTGGGTGATTAAGTGATTCTTAGGCTGTAACGCAGGGCTTGTTCCAATCACTGAATCACTCAATTACTCAGTCACCGATGGTCTGGCGCGCAAGGCTACGGGTCTTCACTGTCCGAGTCAAGGTGAAGGCGGGCAGGAGCGCGTGCTATAGTCACGCCGCTCATGGCACGAATCGACTTCTACAGAGTCCTCGGCGTTTCGCGCGATGCCGACGACGAGGATATCAAGAAGGCTTACCGCAAACTGGTCTTCCAGCACCACCCCGACCGCAATCCCGGCCGGACGGACGCGGAAGAGAAAATTCGCGAGGTCAACGCGGCCTATGAAGTTCTCGGCGATGCGGAGAGCCGCCGCACCTACGATCGTCTTCGCTGGGGCGACGAGCCTAAGGACGAGGCGGCGGATCCGTCCCTCATTCTCGATGAGATGGAGAAGAAGCTGTTCGACGAGGGACGGAAAGAGATCTTCGCGGTCATGATGAAGGATGTAAAACGCATCAAGGCGGA
The DNA here is from genome assembly GCA_964555285.1 of uncultured Nitrospiraceae bacterium. Classification (GTDB taxonomy): domain Bacteria; phylum Nitrospirota; class Nitrospiria; order Nitrospirales; family Nitrospiraceae; genus JBBIQV01. The sequence goes on from CAZKRM010000022.1 coordinate 27,335, forward strand.
GTTGGCCATCGTTCGCGAACGGACCGTGGCAGCACAGGGCTACGACTCCTTTAAGGAAGACGTCGTTGCCGCGCGCGCAGACGAGCTGATGGACGAGTTCCTGATGCCCGAGATGGAAGACCGTCGGAAGCGGCTCGTGGAGGTTGCGGTCCACATGATGATCTCGCAAGGTGTGGTGGCGCGCGGTGACGAAGGGGGAATTCGCTCGATGCGCGGCCGGCTCGATGAAGTGTTTCGACGCGGAAGGGCCAAGGGGTTTGCCGCCGCGCTGGAGCTGCTGTACGAGCGGCGCTAAGGCGCAGCACTCAGAATTCAGCACTCAGCTTTGCGAGAGCGGCCCCGAGACGAACCGGCCTCGCTGCATCACACCGGCCAGACGGTCTTTCCGCCGAAGGAGGCCGATCTTTTTGAGCGGGTTGCCCTCGACGATCACAAGGTCGGCCTGTTTGCCGACTGTCAGCGTGCCGACCGACTGGCCGATCCCCAACAGACGCGCGGCGGCCGAGGTCGCCGCGACAATCGCGTCCTTCGGGCTCATGCCGAGCGCCACCATCCGTTCCAGCTCCTGCGCGTTCTCTCCGTGAAAATTAAACGGCGTGCCCGCGTCGGTCCCCATCGCGATGGGGATGCCGCTCATGTGGGCGTGCCGGAAGCTCTTCTCGTGGCGCTTCACCATGCTCTTCGCTTTTGCGACGGCACTTTCCGGAATGCCGCAACCGGACCCGCACATGGCTGTCGTGGCAAGAGCCGACAGAGTGGGAACCATGAAGACGCCACGCTGTTTCATCATGGCACCGGCCTCTTCGTCCATGAGCGTCCCGTGTTCGATGGAATGGACCCCGGCGCAAATCGCGTTTTTCATGCCGGTGGCGCCGTGCGCATGGGCGGCGACAGGGCGTCCCGTCCGTTGAGCCTCCATAACGGCGGCGGAGAGTTCCTCCACCGTCATCTGCGCATCGTCGGGTGAGGTTCCAGGCGTAAGGACACCACCAGACGCGATCAGTTTGATCACCTCTGCTCCTGCCGATACTTGGTCCCGCACGGCGTCCCTCACAGCCGCAGTGCCCGCAACCTCGCGTCCAATGAATCGAGCATGACCGCCTAGCATGCAGATCGCCAAGCCGGCGCCGAGAATGTGAGGGCCGGCAAGCAAGCCTGACTCGATGGCCTGTTTCAGCGAAAAGATGGCGTGGTCGCGAAAGCCAAGGTCGCGGACGGTGGTGAAGCCGGCTTCCAGGGTCTGTCGGGCGAACTGGGCCGCTTTCAGCAACGTGAACGCCGGACGTTCGGCTGCCACGGTGGCGACGACGTCCGGCTCACCGCCGAGACAGAGATGCACGTGGCAATCGATCAAGCCCGGCAGCACGGTGAGGCCGCGCCCGTCGATCACGCGCGTGCCGCGCGGCACACGCACGTCGCGGCTGCTGCCGACGGCGACGATCTGTTCTCCGCGTACGAGGAGGGTGGCACGGTCCAGCGACCGGCCTGCGCCGTCGATAACGCGGATGTACCGCAGCGCCACCGTTGCCACGTCAGTCTCCCATGGGGATGGTAATGACGATGCCGCCCATCACGTCGTTCAGCTTGAAGTCTCGGTGCGGGCTGTTGGGGTGGTTGTTGTGGCAGTTGACGCAGCCTTGTGTCACGGCTAGGTCGGCGTAGATGGCCTGGAAGTAGCGTCCGCCGTTCAGCCGGACGAAGCCGGTGAACGGTTGCCCAGGATCCTTGGTGATGGCCTCGAGGCCCTTCCGCTCGAAGTCGCTGTTGGCGCTGTTCCAGACGTAGATCGGCGTGAGGCTGGCCAGGCGGAAACTGAACTTGAGATTTTTCTTCGCGACCAAGCGACCCGATTCCAGCAGGAATTGCGCAGGCAGCGGCACGCCCTTTTCATCCCTCCAGTGCTCGATCGCCTCGACGACGCCTTGGTTGTGCAGCTTGTCTACGACATTCTCGCTGTAGTTCAACCGGTTGGCCTCGATGATGGCATGGACGAACTCCGCCACCTTCTCCGGGGCGACCATGTCGGCTTTGTGCGACTCGTCGTAGACGAGCTTGACGATCCAGAAAGTGATCACTGCGATGAACGCGAACGTGGCAGCGGACAATGTCCAGAGAAGAGGACGATTCATGACGACAAGCCCCTGGCAGTCGTTGAGGTGAGCTGATAGCTGCGCGACTCCGCAATTTCGCGACGAACCGTCGTGAACAAGGCGGGCTAGTATAGCCAAGTCGCGGGCGTTGTGCCACGACAACCGTCGGACCCTGGGAATGGGCCGCCTGTAAAGGCCTTTGCGCTTCGTCGGCACCGTGCTGCGTGCTATACTTTCCCGACATTCACGAGGATACCGTGGCACAAGACGATTCGCCGACCACTCTCAACGATCTTTCTGAGCCGGAGGCATTCTCCACAGAGGAGCCGCCTCGCTGGACCTACGACCCCCGATTTTCCAAGACCGTCACAGTCTTGTCGGCGCTCGTCCTCGTCGTCTGTGTGGGATTGGTGATGTGGATGGCCATGTCCGTCCCGAAACTGGATCGCGTCGCGGCCCCCGAACGAGCGCTCAATCTCATGGTCAACCGCACCATGGAGATCGAAGAGGCGCTGAAGCGCGCGCCGCCCTGGGAACAGGTACTCTATAACCTGACGATGGGCAGCAGCGACAGCGAACGGGCGCAATCCATCGCCTGGTACATGGAGTTGGCGGAGGTCTCGCCGGATCCGGTCGTCCAGCTGAACTTGGCCGTCTTGGAAGGGGAAGCTGGAAAGCTGACAGCGGTGTCGGAAAAGGCCCAGAGGTGGAGCAAGAAGGACGGGCCGTTCCCGCTGTACGCACGGTTTGTAGAAGGGGCGTATGGAGACGGAAGCCTGGAGAAAGATGCCGAGCAGGAACTGCAAGCGGAACTGGCGGAAGGATTGCCGGCCGGGTGGTTCTATGACCGTCTGGCGGTGAACCTGGCCCAGCGCGCCGGCGACGTTGGGTTGCAGGGGACGGTGGAGGCGGGTTCGGTCGCGCGCGGCGCGCGGCTCCTGGCGCGGTCGCGCTGGTTCGCGTTTGTCGAGATGGCGTTCCTCCTCGTCGGGACCACCGTGCTGGTCACGCTGTGGTTCCGGCGGCGTCCCCACGAGGAAGCCTTGCGCGTCAGCTCGGCCTCGTTGCCTCCGCCGTGGCCGGGCGGGATCGGGGCCAAAGTGCTCTTACGGGGCGGCGCGCTCGGGGCGGTGCTGACCCTCGCCTTCTTGTTTGCCTCCATGGACCATGCGTCTCTCCGGGTGCTGGCGATTCCGCTGAGCAATCTGCCGTTGTTGCTTCTCGCGTATCAGCACCTTCTCAAACCGAGCGGCCTGACCCTGCGCGAAGGGTTCGGGTTGAACCCGTTGCCGGGTGGCATGTGGCGGACCGTCGGGGCTGTCTCGGCGATCGTCGCGGTGAGTCTGCTGGGTGAATGGGTGATGGGGAAGATCGCCGAGCCGTTGAATCTCTCGAGCCACTGGACCGAGTGGTTCGATGGCGATCTGGTCTGGGCGGCCCCGTCCGTGATGGTAGTCAGCTTGACGGAATACGTGTTCTTCGCGCCGGTGTTCGAGGAGGTGGCATTTCGCGGGATTCTCTTCGCCATCCTGCGGCGCCGCTATGCCTGGGGACCCTCGGCCCTCATCAGCGCCGGTATTTTCGCGATCGCGCACGGTTATGGCCTGCTCGGCTTCATCAGCGTGTTCTGGAGCGGTATGATCTGGGCCTGGGCCTATGAAAAGACCGGCAGCCTCCTTCCCGGCATGATTGCGCACGCCCTCAACAACCTCCTCGTCTGCCTGAGCGTGATGGCCCTTCTACGGTACTAGCCTCTTATGGCTTCCAATTGTTCCAACTCGGCATACAGATCGGCATGATGAATCACAGGGCCGAATGCGTCGCGGAGTTTGGCATTGCTGATCCGTTTCCCGGTCCGTCGGTCCTCCTTCGTAGCTGACGCAACCACGCCCCACCGTTGCTGAGTCACCTCACAAATCTCTTTCCACGTCCGTGGGGTGCCGTCGCTGACGTTATAGACCTCACCGGGCTTCCCTCGTTCCAAGGCCAGCAAGCATATCTCCGCTAAGTCTTCCACGTGAATCAGGTTCACGTACTTGTGCGACGGCCCGACACGGCCTTGCTTGATCCAATCCAGCGGATTGCGTCCTGGGCCGTAGATGCCCGCCACACGCAGCACCATCGCGTCATGCTGCCGGCGTAGATATTCCTCGCCCTGCACGCGCGGCTTGCTGAGATCGATCGGCGCCGACTCATCCAACCACGGCGGCGGATACTTGTCGGATTGATTCGGCAGGTCGTAGGCCGATGTGCTGCCGAGCACGACGATGCGTCTTGGCGGTGCAGTCAGTGTCTGCGCGAATGCCTGGACCTGGTCCAGCGGTATCGCGGGGAAGCACCAGATCAGATGTGCGTTTTTCGGAATGTGCCGCCAGGTGTCGTGTCTCGCGAGATCGAACTGCATACGATCGGCCGGTTCGGCATACGCGAGATGGCGCGCCGACTCACGGCGACCGGCGAGCACAGGCAGATGCTTCGCTTTCGCAAGGGCGTAGAGACAGCAGCCCGTATAGCCCGCTCCAAGAATGACGATCGGCCCCATGTCCGCCGATCATACCTGAAGGCGTCACCTTCTTGCTCGCTGGATGTGCCGGTAGTGCCATCCCTGTTCGCGTGCTAGAATCCCTTGCCATGCCGCTGTCCCGGTTCCACCCCGTCATCGCCGAGTGGTCTTGCAAACGTTTTGGAACTCCCACCGATGTGCAGGCGCGGGCTTGGCCGCATGACGGAAGGGAGGGGGGACATTCCTGCCTGTTTCCTTTTGCCGGCTCCGCAGGTACACTGTGACGAAATGAGGTGATCTCTCATGCGATATTCTGTTTTCCTGGAACCAGTCGGAGAGCCGGAACTCAAGGGGTATTACTATGCGCATATTCCCGCTCTCGATCTCACAACTCATGGACTAGGTCCAGATGGTGCGCTGCAGGCGGCTCAGGAACTGGTAGAGGCCTGGATTAGTGAGAAGAGGTTGCATGGGGAGAAGGTTCCGGTTGAGTCCAATGCCTTGATCGGACAAATAGAAGTCCCTGATGCCTTACTCAGCGCGTGAGGTGCTCGCCAAACTCCTCCGCGCCGGTTTCGCGGAGACAAGGCAATCAGGCAGTCACAAAGTGCTCCGCCATCCCGACGGGCGGCAAACCTACGTGGCGATGCACCCCGGCACTCTCCCTACAGGCACCTTTCGCAAGATTCTCAAACAAGCTGGTCTCACAGAAGGAGAGTTTCGCAATCTGTAACTCGATGCGTCGGTCTTCCTTGTTTCTGTTCGAATGTCACCCTTGACCATAGCTTCTTGAGGCTGTACATGTCGGCCTCTATGTTCCCTACTCTTTTCCATCCCGTCATCGCCGAGTGGTTTCGTTCGCGCATCGGGAGTCCAACCGATGTCCAGGCGCAGGCCTGGCCGGTCATTCAATCCGGCACGGATGCGCTGATCGCCGCGCCGACCGGCTCCGGCAAGACCTTCGCGGCCTTTCTCTCCTGCATCGATCGCCTCTTCAAACAAGCCCTCGCGCGTGAATTGGACGATCGCACGCAAGTTCTTTACGTCTCGCCGCTCAAGGCCCTGAGCAACGACGTTCAGAAAAATCTTCAGGAGCCGCTGACTGAAATCGGTCATGCCGCGCTGGCTGCCGGCCTGCTGATGCCGGAACTGCGAGTATTGGTCCGCACGGGCGATACGCCGATGCTGGAACGGCAGCAGATGCTTCGCCGCCCGCCGCACATCCTGATCACCACGCCGGAGTCGCTCTTCATTCTGCTGACGGCTGAGAAGAGCCGCCGGATGTTGCAGACCGTTCGGACCGTGATCGTGGACGAAATCCATGCCGTGGCCCCAAACAAGCGTGGCGCGCATCTCGCCCTGTCGCTCGAACGGCTGGACGCTTTGACATTCACGAAGCCGGTCCGTGTCGGCTTGTCCGCGACGCAGCGGCCCATTGAAACCGTCGCGCAGTTTCTCGTTGGTGATCGGCCGCTCCCGCAGATCATCGACGTGGGCCATCGGCGCGAGATGGATCTGGCCGTCGAAGTTCCGAAAGACGAATTGAGCGCGGTGGCGACGAACGCCATTTGGGCCGATGTGTATGACCGTGTCGCGGAACTGGTCCGGCAACATCGCTCCACCCTAGTGTTCGTCAATACGAGACGGCTGGCTGAGCGGGTCGCGCACTATCTGGAGGAACGCCTGCAAGACTTGGGTGCCGATGTCGTGGCAACGCATCACGGGAGTCTGTCGCGGCAGATTCGTCTGTCTGCCGAGGAACGGCTGAAGACCGGCAAAACGCGCGTCGTGGTCGCAACGGCCTCGCTGGAGTTGGGGATCGACGTGGGGACGGTCGATCTCGCGTGTCAGATCGGGTCCCCCCGCGCGATTGCGACTTGTTTGCAACGGGTCGGACGGGCCGGCCACTGGATCAAAGCGATTCCCAAGGGGCGGCTCTTTGCCACCACACGGGATGAATTGCTGGAGTGCGCGGCGGTGATCCGGGCGATCCGCACCGGCGTGCTGGATCGGATCGAAGTCCCGCCCGCACCGCTCGATATTCTGTCGCAGCAGCTTGTGGCAGCGGCCGCCACGCAGACGTGGACGGAAGACGCGTTGTTCGCGATGGTTCGACGAGCGTACCCCTATCGCGATCTGACTCGGGCTGAGTTCGATCCGGTGCTACGCATGCTGGCAGACGGGATTGCCACGAACCGAGGACGTGGGCAGGCCTATCTCCACCATGACCGGATTCATCGGCGCATCAAAGGACGGCGCGGCGCACGGCTGGCGGCCATCACGTCCGGCGGCGCGATTCCCGATACGGCGAACTATGCCGTGGTCGCTGAACCGGACGGCACGGTTGTGGGGTCTGTGGACGAAGATTTTGCGGTGGAGAGTCTGGCCGGCGACATCATGCTGCTCGGCAATACCTCCTGGCGGATCAAGGGCGTCGAAATGGGGAAGGTGCGGGTGGAAGATGCCCACGGCGCTCCGCCCAACATTCCCTTCTGGCGCGGCGAAGCGCCCTCGCGCACGGCGGAACTCTCAGCCGAAGTCGCGTCGCTCCGGCAGGACATTGTGTCTCGTCTGCCTGCTCCCGGTTCTTCACCAATTACCAATCACCAATCACTCAATCACTGGCTTCACAGTGAATGTGGTCTCGATCGTCGCGGTGCCGAACAGGCAGCGGCCTATGTGGCGGCAGGCCGCGCCGTATTGGGCACGGTGCCGACGCAGGAGACGATCATTGCGGAACGGTTCTTCGATGAGAGCGGCGGGATGCAGCTCGTGATCCATGCCCCGTTCGGTGGGCGGGTGAATCGCGCGTGGGGGCTGGCGCTCCGCAAACGCTTCTGCGTGACGTTCGACTTCGAGCTGCAAGCCGCGGCGACGGACAACGGCATCGTGATCTCGCTCGGCGAAAAACACAGTTTCCCCCTCGACTCGGTGTTCGGCTACCTGCATGCGAACACGGTTCGGGAGGTGCTGATTCAAGCCGTGCTGCTGGCGCCGATGTTCGCCACGCGCTGGCGGTGGAATGCCTCCCGGTCGCTGGCGCTGCTCCGGTTCTCGAAGGGCAAGAAGGTCCCGCCGCAGATCCAACGCATGAAGGCCGAAGACCTGCTGGCCGCGGTGTTCCCCGATGCCATCGCTTGCCAGGAGAACCTCACAGGCGAGCGGGCCGCGCGGCAGATTCCGGATCATCCGCTCGTGAATGAAACGTTGCGCGATTGCCTGACCGAAGCGATGGACCTTGACGGTCTTACAGCACTGCTGCAGCGCCTCGAACGTGGCGAGATTCGCTGCGTGGCGGTGGATACGCCGTCGCCGTCGCCGTTCTCGCATGAAATTCTGAACGCGAACCCATACGCGTTTCTCGACGATGCGCCGCTGGAAGAGCGGAGGGCGCGAGCGGTTGCGATGCGCCGGACCTTGCCGCCGGACCTGGCCGGAGAAGTGGGCGCCCTCGATCCTGCTGCGATCGAAGAAGTCGCTCGTGAAGCGTGGCCCGTCGTTCGCGATCCGGACGAATTGCACGATGCGCTCCTCACACTCGTCTGGGTCCCGATCGAACAGGCGAGGGAGTGGGAAATCTATCTGCCGGCGCTGGCGCAAGATGGGCGGGCAGTGGTGTTGACGGTTCGAGGTTCGGGGTTCGAGGTGCAAGGTTTGGTCGCGGCAGAGAACCAGGCGCTGGTTGAAGCCATGTTTGCTCATGCCGATGAGGCGACCATCGATGCCACTGTGCAGGGGTGGATGGAAAGCATCGGCCCGACGACGGTGGTTGAATTGGCCGAACGGCTTCATCTTTCGGCTGGTGACGTGAACGGCGCCATGGTGCGGCTCGAAGCCCAAGGTCAAGTCCTCCGCGGACGATTTCGACCTAACTCAGCACTCAGCACTCAGCACTCAGAACAGTCGGGCGCCGGAGCGCTCGAATGGTGTCATCGCCGTTTGCTCGCCCGCATCCATCGGTTGACGGTCGGCAAGTTGCGGAAAGAGATCGAGCCGGTCGCGGCGGCTGAGTTCATGCGTTTCCTGTTGCAGTGGCAACATGTGGGTTCCGGGTCGCGTCAGCATGGGGAGGCCGGGTTACTGGAAATCATCCGGCAGCTCGCTGGATTCGAAGCGGCAGCGTCTGCGTGGGAGCCCCAGCTCTTGCGTGTGCGGTTAGCGAAGTATGAGCCGGAGTTATTGGATCGACTCTGCTTGAGCGGCGCCGTGAGTTGGGGACGACTGTCCCCGCATCCACGGTTGATGCAGGAGGTGGAGGTTGCCCGCAGCCGCCGCATTGTGCCGACGAGTGTGGCGCCGATCGGTCTGTTTCCACGGGAAGAGGGCGACTGGCTCATGGCGGCCTTCGGGGAAGAGCCCAAGCCGGCGACTCCCGATCCCTTTGCCGGCCTCAGTGCGGTGGCTCAGGATGTGCGGCGCTCTCTAAAAGAGCGAGGCGCGAGTTTTTTCGCCGACTTGGTGCGTGGCACCGGCCATTTGCAGTCGGAAGTCGAAGATGGCCTCTGGGAACTCGTTGCCGCCGGGTTCGTCACGGCTGACGGATTCGACAACCTGCGTGCGCTGATGGACCCACGCCGGCGTCGAGCGGAAGGGCGGGAACGCACGCGCCGGCCCCGGCATGCCGCCGGCCGGTGGTCGCTGCTCAGGCAAGCTGTCGGCTTTCAGCGATCAGCCGTCAGCGATCAGTCATCAGCTCCGACAACTCAGCACTCAGCACTTAGCACTCAGCACGGCCTGGCCGAACAGATGGCGCGTCAACTTCTGCGTCGCTACGGGGTGGTGTTCCGCGATTTGTTGGCGCGGGAATCGATCGCGCTCCCGTGGCGCGATCTGCTCATGCAGTATCGGCGGCTGGAACTCAAGGGCGAAATCCGTGGCGGACGGTTTGTGAGTGGCTTTACCGGCGAACAGTTCGCGCTGCCGGAGGCGGTGGAATCGCTGCGCGCGATCCGGAAAGGCCCGGCCACGGTTGCGGCATCGCAGGAGATCAAGCTGTCTGCGGCCGATCCTTTGAATCTCGCCGGCATCATCCTGCCGGGTCCGCGTGTGCCCGCCTCACCGTCCAACTTCTTCGTCGTTCGAGACGGGCTGATTGTTCGGTCGGTACTCGGGCGGGAGACGACGCGGCCTGGTTGTCTTCCGCGTTCTTCTGTACCGATAGCGGAGAGACGGATGTGAAGAAGAGGGGACAACCTCTACCGGCGCCGCTCTCCGTGCGGGAGATCGGGAAGGGTGAGAGGACCGGCTTTCCGCCGTTCGGATGGGATCGCGAGGACGGGACAGCGTGCGCCCCGCAACACCCGTTCGGTGACGCTGCCGCGCAGCATGTCGAGAATGCTGTTGTGGCCCTCGGTCATCATCACGATCAGATCCACGTCGTAGCCGGCGCCGGCGGCGAGAATCCACTCCACCACATCCGCTTGACCGACCACCTGTTCCCACGACCATCCCGGCTGTTGCGGCTGGGTGATCTTCGGCAGGTCTTCTTCGGTCCCGGCGTGGACGAGCTGAAACGACACCTTGTCGCTCGTTAATGCTGCGGCCAGGGCTGCGGCTGCGGCGACGGCCTGCTGGGGGTGCGGGGAGTGAGCGACCGGAATCAAAATACGCCGTAACCGTCCTTGGCCGTTCTCGATTCCGACAAATCCCTCGACAGTGGATGGTATGAAGAGGGTTGCGCTATGGGCTGCTCGCGCGATGGGTTCGGCGACCGCGCGATGACGCAACCGTGCGATGCCGTCGTATTGGTGAGTAGACAACACGACAAGGTCAGTCGGGTGAAGGGTCAGGTGCTGCGAAATGGCTGCCGTCGGATCGTCGGCAATGGCGCGGATCTTCCTGATGCTTACCCCCAGCGCCGCCACCTGTTCTTTCGAACTGCCCTCGGGCAGGATGCCCCACCGGGCGAGAATCGGCCTGATTCGCGGGAAGTCTTCAAAGTCCTGCCGGCTCACGGCCGGGTCCACGTGCATGATCGCGAATTCGGTCCGCGCGAGTAGGGCGAGCTTCAGCGCATGCGCGAAGGCAACTGCGCTATCCGCCGAAAAGTCGGTCGGATGGAAGATTCTCCGGAACGGCAGGGTGGGCGGCGTTGCGTCGTCGGCCATGGCGTTACCGGACAAGCCCGCTCACGATCGCGGCCGGCGTGCTGCGATCGGTTCCTGCCAGCACTGCAAATCGTTGCTGAGCCTGGGCCTGAAAGGCGGCTTGCTCGTTCGCGGGCACACCGAGCAATGTCCCCAGTGACGTCAGATACTCCCCTTGCCCGCGGGCCATATCCTGCTGCACATTGTCGTACTCCAGAGAGACGAACGCGATGGCCTTATGCTCAGGGTGGAGTAGGCCGTCTTCCGTGAACCAGGTCCGGCCGGACGTCGTGCCCGTGATGTTCGAGGTGGTATCGGTCGTTTCTTTGAACGTGGCCTTCAGAGTGCAGGCAGACAGGGTCAGCAGGCAGGCAAGGCTCAAGGCGAAGTGGGTGACGCATCGCATGGTCGTCCTCCTCCGGTAAGTGGTCGATCGGGTTCGCGTAAATCGAAGGCTACTATAGCACAGGGACTTTGCAGCGGGGAGAAGGAATCGAATTCGTTAGGTCAGGAAAACGCTGTCGTGTCGCCGTCACGTTTGCGTTGTGAGTAGCCGGCTGAACGAGCCGAATCCCAGTCCTAGGCTTTTGCAGACCAGGACTTGCCTGTCGAATCGGTTGGTGGTCTTGATGAGGCTTCTCATAGTGTTCGGTCCGACCCGGCCCCAGCAGGGGAAATGGAAGACGGAAAGCGGGTAGTCTGTGCCGAAGAGTAGGCGTGCGTGGACTTCCGGATGTCTCTGTAAATGAAGCAGCATCCCGAAACGGTTCGGAAGCGTCAGCGCGGAGATGTCGGCGTAGAAGTCGGCATAGAGCTGGATGAACTGCAGGAGAGTGGGAAGGAATCGTTCGTAGACCGTCAGGCCATAGCTACAGGCGTGGGCGGCGATGACAGTGACCCCTTCCTCTAACGGCATGCGCAGCTTGATGGGGTCGCCGAGCGATTGATCCTTGCCGATCAGGCTGAACTCGTAGCCGACGTGACTCAGGAACGGAAGTTTGCGGGCTGCGAGCGCGCGGTAAAACGACTTATAGGCCGGGTTGGCCGGATCGAACTGTTGCGCGTTCGGCAGGACCTTCACCAATGCCGCGCCGCCATCCGCGCAGCGATGGACTTCTTCCACCGCATCGCGCCGCTGAGGATTGATCGACACGCCCGCGAGAAAGTCGTTCGGGTACGCCTTGGCGGTCTTCAACACATAGTCGTTGCCGATCAGGAAATCGGTCTGTGCCCAGCTAAGCCGGCCCTGCCGGTCGTAGGCGCCGTCCATCCCGAGCAGCACGGCTTGTCGCACGTGGCGCGAGGCACGCAACTCAGTCAGGAGATCGTCGAGGTATTTCTGGTTGGCTCGGTAAGGATCGTTCTGCGGCAGGCGATGTTTCCAGAGGAGGAAGCGAAACAGCGGGCTCCGCAGCATCTTCGGCGAGATATAGCAGCCGTTATTTCCATCGGGCAGAGCAGCCAGGTGGACGTGGCAGTCGATCAGCGATTTTTCGACAGGTGCCATCGTCATGCGTCGCTCGTCATTCGTGAAGCGTATCTCGTCGTTCGCATCTCGTCGTATGAGTTTCTGGTTGCAGGTTTCTAGTTTCTAGTTTCGGATTCAACTTAAAACATGAAACTTGAAACTAGACATACGCTTCACGCTTCACGTTCCCGGAGCCGTTCCAACGCAATGCGTTTTAACCCGCGGAGGTCCATTTTTCCGGTTCCGAGGAGGGGTAGCGTCTCGACCTTGATGAAGTTGCCGCGCGGCGGGAGGAACAGGTTCGGGAGTCCGCTCTCGGCGACTTTCTCCAGAATCTCCGGAATGCGCGACTCGTCGAGGGTGTGCAGCACGGCAAGCTGCTCGCCTTTCCGTTCGTCGGGAATGCCGGTGACGGCGAAGACTTGTGTGTCTGCGCCGGCAGCCTGATGCAGCGCCTCCTCGACTCGCCCGTGTGGGACCATCTCTCCTCCGATCTTCGAGAAACGGGACAAGCGATCGGTGATCGTGAGGAATCCATCGTCGTCGAGGATCGCGAGGTCTCCTGTCATGTACCAGTCGCCCCGCATGGCCTTCGCCGTCAGGTCTTCGCGGCCGAGATAGCCGTTCATCACGTTCGGCCCTTTGACGAGCAACATGCCCGCTGTGTTCGAAGGCAACGGCTCGAAGCTGTCCGGATCGACGATGTGGACGGACACACCGGGCAAGGGCTGTCCCACGGTCCCGCGCCGGGAGGCCGGCTGGAAAAATCCTGCCGCGCGATAGTCGGGACAGTTCACCGCGATGACGGGCGCGCACTCGGTGACGCCGTATCCCTCGATAGGGCGGATGCCGAAGCGATCCTCGAAGGATTCCGACAGGCGGGCAGGCAGTTTTTCGGCTCCGGTGAGGACGACGCGAAGCGAGCTGAACTGCTCCGGGGTGCACCGGCGCTGATAGAGCTGGAGGAAGGTGGGCGTGGTAGCGAGGAACGTGACGCGGTAGCGCAAGACGAGGTCTCCGATCGCCGCGACATCCAGTGGAGACGGGTGGAAGACGATGCCCACTTCGTTGAAGGTGCACAACCAGAAGACGAGGTAGCCGAAGGAGTGGAACAGCGGCAGGATGCCGAGGACCCGATCGTGCCGGTAGAGGTGAAGGACCTGCGCGGCTCCCTGCGCGTTGGCGTCGATGCTGAAATGCGACAACATGACACCTTTGGGTTCGCCGGTGCTGCCGCTGCTGAAGATGATCGTGGCGAGGTCGTCCATCGTGACGCGGCGCGATTGGCCACAGGCCCGTTCGATGAGGCGGGCCGGCGCCAGCACCGCCAGCACGGCGGCTAGGAGTTTCCGGCCTGTGCCGATCGCGCGGGCGATGTCTTCCAGATACAGCACGGCCGGGCCTTCGGCCAGGTCCAGCTTGGCTTTCTCCACGAAGGTTCGGCTCGTGACGATGGTCCGCAATCCAGCCAGCTGCACCGCCGCTTCCAGCCCGCCTTTCCCCACGGTGTAGTTCAGATTCACGCTGGTTTTGCCGCACAAGGCTGCCGCGATGTTGGCCAGCGCGCAGGCTACGCTGGGGGGTAAGAGGAGCCCCACATTCGATTGCCCCTCCCAGTGAGGACGCAGGGCGCGGGCGAGGGCGATCGACCCGATGAGGGCCTGCAGGCTGGAGACGTGCGGTCGCATGGCGTCTGCCATGGCAAACCGGAAGGGATGGCGACGCATGGCACGGATGAAGGCCCGGTGGAGAGGCCGGCGGCCTGGTTTGCGCATGCGCCAGGCGGCTTCTCCGAGTTCTTGCACGGCGCGGCGCAATGCGTGGGTGGACGTGTCGGTCGGCAGCGGCGCCCCAAAGGAGATGGTCACGGGATAGGGAATGCGCTCCGGCCATTTCGCGAGGAATCGTCCTCCGACGAAACTGAAGATGCTGCCCCACACGCGGTCCAGGTGAACGGGAACGATCGGAGCCTGGCGACCCTTTACAATGCGAGCGAAGCCTCGGCGGAACGGGAGCAGCGTGCCGGTGCGGGTGATCTGTCCTTCGGGGAAGATGCAGACGATCTCGCCGTCGTCGAGCGCCTGGCCGGCGTCCCGCAGGGCGCGAAGAATCACTCGCGGTCCGCCCTGCGATGAAATCGGAATCACCCGCAAGGCCTTCATGAACGGCTTGAACAGCGGTTGGGTCACGTACTCGGCATCCACCACGAAGCGGACGGGACGGTCCAAACTGGCGATGAGCAGGAACCCATCAATGAAGGATACGTGGTTCGGGACCAAGAGCGCGCCGCCGGTCTGAGGCACGTGGTGCAAGCCGACGATCCGCAGTCGATAGAGCGAGTTGGTCAGGATCACCAGCACGAGGCGCAGGAACGCGTCCGGTAACAGCCAGAGGGCCCAGAGGGTTCCGGCGACCGTCACCGAAGCCGTGGCGAGGAAAATGCCGCTTGTCGAGAGGCCGGCGTTGGCGAGCGCACCGCCGGCGAGCGACCCCAACAGGATGCCGGTGAAGACACAGGTATTTGAGAAGGCGATCACGGATCCCCGTCGATCGGGCGGGGCTTTCCATTGGAGGATCGCGTTGAGCGGCACGAAGATGAAGGCGCTGGCCATGCCGAGCGATCCCATGAGGAGAAAAGTACCGCCGAGTTGGGGCATGAACGATCCGAGCAAGAGCAACGTCAGAAATACTCCGGTCGCACCGAGAGGAATCAGTCCGTATTCGACGCGGGACTGGGATAACCGGCCGACCAGCATGGCGCCGAGGCCGATGCCGATCGAGAGGATTGTGAGCGGAAGCCCGGAGAGGGCATCGGAGAGGTGCAAGACCGCCTTGGCATACACGAGAATGTTTTGTGCAAAGAGACTCGCGATCGTCCAAAAGAAGATTTCTCCGGGGATGGACAGACGGAGCATTCGCTCGGCACGAATCGCGGACCAGGCGCCGGTGAGCGTCGCGGCCAACCCTCCTGCCTCGCGCGCCGGTGGGACAGCCGGGACCATCCAGGAGGCGGCGAAGCCGATGAGCGAAAGGATCGTCAAGGTGAGCGGTGCGAGCCAGGTCGAGTCCCCGGCGCTCTCCAACAGGAAGCCGCCTGCTGCCGTGCCGGTGAGAATGGCGAGGAAGGTCCACATCTCCAGCATTCCGTTGCCGGCTGCCAAACGCTCGTGGGGAACGAGTTCCGGCAAAATGCCGTACTTCGCGGGGCTGAACAACGCGCTGTGCATGCCCATCCCTCCCAGGACAATCAAGGGAAGCAGGCCGCCGGTCGGATGCAACCAGAGTGCAACTGTGCCGGCGCTCATCAGCGCGACTTCGACCATCTTCATGGAGATAATGACCGTGCGTTTGCTCAGGCGATCCGCCAAGACGCCGGCAACGACGGAGAACAGCACGATCGGGAATGTGAAGATGACGAAGGCGAGCGCGGTCTGGGTCTGCGCCGCGGTTTCCAATTCAGGCCCGGATGGAAGCTGAGCGGAGACGTGCCTGATGGCCAGCAAGGCGACCATCAACTTCCAGGCGTTATCGTTGAACGCGCCGAAGAATTGCGCGATGAGCAGTCCTCTCAGGGGATGTCGTGATAGCGAGAGCGTGGGAGAGGAGGTGATGCTCACAGTCGCTCTGTTCGACGGCCGGCTCGGGCGCAGCCGGCCTCAGGATTGTGTGAGGGCCAGTGTGCCGGTAACGCTGCTTTCATGCGATTCCGCTCCGTCATCTAACTGTGCGGGTCTACCGGCACCGGTAGTCCTTCCAGTTCCATGATCCGCAGCGCGTTGGTCGTCGGGCACGGTCCGGGGCGGAGCGTGAAATCGAAGGCCAGGCTTCCGGCGTGAACCGTTTCCTGAAAATGTGCATTCGTGAGTGTCGGGAGCGTGCGATCGAGCTCCGTGAGTTCGAGGTCATGCGTGGTGATGAGACCGTAGCCGTTGCCGGTACGCAGCGCACCGATATAGGCGCGGCTGCCGATCAGACGCTCGCGGTTGTTGGTGCCTTTGAAAATTTCATCGATCAGGAAGAGCACCGGTGGTGTTGTGCGGTCCTGCATCGCGTCCAGAATGACTTTGAGCCGCTTGACCTCCGCGTAAAAGAAGGAGAGCCCCGACGAGACGGAGTCTTCGACGCGAATGCAGCACATCAACCTCGCCCAACGCCACACATAGTGGCCGGCGCAGACCGGCGCGCCGGCCTGGGCCAAGCATAGATTGATGCCGACGGTGCGAAGAAACGTGCTCTTGCCGGACATATTGGAGCCTGTGACCAACAGGATATGTCCGGCGCCCTTTACCGTGAGGTCGTTCGTGACGCGTTGGGAGGCTGGAATGAGGGGATGGCCGAGATGGCTCGCGATCAGGCTCGCCGGATGGCCGTTGAAAGTGGTTGAGGCGGCATCGGAGATCAGGGAGGGCCAGGCGTAGTCAGGATGCAGATAGGCCACATTGGCCAGGGCGGAGGCGGCTTCCACTTCCGCCAGGGTATCCAGCCAGCTTGGCAGGTGCGCCAGGACGCGATCTTGAAACTGTTGCAGTCTCAGCGTGTAGTAGATATCCCAGGGGCCGAGGGCATTCACCGCCAGGTGCACAAGCGGATGTACTCTGATGCTCAGCCGATGCATGAGGCGGGCGGCTTGCCGGATCGACGTGGAGGGTGTGGCCCGGCTGCCGGTCAGGGAGCGGCAGAGTCCGCCCAACACGGGTCGATATGGAAAGGTCCCTCGCTCAATGCACGAGAAGACCGTGCCGAGTTTCTCGAGTTCGAGATGCACCAGTACCGCATGTTCGAAGATTTCCTCGCTGCGTCCTGCCACCATCAGATAGATCAGCGCATAGGTTGCGAAGGAGAGCATCCAATAGCCGGAGGCCCATCCGAGTAACGCTGCGACTGCCGAGCCCGCCGTGACACAGGCGAGCCCGGCCTCGATCAGCAGCAGTGGCAGGAGGTTGGGGAAGCGGACGGGAGTCGTCAGGGCGATGCGCAGCCGTTCGCCGTTGAGGTCGGTTTCGCTGATCAGCGTGGCTTCCAGCACGAGGCGATCTCGAAAGCGTGCAAGCGGCGCAAGTTCCTTAATGAGGGCCTGTCGCGTTCGCCAGTGAGTGGAGTCCGGGGGCTGCGCGAGCAGCCAGGACGCGAGGCGGTCGCGCCCGTTGGAGGAGACCGTGGTGTCGATGAGTGTAAGGAGACCGTGTGGGCCGGTCAGGTCGAGGTCGGCGGCATAGGGGTGCTGCTCAGGTGCGATGATGCGGGGAGGAGGAAGGGACGCCCAGTCCAGCGAGACGCGTGCCAGGTGCCGGCGCTTGATTTCCTGCCACAGGCGAAGGCGGTGCAAGCGGTCTTCGAGCCTGTTATGATGCCAGACCACGACGAGGAAGATCAGCACGAACAGCGCCAGCGCACCGTTGCCGAGTGCATACCATCCGAGCTTGTAGGGGATCACGGAACACAGCACGCCGGCGACGAAGATCGCTAGACGCCAGCGGGTGAAGCGCGCGCTGGTCTGCTGTCCGCGCTGCGCGAGACGTTGGCTGAAAGCCAGCACGCGTCGGAGGCGGTGCGCTCTCGGACCAGGGGTCGGGGGTTGCGACGAGTCCGACATGCTCGATGGACCTTACTGGTTGTGGGCTGTGACGTCAACAGCTACGAGGCTGCTGTTCGGTGAGCGGAGAGGCGAGTCTACGAGATGACGCACGAGTGGGTTGAAGTGCAGATCGAGTCCGCCTGCGATGCTGGAGAACTCTTGAGCCTGTTGGATGATCCAGCGGTGCAAGGGGCCTGGCAAGAGGGCGACGTGATTCGCCTGTATTGGCCGGCTCACGCGTGGAGTGCGGAGACGTTGCAGAGGCTCCGAGGATGGCTGACGCGATTGGGGCAGGCCGAGACGCACGATTGCATACGCATGAACCGTGTGCCCGATCGCGATTGGAATGAGCTCTGGGCCCTTTCGGTGCAGCCCCTCCGCATCGGCCGGCATGTGGTCGTGCGACCGAGTTGGCACCGTCCCTCCCTTCAGTCTGGTGACGTGGAGTTGGTCATTGATCCGAAGCAGGCGTTCGGCACGGGCCATCATGCGACGACGCAGTTGTTGGTGGAGTGGCTGGAGGACGCGATCCACAAAGGCGACCGTGTGCTCGATGTTGGGACCGGCAGCGGGATTCTGGCGATGGTATCGTTACGACTCGGTGCCGCGAAAGCAACCGGCCTCGATACCGATCCCGTGGCCATTGAGTGTGCCCGCGAGTATGCAGTTGTGAATGGATTCGGTTCCGAGTTGGACCTCCGGGTGGGAACGCTCGACGAGAGCCTGGACCAAGCCATTGAACGAATCGATCTTGTCCTGGCGAATCTCGACCGGCAGACGTTGCTCGATGTGTCGTCTTTGCTCTGTGCGTATGCAATGCGCGGGGCGCGACTGCTGCTCTCGGGACTCTTGGCGGATCAGCAGGCGGAGGTCGCCACGGCCTTCGCGGCGAATGGTGCATCGGTCAGAACCGTGCGGGAGCGCGATGGGTGGGTGGCTCTGGAGTTGGTGGCCTCCGAGTCGTGCGAAGGGAAAGCCTAAGTGTTGTATCCAGGACGACCACCATCAAGAAATACCCCGGCTGGAGCCGCCTGTGCGCAAAGGTGCTCCGAGAGGGGCTGGTGCGTCCGGGGGACGAAGTGGTCGTCAAGTCAGCAATCAGCTTTCAGTCTCCGATTCCGGATGACTTGCTGACGGCTGATTGCTGAAAGCTGGGAACTCATGAATCGTACGCTGGAGCCGGAGGTGATGGACGATCAGGAACAGGCCGTCGCTTACGCGCGAGCGGATTTTGCGGAGGAGAACCAAGGCTTCGTGAATCGCTTCCGCGAGTGCTTTCCCGATCTGATCGAAGGGCACGTGCTGGACCTGGGGTGCGGACCGGGAGACATTCCGATTCGCTTCGTGTGTGCGTTACCGAAGTGCCGGGTGACCGGGATCGATGCCGCCGTGCCGATGATTCAGTTAGCGAAAGAGGCGGTGGAGATGGCGGATCTCTCTCAGTGTATTGCCTTTCGGTGCGAGCGGTTTCAGGACGTCATGTTGCCGGAGCCGGCCGATGCGGCGATCTCCAATAGCCTGTTGCACCATGTTCCGAACCCGCTGCAGTTTTGGTTCAAGCTCAAGCAATTAGTCAAGCCGAGCTCGCCGGTGCTGATCATGGACCTGTTGCGGCCGGAGTCGCCGGAGGCGGCGCAGGCGATCGTGGACCGGTACGCCGCGAACGAACCGGCTGTCCTGCGTCGGGATTTTTACAATTCGTTGCTGGCAGCCTTTACGGAGGACGAAGTGGCGGCGCAGTTGGCCGAAATGAACTTGAGCCGGCTCCTGATCGATGTGCCGGATGACCGGCATTGGGTCGTGGGGGGAAGAGTGTACTGAGCGTCAAGGATGATCCCTATGCTCGCGGAGCCCGCGGTTCAGAAACCGCTCGCTCGACGCGCGCAGTGGGGATCATCCTCGACGCTCAGTACCCTGTGAGGTGGGGTGAACGGTGAGGATAATAATCGCGATCTGTCTGATGGTGACGATCGGAATGCCTGTGGAGATGGCGGTGGCGCAGTTGGAACGACTGAAGAAGATGAAGAAGGATACGGCTCCGGCGGTTGCCGAAACGCCGATGGCTGAAATTGGAGAAGGCCCATTTGGGATGGGCGTGGATGGCGCTCAGGCCTTGGAAGATGAGCGGCCCCGCCATCAGGTCTGGCTCGACCGCTACACGATGGACAGGCACGAAGTCACCACTGCACGGTACGCCGCTTTTCTCGCAGCGACGAACCGCACCCCTCCCTGGCAGTGGGAAACGGTGGATCTCGCGCTGCACCATGATCGGCCGGTGATCGGGGTGGATTGGGAGGATGCGCAGGCCTATTGCCGCTGGATCGGCAAACGTTTACCCACCGAGGCGGAATGGGAAAAGGCGGCCAGAGGGACGGATGAGCGGCTCTATCCATGGGGCAATAGCACTCCGACGACGGCGCTTGCCAACTTCGCTCTCGGTGCCCGCTTTAGCTACGCACAGGTGCTGATGCCGGTTGGACGGTATCAGCAGGCCGCCAGTCCTTATGGACTCTTCGAGATGGCCGGCAATGTGTGGGAGTGGGTCCAGGATTGGTATGGCGCAAGCTATTACGAAACGAGCCCGTCACGCAATCCGCCAGGACCGGAGCAGGGCCAGTTCAAAGTCGTGCGAGGAGGCTCGTGGTCCGACCTGCCCAAATATCTTCTGACCTACGGACGGTTCAAACTTCCACCTGCTACGCGCAATAGTTACACCGGCTTCCGCTGCGCACGGTCATCCGAATGAAATAACCCGCGCCCGTTCGCTGCGGGCGATGGCGTATGTCGTTATCGGGTTAAGTGCTCGGTGAGCCAGTCGGCAATCAATGTCGTCATCTTGTGGAAGTCGCCGACTTTGGTGAACTGGTGATCGGCGCCGGGCAGTATGTCCAGCCGTTTCTCCGTTTGCAGCGCTTCGAAGAGTCGCCGGCTCTGGTGCAGTGGGACATGCTCATCCTTGTCGCCCTGCACAATCAATGTCGGAGCGGCGATCCGTTGAGCCGGTTCGTACGCGATCCGGCGGAGGCAGTCTTCGTAAAAGGCGTAGGAGAGCGTGATTCGGCTCTGACCGCCGATGATATTCGGGATGGTATCGGTCGCCTTCCACTTCGTCATTTCCGCATCGCCGAACTCCAGCCGCAACTCTTCCGCGAAGTCCACGACGGGGCACTTCAATGCCAAGCAGGTGAGATCGCTCCGTTGAGCGGCGGTAAGAATCGACACCAAGCCGCCGAAGCTCGATCCCATCAAGCCGATCCGCCGAAAACCTTTTGCGGCCATGAGGTCGAGCGCGGCTATCGCCTGTCCCACCGCGAGGGTTGTCGTGAGACGTTCGAACGGTCCCTCGCTTTCGCCTTGACCGAAAAAGTCGAATCGAAACGTCGCGATGCCGCGCTCCGTGAGCATGTGGGTCAGCGTCTTGTTTGTCGTGCTGTTTTTGGAGGAGAGGAACCCGTGGCACAACACGGCAACGCAAACCGTTTCGGATGCGGGCCCGGTCAACACTGCTGCGATCCGATGACCCTGCTGGTCGGTAAAGGAGCACGCTTCTTCCGTGACGCGCGCCATTACTTCGCCGGTTGCTTCCCGAGGAGGTGCCCGACTTTTGCGGCGAAGAGGGCGAGACTGAAGAGCAGGAGACCGAAGCTAATCCAGGCGCTGAGTTGGATAGCGGGTGCGTTCATCGGAAGACTCCAAGTCAAGGAGGCAACCGCGGCCAACCCCATCGTGCCCAGGCTCAAGGTGCCGATTTGGACGAAGCGCCAGCGGTTGGCGATGGTGGTCAGCTCTTCGAGATACGTCGGCCGCTTCTTGTGACTGGCCACACGGCGAACCGCCAGCGTGACGGGCAGGAGATGGGAGAGGGCGCCGAAGATTGTCTGGAGTATGAAACCGACGAGCGCCATGTGGGTGTAGGCGACCAGGTGCAAGGTGCCGAACGGCAAGGCCGGCGGGTTCCACAGGGAGTTCACGCCGACGAGCACGCCCATGATCACGGTGAGTATGAGGAAACAGGTTGCGACAAGGAGATGATCGGAGGCGGCGTTTCCTTGGGTGCCGGCATGGAGCCAGGTCTTGAGCATGTTGTAGGCATATGCCGCGCCGGCCACGATCAGGATGCCGCCGCCGGCGATCTCGATCCACAGGGACGACCGAGAGAATCCTCCGATCAGCACGAGCAGACCGGCGGGCCAGAGCACGAACACGAGGCGGGCCAGCTGCGGACTGTGCAGCCGAGCCTGCAACACGGTAGGCAGCAAATTGTGCATGGTGCCGATGATCGTGAGCGTTACGAACCCTAAGATATTCAGATGAATGTGCGACAGCCGCGCATGCCCGTACCAACTTGTGAACCAGCCGAAGGCCATCCCGACCCCCAGCGCGAGTCCGGCGAACAGGCCGGCGAGGGCCATCCCATAGAACCACAGATTCAGCGGCGGTGCATTGAGGCTGGCCTTGGCCTGCCGGATCGCGTCGCTCGCGACCGACAGAAAGGCACCGATGATGAGCAGCCCGGCCGCGCCTGCCACGGTGGAATCGCGCAACGCGAATCCGGCAAGCAAGCCGATCGTGCCGCCGTTGATGGAGAGATAGAGAATGGGATGGGAGTCCGACCGCTTCTGCCCCGTCATCAATAATGTCGGGATGAAAGTCAGCATCGCTCCCATGATCAGTTGCGCGACTCCGCCCACGAGCGCGCCGTGCACGTGAAGGAGCCGGAGCCAGGTGGGCAGCGGGGTTCCGCGCACGATGCCGAGAAAACCAGCCATGCCGACCAGCGAGGCGACGATCAGCCAGGCCAGCCCTGTCAGTAGGAAGAGCAGCGGGGCACATTGGAACCGGCGCATGGTGGGTTACCCCTCCAAGAAATAGAAATGGTTCGTCGGCCCTTTCCCGTGGCCGATCGCCAAACTATGCCGGATGGCTTCCGTGACGTACGACTTGGCGGCCTGGACGGCCTCCGGCACCGCGTTGCCGCGCGCCAGCTGCGCGGCGATCGCCGACGCGTAGGTACAGCCGGTGCCGTGCGTGTGCGGCGTGTCGATGAACTCGCCTTTGAACACGTTGAAGAAACGCCCGTCGTAGAGCAGATCGGTCGCTCGTTCCGATAAGAGGTGTCCACCCTTGATGAGCACGTGCCGGCAGCCGAACCCGTGGATGATTTTCGCTGCGCGTCGCGCGTCGGCCAACGTGTCGATCTCGATACCCGAGAGTTGCTGCGCCTCATGGATGTTGGGCGTGACGATCAGCGCAAGGGGGATCAGCTCTTTCTTGAGCACATCGATCGCCTCCGGCTTCAATAGAGCACGACCGGTCTTGGAGATCATGACCGGATCGACCACGAGGTTGACGACATGCTGCGGCTTCAGCATCTTGGCCACGATCCGCACGATCTCGGCGGACGACAACATGCCTGTTTTGACCGCGGCCACATCGAAGTCATCGAACACGGCATCCAGTTGGGCGGCAACGATAGAGGACGGCAGCTCCAGGACCTCGGTGACTTCTTCCGTATTCTGCGCCGTGACGGCGGTGATGACCGACATGGCGAACACACCGTTCGCGGACATCGCCTTGATGTCCGCCTGGATGCCGGCGCCTCCGCCGGAATCCGATCCAGCTATCGTCAACACTTGCTTGATCACAGTGACACTCCGTCGATGGAGGGCCTGGGTTACTGGGTGGCGACCGGCGAGGGATCCGGCGGTGTGGCCGACGGTGGGTTCGCCGGCGATTCGGATTTCAGTCCGCCGATGGTCACGATCGCATCGCGGCGCGGTGTGACTTCATGGAAGCGCAACGTAAAGATCATGCCGGCAGCCTTGTCTTTCGCCGTGAAGGTCAGCAGCGTCCGTTCTTTCTCCCGAGGCGACAACTCGATCCCCCTGGTGCAGAGCCCTTCCCGGTTGTCCGCCGCGTCCTGGCGCCACTCGGCCCCGTGCTCGTCCTCCAGATAGGTCTCTTGCAGCTTGCACAGGATCTTCAGGTCCCGCGGCGACGTGCTTTCCAGCGCAAGATCGAGTTTGACTTGCCGTTCCTGTTTCTGGATTGCCGTCACGGTCAGCCGATAGAACTCATTCGAGCTGGACCCCAACCCAGGAGGAAGCGCCACCGTCTCAACCTTCGCCGCCGCCGGCTGGTCGGGCGGTTTCATCAGCTCGATCAAGGGGCCGGTCTTGGGGATGATGACCCTCGCCGCGCCGATGACTTGGAGACTCGTCGGGGCCAGGAGTTTGGTCGTGATCTGGATTCCCTCCGGAATCTCGACAAACGTGCCGGTCACAAAGACATCGGCCCGGACGGCCTTGGCGACCTTCTGCGCGACCTTCGCCTGTGCGGGATCCAACTGAGTCAGCCCCTGCCGTTTCACACTCGAGGCCAGTAATCTCCGATCGACGACTTTCAGCTCACCCGCTACCAATAGATGGGTTGCTAATTCTTCGGCCAGAAACCGGCCGGGCGGCGTGACGGTTCCCTTGTCGG
The DNA here is from genome assembly GCA_964555285.1 of uncultured Nitrospiraceae bacterium. Taxonomy (GTDB): domain Bacteria; phylum Nitrospirota; class Nitrospiria; order Nitrospirales; family Nitrospiraceae; genus JBBIQV01. Next base: position 51,540 of record CAZKRM010000022.1, read on the forward strand.
TCGTGAAGTCCATGACAGCCAGTCGCTGCTTCTTCGACTTGACCGCTTCGGCCGTCACCCCCTCGGTCAACTCTTTGAGACTGTCTTCATACTTGGAGACAGCAAACGACGGGGTCGAGGCAAATCCCAACAGGCTGAAAATACCGATGGCGAGCAGCAATCTAATCATCATGAGTCGACGTCGGCCTCATTATACTCAATACTCAGCGTCGGTAACATTCTCACCGACGAGTCCGCATCCTTGAGACACTCGATCAACCCCGGCACCGCTCGCTCCCCGGTGTTCAGCCGATACACCAGCGCCGGCAGTGCAATCAGAACACCCAGCCCACCGATGTTCTGCCATATCTGGCGCTGCGTCACGCGGCAACTTTACCAGAAAGATGCGCGCAGGGCACGGTTGATATTTCTGGCCAGTCGGCGTACCTGTAGTGGCTCAAGGGAGGGACCACGTTGAAGCCGTTTACAACCGTTGCGGTCGGCATCTTCACGCTCGTTGCCTGTCTGCATCTACTGCGCATCCTGCTGGGGTGGGAAGTGATAATCGGCGGGGCCGTGATCCCGATGTGGGCCAGCTACCTCGGTCTGGTCGTCGCCGGCGGGCTGGCAGTTATGCTGTGGCGGGAATCCGGCCAGGGGAAGAGCTGAATGACGAAAATGCTCCTGGTGTCTTTCTGTGATCCTGCACGAACTGTGAGTAATATGACTGGGATTCGCGCAATTGGATTGTCGAGAACAAGGGGCCGAGAATGCGGTAGAGGTCGGCGGCTGTCTGATTGGAAGGAGCGTTTCGAAGTCTGAAGGGGCCGATGGGACAGGGCGTGAGCTCACGCCCTGTCCCATCTCCTCACTGATTACCTTGCGGTCGGTGTCTTAACGATCTTGTCCGTTTCGCCTCAAGAGTGATTTACCACCGCGTTCTCCGCTCTCCTCCGAGAGCGACCTGTTGTTCTGTCTGTTCTTCCCCTGAGTCGATCTGATACTTGCCTGGCCGCAGGCGGCAGGAGCGCCGGCCACAGGAGCCCGGTCGCTGACCAACCCGTTTGCTTTGGCTTCAACCGCGCAGGGTACGACCGCGGCGCTGACATACAGGCTATACCGTCCATTGCGTCCGGTTGTGCCTGTGGCGATCAGCGTGCCCGTATCGGCGTCGAGAATCTCGACGCTGGTCCCGTTGGGTCCCCGGCCTGTCACCCTAAGCTTCCCGTCTTCGGCCTTCCACCTGGCCCTTGCAACATAGACGCCGCGCGCCGCCGGCATGGGCAGCGCCCTGGTCATGGCAGTGGCGGGAGGACTGTCGAGTTTCCCGTCATTGACGATGAGTTGAGCGACATATTCCCCGCCGATATCCGCGACGAAGGTCGGCCTGGCCACGGTGGGATTGGAGAGCGTCGCGGTGCTGCCCGTCGGTTTGGCCATGAAGGCCCACCGGTAGGTCAGGGCGTTCCCGTCGGCATCGCGCGACGCGCTGCCGTCCAGGGTGACTGTTGCGCCCACCGCTACGGGCTGGCTCGGTTCCACAGTGGCGACCGGTGCGCTGTTGCCGACTCCGGCCGTGATTGTGACGGTATCCGGAGCGCTGTTCACCGTGCCGTCGTTAACGATCAGTTGCCCCACATATTGACCCGCTACATCGGCGATGAAATTCGGCATCGCTGTTGCGGCGTTGGAGAGTGTCACGGCACTCCCAGTTGGTTTGGCTGTCAACGCCCAGTTATAGCTCAAGGCATTCCGATCGGTATCGCGCGACGCGCTGCCATCCAGGATGACCGTCGCGCCCACCGCCACGCTCTGATCAGGCCCGGCATTGGCCACCGGCGCAGTATTGCCGGATGCCACCGCAATGGCCACGGTGTCCGGCGCACTGTTGATCGTGCCGTCGTTGATGATGAGCTGCACCACGTACTGGCCCGCCTTGTCGGCCACAAAGGACGGCATGGCGGCGGTCGGGTTCGACAATGTCGCGGTACTCCCGGGCGGCACCGAGACGAATGACCAGTCGTAGGTCAACGGATTGCTGTCCGCATCCGTAGAGCCACTGCCATTCAGCGTGACGGTGGTCCCCATCTGCACCGACTGGTCCGGTCCCGCCTTGGCGACCGGCGGCGTATTGCCGCCCATCGTCGTAATGGTGACCGTATCCGGCGTGCTATTCACCGTGCCGTCGTTGACGACGAGCCGCGCCACATACTGGCCGGCCAGGTCCGCCACAAAGGTCGACGTGACCGCAGTCGGAGTGGAGAGCTTCGCGGCGCTGCCGGTTGGGATGGTGACAAACGTCCACTGGTAGGTGAGTGGATTGCCGTCCACGTCACTGGAGCCGCTCCCGTTCAACGTGACCAGGACGCCGAATTGCACGGTTTGGTCGGGACCGGCATTGGGCACCGGGGCAGTATTGCCCGGCGTGGTTGTAATCGTCACTGTGGCGGCAGAGCTGTTGACCGTGCCGTCGTTGACGACAAGCCGCGCCACATACTGGCCGACTTTATCAGCCAGGAAAGTAGGCTTGACCGTGGTGGGACCGGTCAACGTCGCGCTGCTGCCGGTTGGTATCGACACGAATGACCACGAGTAGGTCAACGGATTCCCGTCCACGTCGCTGGAGCCGCTCCCGTTGAGGGTGACCACCGTTCCGGTCGTGACGGTCTGATTCGGCCCGGCATTGGCCACCGGTGCCACGTTTCCCGCGGGGCAAAAGGCGGTTAAGTTCCCGCCCTGATACCAGGTCCATTGGGGCTCCTGCCGCTGTGAGCGATTCGAAGCATGGCAGAGCGCACAGCTTTGATCGGCAAACGGCGTGGTGCCGTTGAAAGTCTGACAAGCCCTGTCGACATCGCTGCCGTAGCTGGAGTAGGCATGGCTCTTTTCCGGAAACCCGATCAGTGGAACGAGAGTCAGCGTGAGCAGGATCAATCCGATGTTCATAGTCTGTTTCATAGTCATCTCCTGTGCGCATCCTCCATAGACTTTCATCAGAGATCTCCCCCTTCTCGAAAGAACTGTCCTCACAATACGCGAAAACGCCTTCTGTGAGAGTGAGTCAGACGAGGCGATTACAGCAGGCGAGTGAGTAGGTGGAGCAAGGGCAGTGCCAGTCTATTTAGCCTGTAGTTTCAAGACCTAGGACTCATGCCTTCATGGATCCTGTTCCAGGACCGTACATCAAGTGGGCATATGCCTACGCTGCCAGAAGCCGTTAGTGCTGGGGAGATACTCCTTAAGAGATGAGTTTCCCTGATCTTGTGGAGAAGCTTGAAGGAACGCATCCCCAGCCGACCACTCTTTCTGTGATGTGATCATCATCGGCAACCGGTCCTGGCGGGGGGGGGACGCTGGAATGAAGAGAAAGGTAAGAGAAGGGCCAGGTCTCATTATTTTTGTCTCCATGCTTCCGTCCTTTTCTTGATGGCGGCTGTGAGATAACAGGTGATCAGAAACCCCTCTCCGTTTTGACGGCGTGCGACCGCGACAGTCTGCCGGTGACTCTACCCCACCTCACCTCCCCTTGTATCTTAGAGGAGGCACGCGACATGGCATTCAGAAGAACCGGATTCTTTGCCCACACGATTTCCTGAAGAGCCCCTTTTTCTTCACTCCCCCTCCATGGCCGGAATGATCCTCGGGCAGGCGGGCGGAGTGTTCTTCACTGCGCGCGTCGACCGAGCGCTTCTTAGCGCGGGGTCCGCGAGCACGGGAACACTCCCGCCTGCCTGCCCCTCTTCAATCTCACACCGGCCATTTCTCCTCGTTCCAGGCCATCTCCCAGAACATCCACTCATCCCGCGAGCTGACCGAGCATTCTTACTTCCTTCGCCGTCGTCGCCTGAGAGGAATGCCCAGTTCCTTCCTCACATCTTCGAGAGTCGTGCCGCCTGCGCGCTGGTAATGACGCCGCAGGGACTCGATGCGGGCGATAAATCGGGGATCTGACTCGAAGAGATAATCCTCCAAGTCCTCGTCGGTCACGCCGTGCAACACAGCCGCTGCTCTTCCATTCTTGGTGACAACGATGTCCTCGTGCTTGGACAATTCCAGATAGGCAGACAAGCGGTTCTTCACTTCGTTCAATGGGACGACCTTCATGGTATTCTTCCCTCCCTATGGTCCTTCGACGATTGCGCAAGCCAGGCTTCCGATTTCGTCTTGGGCACAATGCCATATACGACCACGAGTCGCTGGACCTCGATCACGTCATAGTAGACTCGAAATGCGTCCACCCGGAGGCGGTAGGGTGGAAACGTTCCGGGTCTCAGCGATTTGATGCGACTCTTGCTCTGCATGGCCGGTTGATGGGTGAGGTGCATGTCGATTTTATCGAGCACCTTGACCTGATCGCTTTTTCGCAGTGCACGCAAGTTGAGTTTTGCCTCGTCGGCAAATTCAATCCGATACGTCATCGATTGAAAAGTATAGCAGGATTCAGGTCAGAATTGTGGCTGCTTGTGATTCTTGGGCAGGTGCAAGGTTACGCCAACTGCTCTCTCCCTCTTTTTCGGCTCTTCTCCTTTCCGAGTGGGTGATTTCCCCTGAATTCATATCGGATCACGCA